>NZ_JAWJZH010000001.1:2400000-3000000 GCF_033063295.1 Nitrosomonas sp. Is35
GCAGCCGCACGGCGGTTGCAGCTACCGCGCCGATGCCTTCCAGATCGAGACTCGTCTGTGCAGTAAAAGGATTGCGCACGAATTGCGTGAGATTGATCGAACCCAGGTTGCAAGCGCCGTAAGGCGGCAGCGGCACTTCGCCGCACGGATTGGTGGCTTGAATCGTTTCGCAGTAATACAGATTATTCAGCCGGTTGATGCGGTCGATGAACAACACGCCCGGTTCGGCGTAATCATAGTTGGCTTGCATGATTTTCTGCCATAACGTACGCGCCCGGATGCGTTTGTACACCTTGCACGGCACCGTATCGCCATAGCCTGGCCAGACACGCACGAGCAGCTCGCCACCGGTTTCACTTTCGCTCGCAGGAAAAACCAGCGGCCAATCGTCGTCACGGCTGACGGCGGTCATAAACGCGTCGGTGATGAGCACGGAAACATTGAAATGCCGCAACTGGCTGCGATCCTGCTTGGCGGCGATGAATTCCTCGATATCCGGATGATCGCAACGCAACGTACCCATCATCGCACCGCGCCGCGCGCCGGTCGACAGGATGGTCGCGCACATGCTGTCCCAGATGCGCATGAACGAAACCGGCCCGGAAGCCACCGACCCGACACTGGCGGCTGGCATACCGCGTGGCCGCAGCGTCGAGAAATCATACCCAACCCCGCCGCCCTGCTGCATCGTTAACGCCCCTTCCTTGAGCGCGTCAAAAATGCCATCCATCGAATCGGCAATCGTCCCCATCACGAAACAATTAAACAACGTCACCTGATGCGCAGTCCCCGCCCCCGCTTGAATCCGCCCGCCGGGAAGAAATTTAAAATCGCGCAGAATGCTGTAAAAGCGCGCCTGCGAATCATCCGGACTTTTCTCCGGCACGGCCAGCGCCTTCGCAACACGCTGCCAGGTGTCTTCGATACAAGTGTCCAGCGCGACACCGTGCTCATAGTAGCGGTATTTGGTATCCCAGATGTGCTGGGCGATGGGGACGGTGAAATGGGGGTCGTTCATGATTACTTCCTAATAATACTAGGGCCTGTTAACGCTATTTGATATAATTTGGTGATGGAAATCACCGAAACTCAATATCAACAGATCGAGCACTGCCTGCCGCGTCAGCGTGGCAACGTCAGCCATTCCAATCTGCAAGTTCTCAATGCCATTCTTTACGTTGCCGAGCATGGCTGCAAGTGGCGAGGACTGCCCAAGCGATTCGGCAACTGGCATACCATCTATACCCGCATGAATCGCTGGGCAAAGAGTGGTGTACTGAGCCATGTATTTGGGCAACTTCAGCATCAGCAAATCATCCGTATCCGTATTGAAACTGTTTCGCTGGACAGCACCAGCATCAAAGTCCATCCCGACGGTACGGGTGCGTTAAAAAAAACGGCCCCCAATCCATCGGAAAATCTCGAGGTGGATGGACCACCAAAATTCATCTGGTTGCCGCAGATTCCAGAACAACCATAGGCTTTGCCCTCTCGCCCGGTCACGCCCACGATGCGCCAGAGGGCAGGCAGCTTTTGCTTTCCCTCGGTCCCGTCAATACGCCCACCTACCTGCTGATGGATCGTGCTTATGAGGGCGACCAAACCCGGCAACTGGCACTAGATTTGGGTTACATCCCGGTTGTTCCGCCCAAAGCAAATCGCTTGTCACCCTGGGAATACAACCGTGCCATGTACAAAAAACGCAACGAGATCGAACGATTGTTCAGAAGGCTCAAGGGATTTCGCCGCATCTTCTCCAGGTTCGATAAGCTCGATGTCGTCTTCATCTCCTTTATCCACTTCGCTCTCATCGTCGAAGCAATCAGATTGTGTTAACAGGCCCTAGTTCGATTAGATCTTTATTTGTCTTGTTAAACAAAAAGTTTTGAGTTACAAAATAATGCGTTTCTAAAAATCAAATTAAATTCTCATTTCTCGGCATTTTTTATAAATCAAAACCAATCTCGACTTCTAATAGGCTTAATTAATCAATTTTTTATTTTAATTGGAAATCCCAATGACTTTTATTTATCATGCACTTAATGTCGCATTAGTTATGATGTTATTTTTTGTATCTACGCTTAGCTTTGCACAAGAGCCGCCAACCAACAAATCCGTAAAAATTGAAAATATCGAAAACCAAAATAATCGTATCGAGCCATCAATCACAAGAACAGAATCAGATAATAAGTTACAAAATAAAGTGCAAGAAAATAATCGAGATTGGCTCGATAAGTTTCTTGCGGACCCCATACATTTATTGACTTTTCTATTATTTATAGCTACTTGTGCTCTCTACTGGGCAACTCGCCAACTTGTAATTGGTGCCGAAAAGAACGCCCAAACGCAATTACGTGCTTATGTCTCAATGATGCACAGCGAAAAAATATCTTTTTCTGATGACGGATCTCTTATTGTGTCAGTAATAACTAAGAATCATGGAAATACCCCAGCTTTTAACTTGACATGCTCTTTAAATATTAATTTACATAAATGGCCACTTGAAATAAAACTCGATTCACCAAATTTTCCCGAGCACGCATCCAAATCGACTCTCTCACCTGGCGAATCAATTCATTCGTGTGTTGAGCTTGGGAAAAAACTTAATCAACAACAAATTGAAGCCATCAATCAAGAAAATGGTGCTATTGTTGTTTGGGGCGAAGTTCACTATACCGATGTATTTGAAAAACCCAGAAAAACATCACTTTGCCTGTATTCTACTGGTGACGACTTCAATCAAAGAGAATTCGCTTATCATTCACATGGCAATGACTCAAATTAGTAGTTCAGTACAAAACAAAATGAAAAACCACCCAGTAAAACCCGGCAGCAAGCTCGATCTGTCGCAATGCGATCCTGACGATACCGGTGATTTCCAGAAAACCACGCAAGGCAAGGAAGAAGCCAAAGCTGCCACGGAAAAATTGATTGGCAAATTGGATGATTTGCAGGAGCGTTTATTCGCCAACGGCAACCGCGCGTTGCTGATTGTGTTGCAGGGTATGGATACCAGCGGCAAGGATGGCGTCATCAAGCATGTGATGTCGGGCATCAATCCGCAGGGGTGCAAGGTGGTGACGTTCAAGTCGCCGTCGGCGGAAGAGCTGAAACATGATTTTTTGTGGCGCGTGCATCAGAAAGCGCCGGAGAAAGGCCAGATCGGTATTTTTAACCGCTCGCATTACGAAGATGTGCTGATCACGCGTGTGCACGGCTTGATTTCGGATAAGGTGGTGCAGCAACGGTTTAACCAGATCAATGAATTCGAGGAACTCTTGTTCGAGAGCGGCACGTGCATTCTGAAGTTTTTTCTGCACATTTCCAAGGATGAACAAAAGAAACGGCTGGAGGAACGCATCAACAATCCGGAGAAACGCTGGAAGTTCAGCACCAGCGACATCGAAGAACGTAAATTCTGGAAAAACTATATGGATGCGTTCGAAGCCATGCTCAGCGCCACCAGCACCGATCTCGCACCGTGGCATATCGTGCCGGCCAATTACAAGTGGTACCGCAATCTGGTCATTGCGCAACAAGTGGTCACCGCACTGGAAAATATGAAACTGGCAACACCACCGGCGCCCGAGGGAATCAATTTTGATACCTTGAAGATTGAATAGTACAGTATCCGCTCCAACCGCTGCCCGTCGCGACACCACTCTCACGGAAAAATTATATGGAAATCGAGCTCAAGCTGGCTTTGCAGCCGCGTTATGTTGCGCGCATCCGGCGTCATCCCTTGCTGCACGCCGTTGCTCCGCAACAGCGCACTTTACTGAGCATTTACTTCGATACACCGAAATTCGATCTGATGCAGCGCGGTATCGCGTTACGCGTGCGCCAGGCCGGTGATCAATGGATACAGACGTTGAAAGCGGAGACGCAATCGGTCGGTGCGTTGACGAGCCGCCCGGAGTGGGAAATGGCGGTCACGGACGGCCGTCATCCGGATTTCTCCGCATTGCCGCAAGCAGCGCTGGATCTGCTCGCCGGAATCAAACTCAAGCGCATCGCGCCGGTATTCACCACCGAGTTCCGGCGCACAACGTGGCAAATCGGCGAAGGTGCCGCGCAAGCGGAAGTGGCGCTCGATACCGGCAAAATCTTCGCCGCTGAGTTATCGCGCGATATTTGCGAAGTGGAAATCGAACTCAAATCCGGTCCGGCGGAATTTTTATTTGATATTGCAACGCAATTACTGCAACAAGCGCCATTGCATATCGAACCGCGCAGCAAAGCGGAACGCGGCTATATCCTGTGCGGCGCGTTTAGTCCCAGCCCGGTCAAAGCCATTCGCCCGGGTATCGACCGGGACCAACCGGCGGGTGAAGCATGGCATGCCATCGTGCAAGCGGCACTGGTGCAATTATCCGCCAACGTACCTGGCTTTCTCGAACAGGCAGAGAACATCGAGTATCTGCATCAGCTGCGCATTGCGTTGCGCCGTTTGCGTGCCGGTGCGCAATTGGCGAAATCGCTGGGACAGGAAATACCTGCTTGGGAACAACCGTTGCGCGCGTTGACCCACGCACTGAATCCAGCGCGCGACTGGGATGTGTTTCACCAAGAAATTCTACCCGGCATCCTGCCCGTTCTGGCTACATCAGCCGAAAATACTGCCGTTTCCGAAACCGCATTAGCTTTGTTGCACAATGCCGCTGCGCAAGCGAGGCAAAGGGCGCAAGCATTATTGCTGGCACCGGTGTTCACCCAGCTCACGCTCGACATCGGCCGCAGCCTTTTGATAACACCAATTAATGAACACATGCGCACGACCGGAACATGGGCTGAAGTCATACTGGAGAAACGCTGGCAGAAGCTGCGCAAATGCTGCCGCGGTTTTGCCCGGCTGGATCCGGCCGAGCGCCATTTTGCGCGTATCGCCGCCAAAAAAATGCGTTACTGCGTGGAAGCGTTTGCACCGCTATACGGAAAACGGGTGAATCGATTCTTGAACGCTTTGACCGCTTTACAAGATGAATTGGGAATCGAGAACGACCGGCGTATCGCGCTGCAGTTACTGTACAAGCTACCGCATAAATCCGCCGCGCTCGGCTTTGAGTTTGGCTGCCTCAGTGGCGTATTGGCGTCCGAAGCCGCGCAGCATCCACGGTTATCTCCAGCCTTGTGGCATCGTCTGGCGCGATCCAAATTGTTCTGGCATTAGTGGCATGGCGATTCAGCGCATTATCCATGCACATGCACCAGCCAAGCAGCAGCGCAGATCGATAGGATGCACCCCGCCAAGGCGGCATAGCCGCTGCGGCGGTATTTCCGTGCCAGCAAGGCTTGCGGATACATCGAGATAATAAAAGGCCGCGACGGATTGTTGGGTTTGGCCATGATGCTGGTATCCGGCTCCAGTGCCAACTCATCATGAATCTGCTGCGCTGCGGCGTGCGCTTCGGATCGCGCCACTTCCCATTCCTGCTGGTCGATGTTGCCGTCCTTGTTGCTGTCGAACCGTTCCCGCAACGTGGCTTGGTCCTTTTTCCAATCGTTGATCACATTGATCATCACGTCGCGCATTGATTTCTGTGTTGCAGCAGACCAAGTGCTGAATTGCCCTAATATGTACAGCGGCTGCCCGGGCAGTATCAGCCACTCGCTGTAGCGGTAGTTGTTGGTCATGGCATGAACGATCGACTGGCTTTCCAGTATTTGTGTCCGGGTTGGCCATTCGCTATTGCCGTACCACACCAGTTTCTCGATACCGTTGATTTCCGCGCGATCCGGATCGACATAGCAACTGCTGACACCATCGGTGAGCCTGAAACGGTGATCGCTGGTATTGGTGTACACCACATTCCAGCGCGTTTGCGTGCGGCCTTTTTCGGTGAATGTTTCCTGCTGGGCAATTTCACTGCGGTACCAAAGACAGGGGTGATTGGATAACGGCGCGTAAATCGGCCGGTCGTCGATGAATTGCCCCTTTCCTTCCAATTCAACATAACCTTGATGCGCCGAGCGTAATTTAGCGGTTGGTGTGTCCTCAATGAGGCGCAGCCGTTTCCAGTTATGCATAAAAAAATAAAAACCGGTCAATGCCGCAACGATCACCGCACCCAGCACATAGGGATAATCCTGCGGCGGAATGTCAGCCAGTATTTGGTTCATGCGCCCTCCACGTCAACCAAACAGCTTGCCGATATTGACATCCTGCTTATCGGCATCGCTGAATTCCAGCAGATCGCGCGGTTTGAATTTAAACCAATTGGCGATGATGACATCGGGGAACTGCTCGATGCGCACATTGTTGATTTTGACTGCTTCGTTGTAATACTCACGGCGGTCGGCGATGCTGTTTTCCAATCCGCTGATACGCGCCTGCAAATGGCGGAATTTCTCGCTGGCTTTCAACTCGGGGTAGTCTTCCGCCACGGCAAACAGATTGCCCAATCCCATGCGCAGCATATTTTCCGCCGCGCCCAGCGCACCGATATTACCGGCCTCCCGCGCGTTGGAAACCTGTGATCGCGCCGCAATCACTTGCTTCAGCGTTTCCTGTTCAAAACCCATATACTGCTTGCAGGTTTCCACCAGCTTGGGCAGCTCATCATGGCGCTGCTTCAAAAGAATATCGATATTCGACCATGCCTGCGATACGCTGTGCTTAATATCCACCAAACTGTTGTACAACATGACGCCGTACACAAACACGATGGCCAGTCCCGCCAGGGAAATATAAATCATGATATCCAACGTCACACCTCCTGTTAGTTACATTCCTGCAATATACAGCACCGATAATCCCGTAAGCCGTTTGAAAAGATGCCGTGAGTGGCTTTATTTCCTCCTATTGCCGCCATTATCCGGCCGAGCTTCGACGAATGCTATTGACGGGCCATACTGCGCTTCTCTATGCTAACCGGCTTTAAGAATACAATTCGTATGTATCAGGAGTCAGCAATGAATGTTTGCAAAGAATTAAACCAGTTAACCCAAGCAGCCATGTTCGTTTCAATCATCCTGAGCTGTACCGGAGCTTCGGCACAAACGGGCGAAGTCCCGCCGCAACCGGAAAAAACCAAAACCGTCACGATGGTGGTCGGTGAACAAGGTCCCGATGGATGCGAGTTACTCGGTAAAGTGAAGGGTTCCTCGAAAGAAAATGACAGCGGAGAGGTCAATACTCCTTATGTGGACCGGTTGATCAAGGCCCGTAACAACTTAAGAAACGAAGCGCAGCAACTGGGCGGCGACACCGTGCATATCATTTACTCCAATAATTCAGGACGGTATGAAATACCGGGAGCTGATAAGGAAATCATATTTGTCGGTAATGTGTATCGCTGCGAATAATTTTGAAACAATCCGCTGACAAATATCTCCATGCAGCGACACGCAAAAGCAGAAAAATGTAAGTGATTATCCTAGCAGTAAGTTTTTTAACATGTGAGTAATTTATCGTATAATTCCGGCCAACTCAGCTCATTTATTGACATCCTATCCGGCATTCAATGCCATTGCTAATCTCTCATGAAACCTTACTGGCCATGCTAACCGCGAATGAGTAAGAATATTCTTGTGAATAAGGATTTATCCGCGCAGATTTTTGCACCGACCAATTATTTTGACCTGACCAATACCGAACAGGGCAGGATCCTCCAGTTTCAGCAAGAAATTCTTCAACTGGTGGTACTGGGAAATGATTACAAGGAAATCTGCGAGAAAGTCTGCTTGTTGATGGAGCAGCTGCTGGATAACGCGGTGGCATCGGTCATGCTATTAGACAAGGAAAAGCAATGCATGAATGTGTTTGCCGCACCCAGTGTTCCGGAAGCGTGCATTGTGCAGCTCAATGGCCTGCGTCCGGGTCCGGGAGCCGGCTCCTGCGGTAATGCCGTTTTCCGCCAGGAACCGGTTTTTGTCGAAAGCACGCTGGACGATCCGCGCTGGCAGAACATCCGCCAGCTGGCCATCGATTTCAATATTCTTTCCTGCTGGTCCATGCCGGTGCGCAGCAAAGGCGGCGAATGCGTCGGATCGTTTGCGCTGTCCAGTTTCGAGCATCGCTTACCCAGCACTTTTCACCGCAAGCTGCTGGAAATCGGTTCATTTATTATCGGTATCGCACTGGAACAAAAGAAAGTCAACGAGCAGTTATATCTTTCCAGCAAGGTTTTTGAAAACAGCACCGAAGCAATCATGATCGCGGATGCCAACAAGATCATCATCTCGATTAACAAAGCGCTGCACAAAATAACCGGTTATGCGGATGAAGAGATCGTCGGAAAATCTGTAACCATCGTTACATCCATCAGGCACGGCAGCAATTTTTTTCAGAAAATCTGGCAAAGCGTCAAGCAGCATAACCATTGGTATGGCGAAATCTGGAACCGGCACAAGCAGGGGCGCGAGTATCCGGCGTGGTTCAATATTATTCCGGTACGTAGCAAGGACGGACGGATCAGCCATTACCTGATCAACTTTTCCGATATCACCAGCAAGAAGAAATCGGATGAAATCATCTGGCGGCAAGCCAATTACGATTCATTGACCGGATTACCGAACCGCAATATGTTCTATGACCGGTTAAATCATGACATTAAAAATGCAGCCCGGATCGGCGCGGGATTGGCAGTGCTGTTTATCGATCTCGACCGCTTCAAGGAAGTAAACGATTCATTGGGGCATAGCGTGGGCGATGCGCTACTGGCGGAGGCAGCCAAGCGGCTAAGCAGCTGCGTGCGGGAAACCGATACCGTGGCGCGCCTGGGCGGGGACGAATTCACCATCATACTGAACGGCATCAGTGAGCATCGAAGTGCCGAAAAGATCATGCAAATGATCTTGCTGGAATTGGCCAAACCGTTTCATCTCAATACCAAGCAAGCGTATGTTTCCGCGAGTATCGGTGCCACGTTTTTCCCCGATGATGCCAATAATGTTGAAATATTGATTAAGAATGCCGACCAAGCCATGTATGCCGCCAAAAACAATGGCCGCAACTGCTGGAGTTGTTTCACATCGAATATGCGCACGGCAACCGAAGTCCGTTCGAGAACCGCGTACGAATTGCGCAACGCACTGCGGGATCAACAACTTTATTTGCTGTATCAACCGATCGTGGAACTGGCAACCGGCAATGTCTACAAAGCCGAAGCCCTGATCCGCTGGCAGCACCCGGAACGGGGCACTGTGTATCCGGGGGAATTTATCAGCATCGCGGAAGAAACCAATCTCATCACCGACATCGGCGACTGGGTCTTCAAACAAGCGGTCAATCAGGTTGCCCTCTGGCAAACCCATTTCAACGCCGGTTTTCAGATCAGCATCAATAAGTCACCCAAGCAATTCATCAGCAAAATGAGCGATTGGGTCAACCATCTCAATGAACGCGGCCTGGACGGGCAAAGTATCATCGTTGAAATCACCGAAAACTTGCTGCTCGATGTGCACGAATTGGTAGTTAAACAATTATTAAATTACCGCGATGCCGGCGTTCAGGTAGCCATTGATGATTTCGGCACAGGTTATTCTTCATTGTCCTATCTGAAGAAATTCGATATCGATTATCTCAAGATCGACCGTTCATTCATTTCCAATCTGGACAGCAAATCCAACGACAGAATTCTGTGCGAAGCGGTTATTACAATGGCGCACCGCTTGGGCATGAAGGTAATCGCCGAAGGCGTCGAAACCGATTTGCAAAAAGAATTATTGATTTCCATGGGCTGCGATTTCGGGCAAGGTAATTTTTTCAGCAAGCCGATGACTGCCGATAAATTTGAAACACTCCTTCTACAATAGAAACAAATCCGCTAGTATCTCGTCTCCGTCCTTCAGCGCTTCCGCTGAGAACCGGATAAGAAAGATAAAAAAACGTTTCTCCTGTAAGTAATTGTCTGCAATTAAGCATTTTGCTTATTCAATAAAATCGATCAAAGTGCTAATGTTAATTTTTTTGGAGGTCATATGAAAATATTTTTATTCCTGGCATTCATAGTAAGTTCATACAGTTATGCTCAGAGCGGGCATGATCATCAGGGTGATGCGAAAAAAAAGGACGACCATCATAGCGAAATGCATGATGACGGCCATCACGGAATGGGCGGCATGATGCACGGCGGCCACCACAAACTCGATAAGACCACCTTAAAACAATTTTTCGAACCGCTGCCAGCATCGATTATCGACGAAAAAAAGAATGCTGCTTTAATCGCGTTGGGCAAAAAACTGTATCTCGATCCCAAACTGTCAGTGAATGACACCATTTCCTGTAACTCCTGCCATCAACTGAATAATTTCGGTGTCGACAGCCAACCAACGTCACCGGGTCATGAAGGCAAACGCGGCGGCAGAAATTCTCCCACCACGTTCAATGCCGCTCTGCATATCGCGCAATTCTGGGATGGACGCGCGAAAGACGTTGAAGAGCAGGCGTTGGGACCGATTTTGAATCCGATCGAAATGGGCATGCCGAGTGAAGCGGCGGTGGTCGACAAACTGAAAAAAATCGACGAATACAAAGCCATGTTTGCCGAAGCGTTTAAAGATGAAAAAGATCCGATTCAATACAAAAATGTGGGCAAAGCCATCGGCGCTTTTGAGCGCACGCTGATCACGCCATCGCGCTTTGACGATTTTCTCAAAGGCGATGAAAATGCATTGAATGATGCCGAAAAAAGAGGCTTGCAAAAATTCGTCCATATGGGATGCGCCAATTGTCATAACGGTGTGGCCATCGGCGGCAATTCCTATAAAAAAATCGGTCTTGTCGAAGAATATAAAACATCCGATGTCGGCAGGTTTGCTGTAACCGGACTGGAAACCGACAAGAAAGTGTTTAAAGTGCCCAGCCTGAGAAACATCACCAAAACAGCGCCGTACTTTCATGACGGTTCAGTCAAAACATTGGACGAAGCCATTGAAGAAATGGCGGAACATCAGCTCGGACGGAAAGTGGGTCCTGGTTTTGTCGAGGATGTCAAAGCCTTCCTGGGCGCTTTAACCGCAAAAGATAGCAAATAAAACACCACGTTTGATTGTTATCGTCTAACTTGACGGATGCCGCTGCCAGATGGTCTGGGCAGCGGCATTTTCACAGCATCAGTGATCACACTCCGTTTTATCGCAATTCAGTTTCCTCAACTACCCTCTCTGCAATTCTCAATCCGCATCGGCCAAGTTCTATCCGGCAGCTGCTTTCTTTGCAGAATAGTGAACACCATAACCGCTATACTATCCACTCAGTCAGTATTATTTCTTCAACCGGAGGTGAAACAATGAAATTGGGAATGACGTTGATCGCGGGATCTATCTTTCTGGGTTTATCGGCTTGCTCCAGCACTGGACCTGTTATATATCCCAACACGCATTTTCTATCTGTCGGCAAAGCAGCTGCTGAAAAAGATATTGAAGCTTGCAGAAAAATGGCTGAATCAGCCGGTGCCAAGGAAGGCGGCGGCCAGTTGGGTGATGTGGCTAGCAGCACCGCAATGGGAGCCGGTGTGGGAGCGGCAAGCGGTGCAGCAGGCGGAGCGATATACGGTGCGGCTGGGCAAGGCTCTTTAGTGGGCGCGGCCAGTGGCGCGGTTGCGGGATTATTGCGAGGGATTCTGTTTTCCCCGAGATCCTCACAACCCAGCCAAGCGTATGCCAATTTTGTATCGCGCTGCCTGGAAGAAAAAGGCTATGAAGTGACCGGCTGGCAATAATCGGAAACGATGATCGCTCAAACACCGTTGGCTATTCCGGATACCAGCAGCCTCAAAACTATACTGTTCTTCATGACATAAACCGGAATAACCGCCATACCCAATGCCAGTAGCGCTATTTCATCAGCAAACTTTTTCCGCCAGAAAAAATCAAATAGCGTATATTTATAATTGAGAAGAATCGCTTAGCAAATGATTTTCTTGATGAATATCATTCAAATCTCAGAATTGCCGGGAAAAACCCCGGGTGATCTTTAATTGTTTCAACGGTAGGGTCTGTTATCAATAGCGTATCTTCAAAAATATTGACACGGAGGTAATGGCAATGATTAAAGAGCTTTCTTTCGATGACGACGACGGTATCTATCCTATTGATAGTTTGAATGATGAGGATGATGTTGTAACGGACAGCAAAATACCGCCCGGAAAATTTGCAAAAATAATCGATGAATTTGAGACCACCAAAGATGAATTTGACGATGACGAATTCGATACCGTCAAGAATGATTTGGACGACGATGACGATGTGACACTCGATACGTTGGGATTGCGTTAGCTCTAGCCGTTGCAAAATAGCACAGCTTGCGGCATGGCATGCGCAGCATGACAATCTTTACGCATGGGATAAACCGCTGTGAGTGCAGATGTAGAAATTTTAGAGAAAACGATTTGTTTTGAAGGTTTCTTCCGGATAGAAAAATACCGGTTGCGTCACCGGCTATTCAATGGCGGCTGGAGCCGCCCGCTGAGCCGTGAACTGTTCGAGCGCGGCCATGCCGCTGCCGTCCTGCCGTATGATCCGATCCGCGATGCAGTCATCCTGATTGAGCAATTCCGCGTTGGCGCGCTGACTGCACCAGGCGGGCCTTGGCTGCTGGAAATCGTCGCCGGCATGATCGAAAGCAGTGAAACTGCGCAAGACGTGGTCAAACGCGAAAGCATCGAAGAAGCCGATTGCATCATCACCGCTTTGCTCCCGGTGTGCGATTTTCTGGTCAGCCCCGGTGGCACCAGCGAACGCATTGCCCTGTTTTGCGGCCGGGCCGATGCGGCAAAAGCCGGTGGTATTCATGGTGCTCCCGAAGAAGGCGAAGACATCAAAGTGCATGTCGTTCCGCTGGATACTGCATTCACCTTTCTACAATCGGGCCGGATCAATTCGGCCAGCGCCATCATTGCATTACAGTGGCTGGCCTTGAATCGCGAGCAAGTGCGAACCCAGTGGCTATCGCAACCGGTCTCCGTAACTTAGCGGCGCGGCGCTGCTCTGACATCATCCGGACTCCCGGCATCCGGCATTAACCTTTATTCCGGACGCGCTTTCCAAAGCCCGGAATTGTTACAAAGAATCCTTTCTAATCCCTCCTTTCCACTGCACCGCCATGTGTTTTAATGAAAGCGTATTCAACCCACATCGCAAGGAGGTTTACCGTGGCATTGAAAAGACTTTCGTTGGATGATGAGGACAACGTTGATCCTTCGGATATTGATGATGACAGCGTATTAGCCGATGGCATGATTCCGGATAGCCGGATCGTGGGATTGATTGATGAATTGGAAGAGAGCTGTGATGAACTCGATGCCGAGGATGATGACGATGAAACCGGAGCGGATCCTCAGAAATTGCATTGAGCGTTACCATCCCGCCGAGGACCGGCAGTTGCGGTGAACTGTCTGACCGGTTTTCATTTTTGCAATGCTTTTATCCTCAGCCGGATTGATCCGAGCACACGCAATTACGTCCCTGTTTCTTGGCGCGGTAAAGTTGTTGGTCCGCTTGAGAAATCAATTCATCCAGCGATACATTGGTCACGAAGGTATGGGCAACGCCAAAACTGGCGGTAAATAAAAGCTTCTCACCTTTGACGCTCGTCAGCTGAATCACGTTGATTTTGTTGCGCATCCGTTCCGCAATGGCAATCGCATCGATTAAACGGGTTTCCGGCAGAAAAACCAGAAACTCCTCGCCTCCCCAACGCGCCAGGATATCCCCGCTGCGCGCTTCTTTCTGCAATGTTTCCGCCAGCTGCACCAAAACCCGGTCCCCCAGGGCATGACCGTACGTGTCATTGAGCAACTTGAAATTGTCGATATCCAGCATGATGACGGAGGTGCTGCTCTTGCTACGTAACCCCATGGCCCAGATCGGTTGAACATACTTATAAAAAGAGCGCCGGTTATTCAGATTGGTCAACGAATCGATACCGGCCATTTTCTCCGCCAGCAATTTCTCGTTCTGATTGATATTAAAGCGTTCGGCCAATGCCAGCGCGAGTAAGATGGCGTCCATCATCATGCCGATATCGGTCGCCCGGTAAGTCCATTCGTTAAACGGAATCAATCCCCAGACGGCATTGGCGGTAATCGCACCGCCGCATATCGTAAAAATCGACGCCAGCAGAAAATACTTGGCGAATTGATTACCGGCTTGCAACGAAATAACACCCAATACGATCGAAGAAATATAGAAAAAAAAGATGAACACCAGCGCTATCAGCAGCGACACGATAAATTCCCCAGCCAGCATCGCTAACAGCATGAATGCGCAAAAAACAGCCGAGCTGGCAATGATAAAGCGATATACACGGGGCCAAGCGGTTTTGATATTCAAAAATTGCAATGCGAATGCAAATCCGCTCACGGTACAGGCCATGATCAATACCGGATTGGCCCATTTTTGCCATTGCGGCGATTCCGGCCATAGCCATTGATAACCATGACCGGTATAAGCGAAGTTCAGCAGTAAAAAAAACAGCAGATAAAGCGAATAAAACAGATAGGGGCTGGTGCGCAACCCAATATATAGCATCACATTGTAGGCAACCAAAGCCAAAATTACACCGTACATGAAACCATAGCTATACGCCTGCCATTGATTTCTATCCGCCAGCGCCTCATTGCTGATGAAGTAAAGCGGCAAAACCATGTCATCATCGGATTCCACCCGGATCAGCACGGTCGTCTCACCGGCGCTAAAATCATGACCGGCGACAAAAAACCGGTGATCCAGCGAGCGCTGGGAAAACAGTAAACTGTCTCCCGTATGATAGCTTCCGGTCAGCTCATCCTGGCGCAAGAAATAAATATCGATTTTATCCAGCCAGGAAGTTTCCAGCAGAAGATTCCGGCGCACCGCGTTATATCCATCGTTTCTGACGTTAAATGCCAGCCATACCGGTTTTGCGCCAATCCCGAAATTGATGACAGAATTGCCGGACTGTGCGAACCGGCCATCACGATACGCTAACAAGGCATCCTGCATGCGCCAATGAGTATCTTCATCCTGATGAACCCGGATATGCTGACCGATCGTTTCCTTGTATTCCGCCTCCACGTTGATTTCAGCATTTGCGTTCAGACACCCGAGAACTGACATGAGCATCAGGATTAACAGTGCGAATAGGTTCTTCATGAAACGCTCATTCTGACGGTTAAGGATGGGATAAATAAATAGCACGCGGATTGAACCCAGAGTAATCTAATTATGCTGACTGGAGCGATAGTAAATTACAATCTATAAAGACTGTAGATTATACCCCTTCTCCACAGCACGAAAAAAATTCGTATTTATAACCCATCCATTTCCCGTAAACCCTAGTCAAAAATGTATCAGGCATTTTTATAGTTATATGATGCTGTAACAAAAGCATGTTATCTTTATGTACGCTTAACTATTTATAATCACTACGATGAATCCAACGACTATACAGCTCATCGCTGCGGCGTTATTCGCTTTGGCTATTATTCACACCTTCTCAACCAAATTTTTTGAACATCTAGCGCATTGCCAGCCGCAACACGCCGGTATCTGGCATTTGCTGGGCGAAGTGGAAGTGGTATTCGGTTTTTGGGCGATGGTCTTGATCCTGTTTATATTCGCTGCCAACGGAAAGCATGAAGCAATAACCTACCTCGAATCCCGTGATTTCACTGAACCCATGTTTGTATTCGTCATCATGGTGATTGCCGGAACACGCCCGATTCTGGATTTTGCGGCGGCCTCTGTTCGAGGCGCAGCCATTGTTTTGCCCGTAAACACCGGCACAGCAATGTACTTTCTATTGTTGGCCTTTGTTCCGTTGCTCGGTTCTTTCATCACAGAACCCGCCGCCATGACGCTGGCAGCGCTGATGCTACGCGACACGTTATTCAGCAAGGAAGTATCCACCCGTTTGAAATATGCCACGGTCGGCGTGTTATTTGTCAACATTTCAATCGGCGGCACATTAACACCCTTTGCCGCACCACCGGTATTGATGGTGGCCGGAAAATGGAATTGGGATATTTGGTTCATGATGACCACTTTCGGCTGGAAAGCGGCATTAGCTGTTGCTGTCAATGCATTTGCGGTAACTTGGTTATTCCGCCACGAACTGGGACATGTCAGCCAGAAGGATTCTGTTGCGGCATCGCACACTCCTTTGCCGGTGGTATTGATACATATCATTTTTCTTGCGCTGGTTGTATTGTTCGCGCACCATCCTGCGGCATTTATGGGCATTTTTCTGTTCTTCCTGGGATTTACTGCCGCCTATCAGCAATATCAAAGTCCATTGATTTTACGTGAGGCGCTGCTGGTTGCCTTCTTCCTGGGAGGATTGGTGGTATTGGGCGGGCAACAACAATGGTGGTTGCAACCATTGTTGTTGGAAATGGATGATACGGCGGTCTACTTTGGCGCTACTTTATTAACCGCCGTTACGGACAATGCCGCGCTCACTTATCTGGGTTCTCTGGTTGAAGGGCTCAGTGAAGAATTCAAAATCGCATTGGTTGCCGGTGCGGTAACCGGAGGCGGACTGACAGTTATTGCCAATGCGCCGAATCCGGCAGGTTTTGCAATTCTAAAAGGCAAATTTCATGAACAATCCATTCATCCGCTGGGCTTATTAATAGCTGCACTGCCGCCAACCCTAGTGACTATCATTGCGTTTCGCGTACTCTAAATAAAAACAGCGCTGCAAGCCATCTTGCAGCGCTGTTTATCCATAGAGGATTAAGCTTCTTTGGCCGGACTTTGCAATGTATCCGCTAAAGGCAGCGGTTCCGGCTGATTCTGTTCCGGTTCATTTTTCTTATCTGGTATATCGTCAAACCAGCGATAAATCATCGGCATTACCACCATCGTCATCACCGTCGCGGTCATTAACCCGAAAATGACTACGATTGCGAGCGGCTTTTGCACTTCAGAACCCAGCCCTGTTGCTGTCAAAAAGGGCGCCAAACCGAGCACCGTTGTAGCGGCTGTCATCATAACGGGGCGAAAGCGTTGCGCACAGGCTTTCCTCGCGGCTTCTTGCACGCTGAAACCTTTTTCGCGCAGCTCGCGCAGAAAAGAAATCAGCACCACACCGTTCAAGATGGAAGTCCCCCACACCGCAATAAAACCTACCGAAGCCGGTACCGATAAGTATTGACCGGTTACAAATAATCCGACTATCCCGCCGACTGATGCAAACGGCAGTACCAGATAAATGAGCACAGCCATTTTGATCGAGTTAAACAGCATGAACAGCAGGAAGAAAATAGCGGCTAACGTTATCGGCACAATGATCGATAGTTTCGCCATCGCACGTTCCATGTTCTCAAACTGCCCGCCCCAGGCAAAATAATAGCCTGGTGGTAATTTAATTTCTTTGGCAGCCCGTTGCTGGAGTTCGGCGACAAAACCACCCAAGTCGCGCTCATGCACATTGGCACCAACAACTACACGGCGTTTAGCAAACTCACGCGAGATAATCGCGGGGCCATCGATTACTTTAATTTCCGCTACCGCACTAAGCGGCACCAGCATGCCGCCAGCTCCCATTCCAGCCCGTGCGCCATCGATAGCTGGTCTGAGCAGCAATTCCTTGATGGCTTCCACATCATGGCGGAATTCTTCCGGGAATCTCAGCAACAGCGTAAAACGCCGTTCTCCCTCGAAAACCTGCGTGACCGCTTTACCCCCCACGGCGGTGGCAATCATTTCGTTGACATCCGATACATTAAGGCCATGACGGGCAATTGCACGACGGTCGATATTGATGGTTAATTCTTGCTGCCCTGACAAGCGCTCAATACGGATATCCCGCGCGCCACGGGTTGATTTGACGATACGCGCGACTTGTTCGGATAATTTACGTAATTCTTCCAGGTCATCGCCAAAAATTTTCACGGCGACTTGCGAGCGCACCCCGGTAACCATCTCATCCACCCGTTGCGCAATGGGCTGCGAGATCACGATATTGACACCCGGCAACACAGTCAGCGCTTTACGGATATCCTCCTCGATTTCCGCTTGGGTGCGGCCCGATCCAACCAGATCGAGATCGGCAATCGGATCGGATTCGTTTTGCGAGGCCGGATCGGCAGGAGTATCGCCGCGACCCAGTTTGGAAACGACCGATTTAACACCGGGGATCGCGGCAATCGCTTTCATCGCTTCCGTTTCAATTTTAATGGCTTCGTCCAAAGAAATCGACGGCGCACGAATAATTACCGGTGTTACCGCGCCTTCCTTCATGATCGGAATAAACGATTTGCCGAGTAACGGAAACAGCGCAAATGCCGCCATCAGGGCGGAAATTGCAATGATCATGGTTTTCTTCTGATTGCGGTTGGCCAAATCGTAAGTGTACAGATAGGCATTTTTCATCACGGCGATGATCTTGGTGTCTTGCTCACTGCCACCTTTTAGCAGGTAATCACAAAGTACCGGAGACAGCAATAGCGATACAACCAATGCAATAAACAACGAAATCGAAATAGTCACCGCCAATGGACTGAAAGTTTTTCCTTCCATACCTTCAAGCGTCATCAGAGGCAAAAATACCAGCACGGTTACGATTAAGCCGAAAATAACCGGTGTACCCACTTCAGCTGTCGCATCCACGATTACATTGAATTTGGATTTTCCAGTGTCTTTGGCTTCTCCCAGACGCTGATAAATATTCTCAACCACAACCACCGTCGGATCAACCATCATACCGAGCGCAATAGTTAATCCGCCAAGTGACATCAAATTGGCGGGCATACCGTAATGATTCATTACTAGGAAAGTAATAAGTGGCGTGATAATCAACGTGAAACATACGACAAAACTGGTGCGCACGGTACCGAGAAAAAGCGATAACACCACAATCACCAGAATCAACGACTCTATCAGCGTGCTTTGCACCGTCCCTAATGCGGCATCGACCAGATCAGTACGATCGTAAAACGGCACGATTTGCAAGCCATCAGGGAGGATTCCACGCTCATTGATTTCCGTGACTTTCTCCTTGATCCGCCCGACGATTTCCTTGGCATTACCACCGCGCAACATCATCACGATACCGGCGACCGATTCCGTGTCACCGTTTTTGATGCTAGCACCCTGGCGCACTTCCCCGCCAAAGGTCACGTGCGCAACGTCACGCACATAAACCGGAACACCATCCATTTCTCTGAGTACAATATTGCGAATATCTTCCAAACTGGAAATCAGACCCACACCGCGAATCAGATATTGTTCGTATTGCAATGCTAGAATATTACCGCTGGCATTGGCATTATTACTCGCCAGAGCGCGATTGACATCGGTCAATGTCAGGTCGTAATGCCGCAGCTTATTCGGATCGGCGTACACCTGGTATTCCTTGACATGCCCGCCGATAGAATTGACCTCCGCCACACCTCGGATCGAACGTAGCATCGGACGCACCACCCAATCTTGAACAGTACGCCGCTCCATCAATTCTTCTTCAGTTAATTTTCGCTTACCATCATCTGGGTGTTCAATCGTATATTGATAGACTTCACCCAGACCGGTAGAAACCGGTCCAAGTACCGGCGTAATGCCGGGTATCAGGCGTGGCGTGACATCGATAATGCGCTCCATTACTAACTGGCGCGCAAAAAATACGTCGGTCTGATCAGTGAATACCAGCGTGATTAGCGATAATCCGCTTTTGTTCATCGAACGCATTTCGACCAACCCCGGCAAGCCGGTCATGGCAATTTCCACCGGCACGGTCACCAAACGTTCCATTTCTTCAGGGCTGCGGCCGATTGCTACCGTGGCGACTTGCACCTGAATATTGGTCACATCCGGGAATGCATCCACAGTCAGTGTTTTAATCGCTCCAACACCGGCAGCACACAATATCAACCCGATAATCAGCACCAGCAAACGCTGGTTAAGCATTGCACGAACGATCGCGGTCATAACTGGCTACTCCAGTTCAGCAAGCTTACGCTCGCTGTCTAAATGAAACGCACCGGCAGTCACAATTCGTTGATCGATCGTCAATCCTTTTAACACGGGGCGTAAGGTAGCCACTTCTTTATCCAATTCAACCGGTACGCGCTGAAAATGATTATCGCTGATGGCGGTAAAGACATAATCTTGATTCAATTCCCGGACCACAGCCGATTCAGGAACAACCAGCACTTTGTGCTGCGGATCCTTGATGTGCATATTTGCCAACATATCCGGCTTCAGTTTACGCTCAGGGTTTTCCACCATCACCCGGGTCATGACTGTTCGCGTCAGGCGATTGACGGTATCTGAAACAAAAATGATCACACCATCCAGAAAATGCGGTCCCAATGCAGGTACATTGATTTCGACATGCTGTTCCAATTCGACGTCACGGGCGATTTGTTCGGGCACGTCGCCAACCACCCAAACGTGAGAAAGATCGGCAATTTGAAACAGTGGATCGGCAGGTTGTACTATTTGACCTACAATGACATTACGTGCGATTACGTAACCTTCCCGGGTAGATTTTATATCCAGCCAGGGCAGTATCTTCCCTCGTTTTTTGAGTTCTTTGAATTCCGCATCGCCCATGCCAAATAATCTGAGTTGATCAGCAGCTGCGCCCATTTCGGCTTGCGCAATTTCCAGCTCGGATTGCCGCCGCTCCACTTCAGCCAGCGGTATGGCATCGGCAGTCAGTAGATGGCGCGCACGCTCAAGCGATTTGGTAGTGACCACTACGCGCGATAACGCACGCAAATAAGCCAGTTGAGAATTAGTTAAATCAGGACTGGTAATGCGTACTAGTTTCTGTCCCACCTTGACGTAATCACCCAGAATAACAAACAGATCAGTGACACGCCCCGTGACGTAAGAACCGATTTGTGCGGTTCTTTCTTCATCGACTTGAACCCGGCTCGGTACTTGGATTTTATCCGCCAGATCAACCAGAAATGGCTGTCCGATTTGCAATCGGCTCAATACTTCCGGACGAGCAGTAATGCTGTTGAAGTCTCGTTCTTCAGCCGATTTTTGTTGCGCTTTGTCAGCGGAGTCAGTGGATTCGCTTTTATCACATCCTGTTAGCAATAAAGTTACAGCGACTGTAAAACCGGTAAAAATTATTTTGAAATTCATTCTGGAACTAACTCCTTGGGATAATGAGCGCGTAGACGGTCAATTTCAGCTGCAGCGGTTTGTAGCTCAAAACGTGCCTGCATGGAATCACTCAAGATTCCCCGGAGAATACGTTGCGAATCCAAAAATTCGATTAACCCGCGTTCACCGAACCGGTAGGCGGTTTGCGCGACTTGCACCACATTTTCCGCTTCCTTGATCAAACCACCTTCAAATAAATCCACGCGCCGTTGTGCAATCTGTAAGGCTTGCCAGGCTGCTTCAAATAGCTGACCGATTTCATAGCGGCGAAACTCAAGTGTTTCCCGTATGCGCGCGGAATCATAAATAGCAGTGTCAATTTCCCCGCGGCGGCGATACCAGATCGGGATTCTGACGCTCGCGCCGGCAATATTGGATGTGAATTGCGCGTCTTGATAATTGGTGTACAACACGTTGATTTGCGGCAGTACTGAAGCTTTTTCCTGGGAGATTCGATGATTGGCGCGTTCCTGTTCCGCCTGCAGCCGCACTACTTCCGGATTAACCTTGGGTACTTGCTCGCGCAATTCTGCTAACGGCGGCAGCAGAACCGGATCTTTCAATGAACCGCTAATCTCAAAATCAATTGGAATGGCACCGGCCGTCAATTGCAGCAACATCACCCGGGCACGCTGTGCGGTCAGGTGCGCTGCCTGCGCACGATTTGCCGCGCTTTGCAACTCCGTTTCAGCGCGAATCAATTCAAACCGCGCAATTTCGCCTCTTTCAACATTGACGGCAATTCGATTCCGCAAATTTTCCAATAATTCGTAAATACTCTGCTCGATAGTTGCCTGTTCCAGGCGCAGCATCAGCTCATAGGCTCTTACACGCAGCTGCGCCGCCAAATCGGCACGCACTTGATCTAAGCTTGCACGGCTTGCGTCCACCCCGGCTTCCGAAGCATCGATGCGAGCACTCCGCATAAAAGGATTCTCGATCGGCTGATTGACCGTTAATGAACGTTGCATGGAAGTGGGCCCAGTAACAGTAAGTGGATAGCGATTGCTATCAGGCCCGGCGGTTACGGTTACTTCCGGATTCAGGAATGCTGATGCGGCGACTACCCCAGCTTTGGCCATATTGACCTGCGAACGCGCGGCTTGGACGAGACCATTGGCTTCCAATCCTATGCGTTGTATTTCTTCTATTGTAAGCTTGGCTTTTGATTGTCCTAATGCAGGCAGCGGTGAGATGGCTAAGAATATACTTAACACGAAATAAAAAGACGGTGAAATCTGCATAAGTTCCTTTCAATTATTACAACAACATTATGTTTTTCACATATTCTTCACATAAAATTAGCTGCCAATCATATATGAAATTTAAGACTTAGTACTCTCAATAACAGGGATAATGAATTTCTTCTTGTTATTTTTACAACCATTAATGAGTTAAGGACTATTGATTGTCAGTTACCGGGTATTTAAGCAAAAGAATCCTGAATAATTGCTGAACGATGACATTTATCCCAATGTATCCCAGACCATTTAGTCGTTATTTATCCCGCATAAAAATTTTATTGCTGATTTCCAGCTTATTGATCATTACCTGGCTTGTAACCGGCTTATCTTGGCGGCTATACGAGCTTCGTGACAATGATTCCAATCGTGGCGCTCCCATAAGCGGCATCGATAAATTTGGCAGCCAGTTTTCCCGGATTGTCTATCTTGATCAAGGCTGGTCTGCTGCGGATAGTCTGTGGTTCTATACTGCAACGCAAGGCTCCAATTTGTTACCGTACAGTTTCTTCTTGGTATTGGAGCAATCCGGTTCGTCCGCTTTGTTCCGCGCGGATGAAAACATGGATCGCTACGGCTATCTGCCGCAACGTCAAACCAGCAGCAATCCCGATGGTTTACCTGCCGGGATGGTGCGGGATGAATATCAAGGCAAAGCGTACATGGGGTTTACTTGCGCAGCCTGTCACACGACCCAGATCAATTACCAGGGTACCGGAATCCGCATTGACGGCGGCCCCGCATATTCGGATATGGAAACATTCATGATCGATCTGGCTGAAGCTTTGTATGCCACTCTAAAAAATCCGGAAAAATTGCAACGCTTTGTAGCGAATATATTGCAACAAGGTCATTACAATCATGCGGACGATATCCAAGCTGATCTCAGGCAATATGCGCAGCGCATCAAAACCTACACCATCGTCAACAGCCCACGCGATACTCAACGCCCATTGACACGATACGGCTATGCCCGGTTGGATGCATTCGGACGCATCTACAACCGTGTGCTTGAACACCTTATGAGTGCACAGCAAATGCGTGAATTGCTTGCCGGGTTACTTTCCCCGGAAGAGCTGACGCAAGTAATGACAGACATCGAACCTGTTCTCAGCAGCAGTAATCGCGACCATATTGTCGAACGGACCCAGATACACCTGACCGGTAAGCAAAGCATTCAATTGCGCAATAAAATCTATAATCCGGCCGATGCGCCGGTCAGTTATCCGTTTCTGTGGGATGTACCGCAACACGATTATATTCAATGGAATGGCCGGGTCGACAACAGCGGATTGGGACCGATGGCGCGCAATGCCGGTCAATTGATCGGCGTATTCGGCACACTCGATTGGCAGGAAAAAGACGGCTTTACCTTATCCTCGGTATTAGGCGGGCAGGGATTCGGCTCCAAACATATCGATTTTCAATCTTCCATTGATATCCGCAATTTGCGCCGGGTGGAGAATCATCTGCGCAAATTAAAGTCACCGCAATGGCCGGAGCACATCCTGCCCAAAATCGATTCCACACGAATGACCCGGGGTGCTGAATTATTTTTACATTATTGTTCCGCTTGTCACAGCCAAATTGACCGTGCCGCCCCCGATCGCCGCGTTGTCGCTCAAATGATCGATGTGTCTTTGGTCGGAACCGATTCTAAAATGGCGGAAAACGCCATTGCGTTTACCGGCTATAGCGGTATCTTGCGCAATCAATACGTCAGTGTCGGCACGGGAAATATATTGCTGCAACAACAAGCACCGGTGGTTGCACTGCTCACCGCCGCAACCCGCAATGTGGTGACAACCCCCGATCGCGATAAATGGTTTGCGCGCCGATGGATTGAGCGATCATTTGATTTTGCCTACACTTTCTTTGACAACGAAGTACAGCCTTCTCTGAAAAACGGTCACTACACACCCGACACCACCGTACGACCTTTTGCTTCGGCAATGGCGTATAAAGCCCGCCCGCTGAATGGCATTTGGGCAACCGCCCCTTACTTGCACAATGGTTCGGTACCGACACTGTACGATCTGCTGCTGCCAAAAAGAAGACCGGATGATCCGGTAGAGGGAGAATACCGCCCAGATGAGTTCATGGTCGGATCGCGCGAATTTGACCCGGACAAAGTAGGATTCAAATCGGCGGGTTATGACGGTTTTTTGTTCCGTACCAGCATTTGGGGTAATCACAACAGCGGCCATGAATATGCTGCCGGCCGCACACCGCTACCGGATGGAACACTGCTGCCTGCGTTAAGCAAGGAGCAACGGCTGGATCTGCTGGAATATCTTAAGTCTTTGTAAGGAAGCAGGAAGCAATCTGTCTTAACTACTTAGAACCCGGAATTAACCGGAATCGATTTTCCTTCGATACCATCACATTGCAAATGTCAGTTTCCGCACAGGCACAACAATCTCCTGCACTACAATGGATTCCTGTGGATGGATTATTACTTCTTCTTCCAGTTCTATTTTTAAACGATTACTGGATGCAAATGCCATGATAAATTGATAAGTGGCCGGATCGATGTCTTGCAGTATCTTTTCCACTCGCACGCCTATCTTGCCTTGGCATATGACCGGCTGGGCATAATTCGAATACACCCACCGCCCCCGGTTATCGTAGCTGGCCAATGCGCCACACAGCCGCTCCGCCCAATCACTGGGGCGAAATGGCCGCCCCTCGCAGGTAACACCTAAAATGAGAAAGGACTCAGATCCGGCTTGCATACACGAAACCATGTCGAGAAGAAAAATTAAGCGGATTTAAGAACGGAATAAATCGATGCCATAATGATTTCTTGCGCTGGCATGACAGCATGCTGTGAGAAAATTTTTTGTAAGCACGGCTTAGATTCATCATGAGCACCTTCTTTCCTTTTTAATCCAGATGCTTATATCGGCACCACCGGAGAAAAATAGAGAGTACCGATAGCAGATGCTTAAAAATTGCGATGGAATTAACCGGAGAAATTAGAATCTGATGACTTCACAACTGAAATAGCACACAATTCAATCTAGGTTTGATCTATCTCATTTATCGGGCTGAATCCAATGAACATGATGACAGCGCATACAACCGCGGTTTTTACCCGAGCTCTATTATCCCGCCAGGAATCGAAGTGTTAGCACGCGTTCCACGTACCTTGTTACTTGCCACGATCATGAGTCTGATCATCTGGCTTAGCGCTTGCACTAATCTTCCTTATTACGCGCAGGCCATCGACGGACATTTCGGCGTCATACACCGTTCGCAGCCGATCAGCAAAGTAATTGCAAACCCGGATATTGATCCGAAGTTGAAACATTCACTCGCCAAGGTGGTGCAGTTGCGTGAATTCGCCAGCCGCGAATTAAAGTTGCCGGATAATCTGAGCTATACCAGTTATGCCGATTTGGAGCGCCCTTTTGTGGTATGGAATGTTTTCGCAGCCCCCGAGCTCTCCGTCAAGCTGAAAGAATGGTGCTTTGTGCAGGTCGGTTGTGTTAACTATCGTGGTTTTTTCTCGCAAGCCAGCGCCGAACGTTACGCGGAAGAGCTCCGCAAGGAAGGCTATGACGTGCATGTTGGCGGAATCCGCGCTTATTCCACGCTGGGTTGGTTCAGCGATCCGGTCTTGAACACTTTTATCGGTTACTCAGAGATGGATCTGGCGCGTTTGATTTTTCACGAACTGGCGCATCAGGTCATGTATGTATCCGGCGACACTGTTTTCAATGAATCCTTTGCCACCGCGGTGGAACATGAAGGCATCAAGCGCTGGTTTGAACGCAGCGGCACAGCTACGGAACAAATTGCTTTAGCCGCGCGGCAGGAAAGAGAAACCATCTTTACCGGTTTGGTACTCAAACATCGCAAACGCTTGCAAGAACTCTTTCAGTCGGACTTGAATGACACTGAAAAACGGACACGCAAGGCGCATATCTTCGACGAATTACGCGCCGAGTTCTTGCACTTGAAAACCGAAAAAAACGATCTCAGCAGTTACGACCGGTGGTTTTCGCAATCGTTAAATAATGCCTTGCTGGCAACGGTTTCGATTTATACGCAATTGCTACCGGCATTCCAGGGGATTCTGAAACAGCATGACTGGGATATGGAACGATTCTTCGATACGATTACAAAACTGAGCAAGCTGCCGGAGCATGAACGAAATTCGATACTGCAAAAAGCTGCCGAAGGCAGTCAATCATGGAAAACCGCTGAGCAATAACCTTCACATCCCATTCCACACTCCTCATCCACCGACTATGTCACCCGAAAAACAACAAACCGTAACCCGGCCGGAACCGGTATCTTTCATGGAAGCATTCGTTTATTGGCTGAAACTGGGTTTTATCAGTTTTGGCGGACCAGCTGGGCAGATCAGCATGATGCACCAGGAATTGGTCGAGAGACGGCGCTGGATTTCCGAGCAACGCTTTTTGCATGCGCTGAATTACACCATGGTGCTGCCCGGCCCGGAAGCCCAGCAACTGGCCACCTACATCGGTTGGCTAATGCACGGCACCTGGGGCGGTATTATGGCCGGCGCGCTGTTTGTACTGCCGTCGCTTTTGATTCTGATCATTCTGACGTGGATCTACCTGGTTTATAGTGAAATACCGGCTGTCGCGGGTATCTTGTATGGCATCAAACCCGCGGTTACGGCAATTGTTCTTTTCGCAGCTTACCGGATCGGTTCGAGAGCGTTGAAGAACAATCTGCTGCGCGCTATTTCGGTCGCGGCATTCATCGCCATCTTTGCATTCAACATTCCCTTTCCCTATATCGTACTAATAGCAGGGTTGATCGGATACATCGGATCGCACTATGCACCGGACAAATTCAGAGCAGGCGGACATCACGAAAAATCAAAAAACACGTACGGCCCGGCTTTGATCGATGATGACACCCCTATTCCGGAACACGCCCTATTCCGATGGAGCCAATTCATACTGCTTATTGTAATCGGACTGTTCATCTGGAGCGGTGTCATGCTATTGCTCGCCATGCAGTATGGCTGGGATGGCACGCTGACACAAATGGGCTGGTTTTTCACCAAAGCAGCGCTCATGACATTTGGCGGCGCTTACGCGGTGCTGCCTTATGTTTATCAAGGTGGTGTCAAGCATTACGCGTGGTTGAATCCGGCACAAATGATCGATGGACTGGCACTGGGTGAAACCACACCCGGCCCGTTGATCATGATCGTCGCGTTTGTCGGTTTTGTCGGCGGCTGGACCAAAGCGCTGTTCGGACCAGATTTACTGATGTTAGCGGGAATTTGCGGCGCCGCTATTGCGACGTTATTCACATTTTTACCGTCTTTTCTTTTTATTCTTTTGGGTGGCCCTGCGGTGGAAGCAACCCGTCACGACCTCAAATTTACCGCGCCGTTGACCGGCATCACGGCTGCGGTTGTCGGGGTTATTGTCAACTTAGCGATATTCTTTGCTTACCATGTCCTGTGGCCGCAAGGATTTGATGCCGGATTTGAATGGTTCTCCGCTTTGATCGGAGCCTGCGCATTTATCGCTTTATTCAACTATAAAGTGGGAATTGTTACGGTGATCTGCACCTGCGCCACTGTGGGGCTGGGATATACTTTGCTGCTGAATTGAAACCCGCGCGTTTAAATTAACCGCCAACGCGCCACTTTAATTGCTTACGGCAGTTAACCGGGAAGTTATTTGTTGCTGGATTGAGTCCTCGGTTAAATCTTTGTATTGCTCCCGTATCGCGATAATTTTATCGATATTCTCAATAAATAATTCCACTAATTGAGGATCAAAATGCGTTCCCGCTTTACTCTCGATATATTCGATTGCTTTCCGCACCGGCCACGCTTCTTTGTAAGGCCTTTGTGACGTGAGCGCATCAAATACATCGCTGATCGCTGTAATGCGGCCTTCAATAGGAATCGACGCTGCTTTCAGTTGTTTGGGATAACCGCTCCCATCCCAATGCTCATGATGCGACAGTGCAATACTCGCTGCCAATTGCACCATCAAGGATCCGTGACTGGCCAGCAAATCGGCACCCATTTGCGCATGATTACGCATTCTCTCCCATTCCATATCGGTAAGCTTCCCTTGTTTCAGCAAAATATGGTCAGGGATACCAATTTTGCCTATATCGTGCAAAGGCGCGGCTTTTTCAATCAGATAACAAATATGCGCGGGCAGACCCAATGCTTCCGAGAGAATACGCGCATATTTACCCACGCGTATGACATGCTTTCCGGTATCGTTATCACGCATTTCACTGACTCTGGCCATGATATTGATTAATGTATCCGTGGCTTTATCCAGCTCTGAAGTGCGCTCTTTTACTTTTTTCTCCAGTTCTTTTGCAATATCTTGCTTTGCTAAATAAGCGGCCCTTACCCGTAGTAAATTCTTTACGCGCAAAATTACTTCCGTTTGGTCGAATGGTTTATTCACAAAATCCTGCGCACCCAGCAACAATGCTTTATTCCGGGTCTCGTTACCCTGTTTTCCGGTTAATACCAGAATGGGCACGAGTTGCTCGCTGACCGGCGACGCATTGATTTGCCGCATGACCTCGAATCCATCTATTTTTGGCATTTCAATGTCAAGCAATAACAAATCGTAATTATTCTCCTGCATGGCAGGCAAAACCCGCGTGGGATCCGTCAAACTCGTATGATGATAGTACCCTTCCGATTCCAATAACTTACTCAATATCAATATATTAGTAACGGAATCATCACAAATCAGAATTTTTAAATGTGCTGTATCGATGGCCATAATGCTTTGTTTCTTTATAGTTGTAATACCACTTGGTAGCGGCAAAAATGATAGATTATTGAGTGGTATTGGCCCGTTCATTCCGGGTGTGACTGACGCACTCCTGAACTGCTATATCAGCTTATGAGCAATAAAATTAGCTTGTCACGCAATAAGAATTCTCCAGCTGATATGATTCCGTACCCAATAAAATTCCCGATATTCTGATTACGAAGGAATCACCATGAGCGAACCCACCATTCATTGCCCCAATTGCGCAACGGAAATCAAACTGACCGAATCGCTCGCCGCCCCGCTGATACAAGCAACGCGGCAAGAATACGAATCGAAATTGGCGCAAAAAGAAGCGGATGTTTCCAAGCGCGAAGCCACACTCAAAGCCCAGCAGAGATCACTGGAAGACGCGCAGAAAACCATTGATGAGCAAGTCGCCAGCAAATTGAAGGCGGAACGCGCACTGATCGCCGCCGAAGAAGCCAAAAAAGCAAAATTGGCAATGGCAACCGACTTGGAAGCGAAATCAAAAGAACTGACCGAATTGCAGGAAATTCTCCAGCAACGCAACAGCAAACTGGAAGAAGCGCAGAAAGCGCAGGCCGATTTGATCCGGAAACAGCGTGAACTGGACGATGCCAAACGCGAATTGGATTTAACCGTCGAAAAACGCGTGCAGGAATCGATCACCCTGGTTCGCCAAAAAGCAAAACAAGAAGCCGAAGACGGCCTCCGGCTCAAAGTCAGTGAAAAAGAGGAACAGATTGCGTCAATGCAGCGGCAGATTGAGGAGTTAAAGCGCAGAGCCGATCAGGGTTCGCAACAACTCCAGGGCGAAGTTTCGGAACTCGAACTGGAAACCACACTGCGGCTCAAATTCCCGCTGGATAGTATCGAGCCTGTTGCCAAAGGCGAATTCGGCGGCGATGTGCTACAGAGAGTCATGGGGCCATTGGGACAATGGTGCGGTGCGATTTTGTGGGAATCCAAAAGAACCAAGAATTGGAGTGACGGTTGGCTGGCAAAACTACGCGGCGATCAACGCAGCGCGAAAGCGGAAATAGCGGTGCTGGTATCCAGCACGTTACCGAAAGACATTGAAACATTCGGTCAGATCGATGGAGTCTGGATTACCGAGCCTCGTCTGGCGCTGCCGCTTGTCATCGCTCTGCGTCAATCCCTGATCGAAATCGCCAGCACACGGCAAACCCAGGAAGGACAAGAAACCAAAATGGAATTGGTCTATCAGTATTTGACCGGACCAAGATTCAAACATCGCATCGAAGCCATTGTCGAGAAATTCTCCGACATGCAGGCTGATCTCGACAGAGAACGCAAAGCCATGACGCGGCTCTGGGCCAAGCGGGAAATGCAAATTCAGGGTGTCATTGAATCCACCGTGGGCATGTATGGCGATCTGCAAGGCATTGCAGGGCGGGCGCTACCAGCCATTGAGGGATTGGAGTTACCGCTGCTGGATTTGAAAGACTCCGGTAACGAACCTTAGCCAGCAACTTCATATCCACTGCAAAAACCCTCCTTATCCCACGCACCACAATAGCTTCAGGAAATTTCATCCGACCGGCCGGGATAAACTCAGTAAGAAAATTTACTCGAGTATCTAAAGAAATTTAACCAGCTTTCGTTAAAAAAAGCGTACTTGTCACGCCACATGATAAAAAATGAGTTTATCGATCAATACCAATCTAGGAGCGCTGAATAGTTCGCGGTATTTGTCCGCAACTACAAATGATCTCGGCCGTTCATTAGAACGGCTGTCATCGGGTATGCGGATTAACAGTGCCAGGGATGACGCGGCGGGCCTCGCCATCTCGGACCGGATGACATCGCAAATCCGCGGCTTAAATCAGGCGACCAGAAATGCCAGCGATGGAGTCTCGATGCTGCAAACCGCCGATGGTGCATTGACTTCGATGACTTCCGCATTGCAACGTATCCGTGAACTCTCCATACAAGCAGCGAATTCAACTAATAGTCTCAGCGACAAGAAAGCATTACAAGAAGAAGCGAATCAACTGATTCAGGAAATAGAAAACGTTTCCACCACAGCTACATTTAACGGCGACAAAATATTCGATAATTCCGGCAGCAGTGTTCTCGGTAATTCCGATCAACTGGCTGTTATGTATGGATTACAAAATGGCTGGCTGGAAGATGCGGAAAGCAAGATCCAGCAATATTTCGGCATTTCCGCCGATGGCGCCGATATGAATATCGAACTGACAACGTTTACCGATGGCGCGGGTGGAACTGCTGCCCGGGTGGTAGGTTCGGTACCCGGAAGCTATACGGGTAAGGCGGCTAATGTCAAATTGCAGATCGATATGAGCGACTTCACGCCACCCAATTTACCCGACGGCGGCAATGCGCCATTTTATAACGACCGGATTATTGCGCATGAAATGGTACACGCCGTGATGTACCGGAGCATGAATATCGGTTCGATGTTTGATCCCGCCGGAGATCAAACATGGTTTATGGAAGGCGCTGCGGAATTCATTCATGGTGCCGACGAGCGCTTACAATCCTCGATCAGCGGCGTCGGCATCGGCGGTGTCATGGCTAAAGCAGCAACTTTCGGCTCAGCCGGTGCAGCCTGGGGAGGAACTTCGGATGATTACTCCGCAGCCTACTCCGCCGTGCGCTACTTGCATCAAGTGATCAAGGACAACGGCGGCTCGGGCATCAAAGATGTCATGGTTTACTTAAACCAGAATCAAAGCGCCACACTCAGCGATGCCATTAATGCCGCGACGGGCGGTTTATATGCAAACGCCGATGCCTTTAATGCCGATTTTGTCACGAACGGAGCCGCATACATTGCCGGTATGAATCTGACCGACACCGATACTGGTGCGATCGGCGGCTCAAATGCCGATGGAGGCGCAATCCAAACCGCCAAAAGCGTTATTTCCGATACCAGTTCAAGAGGCGGCACCAATCCGCTCGGCGGATTTAACGAAATCTGGGAAAATATAAATGCCGCTGCGGTCGGTAATAACAAACAGTTGCAGGTCGGTGCAAACAAAACCGACACCATGAATGTGACCTTCGGAGCGGTCAATACTGCCGCGATGAGTATCCAAAGTGTCGATCTGGTTAACAATGCAGGATTTGCCACCTACATGATGGATCTGGCGCTGAATCATGTCAATGAAGAAAGATCGAAGATCGGTGCACAGCTGAACCGGCTGGAATCGGTCATTACCAACAACAATACCAGTGTCGAGTCTACCGTGGCGAGCCGGTCACGTATCCAGGATGCCGACTATGCGCAAGAGACCACTACGTTGACGAAAACACAGATTATGCAGCAGGCCGCCACTGCGGTATTGGCACAAGCCAATACATCGCCGCAAATGTTGATGGCGCTGCTCAAGTAAGCCAGTCGTATTCTAGACTTCCCATCCCGCTTTTTATCCTCCTGTTTTTTGCACAAGAATTATTTCACTCACCTGAAATCCGGTTGCTTATTACGTTTGAGCTGATACACTGAATTCCAGGAAATAGTGACAGCGGAATCATCCGCAATTTGATGTAAACCGCTCGAAACTGATTGTTAATCACACGAAAGGTTTATCATGACAGACATTGATTATAAAAGGCGCCAATTCCTGCAATACAGCGCTTTAGGCACCCTGGCTGCCACCCTGCCCGGTTTCGCATTGGCCGATAACCGAGTTATTAACAAAACGCCCGATCATTCATTCAAAGCCGACGTTGAAATTGCGTTAACCGCTCAGAATGCGGACGTTTCTATCCTGCCGGGTGCTCATACGCATGTTTTCAAATACACCGGAAAATTACTCAAAGGGCCTCAAACCGCGCTCAAGGAATTGCCCGGTTATTTGGGACCGATCCTCAATTTTGAACGAGGTCAGAAAGTCCGGATATTCTTTTATAATCAGCTACCGGAACCATGCGCTACCCATTGGCACGGCATGCATGTACCACAAGTGATGGATGGCCATCCAATGTATGCGATCCATCATGGCGAGCAGTATGTTTACGAATTTGAGGTAAAAAACCCAGCCGGTACCAATTGGTATCATTCACATACCCATGAATTAACGGCTTCTCAGGTATATCAGGGCTTGGCCGGACTGATCACCATCACCGATGAAGCCGAGCGTAAACTGGAATTACCCAGCGGTGAATATGACATTCCGCTGGTCATCCAGGATCGCAGTTTCTCGCAGGGTAATCAATTACGTTACATGCTCAATATGCACCAGCGCATGCGCGGCTTTCTGGGCGACACGATCCTGGTGAATGGCCAAAGTGACAGCCCTATCGCCGTTAAAACACGGGCGTACCGCTTGCGCATCCTGAATGGATCGAACTCCAGAATCTACAAGCTGGGCTGGGATGACGGCACACCGTTAACCGCGATCGGCACCGATGGCGGGTTACTGGAAAAACCGGAAACTTTCCCCTACATCATGCTCGCCCCCGCCGAGCGGGTAGAGCTGTGGGTCGATTTCAGCGGCCGCAAACCCGGTTCCGATCTAACGCTGCAAAATCTTGCTTACCAGGGATCCGCCGCGCATATGGGAGGAGGCATGGGAGGCGGGCGCCACGGTATGGGCCGGATGGGCATGATGGATGGCGCTTCAGGTCAGAATGACGTGTTTCCTATCGTTAAATTCCGGATCACCGGACAAGTCAGCGATTCACCCGCATTACCGGCCGCATTGATTCCATTGCACCGCTTGACTGCCACGGATGTTACCCATCCGGACACCACTGTGCCGATTACCATCGGCATGCGGCATATGGCATTCAATCTCAACGGCAAAACGTTCGAGATGCAAAACTATTCCGAACTGGAAAAAATTCCGCTTAACTCCGTTCAGAGAATCAAAATATCCCATGATAACCAGGGAATGGGTGGAGGAATGCGCGGCGGCCGAGGTGGCGGCATGGGCATGATGATGGCATTGCCGCACCCTATCCACATCCACGGCCAGCAGTTTCAGATCCTATCGCGCAAACAAAACAACCAGGGCGGCGCTTACGATACGGTCAAAGACGGATTCATTAACAGCGGCTGGAAAGACACTGTCTTGGTCATGCCGGGCGAAGAAGTGGAAATCATTAAACCCTTCAAGGACTATAGCGGCTTATTTCTTTATCACTGCCATAACCTGGAGCACGAAGACATGGGCATGATGCGCAATTACTTTATCAGTTGATTTCTCGCAAACCGGCTTGCTGGGTTTATCGCGCATATTCCACTGGCAACTCAATCCAGAAAGTACTGCCTACGCCCAATTCACTGTCGGCACCGACCGTACCGCCCATTAATTCGACAATCTGGCGCGTAATGGATAATCCGATACCGGTCCCTTCAATGCCGCTATTCGTAGCATCCAATCGATTAAACGGCTGGAAGAGTTCGGCCATTTTATGCGTCGCGATACCGTTCCCGGTATCGGTAATGAGTATCCGCAAATTGCCCGTGGTGTCCGGTGAGGCGCTCGCGCCGATATGCACTGTGCCGCCTTTGCGGTTGTACTTAACGGCGTTGGATATCAGATTGAGCATGACTTGCTTAAACCGGATTCGATCGGTATGAAGTACCTTACCGGCCACGCCAGCTTGCACCAGTTGAACACCCAGCTTATCCGCTTGGGTCTGCACCAAGCTGATACACTCCTCGATAATCGGGCCAATTTCAACCGGCTCCAACTTCAGATCGATCCGTCCCGATTCGATCCGGGCCAAGTCCAGCACTTCATTAATCAATGCCAGCAAATGCGTGCCCGCATTCCTGATTTCCTTGATGTACTTAAGATGTTGACTGCGGGGATCTTCCAGTTCCATTAATTGGCTAAACCCCAGAATCGCATTCAGGGGTGTGCGTAGTTCATGGCTCATACTGGAAAGAAATTGGGATTTGGCCTGGTTGGCCCGCTCCGCTTCTTGCCGGGCATGAATAAGCGCCTCCTCGGCAGCCTTGCGCTCAGTAATATCTTCGGCGATACCCTCGATGCACAAATCGCCGTTCGCATCACTGGCCGGATGCGCCGAGGCCAGGATCGTGTGCTCGCTGCCATCCGGATGAACAAAACTCATCTCGAATTGCACAAAATCCATTTTTCCTTGCGCAATCTGGGTAGCGACAGAATAAGCATGATCCAGCGAATCCGGGTGCCAATTAGTAATGCGATCCCAGAATCTTCCGATGGCTTCTTCCTTCGTAATACCAAAAACTTTATCGACCCCGCTGCTGATGTAGGTGAGCTCCCCTGTCAGCGCTTTGTGGCTATAAATGACAAATTTACCACCGATGTCTTCCACCAAGCGTTGATATCGTTCCTGACTTTCCCGCAGCGCCTGTTCCGCCTGCAAACGCGCGGTAATATCTTCGATAATCGACCAGATCAACTTCCGGCCAGAAGCATCGCGGATCACGACACCGTTGAGTTGAACCTGATACCGGCTACCATCCTTGCGGATATATTCCTTGCGGTAAGGACCGAAACTGCCCATCGCTTGTAGACTCTCAAGCTGGCGCGCCTCATCGGCAGCATACTCCCGCGGTGTAATATCCCAGTACGTCAGATTAAGAAATTCCTCGCGCGTATAACCGGTAGGCGCTAACAAGGCATCATTGAATTCGATGAATTGACCGGTAGCATAATCATTTAAGGCAATACCAACCGGTGACATTACGAACAACGTTCTCAGACGTGTCTCACTATCCTGGTTCTTTTGATGAAATCTGGCTATCGCAATCAGCGGCAATAGAATTAAAACACCGGTTAGAATCAAGCCCAGCCGGAAAAGAATAGACTCGCCACTTGCGGCAGACCAGCCACCTTTGGGGATTGCCGCCATCTGCCAGGAACCATTATCCGGCAAGGAGATATCGAGTAGTACAGGATGCTGATCGAAGATTTGACTGGTTCCGAAAAACACCTTGCCGTTTTCCGGCCCATCGTTCCGCCGCAGCGCAATATCAAATTCTTCCGCAAGAACCAGTAAACCGCTTGCCCGGTATAACTGATCCACATCGATCACGGCGGAGATCACTCCCCAAAATGCGTGATCCTCTCTGGATTCATGGCGATCGAGAAATACCGGGATGCGCGCGATAAAACCTTGGCCACCTTGAACCAGATCGACTGGCCCGTCAAATATAAGACTTTCACTGTCTCGCGCTCGCAGCACGGCTTGGAGTTGCTTGGGATGATGGCGGAAATTCAAACCGATGGCCGCTTCGTTGCCTTCGAGCGGATACATATACTTTATGATTAAATCGGGCGCGGCGCCGATATTGCGCAATTGCGACCGGCCTTTGAACAAATACTGAGCTAATTGGGCAAATTTATCCGCCGGCAGATCCGGTTCAACCGAAACCGACGCGACCAGACCCTGAACCAGTTGCGCATTACTGGTGATGTGACCTTCCAAAGTAGCACGCAACAGGCTAAGCCGGGTAAATACCGCATCACGCAAATCGCGCTCCTGGTTACGCGTATGCAAATGATCGACATAGAATCCGACCGGCAGAAGGCAAATTCCAACCACGAACACCGGCAAAAAAATAAATTGCCTATTGTGCAGGCAAGACAGGAAACGAGCGGCGGCGTTATGCATCATAAGTCACGAATAATGAAGCCGGATCAATCATTGACCACTGGAATTATCGATTTACGGGCAATCCGTACATGGCGCATTGCACCGGATAAAAAAAGAGTTGCATGAGAAAGCATAGCTGAGCAATGGAATAAAAAATTACATGGCCGATGATTATCCGCCCAATCGTATCAGACACTCTGGCGTTTTTTATTATTGTTTTCCAATTTCTCATCATATCCGTCGTTCGATTCCATTCATCAAAGAAACGCTGAGAAAACTAATTTTGCTCGTCAGTATCGGAAAAACCGCAGAAAAGATTACCTTTCACATCGCTGTTTATCCTATAGAAATCACACCAGCTTTTTATAATGACACATCCCGGCATGCATTCCGGCCATCGATAATTTAATGATTTTGGAACGGCATCAATGTTACTCATTAATAATAGGTAAACAACATGAATCAGATTGCATTCAATGAAACGAAATACCGGCCAGAAGAATCCGCCCCTATCGATTTGCAACAAATCCTAACGCATATCAATACACTCCCGGCCATGCCGGCCATTGCGCAAAAATTGCTCGGGCTGGCGTTGAACACAGATCATGGCGAAACGCAGATGCTCAAGCTGGTCGCGCAAGACTCGCAGATCTCAGCCAAGATCATCGGATTATCAAACTCCGCTTTGTTCGCCACGCCTGGCATTATCACGTCGATCATCGATGCCGCCATGTATCTCGGCTTGACGCAAATAAAATCGGTCGCCATCGGCATGGCAACCGTTTCGGCATTGACCAAACCGCCCGAAGGCAAATTGAAATCCGCCGATTTATGGGCTCACAGCATGACCATTGCCTCGGCCATGCGCGTTATTGCCAAACACATGCCCGCAAAAACCAGACCCGTGGACGAACAAATTTTTCTCGCGGGATTGCTACACGACATCGGTTATAACGTGCTTAATTTTATTGCCAAGGATACGTGCAACGCACTCTACGAAAAACTCAGCACCCCATCGGATGCATCACCGCTGGAAATAGAACATGCGCTGCTCGGCACGCATCATGGCGAGATCGGCGCACAACTCGGCATTCACTGGGGGCTACCGGCTGAAATCATTGCCGTCATCCGCTATCACCACATCCCTAATAGCGCGAACGCTGAAATCGGCCAACCGCTGGTACGGCTCGTCAATCTGGCCGAGCGAATGCTGCCGGATTTTGCAATCATCGAATCCACCGCGCAAGAAATCACTCCACAGGAATGGATCGCACTTGGCATCGATCCAGGCAAAGCAGACAGCATTGCCGAGGAAATCAGCAGTGTGGCAGAGCAGGCCAAGCAACTGATCAGTATCATTTAACCATGCTAACCAGCCACTTAGCCGAACCGGCCTCGATTCTTACAGTAGCTATCGAAGCCAGCGCAAGTAAAATTGCCGTCAAAAATGAATTCGCCCGCTTCTAACTTTTGAGCGAATCCAATTTAAGTGTTGAGCTATAAAAGGTAGTAAGAAACATCAAATTTCCTCAGCCGCATTCTGCCTCGACGCATAAACATACCCCCCAATCGCTCCCACGACCAGCCCTAGCGGCGCTGCGATAAAGAGTCCGATCATCGATCCTTGGCTGGTATCTTTGGAAATGACCATCGGCCCGAGAAAACCCAGGGTAAAGAACAGTCCGCCCAGGATTAATGCACCGCCGGTAACTGCAACCAAAGTGCTTATTCTTTCTCCCGCAACCAGTTTCCAGGTAAACCACGCGGCGAAGGTTGCGCAAACAACCGAAACGGTGGCGGAAAGCCAGGCAGGAAAGCCGGTTGTAATCGTTAGAATGGTGCTGATAGAAAACAGTACAATCAAAAACATCAAAAAAGAGACGAGTGGTTTAAGGATCTGAATCATTGCAGCGTGTATCCGTTGAGTGGTCATTTAACAGCGCAGCATTGTAAACTATCTCCCGGACATCCACCGCTTGGTTTTACCACATGAGGCCAGCTTCACTATGAACACATTTAACCCGCAGCGGCGCAAATTATTGCAGTACGGTTTCATGGCATTGGGTGCGTTTGCCGGTAATGTTTTGCTGCCGTCCGCTGTCCGGTCGGCAGCGTCGCTGGCAGTGCTGGGCGATCTTTTGCCGCCGGACCGGAACGGTGTGCGCTTGCCCGCAGGATTCACTTCGCGCATCGTGGCTCATTCCGGGCAAACAATTTCCGGTTACCGCTGGCATGCCGCGCCGGATGGCGGGACTACGTTTGCCGCCCCGGATGGCGGCTGGATTTATGTTTCCAATAGCGAATTGGACAACCAGGCGGGCGGCGTAGGCGCGTTGCGCTTCAATGCTGCCGGTGATGTTGTCGATGCGTATCCGATCCTGCAACATACTAACCGCAATTGCGCGGGCGGGCATACGCCGTGGCAGACTTGGCTGTCGTGCGAGGAAATCGATAAAGGCCGGGTGTGGGAATGCGATCCGTTTGGCCGCAAGGCGGCGCAAGTCCGCAGCGCGCTCGGCGTATTCCGGCATGAAGCGGTTGCGGTGGATACGCAGAACAAACAGCTTTATCTGACCGAAGACCAGCCGGATGGCTGTTTGTACCGCTATACCGCACATGCACTCGATGCCGCCGGCAATCCCGGTCTCGACGAGGGTGTGCTGGAAGTGGCCGAAGTCATCGATGGCCGCATTGGCGCGGTGCGCTGGCACGCCCTGCCCGACCCTCAAGCGGTTTCCATACCAACCCGAAAACAAGTCGCCAACAGCACCCGGTTTGATGGCGGGGAAGGCATCTGGTATCACCAGGGCATCGTTTACTTTTCCACCAAGGGCGACGATCGCGTGTGGGCGTATGACGTGGAACGCCAGCACCTCAGCATCGTGTACAACGCCGCGTTATACCCGCGGCCGGTCTTGACCGGTGTGGATAATATCACCGGCAATGCAGCGGGAGATTTACTGATCGCCGAGGATAAAGGCGATATGCAGATCGTGGTGCTGACCGCCGGTAAGATTTTGCCGCTGTTGCAGCTGGCGGGTCATGACCGCTCGGAAGTCACCGGTCCGGCGTTCAGTCCCGATGGTTCGCGCTTGTATTTCAGTTCGCAGCGCGGCAAAACCGGGCGCGCCGAGGATGGCATGACGTTTGAAATCTCCGGGCCATTCTGAAGCTATTTCCTGACACTTGATAAATTCCTGCCGTGAACCCATTTAGTCGTGGAGAATGGGTAAGCAATACGGATATGCATGCAACTTCACTAATGCGCTGAAAGCGGCAATAATGAGATGCCGGAAGCGTAATCAACGAGGGGAACTGACTTGGAATTTAAGGATTACTACAAAACATTAGGTGTCTCGCGCGATGCGACAGCGGAAGAGATCAAGAAATCGTTCCGCCGATTGGCACGCAAGTACCACCCGGATGTTTCCAAGGAAACGGACGCCGAGCACAAAATGCAAGAAATCAACGAGGCTAACGCGGTACTGTCCGATCCGGAAAAACGCGCTGCCTACGATCAATTGGGGCAAGGCGGATTTCAGCCAGGCAGCGATTTTCAGCCGCCACCCGGATGGGATAGCAATTTTGAGTTCCGGGGACGGGGATTTAACGGTGCGCAAGCAGCGGATTTCAGCGATTTCTTTGCCGAATTATTCGGCGGCGGCATGGGCGCGGGCACGCGCCATACGCATCAACGCAAACGCGGTGAAGATCATCACGCCAAAATCATGCTCGACCTGGAAGACAGCTATCACGGCACAACCCGCAGTTTGACGCTGCGCATGCCCAAACTCGACGATCAAGGGCGCACCGTGCTGGCCGAGCATACGCTGAATGTGCGCATTCCCAAAGGCGTACACGCCGGGCAAGTGATCCGGCTGGCCGGACAAGGCGGTCCGGGGCATGCCGGTGAAGCGGCCGGAGACTTGTTCCTGGAAGTTCACTTCAAGCCGCATAGCCGTTACCGGATCGAAAACAAGGATGTCTATGCCACATTACCGGTCGCGCCCTGGGAAGCAATGCTGGGTGCAACCATCAAAATACCGGTGCCGGATGGTCAAGTCGAAGTGCGTGTGCCGGAAAATTCCCAGTCCGGGCGTAAACTGCGTTTGAAAGGACGCGGCATTCCGGCGGCAACACCCGGCGATTTGTATCTGGTGCTGGAAGTCGTGCTGCCACCGGCCACCGGTGAAAAAGAACGCACGTTTTATCAAACCATGGCGCAGGAACTCGCATTTAATCCGCGCCAAAATCTCGGAGTCTAGGTCATGTCGAATGAGATTGAAGCCATTTTACTGGAAGATGCCCTATTCAGCCTGGATGAGCTGGCACGAAGCTGCCATGTCAGCCGGGAGTGGATCATCGAACGCGTGCAGTGGGGCTTGTTGCGCAATGACGATTTAATCGGCGCCGACCCGGATGTATGGATATTCGATAGCCGCAGCTTTATGCGCATCAGAAGAATCATCGCGGTAGAACGCGACTTCGAGGGCAATCCGGAATTGGCCGGACTGGTCGCCGATATGATCGAGGAAATTGAATCGCTGCGCGCCCGCCTGAAAGCATCCGGACTGGATGAAAGCTAAGAAATTATCGATTCGATAAACGTATTCATCAGGAAATCACCATGTCTTTACATATCGTATGCCCGCACTGCCATGCCACCAACCGCGTACCGGCAGACCGTCTCGAGGCATCGCCCCAATGCGGCGCTTGCCATCAACCGCTGTTTGCCGCACAACCGGCCGAATTGACGGAGCATCATTTCAACCGGCACATCACCAACAACGATATTCCGGTGCTGATCGATTTCTGGGCGCCGTGGTGCGGCCCCTGCCGCATGATGGCGCCGGCCTTCAGCAAAGCAGCGGCTGCTCTGGAACCGCACATGCGTCTGGTCAAAGTCAATACCGAAGAAGAGCAAGGATTGGCCGCTCGTTATAACATCCGCAGCATTCCAACCTTGGTACTATTTAAAGGCGGCCGGGAAATCACCCGGCAAGCGGGCGCGATGGGCGAGCACGATCTGATACGATGGGCACAAGCCTATAGCAAATAATGAAAAATAATCACTAAAGGAGCGAATATTCATGCCCAACGGATTCTTTTCCCGTTTCATCTGGTACACGCTGGCCGGTGTATTGCTGGTGTTATTTTTTCACAGCTTCCTTTACCACTATTTTCCGAATATTTTTCATTGGAATCCCTTTTCCGGCCAGAGCCAGCAAGAGAGCGCGGAACCCCGCGTCGTACAGGCGCGCGGCAATCTGGCGGAAGACGAAAAAAGCACGATTGAATTATTTGAAAATTCGCGTGACTCGGTGGTGTTCATCACCACCCGCCAGCGCGTCATGGATGCCTGGACGCGCAATACTTTTTCCGTTCCCAGCGGCACCGGCTCGGGGTTTATCTGGGATGATAGCGGGCACATCATCACCAATCTTCACGTAGTTAAAGGCGCCAGCGAAGCCACCGTGCGTCTCGCCGACGGACGCGATTACAAGGCTTCCCTGGTCGGCGCAAGCCCGGCGCACGACATCGCCGTGCTGAAAATCGGCATCGGCTTTCAGCGGCCAGCCCCGGTGCCGATCGGCACCAGCAACGATCTTAAGGTGGGGCAAAAAGTATTCGCCATCGGCAATCCATTCGGTCTGGACTGGACGTTGACCACTGGGATCGTCTCCGCATTGGATCGCTCACTCCCCGGCGGCGATGGACGCACCATCGACAATCTGATTCAAACCGACGCCGCCATCAACCCCGGCAATTCCGGCGGCCCGCTGTTGGATTCCGCAGGCCGCCTGATCGGCATCAATACCGCCATTTACAGCCCCAGCGGCGCCAGCGCCGGGATTGGCTTTGCCGTGCCGGTCGATACCGTCAACCGCGTCGTTCCGCAAATCATCAGCCGCGGCAAATATATCCGCCCGGCCATGGGCATCACCGTCGACAGCAAACTGAACAACCGTTTGACTCAATTTCTGAAAGTGAACGGCGTGGTTATCCTAAGCATCGGCCCCGGCTCAGCCGCCGACGAAGCCGGATTGCGCGGCGCAACACTGACCCCGGAAGGCAACATCATCGCCAACGACATCATTGTTGCCGTTGATGGAAAACCCATGGATTCAGTGGAAAAATTGCTGAACCGTATCGATAGCTACAAAGTCGGCGACATCATCACGATTACCGTGCTGCGTAAGGGTGAGAAAATGGACGTGCCGGTTACGTTGCAACCGGGGGAATGATGTTACACAGTCTGCGGAATTCGCATAAAAAGGCGGCATGCAACCGATTTGAGCAACTGACAAAGTAATCTATTGATCACCTGCCAGCACAATGACCGAAAAATCATCGCTGCCGCCCGCGCGGCGTGCAGCTTTGAGGACATTCACAAGGTCTGCTTCAGACTCATTGGCAAAGAGCGCAGCAATCTGTACATCATCCAGGGCTTCGTTTAATCCATCGCTGCACAATAGAATACGTTCACCGCGTTGCAATTCATGCGTGGCGATATTTGCCCTGAAGTCATCGCATTCGGCATCCACGATGAACTGGCAAGTAAGGCCTTGCAAGATACTCGCAGAATTTGTAGCTTGCTCAGCAGTGATTTCACCGTCATCCATCAAATCGTTCAACAAACTGTGATCACGGCTCAACAGATCTGCCCGGCCATCCGCCAGAAGATAAGCCCGCGAATCGCCGACGTTAAAAATGGTCGCCGCATTTCCAAGCAAGCGCACCCCCACCAACGTTGAAGCCATACCGTACAATTTTGGATTTTCACTGAGCGCCACATAGTCTTGCTGCACTCGATGCAGCAATGTCGACAATGATTCCGTCGCGGATGCCGATGCAAGATGATCACGCAAAATTTCCAGCAAACGCCGGCTGGCCAAACGCGGCAACGTCCCGATGGCCACTCCGTCGGCAATGGCAAAATAGCGTGGCTGCGAAGTATCTACCATCCTACCTTCGCGAACACTGCCTTGATACACCTGACCGTCTAGCAAAACAGCGTCCTCGTTATGTGATTTGCCTCGACCACGCTGACTGAAGGCCGCATACTGGGAAATTTTCATTGTTATTCAATACACTCCCCAAAGGATGGTAATAAAACTGATTGTTTTTCTATCAAAAAACTGTAATCCGCTATCCACAATACCAATAAATTCTCTTAACACATGATTATTCTGCCTAATCAATTTGAAGATTGTCATACCATTCTTGGTATATCTTAATTAGCCGTTTTTTGTTAGCAAGTACAAAACTTCGAGCAGGATTTAGCGGATCATTTTTACTTTGAAGATCTGAAAGATTTAATTTAAAACTTTCCAACTCATCATCGCTTGCAAAAACATCGAACCCGCGCTCTTTTAAGTTGTATCCCTTAATCTTCACTGATTTATATTTTTCGATAGGATCGATATCTTGCGCCGCCCGATTAAAAGAAAAATCGACTGCAACTTGATTACCTATCGATTGCTGCCAAGCTTTACAGATCTCATGAAACTTTAGCTGTTCACGCTTCCCCTTTCCCGTGCCATTCAGTTTCTCAGATGCAAGAATATGATCATAATCCCATGGCCTATTATGTCCTTTCCACATTAATTTATTGGATGGATCGAATCCTTTGAAAGCATCCTCAAGATATTCGCGTTGCGCATAAACCAATAACTCTTGTTGCTGACGAAGTTTCTCGATGAACAAACCTATACTCTCATTTTGCTCATCCGTTTTTTTCTCTTTACCATCTTTATTGCGAACTACAACGCCCTGCCAAAAACTTGACCAGTTAATCAATTGCTCAGGTGAACTATTTTCATCAAGCTGAAAAGCCTCATTAAGATCCGTAATATTCAAAGGAACAAGAACTAATCTTTTATCGCTATTCTTATTCATATCTGCGATCTTTATACTTGATAAATCACTTTCATTAATCAATCTATTGATTGCTTTCTCTTTATCTATCCCAAACCAATGAACAACGAGAGCTAACCCAATAATCCTTCTAGTATTTTTATCTTCGCAAGACATGGATATGTATTGATATCTCTTGGCAAGTAGCATCAACCAAGCAAATACTTCTCGTGATGACCAAGCAATGCTACTCCTCAGATAGGCAGGCAAACCATAGGTACGACTCTTCTCTTCGTATAAAAAGCTTTCATCAATCCAAATTAATGCCTTCTCTAATTCACCTGAACCAAAATATTTCTCAATTCTTTCCCGTTTCTCAAGATCTTTTATATCCTTATCAGGATTTTTGCTGAAAATTTTACGGATCTGATCTACTGTTAATTGAGATTCAATTTTTTGATCACTTTCTTCAGTCAATGCAATGCGTATGCCTAAGTTCACTAATCTCACATCAGTGATTGGCTTTTTAGCCAATTTATTCATTATTTCCTCAATTTCAGGCCAATAAGCTTTGATCATCGAATAGATAAGTTCTTCATTATCTAGTGGTGTTCCCTGTCCATTCAACCGCTGAAATATTTGCTCAATATTATCAATACTATTTTCTATCCCCTCGTTTGACACCAATAACGCAATAAGACGACATTGTTCTGCCTTTCTCAGACCCGATTCAACAATTTCACGCTCACCCTTACTTATATCACTAATTTTATTAGCTTCCTTCGCCCAACTCTCAACAAAGCTTATCCATTCTTCCTGAGCTAGTGCATCCCAATCTAACTTACCTTCTTTGAAGTGTCTGAATAACAAAAATACGGGCACGGGAAATTCTGCATAGTAAGGTAGTGCTAAGCTCGGTAAAGGTCTTTCATTAAAATTCTGAGAAAGGTATTTTTCTTTAAATTTATACGACAGTTTTTCACAATCATACTTTTTAAAATTTTCCTTAAAGTTATCTACTTTCCCCATAAATTCTTTTCGCTGCTCTACTTTTAAAATGCTTGCCTCATCTCCATTATGAAATCCCCATGGATGCGCTTTTGTTGCAACCCGAAACAGATATTTGCGAGTGGTATTTTTGAGAAGGCTTTTAGGAATTAGATCAAGCCACAAAACAACGTCATTACTTATTCCATCTTTCCAAGGATCAACAAACCCCCAGGCTATTGCGTTGCAGCGTTGTTGACCATCAAGAATGTGATGCGATGTATCCACTTCAGATTCTTGTGTCTGTTCACTTTTTGCATGCGTTGGGTTGGATTTATCATGTTGTTCTTTAATTCTATCGATGATAACTATTGAGCCTATGGGAAAGCCCCGAAAAATCGAATCCCAAAGCAATTCAATTTGTTGGGGCTCCCAAACCAAACCACGCTGAAAAGAAGGCACTCTGGCTTTGATTCTATTACCAGGTGCATTATCTTCTACATTTCCCGACCATGATCCGACTTGCCTTAATGTAAAAATAAAATAATTTTTTGTCTCACAATCAGAGTATTGAAAATATTTCAATTGATTTATTCCTTTTTTATTGTTGTTGCATCAATGGCTACTTATTAACATTCTAAATACCTCCCTCAACCACCACTCCAGCATTGCCGAATTAACCACTGATGCAACAACCTTGCAGACATCATCTAGCTCGACCACATGTTGATCTTCGGACAGCAGTGATTCCAATTTATGAAATAGGCGGATGGCTTTCAGAAATCCAGAGTATCAGGTCATGATTCAGAGATTCAAATCCGTACACCCGGAAAATACCTGCCACAAACGCACCATAGCGTAAGTATCCAATTTGCAGTATGCCAGAAGCTGTTGTTCGATCTGGGTTTTGCGTTCGGGTGCGGTATCCGGATGAATGCCTTCCAAAAAAGCATTCATCGCCATACCGCCATCCTGCACGCCATCCAAGGTATCGTACCGTAATTCAGGCACGACAAAGCAGGCAGCACTTTCTTGATGCTCCAGCTGCCTTTCTGGCTCGGGTGGTAGTAGCGTTCACGCGCAACCGGTAGCAGATCGACGATTCGATCATTGATCGCTAGCAGCGGTTGGCTTAAAGAAGGGAAACGCTCCGCCAATTCGCGTATGCGCGCCGTCTCAAATCCGGCGTTGTAGACAAATACCGGCTCATCTTCTCCACAAGCGGCAATCAGGGATTGGGTGAAAGATTCCGATGGATCGTTACCTGACAGGTCGAGAAATTCAGTATGCGCAAGCCGACCCGACGCATCAAGGCGGTGCAGACTGAACTGGAACACAATTTGGCGCGTGTGGTTCCGGTGGAAATTTGCCACATTGATGAAAACCAGGCATTTCCGGGTGTGCAGAATTCTTTTTGGATGTTACTCGCTCTTTATTTGCGTTTCCTTACTTCCTGCACCGTCCAAAATACGCGCCACCAGATCGGATGTAGAAATACCCGGAGTGTAAGGTAGCTCCTGAATCATTTCAGCCGGTAAAGACTCGCAGAGTTTGTATTTATCCTGGCGTTCCTGTTCCGATGCGCAGGCGAAGGTGTAAATATCGAAACCATGCTGCTGCATGAATTCCGGGGTGACGCTCGCAGGGGTTTCCGTCATGACGGCGTCGACATACTTGCAGGCGGCCACAACGGCGGCGCGTTCCGCTTGCTTCATGACGGGCAATTTACCTTTATTTTCCACCACGCGTTCATCGGAAACCACGCAGACGGTCAGGTGCGTGCCCAATGCGCGCGCCGCCCGTAAAAAGTTGATATGACCTTCATGAAATAGATCGGCCACCATGCGGGTATAAACCCGTTTCTGCCGCTGATTTTTCGGCCACACGGGAATTTCCCGGTTCAGTCGGGCCATTGCGCGCTCCATCCACTGCCGGCTGCGCAGCGCAAGCACGTCATCGGGGTCCTTCAGAACAATCTGGTGCGCATAGCACCACGCTTTGGCCAAATCTCCCAGCAACCAGCGTTGTATCAGTCTGTGATAGGCATAGCAACGCACCAGCTGGGTAAAGTTTTCCAGATTGCATGCGGATATCACGGTATCCCAATTGGGATTCGGCGTGCGCCAGTCGCCGTAGAACGCGGTCAGAATCTTTTCCGGCTGGCGCGGAAACCAGACTTCACCGTGCTCTGTACTGCGCTGCGTCAGATCGAATTTGGGGAAAACCGAGACGCGCTGATAATCATCCGGGTAACCGGGCAATGCAAAACCGCCGACGATCTGTTTACCGCGGGCTTGCAGGCCGCACACATCCAGCGTAATCCCCAATTCCGGATGGATATAATCGCGATAATTGGCGTATTCGATCCGCATCGGTGCGCGTACCCAGCCCGCTTGCTCAAGCGTCGCGCAGCAGGCATCCCAGAACTCCATTTGCACGGCGATATCGAGATCCTTATCGAAATCCAGCAAGCAGCCATTGCGAACCAAACCCAGCAAAGTACCGGCAAAAGGAAATACCGGAATATTCAACTTGGCCAGTTCCGCGCAAGTCGCCCAAAGCAATTTTTCCGCTTCTCCCGAAGCGAATACATTGGTATCGGGTTGGCTGGGTTTGACTTGTTCTTTATACGGCGGGATTTTTCCGGATTTAGCCAGCGCCATCAGATGATTCAGCGCATAAGTGAAATGCGCATGCGCGGTGGATAAATCCAGCAAAATAAAACTCGCGGTTCCGAGCACATGCGCCCAGTGTGCTTTGTGAAAGTCACCTTGCACATGCGCGTAGATTTTTGCGGCATACGCGGACACATCGGCCGTCCGGCCCGTGCGCATCGCCAACGAACACCACGCGCGAGCAACCTCCGGGGATAGTGGATATTCACTTTTCAACGGCTCGAGAATCCCGTCAGCATCGTTGTACTTGCCGACGATGATTAATTCCTTTGCCTTTAATAACAATTCATCAAGCTTCATGGTTATATTTAGCAGCTATTGCTTTATTTCCAGCCACTTAACCTTTTCAGTTTCAATAATCGGTAATAATAAAGATTGCATTTTAACCATTATTTAATATAATAGGAATCATTCTCATTATTATTTATTCAATATAATGAGACGAGACAGAAAAATCGCCGCATTTATTTGTTAAATGCACACATCAGATTAGAAATAGGAGGCAACATTATGGCAGTCACCACTAGACCTCGTCCCAATCTAGGATCGGGATCGGTCAAATTTATCGATGGTTTTCCTTTTGAAGGGATTGGTTCCGCCGGATTCACCGACAATGATTTACTGTATATAGGCGATGACTTAGACAATGCCATCACGGGAGGTACAGGGCATGACGAGTTTCAAGGCAGAAACGGCAATGACACGCTGAAAGGCGGGGATGGCAATGACACGCTGAATGGCGGAGATGGCAATGACGATATCGACGGCCAGGAAGGTACTGATAAATTATTTGGCGGCGCAGGCGACGATATCCTGAGAGCGGGTGGCAGCAAGCCGGTCATCATCACTGTAGAAGGCGGCAGAAGAACACTTGTGCAGGGTGACCTCGACCGGCTCACTGGAGAAAGTGGCAACGATACCTTTGGCTTCTATGGCTATGGAAGGTTTCAAGTCACGGATTTCACGATTGGTGAAGACCGGTTATTTTTCGACTCGCAAGCCCTCGGAATCGACTCGGTGCCGCAACTGCTTTCTTTTATCACGAATATCACCGATAACGGTGACACCGGTTTTACCGCTGAATTCCTCAACGGCGCAGCTTCCATTGAACTGGTTGGCGTCAACGTAAACGCGATCACCGCGGATATGATTGTTTTCAATCTGTAAACTTCATTCTCAATTCTCTTTTAGTTCTTCCTTACTCATAAGGGCCAACCCCGGATCTTCCAGGATTGGCCCTTTTCTTTTCTTCTCTACAGCTGAGTTTTATTCAACAATGAAGCTCGTCATCATGACGGCATTGATATGATCATTGACATGACAGTGATACATCCATCGTCCACGGACATCGGGTTGATAGGAATACAGAGGGCATAATTCCATTGCACTTCGTCTGCCACTATCCAATATTCCCGGGCTGTGAGAGTGCCTGTATTGACGATCAATGCCAGCCAGACAATAACGTTTTCTTGTTACCCATCTCTCGATTGGTGTAAGCGTTACATTAGACATTGGCAGCGATCGCTCATATTCTGCGATCGCATCGGTGATAAGAATGGCTGGCTAAAGACAGGGGGTGTCGTGGCTGGCTACGACTGGCTCCACGATCGCGGAGCCGGGTTTGAAATACTGTAAGTAACCTTTTGAACACAATCCTCCCTCGTAGAAGGGCTAAAACTGCGAGGGAGGGAACCTGCTGTTACAACAACTTACTCTCGTATTCCGCAAGAATTCCGGTCATTATGGACCGCAATGCAACGGCTCTATCAGTATTGCCGTTATTGATCGCATCTTTCAGATCGCGAATTGCATTTTCCAGACTGGCGCGTTTCGATGTATTCAAGCGCTGAGCGAGATCAGCCAAGAAAACGCCGGTATACAGCGACAATCTTTCCAAAGCCAGCAACGCTTGATTCTTATCGGCTGTGAAATTGGCTTCGATTTGATGAATACTTCTTTCTACCTGCCCCAGAATGCCTTTGCTAATTTCACTGACGATTTTGTCGGCAACGACATTGGATAGTTCGCCAGTAAACTGGGTTTTGATCTGATTGCTTCCCGATGGATTATCCTGAGCGATAAAACCTTCCACGATGCGGTAAAAATATTCGCCTTCGATCTGTTTCTCCCTGGCTTCGTCGGCTTCCGCGGCTCTATTTTCGATAATACCTTGAACTTCCCGTAGCACGCCGATCAGAAAACTCCTGACCAAGGGAATGACGATATTTTCACTAGCCAGCGCTAATGTTTGCGCATCGCCTGCGTCGGTTTTATCGAATGCCCGTTTGCCTTGAATAAAAGCAGCGGTGATTTGATAATCCAGATCGGGATCGCTACCTGACACAATCGATTGTTTGTCCGAGGAAAGCACTTTGTCTTCCTTATTCGCTGTTTTAGCAATCGCCGAGTAAGCGGTGTACGCTCTGTCCCATTCGAGCGCGAGCGCATCTGCCGATAAATTGCCGAACTGCTCCTGAACCAGCGTGACACGGTTATAAACAACCAACGCAAACATTTTCTGCAGCGACTTATCGATCACTTGCAAAGCCAAGGGAACTTGATTGCCGGAACTTACCTGTGCAATGGCTGCGGTAACATCTTGGCCGATCGTCAAGCCATAAATTTGATCGACCAGTTGCGTCAGTTGCTGTAAATCTCCAGCATATTTCCCGGCGATGGCGTCAGCATCGATCGGCACTTGATTCCGCAGCGCATCGATTGCCTGGTAATCGGCCAGGGCATTTTCCACAAGGGCAGTATGTTGCGCCACTTCATATTTGGCCCGATTCAGTGCGTTCTCATACTTTGTCAACAGAGCCGATATGGCATTGCGCGCCAGCTCGGATTTGGGAGCACTGAGTTCATTGCTGGCAGTCATTAAATTTTCCAGCTCAGTTTCCAGACTGCCCCGGTCAGCAGCACCCAATCGCAACTCGAGATCGGGCAACAGGACTCTGGCAAAATATTTGGCGCCTGCCGCTTCGGCCACGGCATGCGGGCGGTCTTTTTCCGTGATGGCGCTTGCTTGACCATTCATTTCGGCAACGACACGGCCAATAAAACCTTTTCCTAGCTCACTGACAATCTCATCGGCAACAACTTTGGATGGATCTCCTGTTAATTGCGCTTTTATCCTCAAGCTGCCGGCAGGATTTCCTCTGGCCACCAGCGATTCAATAACGCGATAGAAAATCTCTCCTTCCTTGAGTTCAATGCTGGTTTCTTCCGGATCCGCGGCTCTATTCTCAATGGCACCGGCAACTTCACGTAATACCGCAATGTAGTAAGCGCGTGCAAGTGACATCCGTATCGCGTAACGGGCGATTTGCACCGTGACGAAATCTTCTTCCGGATTACTTTTATTGATTGCTGTTCTAATTCTGGAAAAGTGATCGTTCACCTCCACATCGAGTCCTGGATTGCTGCCAGCTTCGAGTGCTTGACGGTCGGCAGTCAATAGCTGATTTTCTCTGGCTACAGTGGCGGATATGGCTTGAAATGCGGCCACCGATTCATCCAGCATGGCTATCAACGCAGTTGATGTGCCGGTTTCAAATTGATCGCGGATGGCAGCAATACGATTCCAGATCGCTTGATAAAACACGCGCTGCAGCGTCTTGTCGACGACTTGCGCCGCGAGTCTTGGCGCATAATCGTTTTTAATATCGTCGATGGCCGCCAGCACATCACTATCCAGACTTAATGAATTGGCGGTATCGACTTCTTGCACCAATGTTTGTAAAACACCGGCATAAGCATCTGCAATGGCATCACCGTTAATCGGCACTTCTCTACGCAGCGTTCCAATCGTTCTGTAAGCAGTGACCGCAGATTCGATAGCTGCGGTATTCGAGGCCGCAACCGCATTATTAATTACAACCATGAAACATAAACTCACGATCAACAACATACTTAGTGAATTTATGAGTCTCCTCAATAAATACATAAAAACTCCTCTATACAATAAACATTAACGAGAATACAAATGATAACTATTATTATTTACAGTCGCAACTAAAAAATATATTTTTTTATTTTTGTGAACTAAAAATTGGCAATCAAAGTCGCTCTGATCGCAATGGGTGAACCTGGAGCAATGTTAAAATCGTTTTGTGCAGAAGCGAAATATTTCGTATTAAATAAATTTTCTATATTTAACTGACCGCGGAAACTTTTGGTGAATTGCGTAAAAAGCGCTGCATCCACGCGAGTAAAATCAGGTAAAGTAACGCGATTCGTCAATGAAGCAAGCATACTATCCCGGTGAATCACACCAAATGCTGCGCCGATACTCGGCGTAATATCGTAGCGGCTCCACATTGAAAAAGTATGGCGCGGAAGCTCCGCTACCGACGCACCTTTCTTCGCAACGCTTTGGATGTCGCTGGTGATTTCGCCGACTTGATAGGCATACCCCCCCATCACGCTCCAATTTGAGGTCAACTGCCCGGACAAACTGACTTCAACACCTTCGGTACGTTGCCCTTTGGTTAGAAAGGTTTGTCCGCCGACCACCGAGTTGATGACATTGGTGCGATCCAGCTGATAAACCGCAGTGGTAAACGCTAAATCCGGCCGTATATCCCATTTCACCCCTGCCTCCAGCGTTGTAAATTTTTCCGGTTTTAGTGTTTCAGTCGTGACGTTCAAGGCTGTCAGCTGATCACCGGCACGCGGCACATAGGCCTGGCTATAGGTTGCATAAAATGAAACAGGAGTAATAGGTTTATAGATCAAACCAAAACGGGGTGCAATCAGATCGTCTCTCGTTTTTAAATGCTCTCTCGGGCCATTTTTCTGCTGAAAGTCCACTTCAAACAAGTCATAACGCACCCCTACAATCGCTTGAAGCTGCGGAATGATCTCGATCTGATCTTGAATATAAAGCGAAGTCACGTTGACAATGCTACGGTTCAATGCATCGACATCCCCGTCCCTGCCGCCATTCCTGGTTCTAAAAGTAATGGGAACATGAGTGATCGGATTACTGAAAGATACCGGCAGGCTTGTCATAGCCAGACTATTATTAAATAAGCCCGTTTCACGCCGGTTATGGGTTTCCTGGCGCCCCACTTCGATACCGGCCATCAGCGTATGCGCAATAGGGCCTGTGTTTAAGGAATACAGCAAGTTTGTCTGATTAAAAACATTCTCTCGTTTAGTCGCATTGCTATAAGCTCCCAGCGAAACTTCATTGAGCACATTATCCAATCCGCCGTTGGCAAACACATTTTGATAGAACTTATCGTAGGTCGCATAATTGGTGCGGTTTTGCAGCGTGATGCCATTGTCAAATTTATGTTCGATCAAGGAATTAAAGGCCAGCACATCGACATTAGCGTGGCTACGTCGCGGATCCCCGAAGAATTGCGATCGATCCACATCGACAGGCCGCCCCATGAATGAAGTAATGCCTCGATCAGCGGTACGGTCATCGTGATACCGCTCCATGCCGGCAATAATCTTGGTGCGATGCGTCGGTTTTAGCGTCACCGTTGGGGAGATGCCCAGCCGTTCCATGCTGACTCCGTCCCGGAAACTGCCGGCATCTTCGTAGAGCGCATTCAAGCGGACCGCGGCCATATCGTTAATCACGTACCCGACATCGGCGGTCATTCTTTTCAGATTGAAAGATCCCCCTTGGAAAGAAAATTCTTTTGTGGGATTCCAATTGGCCTGCTTGCTGACACGGTTAACCACACCACCCGAACCACCGCGGCCGAAAATCATGCCGTTAGCGCCTTTGAGCACCTCGACACGCTCGATGTTATAGAGATCTCGGTAATATTCCACGTCGTCGCGAATACCATCGGTGAAGAAATCGCCGGTGGAACGGTTACCGCGAAACACCAGTGCATCGCGATTGCCCTCGCCTTGGGAGATACCGACGCCGGGCACATAACGGACGGCATCGCCGATGCTTCGCACCGATTGATCTTTAATCAACTCATTGGTTATCACCGAGATAGCTTGCGGCACATCCCGCAGCAGCGTATTGGTTTTGGTCGCCGTACTGGTGCTCACCGCCGCGTAGCGATTGGTATTGCTGGCCGTGACTTGTATTGCCGGCAATGTGGTGACAACCGGTTCAGGAGAAGCCGAAGGTACTGCGACGATAGCAAAACCATCGTCGCGCTGCGTCACTTGCAAGCCGGAACCGGTCAGCAACTGATCGAGCGCTGCTTTGATCTCAAAATCACCCGTCAAACCATGCGTGACTTTCCCCTGCAATAGCGCAGGATCCAGCGCAAGTTTAATTCCGGCCTGTTGTGAAAATTGCATGAGTGCGTCGTGCAGATAACCGGCAGAAATATCGTAGGTCCGCACTGCCGTTGAAGTATTTACTGATTGTGCAACGCTAGGCTTAGGCAAAAAAGCTGCCGCTAGACACACACTGACGAATACCGCACAAAAACAGATGTATCTAGTAAAACCACGAATAGTCATATCATGAGTGAGTGCAAAATTATTTTTGCAGTGCTTACCCGATTCGCGGGTAAATATTATTATTAAAATGCAATGAATTGAATAACTAACCCGGATTCACCAGCAAGATTCCACAATCAGCCGGGAAATCCTTATTGCGCCCAAACTATTCTTGGATTTCCCTCAGATTGCTGTTTCGCACACGCAAGTTGATTGAGGAGTAAAATTTTGCAGCTGAGATTTCTGCACCAATGTCTGATCCAGAACCTCCTTGGCATGGCACGCGCACAGACCACATTGCTCCGTTACCCCCAAGCTGGCTTTTAAGTCCCTCATCCGGCCCGCGCCTTGATAAATTGCTTCACGCAGCGCGCTTTCGGTTACACCTTTGCAGATACATACGTACATTTTAAATACCTTGCGATCTATATTTAAAAAATTCTTGTCTTACAAATAACGATCTAATGATCATTAATAATGAGAATGATTCTTAATTATACTCATTTCTTTATGAAATGCAAGATATCCAGCAAATCAACTATCAAGCAATATAAAATACCTGATAGTCAGTCCTATCATGGTTATCAACAAAAATTTGTTGAGTCGGTGCAAGACATATAGCATACTTACTGCGCTTCGATTTTCAGTACGCACTTTCTGCGGAACATCACTCAGATCCTCTAAATTTTCACAGGCAATTTAATGTTTATCAGCGTTCTTGATCTTTTCAAAATAGGTGTAGGCCCCTCCAGTTCGCACACCATGGGTCCCATGGTTGCAGCCAAGGATTTTCGCGGCCGCGTTCAGACTTTTGTCACCAGTCATCCAATTCCGGATTTCCTGCAAGTACGCTGTACTTTGCGCGGATCATTGGCGTTTACCGGCAAGGGTCACGCCACCGACCGCGCGGTGACTTTAGGCATGCACAATCACACTCCGCAAGGACTGGCCAAATTGGACGTCAATGAACTGTTCCAGAAACTCTGGCAGCAAAATATGCTGCCGATCAACGAATCGATCACCGTTCATTTCAATCCACCCGAAGACATTATTTTTGATCGTGGCGAGCCATTGCCGGAACATCCGAACGGTATGATTTTTCAGTTGCTGGATGGAACCGGTAAGACGCTGCTGACAGAAACTTATTTCTCAATCGGCGGCGGCTTCATCTCCACTTTGTCCGAGATTGGCCAGATCGTTGCGCCGATCAAAATGGAAGCAACCAGTTCGTGCGGTTTTCCGTTCGATTCCGCCAATCAAATGATGAAAATGTCCGCCGACAGCGGCCTATCGATTGCCGCCATGAAACGCAGCAATGAGCTTGAGCGCATGAATGAAAAAGTATTGAACGATGGTCTGGACGCCATTTGGGACGCGATGCACACCTGCCTGGAAAAAGGTTTGGTGGCCGAAGGCAGGTTGCCTGGCGGACTCAACATTAAACGCCGCGCGCATGCGCTGTTTCTGCAATTACAGAACAATCCGCAAAAAGCCAACTTGAACGATTGGCTGTGCGCTTACGCCATGGCCGTCAATGAGGAAAATGCAGCAGGACATATGGTTGTTACCGCACCGACTAACGGCGCTGCGGGTGTCATTCCGGCGGTGATTTATTATGCGGTCAAACACGAAGGGGCAACGCTGGAACAAGTACGCGATTTCTTATTGGTGGCCGGTGCGATTGGTGGTTTGATCAAGCACAACAGCTCGATTTCCGGCGCCGAAGTAGGTTGTCAGGGCGAAGTCGGTTCTGCTTCCGCGATGGCAGCCGCCGGTTTATGCGCGATCAAAGGCGGCTCGACAGCGCAAATTGAAAATGCGGCGGAAATCGCATTGGAACATCACCTGGGCATGACCTGCGATCCGGTAGGCAGCCTGGTGCAGGTACCCTGTATCGAACGCAACGGCTTCGGTGCGATCAAGGCGTACACTGCGTCATCATTAGCAATCCGCGGCGATGGCCAGCATTTCATGTCGCTCGACAACTGCATTGCCGCAATGAAACAAACTGGATTGGAAATGTCGGTGAAATATAAGGAAACATCGCTCGGCGGATTGGCGGTCAGCATCACCGAATGCTAGGGAAACGCTGATTAATTCGGCGAACGAGATGAAGCACGAGGCGCACGGAACACAGCAACCGAGACATCTCTACAAGATAGGCAAGGGAGCGAGTACCGCGCAACGAAGTGATTCGCTCGTGTAGTCAATTAATCAGCGTTCTCCTAGCATCGGGCAAATTGCACCGCTCACTTATCCCGGTGCAATTTGCCAATCACTGAACGCACACCGCGCACGACAAAGTAAACGGCGAGAACAACGAACGGGATCGCGATGCCGGTCAACAATTCGACATTGATATCCTGCCCCGCCGCTTTCAGCGCTTTCAATCCGTAACCGACTATGCCCAGTAGATAATAGCTCAACACCACCACGGACAAACCTTCCACCGTCTCCTGCATGCGCAGTTGCACGTGGGCACGATTGTCCATGGATTTCAGCAAATCCCGGATCTGTCCTTCCATCGACAAGTCGACACGCGTACGCAATAACGCCGACGCGCGCCCCAAACGGGTCGACAGCGTTTCAAGCTTGGTATGCACCAGTTCGCACGTCCCCATCGCCGACGACAGCCGCTGGATCATGAATTCCTGCAGCATCTGTAACCCTTCGATACGCTCCTCGCGCAATTCGGTGATGCGCAATTTCACGATATCGTAATACGCTCTAGAAGCATTGAAGCGGTGACTGGTGAGCGCCGACAAACGCTCGGTTTCCGCCGCCAGCTGGGTCAATTCATTCAGCAAGCTCTGCTCATCCTCGATGCAGGTCAGTCCGGCACTGTTTGCGGTCAATTCGGCCAGGCGCTGATCGGCACGCGCCAGTTGCGGTATGATCTTACGCGTGACGGGCAGCGGCAGCATCGCCAGCATGCGGTAGGTTTCGATTTCCAGCAAACGCTGCACTAGCCGCCCGACCTGACGGCTACGCAAGTTGTCGTCATGAATCAGAATACGGCCAAAATTGTCGGCATGAATCTGGTTATCGCTCCATACGCTGGCCGCGCCGCCCGCCACCTTGGAGCCGATCACCGTTCCGGAAGCGAATAAATTCACCAGTTCATGCAAACTGCGTTTGGGACGCGAACGGTCTTCCAGCGCGATATGCGTCGCCACCAGCAACTCACCCGGCAAACGCGCCAGCCAATCCTGCGGCACATACGCAACCGCGGGATGCTCAAACGGCGTGTCAAACGGCTTGGCGCGATAAATGGTATATGTCGAGTATTCGGTATGCCGCTCCCAGCGCAGGCGAAACTCGCCGCAATCCGCGCTGAAATCGTTTTCGTGCGCATTCGGCGGATCGATGCCGTAGCGCGTACATAACTCACCCACCAATTGACGCTCCTGATCGACCCGGTCGCGTTCCGACAACAAGACCAAATGCGAAAGCTCAAATGGCGGCGCCAGCAACTCATACGCCACTGCATTCAATTCGGCGTGCAAATCCTGCCGCTCCGCATATTCCGGAATCGCCAGTAATTTTTCTTCAGCAAGCGCGCCTAGTTCAGTAGCAACGGATGACAACGAGGCAGGGGAATCCATAACAATAGCCCGACTAAATATAACGAGCCTGTAGCATACCGAATTTTTATGACCCGCAAATGAATCTTTTGTGGAATGATTGCAGAGGAATGGGTTTACAGCAGCAGAAGCCGTACCGCGCGCCATAAAAAAGATCAACGCTCAAAGAACGTTGATCGACTAACATTCAGGAAGATACTACGTACTACGCAACGAGTCTAGCACGGCAATTGTGAAGGTTTTGTGAGAGTAAGAATGTCGAAGAGTCGGCATGGCAAGACAGACTCGACGCAGGAAAATAAATTAACATGAAATCTTGTGCGCGCCTGACCGTCAATTTAACAGATCGAGTGCTATAATTTCTTATAAATCAACATATCAATGAATAAAATAACGCATATCTGGAATGGTTAATTGGAGCTGACTGATAGACAAATTCGGCCGCCTCAGACTCTTGTAACTCAGGATTGCCATATTGATGCCGGCATTATGCAAACAAAGTTCACAGAACAGGTTACTGTTTTTTTTCCAAAATCTCAATTACGAATACTCAAAGGAGTATTGAAATCATGGCGACAAAATTTAAGGATGTACTGCAAGAAGAAAAAGACAAAATCGGTAAGAAAGAAAAGCTAATCGGATTGGCTTTTTCGGGCGGCGGGATACGCAGTGCAACTTTTAATTTAGGCGTCATACAGGCACTCGCCAAGAAAAAGCTTCTGCATAAATTTGATTACTTATCCACCGTATCCGGAGGCAGTTATATCGGATCGTGGTTGACATCATGGGCTTATCGTGAACAACAAAATGCTCCACAGTGGAGTGGAATCGAGAAAGTACAAAATAAGCTTAACGACAAAACCGACCTAAATCAGAATAAAGCTGAGCCTAGTGAAATATCGTGGTTGCGTCAGCACAGTAACTATCTGACTCCCCGGAAAGGTCTTCTTTCTCTCGATACGTTAACCGATCTGACCTATCATTTCAGAAACGTTTTTTTATCCAGCGTGGTTATCGGCTTGTTTGTCTTCGGTACAATGTCGCTTTTCTCAGGAATGATGCTTTTAATTGAAGAATACCAGCATCAATCAATTGCAGGAATTGAGCTCTCTCAAATAGCTCTTATTTTGGATTTAGCTTTTGGATTTTTTGCGACAGCAATAGTTTGGTTTCGCTTACCATTGGTGGCTGGCGTGCTCAAGAACCAACCGAATGAGACTCTCTCCGACAAGAAATTCACTGTAAAAATTATTGCAATTTTGGCAACTATCTTTTCAATATGCTTAGGTATGTGGGGAACTCAGATCACTGCAAATGCCCCTCTCCTCTGGGGGATAATCTTAAGCAGTACCTATGCTTGCGCAGCTTCGATTGGAATAGATTTTGCAAAACACTGCAAACAGAAAATTGATGCAAAAGTAAACTGGGTGTGGCTTCACTGGTGTGCAGTTCTAGGAGCGATACCGATACTCGCATTAGGATATGTCCTTCCTCACTTACCCGGCTGGATTCATGAGATTTTATTTGGTATCGGCATCGCGGAAAAACAAAGTCACTCGGTCTGGTTTTTAGCTGGAATTATATCCCCCATCGTCTGTTTATTATTGGCCTTAGCGATCTCAATTCATCTTGGGATTACTGGTAGAGCAATTTCCTCTGAAGCCTATTTCTGGGTTAGCCGCGTTGCAGCAAAAATGGCTCAATATTCACTAATTTTTGCACTCCCCGCAGTATTATTTCTTTTTTTCCCTCCTTTACTTGACTGGACAGAAGCTATATTTACGGTGGGAGGTATTTTTGCATTATTCGCAATAATTGTTCGATGGCTTGCAGCAAGCACGACAACAGGCTCGAATAAGAACAAGCAAGCTGATTGGAAAGAAAAATTGACTGAAGGTATAGTTTCTATCGCACCATTTATTCTGGTATTTGCTCTATTGGGATTTGTATCTTTGGGAGTGCGCACTGCCTTTGAAAACGATTCACCTCCCAAATCTTTTACTGAAAACCTAAAAAAATTTCAACTCACATGTCACGAAAATTCAACACCAGTCACAGAATTATTAGTCCATCAGTTATTAGTTCCTCAGGAAAATGCTAAAGCAATTACATTCAAAACTCTCAGAGATGGTCTTCAAGGATATTATTATTTTGAAACAGTAAATTGCATTCCATCTTTTAAAGATTATTTCCAATTGAATATTCTTGCCTTGAATTCCATAAGTTTATCTGCGCCTTTCGTATGGGGATTATTTGCAACTGCAATCGCGATATTCTTAGCACTACAAATTAATGCAAACCTATTTTCGATGCATACCTTCTATCGCAACCGCTTAACCAATGCCTATCTAGCTGCCAGCAACAAGACCGATACAAATGGCGCCTCCATCATCAGAGATGCCGATATTGGGGTTCATGCCACTGATGCGATTAACTTAAAAGATTTAATTGATATTAAGCCCTATCTTATTGTGAATACGACGCTAAATCTCGCCGGAGAAAATAATGATCTGGCTTGGCAAGATCGAAAAGCTGCATCTTTTATAATGTCTCCCCTCTACTGCGGTTACGCACTTGATGGCACGAGAAATCCATCGGAGGAATGCTTCCAAAAAACAGAATCTTATGCCTCTAAAAACAGGGCAGCTTATGAGGAAGAGAAAGAAAATCCACCCAATGAATATTTTCTTAAATTGGATTTGGCTATGACCATTTCAGGCGCAGCGAGCAGCCCATTGGGTGGTTTTCATACCAAGCCGGGGGTCTCGATGTTAATGGTCTTGGGAGGTGCTCGCCTTGGCTGGTGGTTATCTAATCCGCTTAAAGAAGAGTGGTGGCAAGGTCAGGATAAAAGATGGCAATTTTCTTCGGACACACCATTGTTAACCACACTTTACAAAGAAATGTCGAGCGATGCTAATGAAAAAGAAAAAAAGATCTACCTAAGCGATGGCGGACATTTTGAGAATCTCGGCATTTATGAATTGGTACGCCGCCGCTGTGCTTTAATTGTGGTCAGCGATGCCGGCGAAGATCACTTGTTTAATTTTGACGATCTGGCCAATGCGATCCATAAGATCCGGGTAGATTTTGGCGTGGAAATCGAGATCGATGTTTCTGAGCTTCGTCCGAAAAAAATACCTGGGGATGATGGCTCAGAAAAATTCTCGGCAAAAAGTAGATTCAGTTCCAAAAACTTTGTCATTGGAAAAATCAAATACGCCAGTAGCGCAAAAACAGAATTCAAGAATGAGAAAGACGGAATATTGATTTACATGAAATTATCGTTTCCGGTATCAGCGGAATCACGTGCAATTGATGTCTTAAATTATGCTGCACTGAACAACCAATTCCCGCACGAATCAACACTGGATCAATGGTTCAGCGAAGAGCAATTTGAAGCGTACCGGCAAATAGGTTACTTAATCGGAGAAGATGCTGCTCAACTTATCGATGCAAAATTAATCGAGATGACTTGATTGATCTATAGTGACTTGCAGTAACTCAGATTTGATCTCACAGTTACTCCCGACTTGAGGAATGACCGGATCAAATCTGAACTACCGTGAGTTGCTTAGAATCTGTTAACTTTAACCTTTCCGCGATCAGTACAATTTTCGCGGCGATCTGTGTATCATAAGCCCGAATACTTCCGGTCTTTGATGCATTCCGATTTTTTAACCGATAAACCAGATCAATAAGGAAAAACGATGGGCGCTATTTTCTTTTATATTTTTATCTATTTCATTGGATACTACGCTTCCAATGTGCTGAACATGCTAACGGTACGACCACTGGTCACCAACCGCTACATGGCAGCATTGGTGCCGGTTTACGGCTTTGCGTTTGGGCATGCCTACATGGTCGTCACCAAACCGCTGCCGGCAGGAGCGGACATCTCGATGGAATACGCGTTGCTGGTGTTCATCACGCTCCCAGTTGTGGTGGTAACCATGGGTGCGGCTTATTTCATGTGGAACAATAAAGGTAAAGAAGAACACGCAGACAATCAGTCCGCAGCCAATAACCAGGAATCTGCGGAAGCTGTTACCGCCGAGGCCGCTGGCGATAGTGGCGAACCAAGAACGGAAAATCCAGCCGGTACTGCCGGATCATCCGATACACCATCCGCGGCAGACAGCCCTAAGAACAAAGACAGCAAGGACGCTTAGGAACATTTACGCTGCACACATTGTTGTTACGTCTGCCATTAAAAAACCCTCATACTTGCAACTCCGGTGTGAGGGTTTTTTAATGCAACCGGTTACCGGTCGATCCGGCAAAACATTTTATGATTCCCTGTCGACGATCACATGTTCCTTCTGCGCGCTGAGTGTGCCTTGGTCAATAATCGCCAGCGTTAAACGCGAAATCGCCACGCGTTTGCCGGTGGATTCTTCGACAATATCCGTCTGCCAGACTTGGGTACGGCGGCCGGTGTGCAACGGTGTGCAAATGCCGATGACATGGCCTTTGGTCACGGCGCGAATGTGATTAATATTCAACTCCAGCCCGACCGCGCGATACTTTTCCGGATCGATAGTCATCCAGCCGGACACGCTGCCAAGCGTTTCCGATAGCACGCAACTGGCGCCGCCATGCAAAATCCCGAACGGTTGCGTGGTGCGTTTGTCGACCGGCATGCACCCTTTCAGAAAATCCGGTCCGAGCTCGGTGAATTGAATACCGATATGCTCGCCCATGTTGGCGTTGCGCAATCCTTCCAGATAATCGACGGTATAGTCTTTAAACCAAATAGCACTCATGAAACGTTTCCTTTGTATTGTTTTGGCAAAACCGGATTATAGTGCAAGGAAGATGACTGGCGTCACATCTATGACGATCGGCACAGCCTGGAACTGAGGCTCCGGCTGTATCCGTTCATTTCATCAGTGCTTTCATCAAATAATTTCTGAGCATGACCAGCGAAGAGAATTCCCGCGGCCTGATCACACGCGTTTGCCCGGTCCGCCAATCGGCGTATATTATGCCGATGGTGCTGTTATTGAAGACCAAGGGCAGCAAAATGAAAGAACGGGCATCCGGCAGCGTTTTTCTGAACCAAATGGGTATCGTGGTTTCCCTGCTTAATGCGACATCCTGAATAAATACATCGGCTTTCTGACGCAGCGCCAAGTGAAACACATCGGCAGCATATTTTCTGGAGAAATAGAGATCCGCCATTTTTTCCGGCCGCAGATTGCCAACATATAGTCCGGCTTTGAATTCTTCGTCATCGCGGAAAAAGGCGATCACCCGGTTAAACCCCATGCTGTCATGAAGCACCTCCAGAGTGATACTGAGAGCGCTTCTAAAATCGATCCCCCGGCCCAGCGCGATACTCAACTGCAGCAAACCGGCTGCAATCCGCTTGCGGGATCTGTTCCACTCGTCATTCATTATCTCCGTATCGGAATGCGCGGCGGACTTACCGGTTTTATTCTGTATCGATTCGATGGATCGCCAGATCACTTCATGCGGAATCAGGAGCGACTCGCTATGATGTGAAATGAAATTTTTCAGGATGTGCGGACTGATATTATTCGCTAATAATGCCGCCATTCTTTTCGAGAAACCGGCCATCGTTTTCACCCAACCGGTAGAGCCCAGTCCATCAGCCTTACTGAGCGAGGATAGATCGCTTACCGTGCTGGAAATTTTCGCTGGTAACTGCCAATCCTTGGCGATTTCATGCGATATTTCATCGATGGTCATACCGATCACTTCCAGTGCGGCACTGTCTTCACGGGTATGATCACCGCCGCAAACTTGCTGGATTCTTGCCCATTCCTCGGGAAAATAAAAAACCAGAATCAAGTGCCCAAGATGGTGCAATTGCGTGCAAACAATCGCCTCTTCACCGTTTGCGACGTTCGATTTCGATACGATGCTCTTGGCAATATCGCTCGCTAAGAATGCTTTCTCCAGCTCGGCATATACCGTGCTTGATGCTGCTTTTGCTGCCGATGGGGTATCGATGGTGCGAACATTGTGTGCAATGCTGGTAATCGTATCCAATCCGAGCACCGCGATGGCATGAGAAATGGTGGTAATTTCTTGATCAGCCTCGGCGTACATGCCCGAATTAACCAGTTTGATGATTTTCTGGGTTAAGGTGAAATCGCTTAAAATGGCATTGGCAATGTCGGCAATATTTCTCTCTTCTTCGTATATCAGTTGCCTAAGGCCCTGGATTGATTTCGACAGTGCCGGAAAATCCCCTTTTTCACTGATTCTTCTTTCGAGTAGTGCAAAAAAATTAGCTTTACTGAGCTCAAATGTTGAAGTTAATGTCGTCATGCTTTGTAATTTTTTTCAGAGATTTAGAATCTTCCGGTTCATCAAGCCCGCATTTACAGTCATTCCAGGAAAAATCCTACACTTCCCGCTGTAGAGTTCATCGAATGACCGGTTCAGGCTAAAATATTCGAAACCGCCGTGTTTACTAAATTAATTGCAATGCGGTGTTAACGAAATATAATCGTTTAACTTGAGCTTAAAAGCTGTTGATTTAGGAATTTTTATCAGAAAATACTGACAGTATGCTGCTTACAATTTTGACCGGTATGGATTTCTGGCAAGACTTTTCAGAAGGGGTAGGAAATAGCTTAGGAAGGAATACGATCGGACCGCTATTTTCTTTTTATCAAGGCTCTCATCAAGTAATCCCTCAGCACACCCATCGATGAGAGCTCGCTGGGTTCGATCCGACTGGTTGTTCCCGCGCACCAGTCCGCGTAGATCAAACCGATAGCTTTGCCATTGAAAACCAACGGCAACAGGATAAAGGCATCGACATCCGGCAAAGTTTCCCTTAACCATGCCGGTATACTGGAAGAGGATCGGGTGGAAGCAACATCCTGGATAAATACGTCCGCTTTATTGGCAAGGGACAGATGGAACACATCGGCTGCGTATGCTTCGGGAAAAATCAATCCGGGTAACACTTCCGGTACGCCACTGCCGAACCCGACTTTGGCTTTTAACATACCGGCATCGCGAAAGAAAGTAATCACACGGTTAAAACCCATGCTCACGTACAACGATTCAAGAGTCATGCTCAATACGACATTGAAGTCTGTTCCCTGCGCCAGCGCCATCTTGAGTTCACGAATACTGACAGCCAGACGTTCGCGCGAGTCATCGGGTTTACCAATGGATTTTCCGCTTTCCGGAATACCGGAAAATTCAGCAGCTGTCTGCTGCGCCAAATCGACCGATTCAGCGAGATCCTCGGTAGAAATCAGTAATGATTCGCTATAACGTGACACATACTGCTTTAAATCATCCTCGTTGCACTGATGCGCTAATAGCAATGCAACGCCACTGGCAAAATTGGCCATTACCTTAAGCCAATCGGACGAACCCGGTATGCTGATTTCCGTGAAGTTTGCCGAACTGATCATGCAGTGGGATATTTTCTTGGGCAGACACCAGTTCCTGGCAATTTCCTGAGAAATTTCATCAACGGATGCTCCGGTTACTTCCCGCGCCGCGTCGTTCTCGCTTATCACGTTACCCTGCGCGATTTCTTGAATCCTGGACCATTCATCAGGTAAATAAAATACCAGCATCAGACGGCCAAGATGATGCAGCAACGCGCATACGACTGCTTCTTCGCCGTTCACCATATTCATTTTAGTCACAACATTGCGGACAATATTTCCAGCCAATATCGCTTTTGCCAGTTCCCTGCGCGCTTCGTCCGATACCGGTGCGGAAGCGGAAAGCGTATCGATGAAACGGATACTGAGGGTAATATGCGCTATGGTATCGATGCCAAGTACGACCGCGGCTTGGGTGATGGTGGTAATTTCCCCGCCCATTCCGGAATACATGGCGGAGTTGGCCAAACGGATCACTTTCTGGGTCAAAGTGAAATCATTCAGAATCACACGGGCAATATCGGCGATATTTTTATTTTGATCGTGCATCAACTCATCTAGATGCTGCACGGATTTTGCAAAGGCAGGGAAATCACCTTTCTCGCTCATGCGCTTTGTCAACAAGGCAAAGAACCGATCTTTACTGTTTTCAAGCTCAGGAGCAGATTCCGTCATGCCATGTATTTCTCTTTAAATGCATCCGAGTGCACCGGCCTGCCGGTCAAATAGCCTTGCACCAGATTGCATCCCTCTTGCTTCAAGAAACCCAGTTGCGCATCATTTTCCACACCCTCGGCGACGACCAGCAGATTCAATCCTTCCGCCAGACTGAGAATTGTGCCGACAATCGCCATATCTTCCGCGCTGTTCACCACGTCATCCACAAACGACTTATCAATCTTCAACACGGATAGCGGAAATCTCTTCAAATAAGCCAATGAGGAATAACCGGTGCCGAAATCATCAATGGCGATTTTTACCCCCGCTGCATGCAGTTGCGTCAAAACCGCCCCGGAACGCTGCGGATTTTCCATCAATACACCTTCGGTGATTTCAAGCATCAGATTACCCGGCAATAACCCGGATTCATCTAATGCTTTATGGATCATATCGAGAAAATCCTCTTGCACAAATTGGCGCGGGGATACATTGACGGAGATATAAAAATCTTTAAGGCCAGCTACCTGCCATTGTTTAGCTTGATAGCACGCACTGCGCAAAGCCCATGCACCGAGAATTTTTATCAACCCGCTGTTTTCCGCCAAGGGAATAAATTTCATCGGTGAAACAAAGCCCCTGCTTGGATTCTGCCATCGCATCAACGCTTCCGCACCTTTCAATTGACCGGTTTGCGTACAAAATATCGGTTGATAGTGCAGCATGAACTCACCATTCTCGATCCCCTCGTACATGGCCGATTCCAGCGATAAATCGCTTCTTTCGGTATCATCAACCTGATCGCTATAAATTCTCCAGTAATTCTTACCTTGCGCTTTCGCTCTGTACATCGCCATTTCGGCATTCCGGTACAAGAGCGAAGCGTCTTGGCCATGTTCCGGATACATGGAAACACCCAGACTGGCACTGATATGCAGGGTATGTTCGCCAATGCGGAAAGACCGCTGCATCGCGGCTAAAATCTTCCTGGCAATCAATTCGATATTTTCCCGCCCCGCACTCAGCATGATCATGGAAAATTCATCATCACTGACACGCGCCACCGTATCGCTGCGCCGCACGCAATTTTGCAGCCGCTCCGCTACAGCTTTAATCAGCTCGTCACCGATACTGTGTCCCAGCAAATCGTTAATTTTTCTATAACCATCCAAACTCAGCACAATCAACGACAAGACATTCTTTTCCCGCTGCGCCGTTTGAATGTTCATGGCAATACGATCGTCGAGCAAGACTTTGCCCGGCAATCCGGTCAAGACATCGTGCGTGGAGAGGTAAACCAGGCGGCTTTCGCTATCCTTCCAGTGCGTAGCGTCAAATGCCGCGATAAGATATTTATCCTCCGGCAACGCATGCATGTAACAATCAACCCAAACCGGCAATACACGCTGCCGCAGAAGACGGCAGATGAAAGTTTGTTTCTCACCGCTCTGCTTGGCTTTTTCCCGCGCCTCGGCAAACAATGCCATATCTTCAGGTTGAATGAATAATTCAATAGATTCTTGCAATAACTCTGCCGGTAATTGCAAAAATGCCTGCGAAGGTTTGGATGCTTGTTCAATGACGCCGTGCGTATTTATGCACACCGCAAAGTCACTGACACAGGAAAGCAAATCGAAAGAGGCATGTGGATTCACTATAAAACAACCTCCAAATAGCGATAATCTGATTTAGTACGGAAACTATTGTGCAATCGTTCATCCATTGCAGACTGTTACAAAACGCATGCGTATCATCAAATTTTTCGGAATACCCATGCAGTGAACTGATTGTTACGGCTTACTAATGACTTACTTGAGGTTTCGCAGGAATGCGCAGAGGCTAATCGAGAAAAGAATGGATCGTGAAATAAGCAGAGCGATCTGCTTTAAGAAAAAAAACAGCGAGGATTACGCTGTTCCGGTTCCCTTGGGCTGAGAAAAAACCACTACCTGCTCTGGCATAGCAATTAGTGTGAACCGTTGCCGTTCCTTGCGCAGGTTTTTACGAAGATCGATCTATGCCATAAGCGATGATAAGCAGCTTTCTGTTATTTCCAGCATTAAAGCGCTTCAAACACACCGGCTGCGCCCATGCCACTGCCGATACACATGGTCACCATGCCATATTTCAGTTTATGGCGGCGCAATCCATGCAGCAAGGTTGCCACCCGGATAGAACCGGTTGCTCCAAGTGGATGGCCCAAGGCAATCGCTCCACCCAATGGATTCACTTTGCTGCGGTCCAGCCCCAGATCGTGAATCACGGCGAGGCTTTGTGCGGCAAACGCTTCATTCAATTCGATCCAATCCAGGTCGTCTTGTTTGATGCCAGTTTGCGCCAATACTTTGGGAATCGCTTTGATCGGCCCAACACCCATAATTTCAGGCGGCACACCAGCAACCGAGAAACCGATAAAGCGGCCGAGCGGCGATAGGTTGAAACGCTTCAATGCAGCTTCGCTCATCAGCACCACCGCACCCGCGCCATCAGACATTTGCGAACTATTGCCCGCAGTGACCGATCCTTTTGCCGCAAACACCGGTCTCAATTTCGCCAAAACCTCGGCATTAGTGTCGGCACGCGGCCCTTCGTCGGTATCCTTGACCGCAATCTCCTCATGCACGGTATGCGTAATCAAGTCCGGCCGTTTTTCATCGACGGTATAGGCTGCAATTTCATCTTTAAACTCACCCGTCGCGATTGCCTTTATCGCCCGCTGATGACTGGTCAGGGCAAATTCATCTTGATCCTCGCGCGAAACCTTCCATTGCTCCGCCACCTTCTCGGCGGTCATGCCCATGCCATAAGCAATCGCGACATTTTCCTCATGTTGGAACATCGCCGGATTCATGGAAACTTTGTTACCCATCATCGGCACCATGCTCATGCTCTCGGTACCGCCGGCGATCATCACATCGGCTTCGCCGAGACGGATGCGGTCCGCCGCCAGCGCAACCGATTGCAAGCCGGACGCGCAAAAACGATTCACTGTCATCCCCGCGACACTGTTCGGCAAACCGGCCAGTAACAGCGCCACGCGTGCGACATTGATGCCTTGCTCCGCTTCCGGCATGGCGCAACCGACGATGACATCGTCAATCGCGGCTGGATCGAGTCCTTCACACTGTTTCATCACCGCGTGCAGCACATGCACCAGCATGTCATCGGGACGCACATTCTTGAACATACCGCGCGGCGCTTTTCCAACCGGTGTACGTGCGGCAGCGACAATATAGGCTTCTTGCGTTTGCTTGGTCATAGGATTCTCCGTGAATCGTGAAATCAGTTTCTTAGCGGTTTGCCAGTTTTTAAGGTGTATTCAATGCGGGCCTGGGTTTTTTCCGTCGCCAGTAATTCCATAAAAGCTGCGCGCTCCAATTCCAGGAACCAGTCTTCGTCGACCAGACTGCCCGGCGTTAAATCGCCACCGCACATCACATGCGCCACTTTATTCGCAATCAGATTGTCATGCTCGGAAATGAAACCGCCTTCGCGCATGTTCACCAGTTGACTTTGAATCGTTGCGATACCGGTGTTACCCGCCACTGGAATTTCCCGCATGCGTAATGGCGGACGATAACCGGCTTCCGCTAACGCCAGCGCTTGCGCCTTGGCCACGTGCAGCAATTCGAAACGATGCATCACGACGGTATCGGCGCTGCGCAGGTAACCGAGCTCTTTCGCCTGCTCGGCGCTTTTCCCCAGTTCCGCCATCGCCACGGTTTGGAAATAATATTTCAATTGCGGAAAAGGATCGCCGTCTTTGGCGTTTTGCGCGGCCCGCATGGCAAACTCCTTACAGCCGCCGCCTGCCGGCAGCAATCCGACCCCGGTTTCCACCAGGCCGATATAACTTTCCAGCGTAGCCACAGCCCGGTCGCAGTGCATGACAAACTCGCACCCGCCGCCCAACGCCAGACCATCTACAGCGGCCACGGTCGGAATCATCGAATAGCGCAGCCTCTGCGACGTTTGCTGAAATTGCTTGATCATGCCTTCCACTTCGGCCAGTTTCTTGGCCATCAGCACATCGGCGAGATCCAATTCACGCGCCACATGCAAGACAGTCTCCTGGGTCGATTTGCGCAATTTCTTCAGGAACGACTGAAACGCTGTCGGCGGTTTTGGTGGTGCAGGCGGTTCCGCCGGTGCATTGCTATGTTGCGCGTCTAGCTTAGGTTTTTCGGTGGCTTTCTGCAAATTGGCACCGGCGGAAAACGGCGGTTCGGTTTGCCAGATGACCAAGGCGCGCCAGTTCTGCTCGGCTTCCTGGATCGCTTGCTGCACCCCTTCCAGCACATCGATACCGATCGTGTGCATCTTGCTTTTGAAACTCAGAATGGCAATTTTATCGCCGGTATGCCACAACCTGACCGCATCCGTTTCAAAGATGGTTTCCCCGTAGGCCGCCGGTTCGCCGATCAGCCGGTCAGGGTACAGCTGACGCTGGTACACCGGCAATGTTGAACGCAGTTGCGGCTTTCCGGAAGCCGGAGCAAACGAGCCTTGCGCGGAATGTACGCTTTGTGACTTACTTTCGGCGATTGCCGTGACCCATTGCGGCAACGGCGCCAGGCTCATACTTTTACCGGCGGCGATATCTTCCTGAATCCAATCAACAATCTGTTTCCATCCGGCGGCTTGCCAGATTTCAAAAGGCCCTTGATTCCAGCCGAATCCCCAGCGCACCGCCAGATCCAAGTCACGGGCATTATCGGCAATGGTTTCCAGCTGCACTGCGCAATAATGGAACAAATCGCGGAATATCGCCCATAAAAACTGCGCCTGCGGCTGATGACTATTGCGCAACGCGGCAAACTTCTCGGCCGGGCTGCTGTATTTCAACAAACGCTTCAGATCGTCGTCCACTTCCGCACCTGAAACCCGGTACGTCTGTGCTGCAAGATCAAATACATGGATTTCATTCTTGATTTTCTGATACACCCCGCGCTTCACTTTCTCACCCAGCGCACCGGCTTGAATCAAGCCTTGCAACCAATCCGGGGCCGCAAAATAGCGATGCCAGGGATCGTCCGGCAGCGTGTCGCGCATGGTATTGATAACATGAGCCAGCGTATCCAGACCCACCACATCGGCGGTGCGGAACGTCGCGCTTTTGGGACGGCCAATCAGCGCGCCGGTCAATGCGTCGACCAGATCGAAACCAAAATCGAACGAGCGGCCATGATGCATCGTCGCCAGCAACGAAAACACACCGATACGGTTGGCGATGAAATTCGGCGTATCCTTGGCGCGGATCACGCCCTTGCCCAAATTCGTAACGAGAAATTCTTCGAGATGATCCAGCATGGCCGCGTCGCTGACCTGACAAGGGATCAATTCGACCAGATGCATATAGCGCGGCGGATTGAAGAAATGGATGCCGCAGAATCGATGGCGCAACGTTTCCGGAAATGCTTCGGCCAACTGGTTGATCGATAAACCGGAAGTGTTACTGGCGAAAATCGTGTGTTCACCCAGATGGGGCGCCACTTTGACGTACAGATCGCGTTTCCAGTCCATGCGTTCGGCAATGGCTTCGATTACCAGATCGCAATCTTTCAGCAATTCAAGATGCTGCTCGTAATTCGCTGCTTGAATACAAGTCGCCTTGGTTTTGACCGAGAGCGGCGCGGGTTCTTGCTTTTTCAGCTTCTCCACGGCTTTGATTACGTTGGCGTTGGGATTACCGGCATCGCCCGGCAGCTCAAACAGCAATGTTTCGATATTGGCATTCACCAAATGCGCCGCAATCTGCGCCCCCATCACACCAGCCCCGAGTACCGCCGCTTTACGCACCAAAAAACGTTGCCCGCTCAATTTCGCCTCCTGCTTGATCCGGTTATGGAATAAGACACTGTTCGCATCGAACTGTGCTGCAAGAGTACAAGCATGAGACTCAAAGCGCAAGCTTGTTTGTTTACGCGGCTAAGCGGGAGCCCCAACTTTACTGAGGAGCATCAACCCCATACCGCCGAAAACTGTTCCGCATTGAAACCCACGGTAGCGCGTTTTCCGTCGGTGACCAGCGGGCGTTTGATCAAACGGCCATTGCCCGCAAGCAAAACTAATACTTCCGGCCCGGATAACGCAGGCAGCCGTTCCTTGATTTTCAATTCACGGTACTGCACGCCGCTGGTATTGAAAAGCTTGTTCAGTGGAACATTGGCGCGTTCGACAATCGCAGCGAGCTCTTCCGCGCCGGGTGGATTTTCGGTGATATCGATAAACTCATAAGCAATGCCCGTCTGCTGTAGAAATTGCTCCGCCTTACGGCACGTGCCGCACTGTTTATAGCCATAGAATTTAAGCATGACTTGTCAACTCGCTGCTCCTGAGCTTTTCTCGCCACCCTTCGGTCCCCAGAACACCACCCAAGTCGTAAAATCCGGCGAAAAATTCTCGAAGCGGTGCTCGACATGCGCCGCGACGAAAAACACCATACCGGGCTCAAACGCATGCCGCTCACCGGCAATGACAATTTCCCCACGGCCGGTATGAATGAAATACAACTCATCCTGATCGTGCGGCGTTTGTATATCGGAACCTCTGGGTGCATACACTTCAACCGACATCGTGCCGTGCGCAAACGCCAACGTAAAAGGCTCACCCATCGGCCATTCCGGACTCGCCTTACCGGGTATGCGTTGCATCAGGTCAGAAAATGTTGCTTTCATAATTATTACCTCTTTTGGTTCAATTTAAAATTGAATTCATCAATTCAAACTCAAGCTATAACCTCAGAGTTTATAAGTTACAAGCAACCTGCACAACAAAAAACACTGCCTCGAAATTCTATTCCGGCGCAGTGCATTTGAATTCTTGAATGAAGCTTTACTGCTTGTTCTAAATATTAAGATTTCTTCGGTGCAAGTTTTTCGAACAGTGCTGAAAACTGGTTAACAAGATAGGGAGCAAAAAGCGTCATTCCAGCTGCTAAAAAATTGACCATATTTTCAGGATTTGGCATTACTCCAGTTTTTGCAAAAGAGTACATCGCAAAAATTCCAAACCCCAGAAACATCAATAAGATTAGTATCATTCCCACTAACGCAATCATTCGACTAGAACTTGCACGCAATTCGGTGATCATTATCGGTTTTCCATCAGCACCAAGCCTTGGCTTAAAACCGCCACTGCCGTCAGCTTCTAGAGATACAACGCTGGCTTCCTCAGATAGTGCATCGGCCAATGACCATTTTGATTTCGAAAGAGCAGACATGATGCAATTAAGACTGACAAACCCACCAAGTAATATCACGCCTATTACTACATAAATAAGCCATGGCTCTACCGGAACCCATGAAACTACTCCTGATGAGGTTCCGCCCTCTGCTAGTATATCCTGAGAAATGATAGTCATAGAAACCACCAACCAAATTGCAGCTATCTTATGTAATTTCATTATCTTCCCCTAGAAATATTTATACCCACTTGTATCAAGAGTCGGCTTGCGATTGAAAAACGCTACTCTACGAAAAAATCCGTATATAGCTTTTAGTCAAACTCGGAACTCGCTCTTTATTCCAAACACCATCTCCGCTTTCACTATCTTTCACACCTTTTTCCTCTTTTTTATTTGTGTTTCCTTCAATGGTTTTAATTTTATCTTTTGCGGATATCTGATCCTCAATCACCAATCCAATATGAGAAAAATCATAAACGACAAAATCACCCGCTTTTGCTTTTTCAGTTTCTGGTAATAATGCAATGTTTTTCTGTTTTGCCCATTTCTCCCATCCGAATGCGCTGGCATCCCGGCAACGCCATTTCTCAGCCAATGAGAAGGATGCAAGCCTCAAAGCTTCTCTGACTTTTTCATCCTCCAACCACTCCCGTGTTATCCATGCCGTAAATGCAGCACACCATGGCCATGCACCGGGAGCCAACCATGTAGCCCCTTGGTATTCAACAATGCGTGCACCTGTATTATTTTCTGATCTTCACGAGTCCCAACCTCAGCACTCGCAATTTTTATGAGTTTTTCGATATGCTCATTCACTTCACTTATCCTCTAACTTTAACTTCTCAATCGCATCTATTAAATATCCAAAAAAACGAATCAATCTAAACCGGGGAAATAAGCAAATGAAGAAACCATAATGGAATCTTCAATATTACCGTGCCCCCAATTCGCTCACTTAATTACACTGAGTAATTGCTTCAATTAACTTATTGGACCGGATCAATAAACGATTAACAAACTGATCTATAGACGGTTATTTCAGTTACTACACCTAATCAGAATGAATGTTATTAAATTCAGTGAGTGCATCGGTACTCAACCTGACTATTTCCGTAGCAATTGCTTGATTTGCAGTTAATCTCTCAACTTTAGTCATAAGTCCTTTGAGTGAATCCAACTGCTGAGTCGAGGGTGGATTGATGGAATGTTCATTTCTATCAAATGCAATTTTTTTGCTCTTTACAAGCGCTATTTTTTGATCTAATTCACCGATCTCTGTCTCATTGTCATGAAAATCATCTTCGTTAATTTTAGTAGGGTCTTCATTTAGCTTCTCCAGTTTACGCTTGGATTCTTCTAAACATTTTAGGGTGTAATCGTAACTTTTACTATAATCCGAAATCTGTTGCTCATTCAATGCATTCTTGATTGCCATGTGATTATTTCCTTTCTAAGAAATTAGAAACTAACCCCTGTTGAATATGTGCTCTGAAGAAGTTGTAAGTGTGTTATCAATTAGAAGAGCTTGTGGCTTGATTAGATGTATTCTGAGCTTCCTTAATATCTTTCAACACCGCTGAAAAAAAATCGGTTAGAAATTGTAACTGCTCTTGATAAGTTGGTTCTTCAGCTAAAATTCCAAGTTTTTTTGAAATTGTCGACAAATCGTTTTTTGGAATCATTAAAACCTGCTGTGATGATAATATTTGCTCTCGTAAAGTTAAATCTCGCAAGAGAGCTGCGCGCTGACGTTCTTGGATAATGTTTGAAGTGCGCCGTAATTCATTTATTAAGGTAGCGTAATTTTGAGCCCCTGTTTCTCCTGCGATGACTGCCGCGGCATGTGCACCTTGCAGATTCGTTTCGAATGTTACTTGTCGTTTTTCTGCTTGCTTGCTGAATGCTGCAATATTCGCCGCCCTTTCTTCTGAATTTGCGCGACTGTTTTCAACAAAACCAGACAGTTCTGTATTTACCAGCGAAGAGTTTATCGAAGTAATTTTAGCTAATTCTCGAACTTCAGATGTAGATGAACAGGCAGCAAAGAATAGACTCGCTGAAACAATCAAGGTGAACTTGGAAATGTTTTTTTTGGTTGACATTAGTTTAAAACTCCTCCTGCAATAGTAAACAAACCCGCAGCTTTAAGTCCTTCGATGATTAGCTTTGCGATTTCTTCCCTTTTCATGCCCGAACCATGATATGCCGCCAATACAATGATTGGCTGTTTAATGGCTACCTCCCAAAGTCGGAGCGCTGTTTCTGATTTATCAAGTGCCTGCGCATGGTCGATGTCGATTAAACGGTATTTAATCTCATCCCTTGCACGCCGTGGGCCAGTGTATATATTCAAATATGTTGTGAGTGCAACTACCATATGGCGACGTGCCGATTCGTTTATGGATTTGGATTTATTATATAAATCTGAAGTATTAATTTCTCTTTTAGAGCTAGCTGCGATTGCCCAATTGAGATATCTTTGAGATTCATTTAAACCTTTAAATTCATTATCAACGAATTCAAGTTCTTGTTGTAGTAATTTAAATCTGGTGCTGGATCTTTCAATTTGGGTATCTGCATTTTCTTTCAATGCCATTAATCGTTCTTTTTCAAATAATAAAGAATTAACTGGTGGTAGCTTAGAAAGTGCTTCTATTGCAGAAAGCCTGCCCCTAAATCTGGGGAGTTGCGCAACAAAAGTTAAAGCCTGTTGTTTATCCAAGCATTTTTCTTGTGTTCGCACTTTTACTGCCTCCTCAATATTTTCATCTTTTATACCCGAACAATTCAGTTTCCCATCAGCAACCTCACCTGTCACAAACGCATCTAGTATTAGGTCAATATTCTCGATTTGAGATTTCGCAACACTTTGCTTACCGAGAATTCCCGATTTCTCAAAAGTATTTAGCGCGTTTTGTAGCCTTCTAGCTTGATCCGTGATTTCTTTCTTTGCTGCCTCGGATGTATCAGTTTCAGCTTGTTTTAAAGCTTCTTTATATTCCTTCAAAGCATTCTCATATATTTCTTTTGCTTCAGTAGCATTGTCTTCTTGTTGTTTTAGATTCTCTTTCGCCTTTTTTATCTTCTGCTCGACATTTACTTTTTCAATTCCTAATTTGATCAATTGCTTATCAATCGATTCCTGTAGTTTGTTACTTAACGACTTGTTACCATCTCCCAATAACGAGAGGAGTTTTGTATTACGAAGTGATTCTGAATTTTGCGCAACAACTTCAAGTTCATGGACTAACAATTTAGTCTGATTTTTTCGTTCCTCTTCGATAACCGCTTTAAAGTTAATTTCATCACTGGTTTTTTTTACTAATGATGCTGTAGCATCCTTATCTGGGTTATATAAGTGGATGCCAGCACAACCAGTCAAACTAACAAATCCAGATAACAACGCTAAATTTATCAGCAAGCAAGCGGATCGCTGCAAACAATGCTTGGAATATTTTTTTATTTTCAACAGATCTCCGTTCACAAAATAATCTCCTGTCATATCGTTTTTTGTTAATTTCAATTTTTTGTACATTGTGTACTTTTGCCGCAGCAACTCTTGAGTATTCCTCTGCGATCTGATGGTTTAGGTTTCATTTGTTTTGACAGTTATTCATAAAAAATTAATTTTGTATGATGTAATTTAAAAAGCTTTATACAACGATATGAATCAAACAAAAATAACCCAATTGAGTCATTTTGAATTTCAATTGATTGATAATGACCGCACAGATCTCACTCGATGCTCGACAGCAGTTCGCTTCGTGTTGAAACACCCAACTTACTGTAGATACTTTTAATGTGATTCCGCACGGTGTGATAACTCAGGTGAATCTCTTCGGCGATTTCCCGGGCAGCTTTTCCTTGGCATATCAGTACCGTTATTTCCATTTCACGATGGGTTAACCGGGTCTTATCGAGTTGATTGAAGACTTTTCCAAATTTGTGAGTAATGCGGGAGGGATGCAATAAATAGATGCAGTGGCGGGAATCTTCATCCGCATGAATCAGGGTCAGTTTGATTTCATAAAGACGCTTACCCAATTGCGATAGAAAGCTATACCCATTGATCTTATTACTTTGCAGAAAATTGATGAGCGCAAGCATGGAAGAGAGGAATGCCTGCTTTTCCTGAGCAAAAACCCGGTCAAATTCACAGCTTTGGAAAATGACCTGACCGTCGCTGCGAAATACGGTTATCGGGTCGGTATAACTAGACCAGAAGTTTTTTGTTAACCAGGAATTAAAGCTCTCTTGCCGGAATAAGATGAGCCTCAGCGTTTGCAGCAAAATAGGCTTCAGTATTTTCAGCAGTTCAAAATCCCTTTGGCTGAATACCTGTTGCTGATTACTCAACCGGCAAAAATAAAATTGAAAGGCCAATTGGTGGTGATCATCAAATACTTTAACCACGGTGCAGTTACGATGCGATTGCTGCCAAGCCAAATCAAAAGACCGGTAGTAACCGCCATTTTCTTCGAAACACTGCACATCGCTCACTGCACTGATTGGCAATGGCTCAGTTGGGTGACTATCCTTGGAATCGGCTATAACCAGTCCCTGCGAGGCAATATTCAATAACTGTTTCCAGCTATGCTGACAGCAGGTTGATTGATTAATGCTGCCCAGTAACTGCAACGCATTTTGCTCTCCCATGAGCCGCCCGTAGAATGCACCGTTGCACTTCAACAATGGCAGCAACGCCGCTTTAACCGCTTGGTTAAATTCGTCCCATGTTTGGCAATTATTCAACCATTTAATCGTTGCTAATGTTTGCTGATGATCACTGTTTAGAAATTGATTGGGAATATTATTCTTATTCATTTCTTCACCCCTATTTTCTTTTTAATTTTTGTAAGAAACTTAAACGAGAAGAACCAAAATTACACTGATGTAAAGCAAACATCGCTTATGAAGTTGTGAGTCCCGGATAATAAGAAGCAACTCTCTTCATTGCGTTATCTACACATCACCCCGTGGCGCTCAGAATATCCTTATACGTTCTTAATTCGGTCAGTCACACTTTCAAGAAAATCAATAAAAACTGCCACTTAACAACAGTATACTAGAATAACGGTCAGGGTATTGTGGGCATTATCACAACGATGGAGATAAAGATTAGCTGCTGGAAGCGACAATTTCGAAATCGCCGTTGGTGCTATTGAAACGATCAGTCCGGCATCTGCAACCGGCGATCAAACTTGCGTGCAACTCTGCAATAAACCGATGCACGCATGCTCTTGCAAAAGCATACGGAGGAATGGCAGCACGGCAAGATGTACTACAGTATATTTCGATGTTTTATAACAGCCATCGGCTGCATACATACTTGGGGGTACAAAAGTCCGCATCAATATGCAGCGGAAACAGAAGAATCGAAAATAATCGCTTAATCAGCAGTTCAACTACCAGGAACAAATAACTATTCCAATAGCCCCTTAAAAATACTGATTTTCATAAATTTGTCTTTTAATTTACAAAGAGTTTACATTCTCTCCACAATCTCATTATTTTTTTGCCCTATAGTACCCCTCCATCAGCAGCAGCTCCACAACAAGTTTAAATATCATACTGAATATTAATGGTTAGTATGAATATTTACAGGAAGAAATAACAGTCATTGGATTTTATTGGTTTGCAATCTTTTATAGGGAAGGAGAGTTAATCGTGATGCAAGAACATACAACCAGCAATGCGCCTGAGCCGGTAAATCCGGCGGCAAATGCGACAACCAATGAGTTTCTGACTTTTCGATTAGGAAACGAAGAGTATGGAATTGAAATACTCAAGGTACAAGAAATTCGTAATTACAATGCCATCACACAAATTGCGAATGCGCCCGAATTCATCAAAGGTGTAGTCAATTTACGCGGAATCATTGTTCCAATCGTTGATATGCGCATCAAATTCCGCCTTGGCAATGAAAATTATGATGAATTCACTGTCGTGATCATTATCAACGTCGCCGGACGCGTGGTGGGCATGGTGGTCGACAGCGTATCCGATGTGATGAATCTGGCTGAAGAACAAATGCGTCCCACCCCTGGCTTTGGCTCAATCATCGATACGGAATACATCATGGGATTAGGCACCGTCGACGAGAGAATGCTGATATTGATCGATATCGAGAAATTGATGAGTAGCAGCGATATGGGCCTGATTGACCAAAACCTCAACTAAAGATTATTGACTTCATCTTATTTGCAATTACAAGGAGATCCAAATGTTTACAAATACCTCTATCAAGTTCAGATTAATTTTTGTAATGAGCGTCCTATCCGCACTGGTGCTTGGAATTGGCACAATGGGTTTATATGGTTTCAGTCAATCGAATGCCGGAATTAAAACCATATATGAAGACCGGCTGGGACCGGCCGTTCAATTGGGAACGATTCTGGATAACTGGTATCAAGTACAAGCCAAAGTTGTCGCCGCCACCAATTTAAGCAACCCCGATGCGGCAAAAACGCTGAGCGCCGAGGTGCAACAACTGGTTCAAAAAAATGAAGGGTTGTGGACGCAATTCCAGGCATCCAATTTAATACCTGAAGAAGTGAGGTTGAGTAAAATAAAAACCGAACAACATGCGCAATATGTGCAATCGGCCAATCAGGTTTTTCAGCTCGCAGCAGCGGGTAAATTTGAAGCGGCCGCGCACCATGTTTCAACGGATACCATGAAAAAATTCAGCGCACTGCGCGAAACCGTATTTGCTCTGTTCGATCTGCAAAGATCGGCTTCAACAACAGAATATAATCATGCGCAAACCAGCTATGAAAGTATTTTTTCAACGACGGCAATGATCATCATCGCAAGTTTTATCCTGGCAGCCATTTTCGGATATTTGTTGCTAAGATCGATTATTGTCCCGTTGGATGAAGCCGTTGCGATTGCTAATGCCGTTGCCACGGGTGATTTGACTCACCGCATTGAAGTCAATTCAACCAACGAAACCGGCCGTTTGCTGCAAGCCTTGAAAACCATGAATGACAATTTATCAGATTTGGTTGGTAAGGTGCGTATGGGTACCGATGAAATTACAACCGCATCAGGCGAAATCGCTTCCGGCAACTCCGATTTGAGTCAACGCACCGAAGAACAAGCATCCAGTCTGGAAGAAACTGCGTCTTCAATGGAAGAACTGACATCGACCGTCAAACAAAATGCGGATAATGCGCATCAAGCTAGGGCCTGTTAACACAATCTGATTGCTTCGACGATGAGAGCGAAGTGGATAAAGGAGATGAAGACGACATCGAGCTTATCGAACCTGGAGAAGATGCGGCGAAATCCCTTGAGCCTTCTGAACAATCGTTCGATCTCGTTGCGTTTTTTGTACATGGCACGGTTGTATTCCCAGGGTGACAAGCGATTTGCTTTGGGCGGAACAACCGGGATGTAACCCAAATCTAGTGCCAGTTGCCGGGTTTGGTCGCCCTCATAAGCACGATCCATCAGCAGGTAGGTGGGCGTATTGACGGGACCGAGGGAAAGCAAAAGCTGCCTGCCCTCTGGCGCATCGTGGGCGTGACCGGGCGAGAGGGCAAAGCTTATGGTTGTTCTGGAATCTGCGGCAACCAGATGAATTTTGGTGGTCCATCCACCTCGAGATTTTCCGATGGATTGGGGGCCGTTTTTTTTAACGCACCCGTACCGTCGGGATGGACTTTGATGCTGGTGCTGTCCAGCGAAACAGTTTCAATACGGATACGGATGATTTGCTGATGCTGAAGTTGCCCAAATACATGGCTCAGTACACCACTCTTTGCCCAGCGATTCATGCGGGTATAGATGGTATGCCAGTTGCCGAATCGCTTGGGCAGTCCTCGCCACTTGCAGCCATGCTCGGCAACGTAAAGAATGGCATTGAGAACTTGCAGATTGGAATGGCTGACGTTGCCACGCTGACGCGGCAGGCAGTGCTCGATCTGTTGATATTGAGTTTCGGTGATTTCCATCACCAAATTATATCAAATAGCGTTAACAGGCCCTAATCAACTGGCCGCAGGAGCTTCCGAAGTTGCGATGAAAGGCGGCTCGGTAGTCGGTCAAGTGGTACAAACCATGAGCTCGATCAACGAAAGCTCGAAGAAAATTGTCGACATCATCAGTGTCATCGATGGCATCGCATTCCAAACCAATATTTTGGCGCTGAATGCGGCCGTCGAGGCAGCACGTGCCGGTGAACAAGGCCGTGGATTTGCGGTAGTAGCCACGGAAGTGCGTACGCTGGCGCAACGTTCTGCCGCAGCTGCAAAAGAGATCAAAGAACTGATCAATGACTCAGTATCCAAAGTTGATGAAGGAACACGTTTGGTAGATGAAGCGGGCGTTACGATGGATGAAATTGTCACGGCTGTTAAACGAGTCACCGACATCATGAGTGAAATTTCCGCAGCTTCTCAGGAACAAAGCTCAGGTATCGAACAAGTGAATCAAGCGGTCACCCAAATGGACGAAGCCACACAGCAAAACGCAGCCTTAGTGGAACAAGCTGCCGCTGCCGCCGAGTCCATGAAGGACCAAGCACAAGCCCTGACACATGCAGTGAGTACTTTCAAATTGGCAGGTGCTCATTCAACCTCTGCAACTGTAAAAAGAAACAATCGTCCTGCGACGATTACCAATCTGCCCAATCGCGGCCCTGCTGCGAAAAAAGCACTGGTTAATTTAAACAAGGAAGCGGCATCCGGAACAACACAAGCGCGCAAAACAGCCGCAGGCGGTGGTAATGATTGGGAAGAGTTTTAAATCGATCCTCAATCATAAGCTTCGATTGAGTCAATAAAGTTCCATGGAAATGAGAGTATTACCGGGTAAAGCAGAACGGTAGTACTCTCACCCAACCGGATATCACCACCTAGTAGCGCACCTCACATCAGTTGTCATTGCACTACACGTAACCGGCGATCCAGCCATTGTTCGATTTTCTGCAGCAATTCGGTCCGTGCCGGTTCTTGCATAAACACGTGCTGGTGATACGGCAGACCAGGTAGTTTCAAAACTTCGTTAGCGGGATTATGTTGCAGTGTCACACGGGCAAAATCTTCGCCACCCCAGGCGGGGGTAATCGGGTCCAGTTCGGAATAAATCAGGTAATACGGTATCGAGAAACCGGCCATGTTGCGGCGGAAACGAACAACTTCTTCTTCGATGCCTTTCACGTAGCGCAACAGACTGCGGCGGACGATCCAGCCGTCGGCACGCAGGCGGGCTTTCTCTTCCTCGCTATCGGTCAAGTAATCCGTCACCCAAGCTGGTGAGGTAGGCGTCGCAAAGTTGCGCAGTCCCGGCCAGGAAAACATCTCGAATAAACCATCCAGAACCGGCACCGTGACCAATGAAAGTAATTGATTGAACAGCAGCAAAGGCAGCGGCTCATCTTGCGGATGCAGAAAATGCGTTTCTGCATGAAAAGACAGCTTGATCAAGGGATTCGCCACCCAGCCGCGCCATCCCGGCGGTTCGCTCACGGCAAAAGCCGGGGCGAGAAAAACCACACCCTGCAACCGTTTGCGCAGATCGGATTCGTTTTGATGCTTAAGTAAATACGACGCGGTCACCAGTCCGCCCAGACTGTGCGCCACGATGAACACTGGCCGCTGCGGATGGCCTTGCGCATCGCACTGCGCCATGAAGGCTTGCAACGCCCGGCCCAACGTCTGCCGCAATGGTTCCAAATCGTACAAAGCCGATTGCGCCAGATAGGCATCGCTGACATCGGCCCGATCGGCTCCCTCTGCGAGCGCCCGATCCGCACGGCGTAGCACCGGATTGGAAAGGCCATGCGCATAATGATCAAAACTGGCAACAAAATAGCGTTGAGAAAAATACCGCGCCACCTCGCCATAACGCCCGATATGCTCGTTCATGCCGTGTACCAGCAACACACAGGCGCTTGCTTGACTGGATTGCGGCGGCAAAGTACGCAGAATCAACGGTCCCTCACCACCCTGCTCGATCGCAATTTCATTTCCCCAACGGGGATAGGGAGCGGTGACAAACGGCCGGTGAACACAACCGGAAAGTGCTATCAGCAGGAAAAAAAAGATCACTCCAGCTGTTAAATGATTTTTGTGAAACATTGCCACGATGCGATGATGCTCACAAAAACAGTGGAATCAAAACGCTGCCAACCGCATAAAAATCAGCCCGGGATCTCGGCTTCGACGAGCTTTGCCAGCAACGTGAGCGATTCCTGCCAGCCGAGATAGCAAGCCTCGGCCGGAATCACTGCCGGCACACCTTTTTGCACGATGTTCAACTCGGTCCCGCAGGAAACCGGTTTTAACGATACCGTGACCTGCATCTCTCCAGGCAGATCCGGATCATCGAACTTGTCCGTATAGCGGATACGCTCAAACGGCACCAGCTCCAGATACTCACCGCCAAACGAATGGCTATGCCCGCTGCTGAAGTTCGTAAAGGACATCTTGAAACAGCCGCCGGTTTTAGCCTCCATATGATGAACCTTCGCGGTGAAACCATTCGGCGGAATCCATTTAACCATCGCATCGGCATCCAGAAAAGCCCGGTAAACTCTCTCAGGTGGCGCGCGCAGCACGCGATGAAGGCGGATAGTGTTTGTGGACATGGTTATTCTCCTTTCGGTAGCGGGTTATTCTTGAAAGTTATGCAAGTAGGCAGATCTTGTTTACCGCAGCAGCAACACCGGTAGTTTCTCAATAGCCTGTCAGTAAGCGAACATCTCTTGCAATCGCTGGCACAATTCGATTTGCGTTGCTTCGTCAATAACCCCGAGTTTGCTGACCAAGCGGGTTTTATCGACAGCGCGGATCTGATCCAGCAAAATCAAACCCTGTTTTTTCTTGAAACTGCAAGCAACCCTGCAGGGAAATTCAAAACCACGGCTGGTCATCGGCGCCATGAGCATGGTAGATAAAGCAGAAAGCTCATCCGGGGAAATAACAACACAAGGTCTTGTTTTGTTGATTTCAGAGCCTTGCGTCGGGTCGAGTTGTACCAGCCAAACCTGGAACCGCGAAACTTTCGGCATTACCAGTCCAAATTGTCATCGGAAGACAATGGCGCATTCAGCCATTCTTGATCCAGCGGCTCCGTGCCGTGAGCTTTCAATGTACCTTCAATGGATTCACGCCAACCTTCCCGCGCCGCCTTCTTGGGCGTAATCAACAAACCGCCCTCCACGACTTGCAATTGCAAATCTTTACCCTCCAAATCAGCTTGTTCGATGAGTGGCTTGGGGATACGTATGCCTTGGGAATTGCCGATTTTGATGAGATGGGTCATGAGAAATGTGAATAGGTTGCGATATCCGCGCAACTATAGTGTAATTACATTGAACATACAAGCCACCATTCGGTTCATTTTTTCATTAATGGCATTCTATTTATGTTCATGCCATAATTGTCTGCATTATGGCAAAGCTAATGACACAAACCGAAGTGCAACTCGATCCTCAAGGGCGGCTGGTGATCCCAGCGCAGCTCAGGCGTTCGCTTGGATTTGAATCCGGTGACAGCCTGATCGCGCGTATGGAAGATGGTCGTTTGATTCTGGAAAAAGCTGGAACGATTAAGCAAAGACTCAAACACCGCTTTGCTCACTTACCCTCAACCACCAGTCTCGCCGAAGAACTCATCGCTGACCGGCGGGAAGAAGCAAAACGGGAAACCGGTGAATGACAATAGTTCTGGATGCCTCCGCTTTGCTGGCTTTTCTGCAGAATGAACCCGGCTGGGATCAGGTTGAAGCGGCTTTGCCGGATGCCGTCATTTCTAGCGTCAATTGGACGGAAGTGGTGCAAAAATCAATCGCGGCAAATGTCGATGTCAACGGCATGCGCGAAGATCTTGAAGCGCTGGGCTTGCGGATCACCCCATTCAGCGCCGAAGAAGCCGGGATTGCCGCGCAGCTTTGGCAAAAAACCCGCCAAGCCGGTTTGTCGTTGGGAGATCGAGCTTGTCTAAGCACCGGTATCCGGCTGGATGCACCGGTACTGACCGCCGATAAAATCTGGGCCACACTGAATTTACCTGTTGCTGTGCGTTGTATCCGTTAACCGCCCGGATCAGACCATACTCACCTGCTTCAAGTCATTGCACAGATCCATACAACATCTCCGTCTCGACGGTTTCGCTGACTCCCTCGATCCCGTAAGGCGAATGTCCAAAGGGCAATCCGCCAAATTAAAACCAGTATCAACAAATCATCCCAAACGATCATTACACACATTCGGCGAAATTATTCGTCAAATGATTGGAGCGAAACGCTTTCAGCTTCGGCCTTACGCGAGTTAGGGCTAGAACACTGTTGTGCCAGTTAAATTTATTCCCACCATGCCAAGTAATTTCCTGGGTTGAAATCAGGAGATCGGATGCCTGTTTTAACTAGAGTATTCACGATACCAATTAAGAGTCCGATCACTTCAGCTCTACGATCAGTTGAAACAAACACTTTCCATTCTTTTTCGTAATAGCAATATCCAGCATCTACCACGCAATAGATATTGACAGGAGGAAATTCGTATTCTTTTTGAGATTCCTGAATTCGAAGAAGAGCTTTTTCTTTTTCTTTTTTCAAGTTTGTCCGAAAGCCAAAAAGAACATGATGGATTGGAGGACCATTTAAGGAACGTATAGACTCCCCCTTTTTTATTGCATCCCGTACTTCTTTCAGAGTTACAGTGGATTTCACTTCGATTGCGTAATAGACACAGTCGATAGGAAAGATTCCGGTCTTTTCATCAAATAATAGAGGTGAAAATCGAGACTTGTTGTAAATAATAATATCCGTCTCGGCGGATAATTCCCCGACTCTATCAATGATTTTTCCTGTACCAGCATAAAATCCATCTGGCAATAACGGCAATATCAAATCAGTAAGGAATATTTCTCGAATTTTCCCCACCATTCCATTGTGTTTGATTGAACCAACAGAATTTGCCTCCCGAAGGCAAGAGTCAACAACATCAACTAGTCTGGAAGAGAGTATGGATTTTGGCAAGCGAGTATCAGCCTCTTAAAATGACGCAGCATAATGTATCACAAGTGAAATCTAAAACAGAATTACTCATGATATCCCTTTACTTATTGATTCATTACGCTGTCATCATTTCAGACCTGTAGATTTCCACAAATTGAATGATCTACTTTGAATTCAATATTATCTGCTCTAACAGTCAATTAACCGTAATTGCTCAAAATCCCCCACCACTCCCACTAACCCTTCCCCTCCGGCGGATGCTCGTTAATATAAGTAACAATATCCCCCACCGTGCGGAGATTCTTGACTTCATCGCCGTCGAACGTAACACCAAAAGCGTCTTCCGCGTCGAACAGCAGTTGCACGGTGTCCATTGAGTCGAGCCCGAGTTCTTCGAATTTGGATGCGGTGGTGATGGTGGATGTGTCGATGTTTTCAACTTTTGACGCGATAAATTCGATGACTTTCGCTTCGAGGTCTGCTGTATCCATGTCTGTTGGCACCTTGTGTTATAGAGTTGTAAAAACGATGCTGACGTTGTTGCCGCCGAATCCGAATGCATTGCACAGAGCGGTCTGCACTTTTTTCTCTACTGCGGTATTGGGCGTGTAGTTCAAGTCGCACTCGGGATCGGCTTCCAGCAAATTGATCGTGGGATGTATCGTGCCCGTTTGCAAGGTCATGATGGCAGCAATACTACCGATGGCTGCGGAAGCGCCGATGCTGTGGCCGATCATCGATTTGGTGGCGCTGATCGGAATTTCCGGCGCGCGTTCGCCGAACAATTGCTTGATCGCCTTGGTTTCGACCACATCGCCGATGGGTGTGGAAGTGGCGTGGGCGTTGATATAGTCCACTTGGCCGGATGTCATACCGGCATCGTCCAGTGCCGCCTGCATCGCAGCGACTTGCCCGTCGACATCCGGCGCGACGATGTGCGTCGCGTCACAGGCACAACCATAACCGGCCAGCCGGGCATAAATTTTCGCGCCGCGCTTCAGGGCGGCTTCCTCCGTTTCCAGCACCAGAATGCCCGCGCCTTCGCCCATGACAAAACCGTCGCGGCCTTTGGCAAACGGACGCGAGGCATGCGCCGGATCGGCATTAAAACCGGTGGATAGTGCAAACAATGCCTCGAAACCCGTCATCGTGAGCGGCAATACGCACGCTTCTGCGCCGCCCGTAACGACAGCGTCGGCTTTCCCCGTGCGCAATAAATCCAGCGCCATGCCAATCGCATTGGCAGCCGAGGAACACGCCGTGCTGGTCGTCAGGTTGATGCCCTTCAGTCCGTATTTGGTTGCTATCCAGGCGGCGGCTGAGTTCGCCATGATGCGCGGAACGGTAAAAGGTGGCACCGATTTGTTTTGAAATCTGCGCGCGGCGGAAGACTCGAACGTCGAAAATCCGCCCATGCCCGACCCCAGGCTGACGGCCAAGCGCCGTGGCTCATAGCCTTCCAAACCACCTGCGTCTTCCAGCGCTTGTTGTGCCGCGTGTAAAGCAAGTTGGGTAAACCGGTCAGTTTGTTCGATCTGTTTGGCGGAAAGGAATGAGGTGGGATCAAAACCGGTCACTTCACCGGCAATTTTCGAGCGCTGTTTGGCGGCATCAAAGCTTTGAATACTGACAATCCCACTGGTACCGGCTACCGCATTTTTCCAGAATTGGTCAATGCCCATGCCAATCGGTGACACAATCCCCATTCCGGTAACGACGATACGCATATAAGAAAGCTCGAATAGAGAAAATTTAGGCAGGATACGATAAAAATCAACGCAATTTTTCTGCGCTGAATATACTGAATGCCGGATAGGCTGTCAAACGTACTATTAGTGCAAAAAAAGCCGCAGCTTTCATTCTCGTAGCGCCATCCAATCGGTACCCTTAATACTTGCTGACAGGCGAGCCATCCGCCAGCTGCCCGCTTGGCTGCGGACAGTGAATCGCACGGCCCAGCACCGTTTTGAAAGCAAACACCGGCCGCCGCTGCCAGGTCAGAAAGCGCTTTCGTTTATTATCCCGATGTTCCGGTTTAACGCCGGAATCCGGAAACCGCCGCACGATATCCCGGTAAAACGCTTCACGCTGCCAGTAATTCACATGAATACCGTCCGGCCCAAACCAGTGCGCTTCCTGCTCAACTAGTAGGAATTGCCGGCGCGCGGCCATATCCATCAACCCGGCATGCACCGCCCGCGCACGGCTGAGTGTTTCATTTCGAGGCAACCGGCAGGATGGATAAAACAGATTGCGGAAAAAGGTGTAACGCCGCTCGGATAACCGTTCAATCGACGCCAGCGGCAAATTGGTCACGACGATCTGCGCGGATTGCCGCTGCAACTGTTCAACACACCGTTCCACCGAACGCAAAACCTGCTCCACCGGCAATTCATACACAATATCGTTGCCGATATCGGTTAACAATGCATAGGTGAGACGCAATTCCATCGCACTCAACTGCCGCCACAACCCGCAATCCGCAATCTCCGGCAACCCGCGCCATACGACCTGACTGAAAATACCGTACGCCCGCCCATGCCCCACCGCCGCCAAAACCTCACTCGGCCCGCCGATCTGCTGCTGCATCAGATCGATGACCAAGCGCAGCGATAACGTCAGGTTGCTGGCGCCGAGCAGGATGAGGCGGTTTGGGGGAACAAAAGGCAGTTGCAACTCCATGTGTCATTAGCTTTCGTTTGGTCGGTGAATATGTATGTCTTGCGTCATGCTTTTAAAAAATTGGATATCTTCCGTTGATGGAGTCCTGCCAAATGCTTTTTGATGCGCCATCAATGTCATTGCAAAATCAGGCCATAGTTCTTTAAGCTGGAATATAGGTGGACCAGTCTCATCAGTGGAATATACTTCTATCGCGGTCAGCATTTTATCAAAATCCTTCGGATAAACATAAAACAACGCCGCCAGCGCCACCAATTGCGCTTCGTGCCCTTTGGTTTCCTGATCGCTATCCTGTGAACTGTTCCTGCGGCTGACCAAGTAACGCAACCGGTTGAGAAATGCCTTGATGGTGCGCGGCGTCGGATCTTTCTGGGCAATCAACGGATGCCAAATTTCCAGCGCTTCGGTAAAACTCTCGGTATCCTTGATAGGCTCCGGGCCGAGCAATGCAATCTTTAATCGTTGCAGCAATGGCTTGATCCAGTTCAGCCATTCTTTGTCATCCAATTTATTCAACCGCTGCAACAACACAAAAAACAGCATGCACATGACCACCGCAAATAGAGCAAGCGCCACTCCAATCTGGAGCGGCCATTCTTGGAAATTATCTTGCGTATAGGCGGGCTTAAATAGCTCACCGTCTGATGACACTGTTTCTTTGGGTCGATCCGTAACGTCCGTTTGTTTTGTAGAAGATTCTGCTGCTGCCGCCTTGTTCTCCGCAGTCGTTGCCGGTGACTGAGGTGCCGCAGCAGCGGATTGCTTTTGTTCCTTCCGAGTTTGATCCGCTGAATCCATTCCCAGGTAAATTCCGGCAGCAATCGCCAGAATAAATAATGATCTTCGAATGAATGCCGCCGAAAACGCCAGAATTTTATCTGCGCGCGCCTCGCGCTTTTCATCGCTGATCATCCTGTCTTCCGCTTTGGATTGGCTGCTCAGACCACCCATCAGTAATGCCTTGATCTGCGCGGTTTCCGGCTTGGGTACTGGCACTACGATATGGATCAATTTATGCAAATAGCTCCGCGCAAACCCATTCTGTTGCCCGGCATTGGAATCTTTTCCGGATTGATCCGGTTGCACGTTTGCCGGATCGTTATCATGCATCTGCGCCGTCTCCTTAAAGCTCAACGTTACATTGATCAGCACATGTTTCGTCGACATGCCGATCACCATGAACAATTCTCCGGAACTGGACAAAAAATTACTGATTTCCAGTACTTTGCGAGTATGTTCCGGATCACAGCGATCCAGATCGTCGATAAACAATACCAGCCGCCTTTGTCCCAATAAACGCGTGATCGCCCTAAAATGACTCTCAAACAGCAAGCGAGTACCTACTTTTTCGGTGGCTTCACCAACAGCACCGGTTGTTCGCAAAAATCCCTGAATGAAGGACACCGGCGCCAAACCCAGCAGCGCCATGCCTTTGATGGCGAGAAATAGTAATAACGCGGATAACGCAGTCAGCCAGGAAACGAATGCATTGGGAAGCAGGACCGGCAAATCCGGGCTCAGGTATTCCATCGCCCATTGAAGCGTTTTTTCATCATCGAGCGACAGCGTCGTGCCCCAACCTCGCTCCACGGTTTTGAGCAGCACATTGGGCGAAGCAAAACAAGCCTGTTTCGTTTCAGACACGGGTATGCTGGTCAAACAATTCAGTTCATCGCGGCGGATGCGTTCATGGTTATGCAATTCGTGCAGCACTTCGCATTCTCTTTCACTGAAAATATCCTTGGTGGTACTCGGTGGATTGACATAAACCACCGCCGTTAATGGCTTATGCCGTGGTACTACAACACGTTTAATAGCTTCATCACCGTATTTTTCCTGAACAACCTGTTCACGGCCATCGTGCAGGCTAGCCCACTCGGGACACAGCTGGCGGAAACCTTTTTCACCCAGCATGACCGGCTGTTCGATCTTAAGGGTATACAACGCATAGCGCCAAGACTCGTTCCATTTTCCGGTTTGCGAAAGCCAGGCCCCCATGAATGCCAGACTGGCAAATAGCATTATCAAAAGCGCTTTCCACAACCAGTGCCGCCGCCACAATAAACGCAAGCGGAACCATAAACCGGACAGCCGCCACCAGGGTTTAACCGCCTGCTTGTGCACATTGGCCAGAATCGATGCAAGCACACTCGGTTCCTCGCGGTGGTGCCAGGCATTGAACCACACCGGCTTCAATCCCTTGCGCTTCAGGTTGGCGGACAGATAATTCATCACCGAGCTTTTGCCGCTGCCCCATTCGCCGGTAATCGCCAGCGTCAGCGGCGGCCGGGTATTTTCGTTGATCAGAAAATGCGTCAGGCTGTCGGCGATCAGGCGCGCACCCAGCAAATCCTGTTCGCCCGGCCCGGCTGGATTGTCGGTCACACCCCGGTTCATGGCCGTCGATGATTGCGTCTGTTCATACCGGTGATTCAACCGGGCACGCCACCAGAATGCCGCTGCGTAAATCAGCAAGGCAATCAAGGCAAACCCATAAAACCACGGGGCCGGATAAAAACGATAAACAACTGCCTGCCAGCTTTTCCCGCCATCCACTGTCTTTAGAATCGTGCCACCTTTGCCTGCCGCCCAGCCTTGCTGACCATCCGCTTGAAACGTGATGCTAACAAGCCATGCATTGGTGCCGCTGGCTTGCGCCTGCCAGCTTTTCCCGCCATCCACTGTCTTCAATATCGTGCCATCTTCGCCTGCCGCCCAACCCTGCCGCCCGTCCGCATGGAACGTGATGCTAATAAGCTCTTCTTGAGTGATGCTGCTGGTTTGCGGATCCCAGGTTTTTCCGCCATCCACTGTTTTTAGGATCGTGCCATCCAAGCCTGCCGCCCAGCCCTGCTGTCCGTTCGCATGGAACGTGATGCTAGTAAGCCATGCTCGAGTCCCGCTGGTTTGGGGCTCCCAGGTTTTCCCGCCATCCACTGTCTTCAGAATCGTGCCGCCAGAGCCTGTCACCCAGCCCTGTTGGCCGTCTGTATTGAACGTGATGCTAGTAAGCTCTTCTCGAGTTCCGCTGGTTTGGGGCTCCCAAGTTTTCCCGCCATCCGCTGTCTTCAGAATCGTGCCGCCAGAGCCTGTCGCCCAGCCCTGTTGGCCATCTGCATGGAACGTGATGCTAGTAAGCTGTGCTCGAGTTCGGCTGGTTTGGGGCTCCCAGGTTTTCCCGCCATCCACTGTCTTCAGGATCGTGCCGCCAGAGCCTGCCACCCAGCCCTGCTGTCCATTCGCATGGAACGTAATGCTAGCAAGCCATGCTCGAGTCCCGCTGGTTTGGGGCCCCCAGGTTTTCCCGCCATCCACTGTCTTCAGGATCGTGCCACTACCGCCTGCCGCCCAGCCCTGCTGCCCGCCCGCATGGAACGTAATGCTAGTAAGCCGTGCTAGAGTTCCACTGGTTTGCGGATCCCAGGTTTTTCCGCCATCCACTGTTTTTAGGATCGTGCCACCAGAGCCTGCCGCCCAGCCCTGCTGCCCGTTCGCATGGAACGTGATGCTAGTAAGCCATGCTCGAGTCCCGGTGATTTGGAGTTCCCAAGTTTTCCCGCCATTCACGGTCTTCAGGATCTTGCCATCATCGCCTGTCGCCCAGCCCTGCTGCCCACCCGCATGAAAGGTGATGCTAGTAAGCCATGCTCGAGTCCCGTTGGTTTGGAGTTCCCAAGTTTTCCCGCCATCCACCGTCTTCAGGATCTTGCCATCATCGCCTGCCGCCCAGCCCTGCTGGCCGTCTGCATGGAACGTGATGCTAGTAAGCTGTGCTCGAGTTCCGCTGGTTTGGGGCTCCCAGGTTTTCCCGCCATCCACTGTTTTTAGGATCGTGCCGCCAGAGCTTGCCACCCAGCCCTGCTGTCCGTTCACATGGAACGTGATGCTAGCAAGCCATGCTCGAGTCCCGCTGGTTTGGGTTTCCCAGGTTTTCCCGCCATCCACTGTTTTTAGGATCGTACCATCTTCGCCTGCCGCCCAGCCCTGCTGTCCGTTCGCATGGAACGTGATGCTGTTAAGCCTTTCTCGAGTGCTGCTGGTTTGGGGTTCCCAGCTTTTCCCGCCATCATTTGTCTTTAATATCGTGCCACCAGAGCCCGCCACCCAGCCCTGCTGCCCGTCCGCATGGAACGTGACACTGTTAAGCCTTTCTCGAGTACCGCTAGTTTGGGGTTCCCAGGTTTTCCCGCCATTCGCGCTGTGTGCAATCAGACCAACATCACCCACCGCCCAGACATGTTGATCCAAGGCAAATACAGCCCCCAAATTTGCATTAATCACAGTCACGCGCTTGAAAACGTTCTGTTCGATTGGATACTGCAAGGTATCGATCCATCCCGGTGCGGCAGTACGATTGGCATCCGGATTCGGCGGCTGTTGCCAGGCAATTAAGGCCGATCCCAGTAGCAATAGCGTGGCCAATCCGATCAGCCACCAAAAGGCAGATTGATCGGGACCCAGCTTTTCGTCGTTGGATGCGCTGCTCGATGACATTTCAGATTTTTGCATGGGCTTTTTTGTTTAATTCAACTCGTCGCGATGGGTTTGCCGTTTCATTCCTTAACATCAACACAATAGCTTTCGCCATAGCAAAACTCAAGCAGAGCGGCCCAATAATTTAACGTTGCTGGGCAGAATGGTAAACTTGCCCGCATGTTGTTTACTCCTGCCATACATTTTCATTTTTGCCGCATATCCTGGGTGATTCGCCGTGTCTTCATGTTGGTTGGCTGCGTGACAAGCATAATGCCAGCCCAGGCGCAAAATCCCGGTTCTTCACAATCCGTAATTCTCAATCCGATCAACATCACCGCCACGCGCAGCGAACGTTCACCGGAACAGATTCCCAACAGCGTCACACAGATCACGCGCACTCCGCAGCATAACTACCAGCCCGGCGCGACGTTGGATGAGTTCGCGCGTAGCACGCCAGGGGTGTTTTTTCAGAATCAGTTCAACTTCACGCAGGACTTGCGCATTGCGATTCGCGGGTTTGGCGCGCGCTCGCCGTTCGGGGTGCGCGGTATTCAGATGCGCGTCGACGGCATCCCGGCGACATTGCCGGACGGGCAAACGCAGCTGGATTCGATCGATCCGTCGCTGATCGAGCGCATGGATATTCTGCGCGGGCCTTCCGCGTCGCTGTACGGCAATGCCTCCGGCGGCATGATCGACATCACCACGCGCGAAGCGCCGCCGGAGAAATTCGTCGTGATGCCGCGCCAGGTGTTCGGGCAATACGGTTATCTGAAGTCCGAGTTATTTATGGGCGGACGGCAAGGAAACTTTGGTTACAGTTTGTATGGTTCGCACACGCAACAGGATGGCTGGCGCGATCATAGCGCGATGCAGAATACGTTTTCACAGGCTAAACTGAATTTTCAGACGAGTGCCGATTCCGATTTGATGCTGGTGTTCCGCGAATTTTATTCGCCGCTGTCGAAAGATCCCGGCGCTTTGACTCGAGCGGAAGTGCAGGCCGATCCCCGGCAAGCTTCCGCACGCAATGTGCAGTACAACGCCGGTGAGGAAATCCGCCAGGAGGAAATGGGTATCCGCTTTCGCCAGAGACCGTCTGCCGGCAAGGAATTCAGCGTGACGGGACATTGGTTGCAACGGGATTTTCAAAGCCGCCAGCAGTTTTTCGACGGCGGACAGGTGCAGTTTGACCGGCAGGTGGGCGGATTGATGATGCAGTTTGTCAACGATCACATTTTATTCAATCGCCCCAACCGCTTTCTGATCGGTGTTGATTACGGCATCCAGAATGACGACCGGCAGCGTTTCAACAACAATTCCGGTGTGCGCGGCGCATTGAACTTGAGTCAGACCGAACGCGTGCAAAGCACCGGGCCGTTTTTCCGCAACGAATGGCGTGTGGCGGATAAGCTGGATGTGGTGTTCGGTGGGCGCTGGGATTGGCTGCGGTACGAAGTCAAAGATCAATTCAAAAGCGACGGTAACCAATCCGGCGCGCGCACCGTGTCGCAAGCCAGTGGCACCGCCGGTCTGGTGTATCACGTCACCAGCCAGCAGCAGATTTACGCGCATACCGCTTCCGTCTTTGAAGCGCCGACCACCACCGAATTGATCAACAATCCCGCCGGGAAAGGCGGTTTCAATCCGAATCTGAACGCGCAAACATCACTCAGCAACGAACTCGGCTTTCGCGGCAACACCGCCGGATTTCAATACGACACGGCGGTATTTTTTATCCGCACGTGGAACGAGATTACACCGTTCGAGCTCGCCACATCGCCCGGCCGGGCGTTTTTCCGCAACGCCGGGCAATCGCGCCGCATCGGCGTGGAAACGCGCCTGGCGACGCCGGAATGGAAAGGGCTGCGCGGCGAAGTCAGTTACACCTTTTCCGATTTTGAATTTGAAAAATACATCGCCAACGATACCAACCTGAAAGGCAATATTTTCCCGGGAATTCCCCGGCATCGCTGGGAAGGATTGCTGCGCTACGCGCACCCGCTCGGTTTTTTCGGGCAACTGCACGTGCACCGCGTTGGCGAGTTTTTTGTCAACGACACCAATAGCGCAACCAACCCGGCGTATACCTTGGGTCAACTGCTGGCGGGATGGGAGTTGCGGCGCAACAACTTTGAAAGCTCGATCTTTTTCGGCGTCAACAACCTGTTCGACGCGCAATACAACGCCAATACTCGCATCAATGCGGCACTGGGTCGTTATTATGAACCGGGACCGCCGCTCAATGTGTTCGGCGGCGTGCGGGTACGGATTGTGGTGTTTTGATCCGGCCTGTATTGAGCCGCTCCGGCAGGAATGGTACAGTGGAGCGCGTTAACTCATGCACCGTGACACTATCCACTATGAAACCACCACTTAAAAAAATCCTGATCGCAATCGCTCTCTGTCTTGCGGTTCCACAAACCGTGCAAGCGCAACGCCTCCAAACCGAATTCGATGTGCGCCTGGTGGCCGAGGGATTGCAATTCCCGTGGGGCATGGCGTTCATGCCGGATGGCAGTGTGCTGGTAACGGAGAAGGTTGGCCGGTTACGTATCATCACACCGGATGGCAAGGTATCGGAGCCCATCAAAGGCGTTCCGGCGGTTTTCTTTCAGCAGCAAGGCGGTTTGCTCGATGTCGCACTGGATCCGGAATTTGCCAAGAACCGGCTGATTTACCTGTCGTATGCCGAGCCGGAAGGATCGCGGGCCGGTACGGCGGTTGCCCGGGCCGAGTTGAAGGACGGCAGTTTGGAGAATCTGCAAGTGATCTTCCGTCAAATACCGAAAGTACCGGGGTCGGTACATTTCGGTTCGCGTCTGGCGTTTGCGCCGGATGGCAATCTGTTCATCACATTGGGCGATCGCGGTGATTACATGGGAGAAGCGCAGAACCTGAGCAATCACATCGGTAAGATCATCCGCATCAAGCCCGACGGCTCGGTGCCTGCTGACAATCCGTTTGTCAACAATCCGCAAGCCAAACCGGAAATCTGGTCGTACGGTCATCGCAGCGTGCAGGGCGCTACGATTCATCCGAAAACCGGCGCGTTGTGGATTCATGAACATGGCCCCAAGGGCGGCGACGAGATCAATATCCCGCAGCCCGGTAAAAATTACGGCTGGCCCAAAGCCAACTACGGCATGCACTACGACGGTACGCCGATAAAGCACGAACACGCCGGGCAAGGCTTTGAAGAACCCATTCACTACTGGGTGCCGTCGATCGCACCGTCCGGAATGGTGTTCTATACCGGCAAATTGTTTCCGGCATGGCACGGCAACTTGTTTGTCGGCGCTTTGGCCGGACGGCAAATCGTGCGTTTAACCTCCGATGATAAAAAAATTCTCAGCGAAGAACGGTTATTGACCAACACGCTGCGATTCCGCGATGTGGAGCAAGGTCCGGACGGCGCGTTGTATCTGCTGACAGATGAAGACAATGGCAAATTATTGAAACTGTCACCAAAATGAAACATTAATGCGGTATAAACCGGACTCCGGCAAACTCGCGTATTTTCCACACAAGCACATTGGAATGGCAATAAATTGACAAGAAAAAGTAAAAATCACCTGAACAACTTCCATTGATGGATACTCTCGATCTTAAAAACCCGACGCTGTACATCAACCGCGAACTGAGCCTGCTGGAATTCAACCGGCGCGTCATCGAGCAAGCCAAGGATGAAAGCCTGCCGCTGCTGGAGAGACTGCGCTTCTTATGCATCGCCAGTACTAATCTGGACGAATTCTTTGAAATTCGCGTAGCCGGTTTAAAACAGCAGGTCAAATACAATTCGACGCAAACCGGCCCGGATAATCTATCCCCAGCCGAAGTGCTGGCGCGCGTCAGCGAAACTGCGCATCAGTTTGTGCAGGAGCAATACAGCGTGTGGAATGACTTGATCATTCCAGCATTAGCCAAGGACAAAATACGTTTGCTGCGCCGCGCGCAGTGGAAACCGCTGCTCGGCCGCTGGATTCACCGCTACTTTAAGGATGAAGTATTGCCGGTACTCAGCCCGATCGGCCTGGATCCCGCGCACCCATTTCCGAAGGTGTTGAACAAAAATCTGTATTTCATCATTTCGCTCGAAGGCAAGGATGCCTTCGGACGGGATTCCGGGCTGGCCATCGTGCAAGCGCCGCGTTCCTTGCCCCGGGTGGTTCCGATTCCGGCCAAGTATAGCGAGGGCAATAACGACTTTGTCATGCTCTCGTCGATCATTCATGCGCATGTGGGCGATCTGTTTCCAGGCATGAGCGTGACCGGTTGTTATCAATTCAAAGTGACGCGCGATAGCGACTTATTGATCGACGACGAAGAGATCGACGATTTGCTGCGCGCATTGGAAGGCGAATTGCCATCGCGCAAATTCAGCGACGCCGTGCGCTTGGAAGTCGCGGATAATTGCCCGGATAATCTCAGCCGTTTTCTGTTGCACAAGTTTGAATTACAGCAAAACGATCTGTATCAGGTTACGGGACCTGTCAATCTGGGCCGTTTGCTGGCAATCTGCGATCTGGTCGACCGGCCGGAATTGAAATTCGTCGGTTTCACGCCCGACATTCCCAAGCGTTTGCTGAAAAACACCAATATTTTTGACGCGCTGCATAACGGCGACATACTGCTGCACCACCCGTTTCAATCGTTCGCTCCGGTCATCGATTTTCTCCGTCAGGCAGCCGCCGATCCCAATGTACTGTCGATCAAGCAGACCCTGTACCGCACCGGCGCCGATTCCGCCGTGGTCGAAGCGCTCAAGGTAGCGGCGCGTGCGGGTAAGGAAGTCACGGTAGTGATCGAATTGCGCGCGCGCTTCGATGAAGAAGCCAATATCGAACTGGCCAGCGAGTTGCAGCAAGTGGGCGCGCACGTCGTGTACGGCGTGGTCAATTACAAAACCCACGCGAAAATGATTCTGGTGGTGCGGCGGGAAGGCCGCGCCTTGCGCCGCTACGTGCATCTGGGAACCGGCAACTATCACGCCCGCACCGCGCGGTTGTATACCGATTACGGTCTGCTGACCTGCGACAAGGCCATCGGCGAGGACGTCAATAAACTGTTTCACCAACTGACCGGTTTGGGCCGCGCAGGTAAGCTGAAAAAGCTTTTACAATCGCCGTTCACGCTGCATAAGGGTATCCTGAGTTATATCGAAAAGGAAATCAGCGCCGCAGCCGCTGGGAAAAAAGCCTGGATCATCGCCAAGATGAACGCGCTGGTCGATCCGGAAATTATCGCCGCGTTGTACAAGGCGTCGCAAGCGGGTGTCAAAATCGATTTGATCATCCGTGGCATCTGCTGCTTGCGCCCCGGCGTTAAAGGGGTATCGGAAAATATCAGCGTACGTTCCATCGTCGGCCGTTTTCTCGAGCATACCCGGGTTTATTATTTTCATAATGGTGGAGGAATCGGCGAGGAGCTGGTATTTTGTTCCAGCGCGGACTGGATGACGCGCAACTTACATTACCGCGTGGAAGTGTGTTTTCCGGTCGAGGAGAAACGCACCAGCGACAATGTCATCGATCAAGGGCTGCTTAGCTACCTGTCCGACAACACGCAAGCTTGGTTACTGCAAAGCGACGGTTCGTACAAACGTTCGAAGCCCGGCACCGCCAAACCGCGCTCGGCGCAGCAGCTGCTGCTGGAACATTATTGCGGCCCGGCCTGATACAGCTTGTGCTGCATTAATTCGTACAGCGCTTCATAAGGAATCGGCCTGCTGAAGAAATAGCCCTGATGGTAATAACAGGCGTGTTGAAGTAATAACTTCACTTGCCGCTCCGTTTCCACACCTTCCGCAATCACGGTCAAACCGAGATTCTTTCCCAGACCGATAATGGCTTGCACGATTTTCAGATCGTTGCGGTTCTGATCCAGCGTACGCACGAAGGATTTATCAATTTTCAGGATATCGATCGGCAATTCCCGCAGCAGCGTCAACGAGGAATAACCGGTGCCGAAATCGTCCAGAGCGATCAAAATATTCAAACGTCTGATTTCCTCTAGCACCTTGCTGACCCGTTCCATGTCGTTCACGATGGCGCTTTCGGTGATTTCCAGTATCAAGGACTGCGCGGGCAGTCCGGTGTCGTGCAGCACTTGCAGAATCGTTTGCGGAAAATCCCGGTTCAATAATTGCCGCGGATGCACATTGACCGAAACATTCACCGGGTAGCCCAGTTGCAAGAGGTTATACGCCGCGGTACACGAGGTTCTGAGTACGATTTCACCCAACTGCCCGATCTGGCCGATATCTTCCGCCAGCGGAATGAATTCGCTCGGCGACAAATAGCCCCGCTTCGGGTGCAGCCAACGTACCAGCGCTTCGATGCGGGCAATGTGATGCGACTGCGCATGGACGATCGGTTGAAACAGCACCTGCAATTCGTCATTCTTGATCGCCGCGCGCAATTCCCGTTCCAGTTCGAGTTGATCGCGTGTCCAGACCACCGAGGATTCGGCCGAATACAAACCGAAGTGATTGCCGCCATCCTTTTTGACCCGGTACATCGCGGTACCGGCGCGCTCCAGCACCGTTTCGCTGGTCAATCCGTCATCCGGGTAAAAACTCACCCCGATACTGGCGGAAACGAAGACTTCCAGACCGTCGATCTCAAAACGCTGCCGGATCGCATCGAGAATTTTCTGCGCCATTCCGGGCGCGGAATCTTCCTTGGCTAAACAGCTGGATAACAGCACAAACTCATCGCCACCCCAGCGCGCCAGCATATCCTCCGGCGCCACCGCGTCAAACAAACGGCCGGACACCATTTTGAGCAGTTTGTCTCCGGCATGATGTCCCATGGCATCGTTAATTTTTTTAAAATTATCCAAGGTGACAAAAAATACCGTGATAATTTTTCCGCTATTGGCGATTTCCTGAATCAGGGAATCGAATTGCGCCAGCAGCCTTGAGCGGTTCGGCAGCTTGGTCAGCGCATCGTAACTCTGCTGATGCGCGACTTGCTGCGCCAGTTCGATCCGGTCGGTAATATCCGTCATGGCGATCACCGAACCCATAGTGGCTTTTTGCTCATCCAGCAATTGGTTGCGCGTGATGCGAACCGTCCGTTCATTGCCCTGCGCGGTTCTGAGCACACATTCAACCATGCCGGGTTTATTCACGCTGCCGCCTGCGAAATCTTTCCCGGCTTGATCAACCGGCACATCAGCCACATTCGTATCAAACCCGAGAATTTCCGCTAATGGTTTTCCCTTGATTTGCTCGAGCCGGGTACGCAGAATTTTTTCCGCGCCTGTGTTGATGTAAATCACTTGATCGGAAACGTCGGTGATAATGACACCGTCGCCGATCGACTCCAGCGCCACATTGGAATGCGCTTTGCTCATCCAGAGTGTGCGCAAAAATTCATTGATGCGGCGCCAATTCCACAGCGGATACAGCGACAATGTGCCTAACAAGGCAGCACCGGGAGGAATCCAGACACGGTTCAATTCCAGAATCAAGCCGGAGAGAAACAGTCCGGCGGCCATGAATGCGAGCAATAGCGGAATGGTAAGATTCTTTCCTACCCAAGCGAGAATGACCAGAATCGCGCTGACCCACACAACCGAGAGCGCGGCTGTTATCATTCCCGGCGCCGGATAAATCATGCGATTGGATGTCAGCATGGAGAACACATTGGCATGCCATTCCACGCCCGTCATGGGTTGATGATTGAGCGGCGAGAGCGGTGTGGCAAAGCGTGTTCCCATCCCGGTGGCCGTCATACCGACCAGCACGGTTTTGTCCCTTAAACCGGCCAGGACGGCATCGTCGAACAACACCCGGGCGTACGATATTTTGCGGAAACTACCGGACTCGCCTGCATACGGTATCAGCGCTTCTTGCGCTCTCTCCCAATGTTCCGGTTGACCGGATACTGTTTCATGGACTTGCTGCTGCATGGCTCTTACCGCCGCCGGATTGGTCAGCGCCAATCCCAGCGCAGGCCATTCGGGTGCATTGATCCCCGCGGACAGATAAACCCGCCGGGCCACGCCATCGCTATCCAGTTCGATATCGACATGGCCCAATACCGCCTGCTGGGTAAACAGCGGCAGCGGCTGCACCAGCATCAGCGATTCCATATGGGCGTCGAATACCGGCGCCACGGGAAAAATGACATTACCGTGAGCGGCGATGGCTTGAGCCAGTAAGTGATCGGCGTAGGGATCGTTTTCCTGCGGCTCGGACAACAGTAAATCCAGAGCCAGCGCTTTGTTACCGATTGAATTCAGCCGGTTGATTAATTCCGCATGCACGCCCCTGGACCACGGCCAGCGGCCTAACACTTTAAAGCTCTCATCGTCGATGGCAACGATTACGATATCCGGATCTTGCGGATATTGCTGCAGAACGGCTATTTTGTCATAGAGGATAAAATCAAAACGCTCCAGCACTTCCGTATAAGCGATGGCAGCGACCCCGGTCAACAGGATGACGATACGCGCAGCAAATGAGTAATGCTTCCACGACCGGCCCGCCAGGATCATATCAATACAAGCAATGGCAGCAGCATCAGTAGCATGAACCAGTATGAGATACCGAAAGGCACTTCAATCGCTTGCGGCGTTCCCCACGGACCTTGGAAACCGTCCGCTTCGATTGTTTTGATACGCAAATAATAAGTGCCGCTATCCGGTTTTGCGATCGTCAGCTGCGAAGCGGTGGTCGACTCATCATGAATAATCTGAGTGAATTCCTTATCGCGCGCGAATTGAAACTGAAAGCTCTGTCCTTCCACAGCGGCCCGCCAGGCGAATGTCATTTTGTTATCGTCCAGCTTCGCTTCACCCACCGCCGGTGCGGGATAGGGTACGCGGAATGCCATGGTATCGCTGAACGGCCCCGCGCCTTCGCGCGCGGATACGGCGAAAATACGCCAGAAATAGTGACCGGGCGTCAGCGATTCGGATAACGTCACACTGTTCTCTTTCACTTCGGGATTAAAGTACAAAGACGATGAAAAATCGGCATCCTTGCTGATCATGACGGCGTAGTGCGACACATCCGCTTGCGCCGCCCATTTGAATTGCTGCTTCTCCGGCTCCGCCATGCCGCCCGGCAGGGGCGCAAGAATAAAAGGCGCTTCCGGGTAGGCATTCAGCGCGAACGCAATGACCGCATCCTTGCCTTCGATCGATAAACCATCGATGCCGCGCACTCTGAGCCAATAATCGCCATCGGGGATATCACCGTCGCGGAAAGGCAAACTCGCTGCGGTAAATTCAGAGCGTAAGTTTTTAAAGTCCCGGTCGGCGGCAATCTGCGCCCGGTATGCGTGCGCCCCCGCCAGTGGGGCAAATTTAATCACCAGCGGCAAATTTTGATAATAATGCGCGGCTTCGGATAAGTCCGGCGGCGGCAGCAATTTGACCGGAGAGACCGGCGGCTTGCCTTCGATGGTTACCGTGCCATACCCCGCCGGCACTTTGACTTGTTTTCTTTCGCCATTGACTTCCACGCTGCCGGTCAGCACTTCGCTGCTGGTGCCGGATTGCGTTTCGATGACCCCAACGCGGAAATCCGTGCCGCGCACCGAACTGATTGCGGATGGTGTTTTGATTTTGAACCGGGTGGCTTTCTCGGATTTTTTCGGTACGGAATTTTCCGTGCGTCCCTGACGCATATCGACCAACGTGTCAATCAGCCCATAATCGCCGAACATGCGCATATTCTCCAGGCGCAGCTGGGTGTTTTCTTGCACGCGCATTTGCGACCCATCGGCGAATTCCACGGTTACGAACGCATCGTTTCCGCTTTGGATTTCATCGCCCGTCAGCAATTGCATGCCTTGCTCAAGCGGTATGCGTTCCTGGTTTTTGCGCTGTAACGTGGCGGTACCGTAGACACTGACTGCGTGCGCGAAGATATCCTGCTGTTTTGTCCAGGCCACTGGAATTCGCAGCGCGGTGCCGGGCGGTATCACGTAGGGATTGCGCACTTGATTGAGCTGTTGCAACGGTTGCACGTATTCCATGCTTTTTAGATGGCGTTCCGCCAGATTCCACAGATTATCGCCGGGCCGGACGGTATAAATCCACTCTTCGGCCACCACAGGAGCCGATTGAATCAGCATCAAAAACAATGCGATGCTGCAAATCCCGCTAAACCGGCGCACAAGTTTTCCTAATTGCATGCCATCCCCTCTCTCATTGGAACATCATTGGGTAAAACTTTGAACACAAAAAATCCGTTTTTCCGATATCGGGAAATGCAGCAGTCTAGCGCTCGCAACCCATAAGTTCAATAGCTTGCAATGAATTCCGCATGTAATCTCAAGTAAGCTGTTGCAACTGCCTAATGAAAGGATAGTTTGATATCCGCGATCTGCAAAAAACCTTGCTCGGTAATGAGATCAACCAGCGTTAAGGGGTGTTTATCCAGCCAGCCGGGCGGAAAGTCCAAATTCACGCGGTTCTTATTTACGTAAATCAGTATTTCCGGCAAGCTGATGTTCGAGCGGCTTCTGTGCATCACCACCGCCAGCCTGAGCAAGATACATAATCTAATAATGGAGGTGCGCATGGAAACAGCAATCGATTCAAATTCTTCCACGGGAAACTTGCGGCGATGGCTGCGCACCAGCATCGCCAATTTCGTTTGCTCCTGGCGCGAAAAACCAGCCAAATCCGAATTGGCCGTCAGATAAGCGCCGTGCCGGTGATATTGGTTATGCGCAACCGATAAGCCGATTTCATGAATGTAAGCGCCCCACAGCAGTAATTTCAGGTCGTTTTTTTCATCCAATTCCCAGGACGCTTTTACCTGATTAAAAAAATTTCCGGCAGTGTCTCTGACTCGGCCAGCTTGCTCCAGATCGGCATTGTAGCGTTGCGCTACCGCCATGACCGTGTTGTCCCTGACATCTTCATCGTGCACCCGGCCGATCAGGTCATACAGCAAACCTTCACGCAACGCGCCTTCGGATACATCGATCTTCTTCAGATTGAGTGCCTCAAACACACCGTACAATATCGCGACGCCGCTAGCAAAAACCGGCTTTCTGCGTTCCGATAAACCAGGAAAATTAATGAACGCACTGTCACCGATCGCGATAAGCTCGTCCATCAATTGCGTCAGCGCGGGTGCTGTGATGCCGGAATCGCACCAGCCTTGCGCTTGCACCACATCGCGTATGGCAATGATGGTGCCGGAAGAACCCAAGGCATAATCCCAGCCTGTTTTCTTATACGCCGTTTCCAGCGATTCCAGTTCCTGCATTGCAAACAAGATGGCCTTGCGCATTTTTTTGGCTTTTATCTTACCGTCGTCGAAAAACCGCTGCTCCATATTGACGCAACCCATATACAAGCTTTCCGTCTGGTAGGTGTCGTACCCCCGGCCGATGATCAGCTCCGTACTGCCGCCGCCGATGTCGATCACCAGCCGCTTATTGACCTCATCGTACAACGTATGCGCCACACCGGAATAAATCAGCCGTGCTTCTTCACGGCCGGCAATAATCTCAATCGGATGACCCAATGCATGGTGCGCTTGTAGCAAAAAATCGCCGCCATTGCGGGCTTGGCGCAGCGTATTGGTACCGACGGCACGTACATTCACATGCGGAATTTCCCGGATGCGCTGACCGAACCGCTGCAGGCATTCCAGCGCCTGCTGCATCGATTCGTTGGACAATTCCTGCTTGTCATTCAAGCCAGAAGCCAATCGCACCATTTCTTTCATGCGGTCGATGATCTGCAAGCGGCCATCCGCCCAATTCGCCACAATCATATGAAAGCTGTTTGAACCTAAATCCACTGCTGCGTAGGATTCATCCATGTTCGGCGCCATAAGGGTGATAGTATGTTGGTTGGTGAATATGTTTTCTATTCAAGCGATGCAAAAAAATCAGCTGATCATCATGCGACACGCCAAATCGGACTGGAGCGATGCGAGCAAATCCGATTTCGACCGCCCGCTGACCACGCGCGGCAAAAAAGCTGCAAAACAAATGGGACAATGGTTGAAACAGAAACAGTACCGCATCGGCCGGATACTCTGTTCACCTGCGCGGCGCGCAAAACAAACCTGCCAGTTGGTTGCGGAGCAATTGGATTTCGCTCAGCAGCATGTGCTGTGGGAAGACAGAATCTATGAAGCATCGCTCAATGACCTGATTGCGCTGGTCGATCAATACGGCGCAGGCGCTCACACCTTGCTGATCGTCGGCCATAATCCCGGTCTGGATCAATTACTCTGCCACCTGTGCCATGATCCCCCACCTGTTAACGATTCCGGTAAATTACTGACCACCGCTGCAACCGCTGTGCTTGATTTCGGTACTGCGCCCATTTCGGCAAAAGCGCATCAAGCGCGCCTGCAATGTTTGATCAGACCCAAGGAGCTATGATTTCTTTTTATCTTTTTTCTTGCCGTCTTTTTTCTTGCCGTCTTTTTTCTTATCTTTATGCTTCTTTTTCTTTTCTTTGTCTTTTACTGCTTTCTTGTCGTCTTTCCGGGCTTTTTTCTCGTCTTTGCCTTTATCTTTGTCTTTTGCTTTATCCGCTTCAGGCGGATTTACTATCTGACCGGCTACAGTCTTCTTGATCACAGTCAGTGGGCTGCTATCCGCCGCACCGGCCGGTTTGGCTGGTTTGATTGGCTTTTCCCGCAGGCTATCCGCCGCGGCTTGTTTGACCGCACGCGCACGCAACTCACCTTTGAAACCCGGTATTTTCCGCAGCTCTTCCAAACTCAGCGAAGCCAGCGCCTCAACCGTTTTTATTTTGCGTTCTTGCAATATTTTGATTGTAGCCGGACCGATTCCTTTGATATCCGTTAACTTCACCATGACCTGACTCCTCTGCGCTCGAAAAACTCATTATAACCGCCTGCCCGTTTAATACAACGCACTTCAGCCTGGAATACCGCCATTGATCTGAATTCAATTGAACAAGCGGAATCCGGATCAAGGTTTGTTCTTCAGCATATCTTTCAGATTGGCAAAAGGATTGAACGTCGCCGTGTTTCCGGTTTGCCCGCTATCCGTCCGGCCCATGGCATCCTTGAGCTTGGAATGCTCGTTTTCGTGGCAGTAAGTGCAGAGCAGTTCCCAGTTACTGCCATCGGGCGGATTATCGTCGTGATTGCTGTTTTTGTGATGCACTTCCAGTAACTGTAAATTCTTATGATCGAACGTGCGCGCGCAACGCCCGCACACCCAGGGAAATAATTTAAGCGCTTGTTCGCGGTATCCCTGCGCGCGTTTTTCGGCATTCCGGCGCGCTTCCAGAACCACTTTATCCAGCTTACTCGTATCTTTTGCCATCGGCTTGTTTCCTTCTCTCGAAAAGATTCAATGGGGCAATGCCCGCTGCTTAATGCCCGATATATAGTTTGTCGACTTCGGCTTTATATTTTTCCAGCACCTTTGTGCGCTTTAATTTGAGCGTGGGTGTCAACAGCCCGTTTTCAATAGTCCAAGGTTCATGAACGGCGGCAACACGGCGTATTTTGGCATAGCCTGGAAATTCACTGGTTTGGTGCGTGATTTTTTCCAGCAAAATTTTCTCCAGCTGATGTTTCTGCTGTTCACTATCCAAACGATCATCCAGACCATAATGCGCGATAAGATCCTGCCACCGGGCCGGATTCAATACCGCCAGAATACTTAAATAAGAACGCGCTTCGCCGATCAGCATCACCTGTTCAAACAGCGGATCACGCAGAATCGCGGCTTCCATATCACCCGGCGGCACTTTCTCACCGGTCGACAAAACGATAATTTCCTTCAACCGCCCGGTAATCGTTACATGGCCTTGCGCATCAATCGATGCGATATCACCGGTATTCAGCCAGCCATCAGGCGAAATCACCGCTTTCGTCGCTTCAGGATTATTCCAATATCCCAGCATCACATTCGGCCCCCGCACCAGCAAGGCATTGTTTTCCCCCAATTTGACTTCCACGCCGGGAATCGGCAAACCGACACTGGCCGGCACATTATCCTCAACCCGGTTAGCACACACGACCGGACTGCTTTCCGTCATTCCGTAGCCTTGCAAAACAGGCAATCCAAGACCGATAAATATGCGCGAAACTTCAGCCGGTAAGGCCGCGCCGCCGCTCATCACCATCCGCAACCTTCCGCCCAGCTTACCCAGCACTTTGCTGGCCACCAACCGATCGAGGATTGGCCACAACACATGCGACAAGCGCCGGTACCCCCTTCTTTGCTGGCATTCAAACTGGCTGTACCCGGCTTCCACCGCAAAATTGAACAACCAGCGCGCAAAACCCGAGCCTTCGGCCAGTTTCGCCTGTATGCCCGCATAAACCCGTTCGTAGATGCGCGGCACCGAAATCAACAACGTCGGGCGGATGGTCAGCAGATCTTCCTGCAACTGCGGAATCGAGCGTGCATACGCAATCGTCGCGCCCGCCATCATAGGCACGTAATACCCCGATGTCCGTTCAAAAGTGTGAGACAACGGTAAAAATGACAGCAGCAAATCATCCGGTTGCACCGGAATCACCTGCAAACAGCTGGCCACGTTACTCAAAATATTGTGATGACTGAGCATCACACCCTTGGGGCGGCCGGATGTGCCGGAGGTATAAATGATCGTGGCCAGCGCATGCGGATCGCTGGGGATATGCTGCACTTCACCGGCATGAGCCGACGACAGCCAATCCATCGCAGCCACGATACGGACATTGTCGCAAGCATCGATGCTGTCCGGCTCAAAGGGCCGGAGGATGAGCACCCGTTGCAGTCCCTCTATTTCATTGTGGATGGTCAAAAATTGCTGCCATTGATGCGAGTTATCCAGCAACAATAATTTAACGTTGGCATCGTTGATGACGTAAGCCGCATTCTCAACCCGGTCATCCGTGTACAAGGGAATCACCACCAGCCCGAGGCCGAGCGCGGCTTGCTCGAACATCACCCATTCCGGGCAATTCTTCATCATCACCGCGACCCGGTCGCCCGCCGCGAGCGATTCTTTCATCAGCGCGGCTTGCCAGCGCGCCACCCATTGATTCATCTGCTCCCAGGTATAGTTCGCCCATTCCTCGCTGATCGGATTGAAATAACGATAGGCTTCCTTTTGCGGTGAACGTTGCACACGTGCCCTGAAAAGACCATCCAGTGTTTTCGCTTCTTCTACCGGAATAATATTTGTCATTCCGTCTTGCTCGATTTGCATAGCGCTCCTTTTTATTCCGCGATTTCTGTCAGTGTCGTTATGTTTTCAGTGCGCGTCATTCCCTGTCTTGTTCCTCTTCGTCACCGCCTTCGTCTGAAGAAATACTCTCCATGACTTCGGCAGCCGCAGCGGCCGCGGCACTCACCGCCGCGACAAAACCAGCAGCACCGGCACCAGCGGCGCTCGCCACGTGACCGATTGTTCCGGCAATTCCCATGTCCGTCCCTGCTTCGTGACCAAAATCACGCGGAAAATCGTCCACTTTAACCACCCGGCCGCGCAAATCTTTCAATTTGTTCAGAAGATCCGCCTCTTCCGCGGTGATGATGTTCAATTGCAACGCTTGAGCGATCTGTCCGTCACCATGATCGGTAATTTTATGCTGCTTGACCGCTTCACGCAGTTTGGCTTCGATGGCGCTGCATTGAATGACGCATTGCAAAGCGTGCTCCAGATCCGCCATCGGTTCACCATCGGCGGTGGGAACAAAAATCCCGGAAGTCAATCGATCGCGCACTGCACCGGGTTCCATCATTAGTCTGGCGACTTCGTGCGCCAGGGTATCAGTGGGTGGTTTGCAGCGTTTCCCGAGCGGGAAGACCAAGGCTTTCAGCGCCCAGATCAACGTAATATGCCCCGGGAAATTGGTCAGAAACTCATCGAACGCTTGTTGCAATCGATACAGAGCATCCTGCATCGACCAATGCAGCAACGGTAAATCCGAACTGGGACGGCCATCGTCCTCAAACCGTTTCAGCGTGGCCGAGCATAAATACAACATACTGAGGATATCGCCCAATCTGGCGGATAATCTTTCTCTGCGCTTCAGCGAACCGCCCAGGCGCATCAGCCCGATATCGGCGATACAGGCGAAACTGGCGGAGAAACGCGCCAGCTTACGGTAATAAACAGCGGTTTCCGGGGTGCTGTTTTCCGGCGCATTGTCTTTGATATAGTCGCCGAATAACCCATAAAACAAAGCGTTTGCCGTATTCCGCAAGGTAAACTGCGCATGCCCGATCAAGGCTTCGTCAAACGCGCGCGATGCACGATCCGGATTGTTATCGTGCGTTGCATTGACTTCTTTCAGCAGATAGGGATGGCAACGGATCGCGCCCTGACCGAAAATAATCATGCTGCGCGTCAGAATGTTCGCGCCTTCCACCGTGATACTGACGGGAATCTGCTGATAAGTGCGTCCCAGATAGTTTCTCGGCCCGATGCAAATCCCCTTGCCGCCGTGAATATCCATCGCGTCGTTGACCGCCTGGCGTCCCCGTTCGGTCAGATGATATTTGACGATGGCCGACGCCACCGAGGGTTTTTCACCCAGATCGACCGCAGTGGCTGTCAGCACACGTGCGGCGTCCATCATGTAGGTATTGCCGCCGATGCGCGCCAACGCTTCCTCGATACCTTCAAAATAACCGATCGGCGTTTTGAATTGCGTGCGCACCCGGCCATACGCACCGGCAGTGCGCGCCGCCAATTTGGCCGCACCCACACTGGTGGCCGGTAACGAAATGGCGCGTCCGACCGACAGGCAATTCATCAACATGCGCCACCCTTGCCCGACGCCTTCTTGCCCGCCGATGATCCATTCCATTGGAATGAACACTTCCTTGCCCCAGTTCGGACCGTTCTGGAATGCGCCGTTAAGCGGATAATGCCGCCGCCCGATGTTGACACCCGGCGTGTTGGTGGGAATCAGCGCCAGCGTAATACCGAGATCTTCATCCTTGCCCAGCAAGCGATCCGGATCGTACAACTTGAAAGCCAAGCCCAAGATGGTCGCAACCGGCCCCAGCGTGATATAGCGTTTCTCCCAGGTTACCCGCATCCCCAGCACATCGGATTTACCGTCGTACTCACCCCGGCAAACGATACCGAAATCCGGCATCGCCCCGGCATCGGAACCCGCTTCCGGTGAAGTCAGCGCAAAACAAGGCACTTCCAGCCCTTTAGCCAAACGCGGCAAATAATATTCTTTCTGCTGCTCGGTACCGTAATGCAACAGCAGTTCGGCTGGCCCCAAAGAATTCGGCACCATTACGGTCACCGCCGCCGTGCCGCTGCGTGAACCGATTTTCATCACCACTTCGGAATGCGCCAGCGCGGAAAAGCCATAGCCGCCGTACTGCTTGGGAATGATCAAGCCGAAGAAACCGTTGTCCTTGATGAATTGCCACACTTCCGGCGGCAGATCCTTCAATTCATGCGTGATTTTCCATTCGTCCAGCATGGCGCATAATTGTTCGACCGGGCCATTGAGAAACGCCTGTTCATCCGAGGTCAATTGCGGTTTGGGATACGCCAGCAGTTTTTTCCAGTCCGGTTTGCCGCTGAACAAATCACCTTCCCACCAGACCGTACCGGCATCCAGCGCCTCCTGCTCGGTTTGCGATATCTGCGGCAGCATCTTGCGGAAAATCTTCAGTACCGGATTGGAAACCAAATTGCGCCGTATGACTGGAACAGCCAAAATCACACCGGCGACGGCAACGACAAACAAGATGACATAGAAGAGAAACAGGAGCATGGTGATCTTCCTCGTAGTGAGTTAAGCCCGTTCAAGCTAAGTACATGATGATTCAACGTTGTACAAGACCTGAATCAGACGTGTAAAATCCAGCATCTTCTTAAAAAGCTTACAGTCCTCAATTTACATGATAATCGCTCAAATCCCTACTGTAACGCCGAAGTATTATGACGCGTTTGTTGTGGTTTTCATACACCCGGGCCGCCGCCAATCTTTAACTTGTTAAATTCAGGAAAAAATAATGTCCAATGACACACTGACGCTTGCGCAAACACTGATAGCCCGCCGTTCACTGACACCTGCCGACGACGGCTGCCAGGAAATTCTGATCGAGCGGCTGGAAAAACTCGGTTTCCACATCGAAAGAATGCGCTTCGGCGAAGTCGACAATCTCTGGGCGCGCCGCGGCACTACCGCGCCCGTGCTGTGTTTCGCCGGACATACCGATGTCGTGCCGACTGGCCCGCTGGAACAATGGGACAGCGAACCGTTCATCCCGGCCATCCGGGATGGCAAGTTATACGGGCGCGGCGCCGCCGACATGAAATCATCGCTCGCCGCTTTTATAACCGCGATTGAAGCCTTTGTTGCACAACATGCTAACCATCAAGGATCGATCGCCCTGTTGATCACCTCCGACGAAGAAGGCATTGCGGTCGACGGCACGGTTAAAGTAGTCGAAACCCTCAAAGCGCGCGGCGAGTTATTGGATTACTGCATCGTCGGTGAACCCACCTGTACCGACACGCTGGGCGACACCATCAAAAACGGCCGCCGCGGTTCCTTATCCGGCAATCTGACGATCAAAGGCATCCAAGGCCATATCGCTTACCCGCACCTGGCGAAAAATCCGATTCATCTCGCCGCACCGGCGATTGCGGAATTGGCGCAAACCGGATGGGATCAAGGCAACGAATATTTCCCGCCGACCACTTGGCATATCTCCAACATTCACGGTGGCACCGGTGCGACCAACGTCATTCCCGGCACGCTGAACTTGTTATTCAATTTCCGTTTTTCCACCGCCAGCACGGTCGAATCGCTCAAAGCCCGCGTGCACGAAATTCTCGACCGGCACGGTTTTGACTATGAATTAGCGTGGGAACTGTCGGGCAAACCATTTCTCACCCCCAAGGCGGAACTGGCCGACGCCATGCACGCCGCCATTGTTGAAGTCACAAGCATCGAACCGCAACTCTCCACCTCCGGCGGCACGTCGGACGGCCGCTTTATCGCCGACATCTGCGCGCAAGTCATCGAATTTGGCCCGCGCAATGCGACGATCCACAAATTGAATGAACACGTGGCTGTGGACGATCTCGAGAAATTATCGAAAATTTACCAATTGATTATGGAAAACTTGTTGGTCGATAAAACTGTAACGGCCGATTCAGATACCGCTGGTTTTTGGGATAAGTTGAAGAAATATTTTTCGTTTGGGTGAGATAAAAATTGACATGATTGGAATGTCGGTTTCCGGCTAGAAGCAGCTCCTGCATTCAATCACTCTATATAGTGATAATCAAGAGCTCTTCTACTGTTAGTGTTCACGTTGACGATAATAGCCGTAAAGCACGTATCGCCGCGATCTTTTGTGGTATTCGGAACGAATATTCCTGCGTCCCATGCACGAAGTGCTCAATTTTGTCGAGCATGTCTGAAGTGAAATTCAGATGGCGGTAGCAAAGTAAACCATTCAACATCATCAACACATTACTCAATCCAAAATCCTTTTGTTCATTCTCCAGAAGTCCAAATTTAGCGGCCTCCAGAGCCTCTCCAAGCTTCCCAATATTTAACAGTACCAAAACAATCAAATAAGCGACTCGAGCATAGCCTATTTCATTTTGAAGTCGATTAAGCAATGCATTGGTAAAACGTTCTCGCTCAGCGTCACTTACCAATCGCGAATATAGGGCCAAGAGTGCGTTGAGATTGTCTGATTTAACATTGGCTGATCCTGGATCAGGACACGATTTCCTGGTTCGTTGTAACCTGCATGATACGAAAACCATTGCCAAATTGTTTGATCTCTTTCCCATCCATGACTATATGGACGCTGCCAAGGCCACCCGATTCGCGACCATTCAATTCATAGCGACTCAGTTCCGTTTGTAGCACCGAGGCTACATCTTTTTCGATCGGATCGGAGATCAGATGCAGTGCTTCGATAGGGATCGGTAGATCAGTTGACTTTGGCTTGTGCATACCCTTGCACACTACTGTGACACGTTGTTCATAGCCATCATCGTCTCCAATACCGATCAAAACGTGCAGATCTTCATCCTCAGGCTTGTTATGAAATTTGCCCCGGATCATCACCATCGCCCTTGCCAGTAGTACTGTTCCAGGAGCGATGCGAAAATCAGACATGTAAGCTGTACCATACATCTGTCCGTGCTGTTCACGAACGGTTATGATGTCATGCAGAACTTCACCACTGATTTTTGGCTTGATAATTCGAGCACGCATCAGTCCAATGGAAGAAACACTTTGATTTTTAACCGCGAAGTCCGCAACGATCTGAGTGACTAAGGAACCATCAGGCTGTCTAGTGACCGACCAATGACAATGTTGATTCATGGGTGTCACATGAAATTTTTTATGTGCCTTAATTTGGGTTTTCCAGGCTCGCCATGCTATCAACAACACAATAATCCATTTAAAACAAGCAAGCACTCCGAACAAGACAAAGCCGACTATCAGCCAAGGCCGATAATCCTCCGGTAATTCGCTGCTAATCTGTGGCATAAACAGCATCAGCCCAGCTGCGAAGGCAAATGCCGTTAAAAGCCAAACCGGCAGGTCTTTGACTACTTCGAATAACTTGGTCAAGGTTTTAGTGTTTTCGGTTGGTGTCATCGGGGTTTTAATATAGCGGAAAGTGATATTACACCATTAGAACAGGCAGTGGATTATGCCCCCACGTGCCTTCAATAGTGTGTCAGAAAGGAGGTACCCCCCAGAGAATTTAATATTTCATCACCTTCTGGTCTATGCGCAATCATTACAATAACAAAAAACCACAATCAGCAATTGCTTGCCGTATGTCAGACTATCGAATTCCGATCAGATTCATTCGATCAATTTCAACATAATTTTGGCCAATTTCTGAAGCTGTCAGCTCAAGTTTTAGCCACTAAAGATTCAATTGCTTTTATCTCATCCAGCATGGCTCGATAATCCAAATAATCGATAGCAATCGGAAACACGGCATTGTTAATGACCAGCCGCAAAGACGGGTAGGAATAGACTTCCATGCTTCTAGCTCGTTGCATTTGCTGCTGTAATTCACTTTCTATCGCCGGGCTTTTCAGATCTTCGCTAAAGGTTTCCGCGTCCAATCCAACTTCATCGGCGCAAGCTTGCAAGGTTTCCGGCAGTGAGGGATTCTTCGCTTGTTGATAATAGGCAGTTTGAATGGCGCGGATCATTTCCGGTTCGGCTTCCGCGCGTTGCTTTTTGGCTGCCAGAACGGCCCGGCAAGCTGGATAAGTTGAGCGGATCGGCGTGTTGCGCGACCAGAAGTCCCAGTTGAAGTGAACGCCGGGTACCGTTTGTTCGATGCGTTGCCAGGCTTGCTGCACCATTTTTTGCGTTGCGAGCGGCATCGGTTCGGTGGTATCCGGCGCCAAGCCGCCAACGAGGTAAATAATTTCCATATCGCGCGGCAATGCCTGCTGCAACGCAGCCCAGCTTTGGCTGAAGGCGTAGCACCAGCTGCACATGGAGTCATGAATGTAGAAAATTCGCGGAGTGCTCACATTTGCAAGCTCCCAAAAACAGAAGTCCCGCAATGTTATCGCCAAAGACCCGGAAATCCTAGGGAGGTAGGATTTCCGGAAAATCTGAAAATCACTAATTGTTCAGCGTTTCCTTAGAATCTATCTCCGCTTGATGGTCTTTGATGCCGATTTCTTATTCCAAAAAATAATTGAAGGTTCCTTAATTGTAAGGATCTCATTACATGTCGTTTAATTTTTCACATTCTTTCAGATTGAACGATGGATTTTTCAATACTTTGCTGACTGACTTGCACCAGTTCTTTTGTATTGAAGTAGGCAGTTTCTCGAGAAAAATCCTGCCCTAATAAAATTTTTATTTGTATGTCGTGACGCAATTGGTCACTTTCAACCAATTTGACCGGCATCGGTAGCATTTGATTAATCTGATTGGCTTGATGGTAATTTTCTGAACGATAGTAAATTTCAGTTTTGTTCTGATTGTACGTCTGGTGATTGGTCACTCTTACGCTGGCAACGCCACGCTGCTGAAAAAAAACTGATATCTGCTTTGCCATACCTGTAATGCCATTACCATTCGAAACTTCTAATCGAATGTTTTTATTATCCGGCAGTCTGGAGTTTTTATCGTGTGCGTCCAGATCATCCGAGGACGATATGACAGAGGTTAATTGCGAATCTGCGTCTTCACGAAATCGAGTGATATGGTCACCAAATTCATCGGTATTCGTCTTGGAAAGCTCTTGAGTGACAATAGAGGATGAGTTATCCGGATTGGGTTGCGATGCAGTCACTTTATTATCCAAATGATTTTTTTCCTGTGCAATCGCCAAATTCCAGTGCGCTCTCTTGTTCTCCGGATCCAGTGATAAGGCTTTGCTTAATGATTTGATCGCCTCGGCAAAGTTACCCCGAATCAGATGAGCATAACCAAGATTGTTATACAAATAAGTTTCCTGTGGCGCCAATTCTATTGCTTTATTAAAATGCCGCAACGACAACTCATGTTTGCCCTGCATGGAGTATATAACGCCCAATCCGTTGTGTACTTCAACATAGTCAGGCCTTACTTCAAGAGCCCTTTCATATGCAACGATGGCCTTCTGATAATCCAGCTTACCTTGATGGTATCGCCCCAATAAGTACATAATTCTAGGGCTTCCATTGGCATGATTAACTCTCGTTACGGGTTTAATTTCAATACCGTTAAGCGTGGTATCTTTTTGAACTGAAGTACATGCCGCTAACACCAGCACACTGCTTAATACCCATCTGAGTTGTTTGATATGGAACATGGTTTATTTTCCTGATATTCAATAGTGATTTAAGATAACTGTCAGTGTGTATTCGGATTGAGTAATCCTTGGCTTGAAATTATGGCTGTCTGGGCTCTTGCCACTGTCCACACAATTCACCGTCAGTACACCCCATCAGCTTGTAAGCGGATTTCAGATTATTACGGGCATGTACATTCCGAGGATCCAGTTGCAAAGCACGCTCAAATGCACCCGCTGCCTCGGCGTTCCGCCCCTGTTTCAACAGGGCGTAACCCAGGTTGTTGTGCAAATCGGATATCGAAGGCGCCAATTTGATGGCTTCATTGATCAGGCTGATTCCAAGTTCGTCTTCACCCAGTATCGAATAGACCACTCCCAGGCTGCCATAAGCCTCGTAATAATCCGGTTTCAGTTCAATGGCTTTCTCAAAAGCATTGACAGCTTCAGCATATTGGCTTTTCTGATAGTGCTCGCGGCCCAATAAATAAAATTGCTTGGCTTGACTCAGTTGCGGATCTTCTTTTGCAGTGGATATATGACCATCGGCGCCAGTTCTTTGTTGCATGGAAGTACATCCAGTCAATATCAACAGGCAAATGATGGTTAATAGGGATTGCGTAAATTTGCACATGGATTTTGGTTCCTTTCATTAACTACCCGACAGGGTAGGAAGCAGTGTTTTGGAAACACCAATAATTGCCGGACCAACCATAACCACCAACAAAGTCGGCAAAATAAACAAAATTAGCGGAAACAGTAGCTTGAGTGCTATTTTGGCTGCGGCTTCCTCAGCGCGCAACCGCCGTTTGGTCCGCAGCATATCGGAGTGAACCCTCAGAGATGATGCAATGCTAGTACCAAAACGATCGGCTTGGATCAACATGGCAACCAATCCCTCTATTTCTTCGACACCGGTGCGTAATGCCAGATTGCGTAATGCCTGATCCCGGCTTCGGCCTGCCCGCATTTCCAAATTCACCAGATGAAGTTCTTCAGACAAGGGTTTACATTTTACATACATTTCTTCTCCGACCTTCCGCATGGCAGCATCCAATCCTAATCCTGCTTCGACACATACCGTCATCAGATCGATAGCATCGGGAAAATTTTCAAATAAATCTCGCTGCCGTATCTTGATGACATAGTTCAGAACTACATTAGGCAGGTAATAGCCTGCAGTTACCAAAGCTAGAAAAACGATCAGCGAAGTATCATTATTTAGCTCCAAACCACTAATGCCTGCATAAAGCAGGAAAATACCCGGCACTAGCATTGCCAAAAGTGTTTTGCCTCCAAAGTAGAAAAATGGCACTGATTGGGAGCGGTAACCTGCATGCATGAAGAGAGTTCGCAGCGGAGAGCTTTCCCATCCTTCGCTTGGTAAAGAAAGTGAAGCAAATGGGCTTGTGAGCTTATTGGCAACTTCTTCCCATGGATTGGACTCATTTAAGGCGGATGTTGCATGTTCAGATGCAATTTGATCTAAGCGCGATTGCACTGGGTCAGGCGTCAGAAGCCGCATCAATCCAAAAACACCCCCAGCTACGGCGATGAAAATGATGACAAGATATAGTATTTGAATCATGGTCATGATTATTACTCCAGGTTACTTTTCGTAGGGCTGCCGCCAATAATTAGAATAGATCGATTCTTCAGGCAAGTTCTAAACCCGGATTTTAATAATTCGCCACATGGCAAAAATTCCGGACACCATCATTGTTAATGAAGTGCCGACTAGCAAACGCCCCGTGGGATCCGTGAACAATATATTTACATATCCGGGGTTAACAAAATGAATAATCATTGCCATGAAAAAAGGCAGACATCCAAGAATCCAGGCCGACAAGCGCCCATCTGCTGACAACACACGAATGGTTCCCAGTAGTTTAAGACGCGCGCGGATCAAACTGCCGATATTTTCAAGTAACTCTGCCAGATTACCGCCGCTTTCCCGTTGAATTAACACGGCAATGACAAGATAGCGCAGATCAGTGCTGGGTATGCGGATACTCAGATTCATCAGGGCATCCTGCATCGGAATACCATAATTGATTTCATCGAAAGTAATTCGAAATTCAGTGGCTATGGGATCGGCGCTTTCGCTGGATACCATTTGCAATGCGCCCGAAAAAGCGTGACCTGCTTTTAATGCGCGCGCCATCAAATCGATGGCATCCGGCAATTGTTCCTCAATTTTTAACAAACGCTTGTGCCGTGCACTCAACACCATCAAAACAGGGAGTGAACCGCTCAATGCAAAGCAGAGTAGCGTAAATGTAAAGTTCAGATTGAACAATGTTGCGACAGCCATCCCGCCAGCTGCCGATAGGCAGGAGTAACCCAAAAAGCTGGAAACACTTAGTTGCAAGCCTGATTGAATCAGTAGGCGATCCAGGCTGTGAATGCGGGGAATTTCCATCAACAGGCGCTCCAACGTTGGAGAGTCACTCAACAAACGTTGCTTGATCAGATTATGCCCGGACGAATCTTCCCAACCGGCTGAAATGGCCTGTAACCGTTTTTCGATACGTACGGCTTCTGGTCCCTTATAAGTATTCCAAAGCAGATAAAGTCCTTCCAGGAGCAATACGATTGCAATGAAAATCATTGAAATAAAGAAATAATAAGTGTAGTCCATTTTTACAAAGCGCCTTATTATTTAAAAATTCTATCTGGATCGAACAATTCATCACGCAAAGAAACACCAAATACTTTCAAGCGCTCGGCGAATTTTGGACGTACACCCGTTGCATGAAAATGTCCTTGTATCATGCCATTATTGTCCACACCCATTTGTGTGTAGGTAAAAATCTCCTGCATGGTAATAATGTCACCTTCCATGCCCGTGATCTCCTGGAGACTGATCAATTTACGTTTTCCATCCGACATGCGGGAAACCTGCACAACGACCCAGATTGCGGAACTGATTTGTTGCCGTACTGCTTTGGCAGGGAGATTCGTCTCCGCCATGTTAACCATGTTTTCAATCCGGCTCACGGCATCTCTGGGCGTATTGGCATGCACTGTAGTCATAGAGCCTTCATGACCGGTGTTCATGGCTTGCAGCATATCCATGGCTTCCGAGCCGCGCACCTCGCCAATAATGATCCGGTCCGGCCGCATGCGCAGACTATTCCGGACTAATGCGCGTTGTGTGACCTCACCTTTACCTTCCACATTGGGTGGACGCGTTTCAAGTCGAACAACATGTGGTTGTTGCAATTGTAGTTCTGCAGCATCTTCGATCGTCACGATCCTCTCGGTTGCTGGAATAAATCCGGACATGATATTAAGCAGGGTGGTTTTACCGCTACCTGTACCGCCAGAGATTAGCAAATTGCATTTACTTTTGACCAACCCTGCAATCACTTCAGCCATTGCTGGTGTCAACGATTTATTTTGAATCAGATCATCTATCTTTAATGGCGAAACTGGAAAACGCCGGATAGACAAAAGCGGGCCATCCAAAGCCAACGGGGGAATAATGGCGTTGACGCGGGAACCATCCGGTAACCGGGCATCAACCATGGGACTGGATTCATCAACGCGGCGGCCGATTCTTGACACGATGCGGTCTATGATTCTCAGCAAATGACGATTATCGGCAAAATGAGCACCGGTAAGTTCCAGTTTACCGCGGCGTTCCACATACACTTGCTTGTACGTATTGACCAAGATATCTGATATCGTCGGGTCGGCCAGCAAAGGTTCCAATGGCCCAAGACCGAGGATCTCATGTTGGATATCAGAAACCAGACTGCCCCTTTCGGTCAGATTAATAGGTATTTTCTCTTCAATGAGTAATTGTTCTACAAGGGTCCTGAGCTCATTCGTCAAACGATCCGGCGGCAGCTTCTCCATCACCGAAAGATCAACGCGATCGAGCAGTTTTTGGTGTATTCTGGATTTGAGTTCATGAAATGAACTCTTTTCAAGCTTTAAACTATCTTCCATGACGAATACCTGTTCAGGTACAGCCGTATCGCTCTCACCCCAGCGTTGCAAACGATCTCGTATAGACATAATCAATAATCCGTTAAATGATGTTAAGAAAATAGTTTTCTAAACCAGCGTTCCTGTTGCTCTGTGCTCTGACTCAGTTCATTGCCGATATCCTCTACTGCTTTGGCGATGGGACTACGTGGAGCGAGTTTATGCACCGGTACACCATGATTCACTGATTCATCGACTACGGAAAAGTTATTGGGAATCGATTTAAAAACCTCGCATTTGAGCGTGTTCTGAATATCGTCCAAGGTAATCTGGCTTTTTTTGTCATAACGATTAACAACTAGCCGCAACTTGTCTTTGTGATAGCCTAATGACCGGAACACATCAATCAGGCGCTTAGCATCGCGTATAAATGGCAGCGTCTGTTGCATTACAGGGAAAATCATGTCGGCTTTGTCGAGCGCCTGGACGGACACGGAATCCATACGGCGGCCAATATCAAGAATGACAAAATCATAATTCTTGATAGCAACCTGCAGTATCGGATTGACATGCTCGGGCTTTATTTCCGTTGCTTTTTCCGGCTCATCCGGCGCAGCCAGTATGCCCAGGTTGGGTGTGATCTGGATCATGCTGGAAGCCAAGAACGCGCCATCAAGCCGGTGAATCTGCCGGGCAACATCTGCTATGGAAGCCGGAGATTTACTGTCACTAAGAAATAATGAAGCGTCTCCCAATTGAAGATTGAAATCGATCAGAGCTACCCGCTGATTATTCTGCGCCGCCAGTGTATAGGCCAGATTGGCTGCCAGGAAAGTAGCGCCGCTGCCGCCTTTGCAAGGAATAAACGCCAATACTTTGCCGTTTCTAACGGGCATACTGGCTTGCTTGATTCTTTGTTGAAACCGGTTAATTGCACTCAAGAGCGAATCGCGAGTCGGTGGCGTCGGCAGCGCTTCCCGGACACCGACACGCATTACCTCCAATAATCGTTCCGGCGATGGGTTCGGGCATAACATGATAACGCCTAGACTTGGAAAACGTGCTGTTACATTACCCAGAATATGCAGATCATTAGTTTCATCCTCGGAGCTTTCCAGCAAGAGCAGATCAGGATGTTCCTGCTCAGCCACTGCAACGGCTTGCTGCATACCGCCATTGATGGATATTAGCGTATAGGGTTGTTCCTGGTTCGAATCTTGAGAGAATTGGTCGGATCGATCAAACTCAGACAGAAATTGACTTATACTTTCCAGAATTTGTTGTTTTCGTGAAACTGCGGCGATAATCATTTTTGTTCCTCTGAATTGTTAATCACTACGCATTGAATGAAGGCGCTGCATGAGTCCGTGCGGCATTATTAGTAGTAAGGTATGGGCGCAAGCAGGATAATCGCTGCTGATCTTGTGAAATAGCCATAATCATCAATGTTGAGTTCCTCGTTATAGATACGAATGATTTATTCATGACGTTTTATGCGCAATCAGGATTGGCGCTATCCAGGCTTTCGCGCGGCAACGTTGTGCTAAACGGCGGCATTTCGATGTTCAGCGGCACCAGCGGAACAAAAGTGGATACGGTCAACCCTGAAATGCTAACCGTTACGGACCTGCAGGAATCGGGATCGCAGCTATTGCCATCTTTATCAATATATTCAACAGAAATATTGCTGCTATCCAAAATGTTCAGCATGGACTGCATTTTCGTTTTGACTGCCGCTGCATCCTGATCGCACACGACTGCCAAGCGTGCACCCAGCCGTGTTGCTTCCGTTGCGGTATTCCAGTAATGCAGCACACGGCTGAATTCCATGATACCGATCAGGAGTGTAAACAGCACTACGGCAATCAAGGCAAATTCAACGGCAGCAACACCGCACTGCTTGAATCGATTAACCGGTACGAATTTTCGCTGGAATCTCAGAGTAGATCTCATGTTTGCCTCATCGTGGCGCGAATATCGCCAAATGTAATCGATTCATCGCCACCACCCGTGAGCGTGCGAGGATCCAACAAGAAATTAAATGTGTATCCGGTAATTCTGACCTCGACCAGGGTAATGGATGCGCCCGTTGAAGTCGTCGTAACGATGGGATTGATGCTGACCATGCTGGTAGTCAATCCCGGTAACAGCGCATCTCCGCTACAACCGGTATTGCCATATACGGCAAGGCATTTTGCTTCGATCTGCGTTTCTGAATAATCACTACTCGTCGGATTTAAGTGCGAGAGATGACGTACCGAATCACGCACTGACTTGACAAGTGTATTGTACTGATACAGCGCCCGGCCGAACTCGGACACTCCCAACACAAGCAATAGCAACGGGATCAACAGTATGGCAAATTCCACAGCAACCGCGCCCCGCATCGTTTTTGGCATGCTACTCCTTGGATTTCTAAGCGGAAATTTTGTCTGATTCATGCTGTGCTTACCTCACGAGCGCCGGGACCATCGGACCAACTCCAGTAGGGCCGGCGGGGACACCATTGGTGGCGCATGGACTGTTGGCCTGATTCGAGCGCCCCAAGTACTCCAGATACATCCGGTCAGCGCCGGTGCCGGTACCCCCCGCAGAATTATTAATGGGATGCAACATCAATATGCATGCCCATGCCGAGACAGCAGATGTCGTGCCTTTCTTTAGGCCATCGCAATCAACGATAGCAGCCGTGGCCAGTCTGCGATCTGCACCGTTAGCGTTGAGGTAAGTGGAACTTTCCACTTTTCCCGTCGTTTTTAATCCGGTGGTTTTATCGCCTTGATAAGCCGCATTACTTCCTCGTTTGCTCTGGAAGTCGGAAAATGCACCAAATTTTGAAGGCCAGCTATCTTTATAATCGGTGTAAGCGTAACCGCTATAGTCGGGTATCGAGTCACCCTCCTTGACACTACCTTGATATATGCCAAAACGGCTATTCCAGTCATTGGCTAAGGAAGATTTGACACCCGCTTCGCCCACATTCGTACCCAAAGCGGGAAGATTACAGACACCGGGGCCGGTTAGCTGTCCAGCCAGCTCTGCAGCGCCACCGGCGGGTGGCGTGAAATCAATCCACATGAAATTTCCAGTTAGATCAACTGTATCGCCTTTTTTGCCACCTTTTCCTGGGCCGAGCACACTGGTTATCCATGTGCCAACTGGCGTGCTAGCCGGAACATCGCTACTGCATATTCCAACCGGCACGGCGCAGGAAGTGATCTGCGATGGCGAAAGCGTAGCCACGGCGCTAGCGGAAACCATTTGATCGCCAATACTGATACCCGGCAGAATATTAAGTACCTGAATGAGGAAGTTGCCAATACCTGTACGACTGGCTTCGCAACGCACAAACCGCATATCAGTTGCTCCTGGGCCAGTAAAAGCTGACAGATAACCTCCCGTCAGCGATGTACTGAAGGTCACACCGCTAATAACGACCTGCTCATCCTGAAATAGCACATCGTGCAGTTCTCCGGTAGTAATGCCCGCTGCCTCGGCCAGTGTGAGCTGATTGGTGTTGGCGCCTGTCAATTCACGCGCGGCTGCCAGCGCGCAGGCATCAGCACTGTTTTGCAGCTCGGTCTTGGCTACATAGAGTCTGCCCAGATCCAGCGCAAGACCAACAAAACCGATCAACAATGCCATCGATAGTGCCACCAAAACTGCCACAGCCCCGCGCTCTTTTTTAATGTTCAGGTTTTTACCCTTCCATTTTTCTTCCAAACCAGGAATACCCAAGCCGCGCATAAACAATCCCTCTGAAGATAGTTACTAATTCAATATCGCTGAATAATGCCGATCAGCCTACTGTTGCGGACTACCGCCACCCCCACCCGCGGTTCCTCCACTGGTGCCAACGTTCAATGCACCGCGAGCAGGAGCCGGACGGTTGATATAGGAATCCCGGTAATTGTCGATCATGGCGTCGCCAGCTTGGCCATCCACCCCTCTCACTGGGGTAGTATCCAAGGAAGCATCAGGATTGACGGTCTGTTGCGCTTTCGCCATGCCAACCGCATTACCGAATCTGGAATCCATTCTTTTAGGCGGATGTGTGACACACGCCGTTAATGCCAGTAGCATGATGGGCAGGCATATAGTTGCATTAAGCGATAATTTATTCATAGTCATATCCTTATTTCATTTGAAATCCACTGGGCTCAGCGCTGCTCGCCGGATTACCCGATTTTTCGATCATCTGCTGAGGAGCATCTTGATTATCCGATGGATCATCCCGACGTTCCAATCGGCCTTGCAGCAGGAATTCTCCGCGTCCTGGTCGTATGAATGCATCCGTAGGAACGCTATGATCAGGCTGCATTGGTTGTACCAAACGTGGTGTAACGATAATCATCAACTCAGTTTTGTCCATCAGAAAATCACTGCTGCTGAACAGGGAGCCCAGGACAGGTACTTCTCCAAGCATTGGGAAGCGTTTGATTTGCTCCTTGAAGTTATCTTGCAATAATCCACCGATTGCCAGTGATTGGCCATCGCGGAGCTGCACGGTGGTTGAAATACGGCGGGTCTTGAAAGTCGGCACCGCAACAATGGCACCAAGACCTGTGGAAGCAACTTGTTGGAATGACACCAATTCGGAGACTTCGGGATTGACACGCAAATTGATGCGGCCTTCTTCCAGTACAGTAGGTAAGAAAATCAATCCAACGCCAAATTGTTTGGATTGCAATCTGACCGTGCTGCCCACCCCGGAAGAAACAGGAATCATGATTTCGCCACCCACCAGAAAACTGGCTTCTTGTCCGCTGATCGCAACGATATTGGGTTCAGCAAGAATTTTGATCACATTGTCTTTTTTCTCGGCATCAATTAGGAAAGAACCACCTTCACTGGAAGCAAATGGCAACCCGGTAGCCACTGGATTCTTTCCGAGCAATAAGCCTGCTGGACTACCGCCAATCAAGCCCCCCACTATTTGAGTCCAGGCACTTCCGGATTTTCTCAGAGCGCCTTGAAAATCAAATCCCAGTTTTTCGGCTTCGGTCCGGTTTACTTCAGCCACCTTGACTTCCAACATGACTTGCTGATTGTCCCGTACTCCCATCAGATTGATGACTTTGAAATTGCCTAGTCCTGCACCTGCACCTTGTGAGTTCTCATTATGTTGTGAGCCTTGCCGCAATGTTTGCATAGCCTGCATTCCACCCATCCCCCCCATTCCACCGCCTCCTGCTTGCGCTCCAGCACTAGGTTGATCTCCTTGACCACCTCCTTGAAGATTCAGCATCATATTGAGGATTGACGTACGCAGAAAAGCTTCGGCCAGAGCGACAACCCGGTCAGCTTTTAGGGTATTCGAGACCATGCCAGACACAATCAGCGAATCACCTGCTGCAGTAATTTGGATATCTTTCTCGTCCGGCATAATGGCTTGCACTTGCTGTCTCAGCGCTGTGACATCCATTAGAACATTGACATCAATCACCGTGGATTTGCCATCCTTGGTCCACAGTGTGATATTGGTCATGCCGACAATCTTGCCTAAAACATAGACCTCCTGTGGATTGATCATCATGACATCAGCGACGCTGGGACTGCCAACCGAAATACGCTTGATGGCATTGGGTAATTTCAATAGCGTTGATTTACCCAGCGTCACATCCAGTTTGGCCGCACCCGTCTGCGACAAAAATTGGTCAGGCAATGCTTTTTGTTCCGTTTGCATTGCAACTGTTTTGACCGGTGGTGTTGTCTGAGCCATTGCGTGCGGCTGCAACACCAGCGTTAATGAAGCCAAACCAATTGGCAAAAGAGCAGGGAAATAACTTCTAATGAACGTTATCGGGAAGTTGTTGATGAACAGTCGTCTCATTTGCCTCGTCCTTCTGACAGTTTGGTTTCGGTTTTACTGGTTCCACGAATTACTGCAATCGCCTCGTAGTGCGGGTCCCTGGAGCGATAAACGGTTTTATGTTCAGCAGATGCCGCTGGAGTTGGCACGGATCGCTTGAGCAGATCGTGAATGCGCCGCCCATGCGTGTCGATGTGTTGACCATCTACCTGATTGCGCAACGCCAGGGAAAGTGTGCCAATGTTTCGTGCAAGATCGAGAACTTCGGCTTGTTCGGGAGATACTTCCAGAGTCACGGCAGTAACGACTTTGGGCTTGGTATCGTCTCGCCCGACATCCTGTGCGATGGCAAGTACCAGAATTTGTTCCAGCACCAGTTTCGAGAAAGGGTTATGGTTTTCATCCTTGGCGCTGACCAGAATATCGACAAGATTGCCCGGCAATGCGAAACCGGCAACGCCGATGACATCGTTGACTCGTACCGTAATGGCTCGTTTACCTTCGGCAATGACACCTGAAAGACCACCCGAGGTGCCAATCGGAGCCAATTTAGATTCCAGTACGGGCTCTCCGGTCACTAGATGCGTTTTGAGTACCCGGTTTCTCAATAGCTCGCCGTCCTGAAACGAGCCGACAGGCATGCTGCCGCTTGGCCAATCCGCTTTTTTCAACATTTCGGGAGTTAATCGCGTACCGGCATCGATATCGCGTAGCGCAACAAACACCGCTGAAGCGTCAACACGCGTTTGCTCATTGATCCACTTTCCCGCAACCACAACGGCCGCTAATCCCAGCAACAGTGAAACCACAATCATCAAGAGTGCTCTGTTATTTTTCATTTTTACAATCCTAAGTTTCTAATCTTTTGAATCGTGCATGGCACGACATAATGGATAACTTATAAATAAAAAGTTATCCAACGCCATAACTTCATGCTTCAAGTGAATCTTCTATTCTTACGGTTTGATTGTAGGAAAGATTAGGGTGAAGTAATTCCAGGATCAAGGCGGTAATTACAGGTTAATTCTGTTTAATGGTTTTAGTGCGGAGATATATCTATAAGTTTAATAAAGCTTGAGAACGATGAGGCAGTATATTTTCAACACCCAAAGCTGTGTGAAAATGGAAAACAGATATTTATATCTCTGACGGTGCAAGATAAATAATTAGTGATTGGATAATAAACACAGTGCATCATCTTTCGCAGAATCTGCATTACCCAGCATAAAATTCGAGATATGATTCTGTAGTTTAAAGCAGTAATTTAAAGAACTTTAGGGAACCCCATCGTTACCAATCAATTGATTACTGGAAGTGTTTCATGGCCAGAAAGAATCCAGTTCCAGCTGTTATTGCGATGGCATAGGGTAGTTTTCCGGCAGATTGGGATGCTTCAGCAGAAAATGAAGGATTATCCTTGAAGCATTCGGATTTCGAAGTCGACAAGACTGGCAGACATAACAGAATGACATTATCGATCATTCTGCGCAGTTTTCCGCGCCACAATGAAAAAACCAAGGCGAGTAATCCACCGGCAACAAGTGTATAGAGAAACACCCAGAGAATATCATTTTGCCCGACAAATACTCCAATCATTGCCATGAGCTTGGCATCCCCTGCACCCATAATGCGCAACAGATAAAATGGCAGCAACAGTAATAAGCCAAAACCCAATCCGATTAAGGAATCCAAGAATCCCGTTTCTGCAAACAGAAATGTGTTCAACGCAATGCCTAATACAGTGCCTGTAACGATCAAATTGTTTTTTATCCGATAATCGTAAAAATCTTGCCAACAGGCGATCATCAGTAATACCGCTAGAACAAGAAACATTGGAAGAAACATGACATAATCTCCCGGCTATGGTTATTTAAAAAGGCCATCCAACTCAGCCTGGATGGCCTTTCGATAAGAAACTATGCACCCGATTACAGAGAACAGCAAAAGGGAGAAAATTTGACCTCTTCTTTCCTTCTGTTGACTCTACGCGATCTGCAATTATGGTGCTGGAAGCAGCCCAGCTACGCCGTTAAAATAAGTAGTGAGTGCAGTACCAAGCGGGGTACCGGCTGCCAAAACCACTGCTCCAACAGCTGCAATCATGATAGCGTATTCCACTGCGGTTACACCTGATTCGTCATTCCAGAATTGTTTAACTTGTTGTACTAATTTTTCCATGATTTCTCCTTTAATTAAGATCAGTATTGCCTATTTATCAAAATAGACTTGCCTAAATGCGGCAAGTGATTTTCAAACTTAAGCACTTTTTCAGAAGTTTCTTACAAAAATATAAAAAACACTTTGCATCAGTGGTAATCATTGCTTACTGACTACTTCTAATTACGCACAGGTGCATTCTAGGGATATTGCCTTTTCCGAACCATAGTCAATAAGTCCTTTTTTATTAGTATATTAGTCGGAGTATTTATTAGTTCATTCGTACTATTAACTTTTAATTGTTACAGCCGACTTTACCCCCGGTTTAAACAGTTGTTTCTGATGGTGCAATTTGCAAAGAATCTGTCGCTTGAATGAAGAAATGTGATCACTAGCCGTTAACCTGAGCTTGGATTCTTGAAGAGAATCAAGAATTCAGTGGATTGGAGCATTTACTTCTAAAATTGAAAGAGAGCGTGTGATATGGCGAATTCTATTGGCAGGTTATTGATTAAAGAAGGTTTGATTTCCAATGCGCAGTTAGCTCAGGCGAGAATCGATCAAACGCAAAATAGCGGGAGACTCGAAGACAGTCTCGTTTCATTAGGTTTTCTCACATCCGAGCAAGTAAAGGGAATACTACATCCTGTGCCACCCATACCGTTAAGAATAATAAATACAGGATTAAGCGAGGTTTTCCTCAGTGATCTATTACTGAAAATTGCCTACCAGGAAGCGGGTGCTTTTACCTTGCACCAAATCGCCAGCAAACTATGCCTTCACTACAGTGTGATCAATGAACTCATTGAATTACTCAAAGCGGATCATTTAATTACGATTCGTTTAGCAGCCGGTTATGGGCGGGAAACTCAAGTTTTTGAATTAACACAGCGCGGCCGGGAAAGAGCGGAAATGGCCATGAATATTAGTCTTTATGCGGGCGCCGCACCGGTTCCGCTGAAAGACTATACAAGTATCCTTTCCCAGCAATATGTTCAACAGATCCAGATAGATAAAGCATGGATACGAGAATCGCTCAGCCATATGGTGATAAGTGAGAAGTTGCTTGATCAATTGGGTCCGGCTTTTAGCTCTGGGCGTGCAATCTTTCTCTATGGTCCGCCAGGGACGGGAAAATCAAGTGTTGCAGAAGCATTAGGACGGGCATTACCTGATCATGTCTACATACCGCAAGCCATAGAAGTAAGCGGGCAAATCATTCGTATTTTTGATCCTGCCATACATTTTGAAATTGCTGACAAAACCGATGAGCACATGCACCTCGATATAAATGCCAATCTGAAGCATGATCCGCGGTGGATAAAATGCCACCGCCCGGTCGTAATGGTTGGTGCGGAATTTACAACTGAAATGCTCGACTTACATTGGGATAGACATAGCAAGTTTTATGAAGCGCCGGTCCAAATGAAAGCCGCGAATGGCGTGTTCATTCTGGATGATTTTGGCCGGCAAAAAATGTCTCCGCGTGAAATGCTCAATCGTTGGATTGTTCCGCTTGAACGTGGAACAGACTTTCTATCCTTACATACCGGCATGAAATTCGAGATACCTTTTGATCAGATTAACATCTTCTGCACTAATCTTCGCCCCTCAGATTTGGTTGACGAAGCTTTTTTGCGCCGTATCCGTCACAAAATAAAGATAAATTACTCAACCGAAAGTGAATATAAGGAAATTTTGCGGCGTGTTTGTGCCATGCAAGGTATTTCATTCAACGAAGATGTGGCTGATTATCTTATCGACACATACTATCGAAAAACCGGGCGAGCACTGACGAGTAGTCATCCGCGAGATATTATTGATCAGATAATCGATTCTTCTAGATATTTTAAACAATCGCCAACATTTACCATGTCGACAGTTGATAAAGCGGCAACTAACTATTTCATTGAAATGTGAATCCCTCCATAGTTGGATTCTTTTAACTGTAAAAATATCAGGGTTGTTTACAGAGGAGGTGGCATTATTCAAACTCTTATAAGGCCTAATGGTATTGTAGAAGTTAATGAAAACGAAGAAGCTGAATGCGTTCACTTTCTATCACTCGGCTTTTCAGGTCTTCACTACATGTTTCCGCGTCCAAACCAATCTCATGGGCGCATGCTTGCAAGAAGTCCCGGCAAGCCGGATCAGTTGGGCGGATCGGGGTATTGCGTGATTACCTTGGGATCATAGCTGTGCAAAGGTCTCTACACATTCATCCTAGCCGGTCAATCTTAGCACTGGCCGTCTTGATGTAGTCCTCGAGTGCAGCGATACACGATTCGAACCGGTGGCTGAATCCTGTGCTCGCTTTCATTTGAGCGAGGAACACACGAGCCAGTTGTTCGGCGTATCGCCAGGTTTCGTTGGTCACACCAGCGCAAATGCTTGCTTCGGACATGGCGTTCTGTAGCCCGCCGCCACTGCGGGGTGCAAAGGTCATTGGCGTCATATCGTAAGCCGGTGCGATATCATAAGGGAGACCCTGTCCGGAGACGAATGACAGATTGCCGCTGTGCATGTCGGTATTACCGATCAGGGTGCCGAAAGCCCACAGGAGATCTGCCCGATCCGCTGCTTCTTGGCGAATCTGACCGTCAGCCGCCAGGCAGCGGGCGATGATGGGCCAACCGCCTGTTCCTGCGCCAACGAATTCGGCGTCCAATGCAGCTAAGGAGAATAGTGCACACCGGCCCAAGTTGCCGATACGGTCAAAACGCTCCGCTTCAAGGAAACGTTGGCTGCCGTGATCCACTATCCGTGTCTTGGCGGCAGGGATACCGGCCTCGCGTAGCGTTTCCAGCGCAAGATGTTCGGCTAGCAACAAATCACGCCAGCGTTCGCTCACAGGATTTTCTTCCATCTCGCTGAACTTCACGATGACGTGCCGAGGTCCATCGGGCGTGGTGGCGAAGGCGGTGAATTTTGGTTGCTCGCCTCCAGCTGACGATCCGGGTTTCTCACCACGAGCGGCTTCTAGTGCCAACCGAGCATATTCTTTGGCCTTTTGTCTCTCCTCGATTGGATCGGGAATGGAAGCGGCGAGAAAACGATCCCTCGCAATATCGCCCAGCAGCAGATTCCCTACCACATCATGGCCATGCGCAAGCAGCGCCCGCAAAGCGTGAGTATCGGCCCAGTCCGTGAGCCGTTCCGGAAGCCCCAGTTCAACGCCGTAACGAGCAGCGTATGCCCGGCCGAGATACCCTTGGGGACGCATGTCAAACAACCACCAGGGCAAGCCGTGGCTATGAAGCGCGGCGCCATTCTCTTCGCACATAACGAACCCTTCCGGACGCACTGGAATCAACATTCCCAGCTGACGTATCCGGCCTTCCGCATCGACTCGATAAACCGGGAAGTCCGGCAAGCCGCGCATGACATCGCGCAGCGTGTACTGAATAGATCGCGCAGCGCCAATCCGAACGACTTCATCGCCCAGTTCGGTCAGAGCACGGGAGATCGTTGGTTGACTGACACCAATAATTTCAGATAGTTGATGTCCGGATAGCGGCCCGCCCAATAGTCGCATCCGAATAGTCTCGGCGTGTAGTGACATACATTTGAATTAATATATGAATATATTCTTGAATAGATAGTATAGGTGATTAGAAATTCATTTGGAAAAAATATTGCCGGTCAAGTACGAGCCGCTACCGATTCGATTGTTCCTATCTCATCCAGCATGGCTCGATAATCCAAATAATCGATAGCAATCGGAAACACGGCATTGTTAATGACCAGCCGCAAAGACGGGTAGGAATAGACTTCCATGCTTCTAGCTCGTTGCATTTGCTGCTGTAATTCACTTTCTATCGCCGGGCTTTTCAGATCTTCGCTAAAGGTTTCCGCGTCCAATCCAACTTCATCGGCGCAAGCTTGCAAGGTTTCCGGCAGTGAGGGATTCTTCGCTTGTTGATAATAGGCGGTTTGAATGGCGCGGATCATTTCCGGTTCGGCTTCCGCGCGTTGCTTTTTGGCTGCCAGAACGGCCCGGCAAGCTGGATAAGTTGAGCGGATCGGCGTATTGCGCGACCAGAAATCCCAATTGAAGTGCACACCGGGAACGGTTTGTTCGATGCGCTGCCAGGCTTGCTGCACCATTTTTTGCGTTGCGAGCGGCATCGGTTCGGTAGTATCCGGCGCCAAGCCGCCAACGAGGTAAACAATTTCCATGTCGCGTGGCAAAGCCTGCTGCAATGCGGCCCAGCTTCGGTTGAAGGCGTAGCACCAGCTGCACATGGGGTCATGAATGTAGAAAATTCGCGGAAAACTCATTGCATGCGTTTAAAGTAAAAAGTTCTGCCATGTTATCGCCAAAAGCGCACGAATCCTAGCGATTCCGAATGAATCGTCACTAAAGAAAAAACCTCTGCGATTGCTGTAAAATTCCCATTTGTTCACGTTTGAATTGATACCTGCCACCATGCCGAACACCCTACGGAAATCACTCGCAAGAATCGCGCTGATCGCTGCGCTGTTGCTGTTCAGCGGTTGCAGCATGCTGCGTCTGAGCTATGATAACGGGCCGCAATTGGCGTGGTGGTGGCTCGACGGGTATGTCGATTTCAGCCGGGAACAAACACCGCAGGCGAAGCACGCCATTCACCAATGGTTTGGCTGGCACCGCGCCACTCAATTGCCGGAATACGCGGATTGGTTAGCCGCGATACGCAGCCGGATCGACGGTGAGTTGACATCCACGCAAGTCTGTAGCTGGTCCGACGAGCTGCAAGCTATCATCGCGCCCGCTTTCGATCACGCCGTGCACCTCGGCACACCGGTGGCATTGCGTTTGGGTGAAACGCAATGGCGTCATCTCGAGAAACGTTATGCCAAGAGTAACGAGGAACTACGCGAAGATTTCCTGCAACCCGATCCCGAGGACCGGCAGCGCGCAGCCATCAAGCGGACGGTTAAACGCATCGAGAATCTGTACGGCGATATCGACAAAGCCCAGCGGCGCTTAATCATCGCCAGCCTTGAAGCTTCCCCTTTCAACCCGGAGGCATGGCTGACCGAACGCCAGCGGCGGCAACAAGAAACCTTGCGGACACTGCGCCTGCTCGCCGCCGAATCCGCCGCACCTGAACTGGCCACGGCTTCATTGCGGAAACTGATTGAACACACGCACCGCTCCGACGATCCGGACTACCGCGCTTACCAGTTGAAATTAGCCGAACACACCTGCGGCTTTATCACGCGCATGCACAACAGCACCACGCCAGCACAGCGCCAGCATGCGCACGATAAGCTCAAAGGCTGGGAGACGGATTTTCGTGCATTGACGATGGATAGCCGCTTGCAGACTGCGCTGGAGTAGCGATGTTGCGGCACATTGAATAAATCCCGGATCCGGCCAGATTCAACACCCATCCCGCCGGTTAACTTCTATTAAAGCTACACAGCATTTCCTAATGCTTTCGCGCCCATCACATCCGCTTCGTGCTCCAACCCACGATCATCATTGATGGGAATACCTTCCTTCATCTGCATCGTCGGCTGCACCCGGCCTTGCGCTTGTTGCACCACATGCCAGGCTTCATGCGGCAAATGCTGCTCCTGCCCCGGTGCGACATGGATATCGGTGCCTTGCGCATAGGCAAGCGCGTTGAGTTGCGCCGGTTGCGATGAGTTGTAATGCACCCGGACCGAATCCATCGACATACCAGATAGATTCTCTATGCCGGATTTGAGGTTATCCGGCAAGCCGGTGTTATTCGCGGTGCCGTTCGTTTGCGCAGAAGACTGCTCTTCCAATTGCGCGGGAGAATCCGTAGCCGCTTTTTTCTGCAATTCTTCCTCTTCAATCCGTTGGATCGGCTCGGATTTCTTTTGCAGCGATTCATCTTCCTCGATGCGCTGCAGGGATTCACCGGATAGTATTTTGCGCTGCGCCAGCATGCGCGAACTATTGTGTATCAGTTGGCTAATTTTTCTTTGCGCGATAGCTTGGGGAGAATTGGCCATAGCAGTCATCAATTGACGCTGATTTTCAGTCGATTCACGATTGTCCGCAAAAGCTTGATGAACGGATGATATAGCTGCCACGGCAGCAGGATTGCGCGTTTGTTGCCGCTCTGATTCAACCGGTAATGATCGTTTCATATTACCTCTCCCCTCCACTATATTTTAGCCGCATGGATTAACAGTTTATTCTGACAAAAAGTACATCAAACTTCTAGCTTTGTCTAACTTAGAATCAGTAAACACAGAACCTGCTTCAATCTGGACTAAACTAAAATTGAGTTAATCATTTCTCTGGAAATTTATTATTTAAGCATCAATTTAGCTGAACTGCTGTTGCCTCACGATTTACCACAAAAACCTGATCAACCATAGAGCATCTCTGATGCAACAGAATTATGTGTCAGTTATCGTTCCGATTCAATTGTCAATAATTGCTTTAGCTACATCGTCATATCTAATTATAAAAATGATAATTCAGTAACTGAATTCTTACACGCCCGACATCCATGCAATTATTTCCAGAGAAATTTACCACCGTTATGTCCATGCTTACGGTGTACCTGGCGATCGACCAGCACCATTTTGTATTCCTCAGGCAAGTGATGCCAAGTCCAACCATCTGGACTGCTTTGTCCAGCGCCATTCTTCATGATACGATTCGCAATGCTAAAATGCACAGCACGAGATGCCTTGCTGATCTCAGCCAATTTCTTTCCACTAGTAATTCCATATCCTTTTTTCTTTGCACCTTGCTCCAGATCAACTTTTGAGCCGTTCTTAACAGGATTTTCCCATCTTCCCCCCTTGTATACCATAGGGCGTTTGGCAAAATCAAAAGTGCCCAATGTATTACGATTGTATTCTACTTTCTTGTAATCCCCATGAGAGTTTGATTTGTAATACTCCTGATAGCTCGGTCCCGATCCACGCGCAAGTTGGAATACTGTTGCCCCTGGCATCAGCTTAAATTGCTGAGTGTTATAACGATTTGCGGACATGTATTGAGTACTTTTACCGCTTTCATTAAGACTGAGATTCCCAAACATGGTTGTTAATTCTTCTATTTCACCATAAAGCTCGGGCTTAACATCATCTCTAGTAGCTGCCTTCAAATTCGACTCCTGCTCCCCCAATCCCTCTTCTTCATCGTGTCCGTATTCAAAACTATCTTCTACAGGTGCCAGTGATGTCGATGGCCCCTCTGGTAAAAAACTCTCTCTCAACCTTGATGCTCCCCACCCAATTGCCCCACCAACAATTGCGCCACCAGCGAGTAAACCTAACGTCGGCAGTGCTCCACCCAACAATGCCGCACCACCAAGTAACCCAAGCGTGCTCATCGCCCCTATCTTGGCATAACTCTTGTCTCTATCCTCATCGCGCTGCACCACACCTTTCATCTGCGTGGCAGGATTTACCCTTTCCTGTTCCTGTTGCATAACAGGCCGCACCTCATGCGGCAAATGCTGCTCCTGCCCCGGCGCGACATGAATGTCGGTTCCTTGCGCATAAGCCAGTGCATTCAATTGCGCTGGTTGTGATGAGTTGTAATGTACCCGGACGGAATCCATCGACATACCGGATAGATTCTCTATTCCGGATTTGAGATTGTCCGGCAGGCCGGTATTGTTTGGCTTGGCGGAGGATTGTTGTTCCAATTGCGCGGGAAAATCCGTGGCCGCTTTTTTCTGCAATTCTTCCTCTTCGACTCGTTGGATCGGCCCGGATTCCTTTTGCAAGGATTCGTCTTCCTCTATGCACTGCACCGGTTCTCCCGATAACATTTTGCGTTGCACCAGCAGCCGCGGATTGTTATTCATCAGTTGACTGGTTCTCCGTTGCGCTGCGGCTTGCGGGAAGTTGGCCATGGCAATCTTTAATTGACGCTGGGCGGCTGTTGATTCGCGATTATCGGCAAAAGCTTGGACACCAAGTACGCTGTTTGCTGATACTGCAGAATGGCGAGCTTGCTGTGATTCTGATTCAATCGATAATGACTGTTTCATATTACCCTCCGTTTATTTAGCGCAGCTTGCAGTTACATGCCGAGATTAAGCATTAACGCTCGCTTGGTTAATATCCTCAATCAAGCTACATACCTTATGATGGCTATACAATTTTGCACGGAATATCGGCATCCTCATCGTAACTGTATATCGCGCATAGCCGGTGATAGCCATCCGCAACAATTACCTTGCCGTTCGCCGGATCCCGCACCAGCAGAATAGGTGACAGTTGAATTCCTGCCTGTATTTTCTGCTGATTCTTCTGCACGTGGGTATTGCTGATCCCAAGTAACGATAAGCCGGACGATCTAAAAATATCCTTGGCTTTAAATTGCGACATCGCCGCTTGCTTCAAATTACCCACATGATGGGCAGCCGTTTGTTCATCGTAAATCAAACATAAGTACGATAAAGCCGCCGGATAATTATGCGCTTCAGATTCGCTTAACCATTTAATCTCGGTTTTCTTCGCCATAAGTAACAGAAATCCTCTGTGTCACCACAAACAACATTATCCGTCGTTCCGATACATCAACACCGTAAAATCATCTTCCAAGTAATCATTGAGGCATTCTACGCGCGGCGACAGTACCCGGCAAAGTGTCAGAATTTCTTCCCGGTCATGTCCGATCAGTAAATCATGCTGCGGGAAGCGGCTTTTATCCAGCATGTTAAAAGCCAGCGCGATCCGGGCGCTGTTATACAGTTTGCCGATCATGGCGGTATAAAAACTGTCATCTTTACAGCGGTATCCCAATACGCCGCTGGCGATGACGTAATCGACCTGCGGTAACTCGGCGGTGCTGAAGTCGGTTTGATAAAAAGTTGTCCGTTCGATACCTTCAAAGCGCTTCCGGGCTTCGGCGATAAACTCCGGCATTTGATCGATGCCGATATAATCGAAGCCGGAGAAATGCTGGTCCAGAAATGCTTTTAAATCGCCATATCCGCACCCGGCATCGAGTATCGTCTTACCACTCAAGTTACCCACTTTAGCCAGCACTTGGTAGCGCACTTGCTGGCTATGTGCGCCGCGCCATCCCAGTGATTCGACCGTGCCGTGTTGAAATTCGGCAATGCGATGGCGGTGATAGTGCATGACGGTCGCTTTTTCAATCAAGTCCATTGTGTCTTTCCTATAAGGATCGATCCTCTGCGCTCCAAATCCATACCCGGCCTAATCGCTGATTCTAGGCCGCGATGGCTTGCGCATTTGTTTTTTCCGCCGCTGATAAGCAATGACACTAACTGCAATACCGCCGGAGACAACCAAAATCAACGGCAAATTGCCCGCAGAAACAGGTTCCAGCACGGGATCATAGGTTAGCAGCAGCAATCCCGTAATCAGTGCGGGCAGCAGAATAACCAGCAGATAAATCACATAAAAGTTACTGATTTTCTTATGGATGCGGCATGAATACAGATACAAGAGGGTGAATAACAAACATAACAAGCTCAGCGCAATCCATGCCAACCGGAAGTACACGCGATTTTCGCAAACCATTTTTTCCAGTATCGACTCCGGTTCGCCATGCCAAGTGGTATTTTGGAAATATCTCACCAGGCAACCGCTGACAAAATTAATTTCATCGCAGCGGAATGGCATTTCCTCGACCACCTCCGGCTCGTTGGCCCATAAAGGCCAGAACCCGATTCCGCCGAAGTTATCTTTAAAGTAGACAATATCGTCTTCCAGCTGCTTCCAATCCCTGCCGTCGAATTCGATGACCGGAACGATATGTCTAAGCAATATGCCGCGTTCGATGCCGTGCAGTTCGCCATTTTCAATATCCAGTCGCAATTTCTTCTTGGAATCCGTAGTCGGTTCCTCAATCAGAATCAGAATCTTTGTTCTCACGTCAGAACGCGCATTGGTTGCAAACGATGTATCCGCGCTGCTGGAAGGCTTGGTATTATCAACCCAGGCAAATAAATTGGCATAGCGGTAAACACCGCTGCCCAAGGCGGATTGGGGCACCAGGATATTGACAAAATAGTCGCCTCCCTGCGCAAACAATCTTTTCTGCAACTCGGTAAAAAAGCGGTTGAACAATTCAACCGACTCGCGATCGTCCGGGAAACCATCGAAATACAGCGTAATGCCATCGCCCAGTGCGGGCGGCGGAATCATGCCGAAGGTTATATTTTGCCGTATTGTGCTGAAACGATCGGTTAATTGGCTGGTGAGCAGATTCACGATGTTTTCCGTCAACGTTTCAAAAACCGCTGCTTTGGACGGATTGGACAGCTTCCTCCAACGCTCCCAATACGATTTATCATTGCGGATGACCCAGTCGACTTTGCTGTTGTGTTTGCGGGCAGCCTGAATAAATGCAGTTTGCGCATCCCGGCCTGCATCACCCAGCGATAAAATCGTGCTTTCGTTATGTACATTATTCGCGTGCTTGATGATGCCGTCTTCATCAAACGAAAGCCCGTAATAAGCGACTCTGGACAGCACGCTGAAATTGACCGTTTGCTTCTCTCCAGCCAGCCAGAACGGGTAAAAACCGTACACCGTGCCGGACAAATCATCCAGCACACAACCGCAGCCGCTGCCATCCCATTGAACCGGCGATGCCGCGCGATAAACCGGGCTTTTCTTGTACAACGGTGCGATGGCAGGCTGAACCACCTGCGTATACAACCCGGCGATGAATTCATCGATCAATGCCAAATCATGGTCTTCGCAATCCTCCTTGGGATGCAGGCGCAATAAATCAATTTCCTTCAACTGCTGAGAAAAATCGCGCATTCCCTGATAGGGGCCGGTCAGCAAGTCCTCGGTCAATTTTTTAAAATCGTCATCGCTGATTTTTAACCCGGACACATAGGCATTCTGTTTATTCACATCCTGGCAGGCGCCGATGCCCGCATAGATTTTCGACTTCGCCGCTTGCTCGAACAGATGCTTATCGGGATAGGCGACACCTTTTAACGACTTATCCAATAATGCAACGAGAACACCATTGAGCGAAGTAAACAGCGCATCGCCCATCAGCACATCGAGAAAATTCTGACTGATGACAGCATCGGCATAACGGTAATATTGCTGGATCACTGGCGTCAATCGATCAACCAAATCGGGATAATCCTTCAGCGCTTCGGCGACGGCCGCTTGCAAAGCCGCTACGTTATCGAATTTCTTATTGACCAGTTTGGACAACTGCGCATAAATCTGGCCTTTCCCTTGCAGTATCTTGAAATCTTCCGCCGCCAGCTGATAGAAATTGATCATCGGTTGATTCTTATGGACCGTTATCGATTCCACCTGTGGATCGATCACTTGCAGATAAAGGTACACAAGATCCAGCAAGGCTTGATCGGTTCCGCTGCGCCGCACCTTGTAATAACTATTCTTCTGCACTTCCGGCAGATCGCCGTTCCACAAGGCAAAATCGGCGCTGATCAGCACTTTTGCCTCTTCCGGAAACATATTGGCGAAGGATGCGATACGCTCCAGACGGTTTTTGGTTTCATTGACATATTGGCCGATCGGCTCAATCTTGAAATCGTGGATAAACCGTTGCAACCAATACAACGTGACCGGCCCCATTCTCCCATCTGTCAGCGGCTGCCTGCTCTGCGCAACATCCTTTTTCCAATCGCGATCGCCTTGATAAATCAACGCCAGATTGCGCTGCATGCCACTGACAGTGGATTTATCCAACCGCTTGAATTTTTCCTGATCAAGCAGGCGATCGTACTGCGCGTCCACTGCCAGCGCAGCAGAAACGCCGCAGCTTAAAAAAATGCACACCATCCAGCAAAGGAAATATTTTTTCATCGCATACTCACAGTGTTCGGCCTTCTTTTAGCAATTCTTTTATCACGCCTTTGATCAGGTCATCCTGAATAATCACATCGCGCTTCATCCGTATCGCTTGAATGGCGGCATAGCGCACCGCATTGGTAATAGCGCCGCCTGAAAGCTCATAGCTTTCCGCCAGCTTGGCCAAATCGGCGTCCGCCGCCAGCAACCGGCTGCCGGCAAACATACCTTGCCACAATCTTAAACGCTGGTCGGCATCCGGCATCGCAAAATGCACCGAGGTCTGGAAACGCCGCGCAAAGGCTTCGTCGATGTTGGTTTTCAAATTAGTCGCCAGAATCACCACACCGGGATAATCCTCAACGCGCTGCAATAAATACGATACTTCCTGGTTCGCGTAGCGGTCATTCGAACTGCTGGTTTGCGTTCGTTTACCGAATAACGCATCCGCTTCATCGAAAAAAAGAATCCAATTCTTATTGACCGCTTGATCGAACACATTCGCCAGATTCTTTTCGGTCTCGCCGATATATTTGGATACCACCATCGACAGATCGATACGGTACACATCGACGCCGATGCTCGATCCGATCAACGTCGCCGTCAACGTTTTTCCCGTGCCGGGAGGACCATAAAATAACGCGCGGTAACCCGGCTTGATATTCCTGCCCAGATTCCATTGCTGCAAAATGGTGTGCGAATGCCGCAGCCAGGTGTTGATATTGTCGATTTCATCCATCACTTCCGGATCGAGCACCAGATCGTCCCAAGTCAACGACGTGCTGATCAGCTTGGCCGGAAAATGAATACCGTAATCGGGTTTATCGTGACGCCCCAGCGTCAACCGGTTCAAATACTCCACCGACATCATCAACATGGCGCTCAAAAAAGGCTCGCCGCTGGCGATATGTTCCACCTTGATAATCTGCTGTTTGGACAAGTAATGATCGGGCTGAAACAGGCGCATCACGTCAAAACGCTTTGCCAGATCGTCTCCCGCCAGAATGAAAACAGCCGTCTCGCAAGTAGGTAAAAATCCGCTGTGTCCTTTGCCTTTCCATCCGCCGAATTCGGTAAATCCCCGCGCGGTCTCCTGGTTGTTCAATAAAAAAGTGTCCAGCACATGCGGTTGAATGTGCGGCAGCAGCGCTAGAATGATCACCAGGCGCTCATCGAATCCCATGGCGTATTCCCGCACCAGTTGCGCATATTCCGATTGCTCCTGAGCAATATCCGGTGGCGGTAACTGATGAATATCTTCAATAGCGCCTTCCCGGCAGAAATAAATATCACAGCGTGCTGCCAGCACCGCCTTGAACCAGGCTATTTCTTTTTCCAGCGCAGCTGCGTTTGCACGACTTTCCATCGCTGACTATGCTTCCCTTGTAAGACTCATCCGATTAGCGCCAGGTGACATGAACCGCACGCTCCATCCAGCTGTGCTTGATGACGGAAAAACTCCACGGCAAACTATCCAGCAGCATATCAAACACGCCGGGCTCGACCGTCAAATACCACATGCCATCCTCTTTTAATTGCAACTTCCCTTTACGCCGCAGGAATGTCTCGCGTAAACCGCTGATGGAGGTATTACCGATGGTTTTCCAGTTCTGAATCATGCCGCGGATCAGCCCTTCGATCGTTTCCTGTTCCTGCGCGCTGATAGCGATTTCCCGGCAGATCGGAATGCCGGTCGATACGCCGCATAGAATTTTGTTCAGTGTCAGCTGGTATTCCGGCGATTGCGTTTGCTCGTTGACCATGAACTGCAGCAAATGCACTGCACGCTCGGCTGCTTGGCGATCGGCAAAAGCGCCCTCCTCGGCCAGTTTCAGCATGCTGAAAAGCCGCGGCAAATACGGTGCTGCCAATACTTGCCCGGCATTATCGATATAAATTTCTTCTGTGACACCGGTCGACTCAGTTCTATTCAGCAAGGCATCCCAATCGATGGCCACTGCTTGCTCAACCGGCAACGATGGATTGACTCCGGTTTCGGTCAGTGGATTTTCCATTCCAGTGTGCAGCGACTCAGCTGGAGGTTCGATCACTGCCTGTAACAATAAACGAATCGCAGCAGCAGTTTTATTCCCTGTCAACGCTTCATACCAAGCTCGTAGCGAGATCTGCGCATCGGTTTCGTCCGATACGCCGTGTGCGAGCGCCTGCAAGTAGGCCGCCGGTGTGATCTCAGCGGCATCCAGAGTCAGCAGATAACGCAGGCTGGCGGCCCATAAGCGCTGTTGCCACTGTTGCCGATTTTCTTGTCCACTTACCCGGTATAACTTGTCTGCCTGCGCCAGCAGGTGCTCATTCAGCACTGCCGCTTGCGGCGCCAACAGGTAAGCAATATCCATCCGTATGGATTGCGGTAGTTTATCCACCCAGTCGGGTACGGCAATCGTGCGCAATATGCTGCGTAATCGTTGCCTGCGTTCAGCCGGTTGAATGCTTGTTTCTATGGCTGCGCGATGGGCATCGATCAGTTGTGCCTCGTACAAGGCTGCGAGTACTGTTGCGTACAGTGTTTCGTCGCCTGGCCGGGAATGTTGTTTCGTTGATTGCTGCGAAGCTGATCCGGTTGCTGATTCCGCTTCCGCTTGTTTGGCTTGTTTGGCTTGTTCGTTCCAATCTTCACCGGTATTACTGAGCCGGGAGGGTGCCTGCTGTGATTGGATTGCAATCGCTTCCAAGTCGATTTCCCGGTCGTGCAATAACTCTTCCAGCAGCAACCGGTAGTAGGCTTGCTGGTTACTGACGCGATCCGCGTGCTGCTCTATCGCTTGCAGAAAAGTGAGTCGGTCGGTAGTGTCACCGGCGGATTCCAAGTGCAGTAGTTGTTCAATCAGGCTGTGCAACTCGAATGCATCCAGTTGCGCCGGATAATTGGTTGCGAAGCGTTGCTGAAGCTGCCGGTAAACAGCGTTTGCTTCGCTTTCCGGGTTCAGTGTCTGAACGGAATGCGGGATTTCTTCTACTGTCCGCTGCCGTGCCGGTGCGCCGCCGATGAGGGTTCGCAATAACGTCGCTATCGCGCCGCCGGTTTCGCTGTGTTCCAGCGCTGCGTACCAGGCACGGAGCGTTGTATGTAAGTCAGTTTCTTCCGGAGAAACAGCGCGCACAAGCGCTTGCAAGTAGGCGGACGGATCGATCTCTGTGCCGGTTCCGGACAACAGATAATCCAGACTCGCGCCCCACAGCCGCTGCTTCCAGTGTTTCTGCATTGTTTTTTGGGGCGATCCGGGCAGCCGGTACAGGACTGTGCTATGCGCCAGCAGGCGTTCGAATAGCAGCGCCGCAGGCAGCGACAGCCAGTAGCTGATATCGAGCAGAACTGGTTGCGGCAATTCAAGCAGCCGGGGTTTGATTTGCGACGATTGCAGCAAACGTTGCAACCGTTGCTGCCGCTCCACCATTTGCAGCCGCAGCACGCTCGAAGCAAAGCCTGCGTCGATCAGCTTCACCTGTTGCAGCGCTACTAGGATGCGGGAATACAGTTCCTCATGCACCGGCTGGGATCGTTTTGCTTCAGCGAGTTGTGCAGTGATCTGCGGCAATCTGGTTTCTTCTATATTTTCAGTTTCTCTTGCCGCCTGCGGTTTTGCCGGTTCACGGTGTACCGTGTCCGTTTGCCCCTTTGCCTGAGTGCTCACAGTGAGGTCTCTCAGTAGTGTATGCAACACACCGGAAGTGTTACGCTGCGCCAGCGCCTCATGCCAAGCCTGTAGCGTGATCTGCGCGTCGGTCTCACCCGATACATCGCATGCGAGTGCATGCAAGTAAGCCGCCGGTGTGATCTCGGCGGTGTTCAGGGTCAACAAATAGCGCAGGCTGGCCGTCCATAAGCGCTGTTCCCATTGCTTCCGGCTGCTTTGTTCAATCCAGGCAGCCGCCCGGTATAGCGTATCCGCGTGCGCCAGTAGATGTTCATTCAGTACTGCCGCTGGCGGGGCTAACAAATAGGCAATATCCATCCGGGCCGATTGCGTCAGCTGATTCACCCAGTCGTGTACGGCTATCGCACGCAATGCAGTCAGTAACCGTTGTCTGAGGTTCGCAGGCTGAATACCTTCTTCCATAACCGCGAGACGCTCATGAATCAGCCCTATTCTGCGCAGTTCCGCCATGACGGTGACATACAGTGTCTCAAAACCGGTTCGGGATTGCGGCGCCATTGGTTGGAAAGTTGGTCCGGTGCTCACCGGTTCGGCTGTGATCGGCTTATCCTGATTTTTATGGGTAGGATCGTTTTCAGGCAATGTCTGCTGCTGTAACGCTGCAATCGCTTTCGGATCAATTTTCCGTTCTTCTACCCGGTTTTCCGGCAGATGCTGAAAGTCAGCCGTTTGCGTTTTATCATCGGCTTCGCCTTGCGCCAACGCTTCATACCAAGCCCGTAGTGTGATCTGCACACCAGTCTCATCCGATACGCCGCGTGCGAGTGCCTGCAAGTAGATCGCCGGTGTGATCTCAGCAGTATCCAGGGTCAACAGATACCGCAGGCTAGCGGCCCATAAACGCTGTTGCCATTGCTGCCGGTTATTTTGTCCGGTTACCCGGTAAAGCTTGTCTGTCTGCGCCAGCAGGTGTTCATTCAGCACCGCCGCTTGCGGTGCCAGCAGGTACGCGATATTCATCCGTATGGATTGCGGCAGTTTATCCACCCAGCCGGGTACGGCTATCGTGCGCAGTGTCATGCGTAACCGTTGCCTGAGCTCAGCCGGTTGGTCGTCTGTTTCAACTGTTACATGATGCGCGTCGATCAGCTGTGCCTCGCGCAAGGCTGCGATTACTGTTGCATACAGTGTTTCGTCGCCTGCCGGGAAGGGTTGTTTGGTTGATTGTTGTGCAGTGAATCCGGTTGCTGATTCCGTTTCGGTTTGCTTGTCTTGCTTGTCTTGTTTGTTCCAGTCTACCGGGGTATCACTGAACCGGGAAGGTGTTTGCTGCGACTGGATTGCAATCGCTTCCAGGTCGATTTCCCGGTCATGCAGTAGCTCTTCCAGCAGCAACCGGTAGTAGGCTTGCCGGTCACTGACTTGATCGGCATGTTTCTCTATCGCCTGCAGGAAAGTGCGCCGGTCGGCAGTGTCGCTGGCGGATTCCATCCGCAGCAGATGTTCAACCAAGCTGTGCAATTCGATTGCGTCCAGTTGCGCTGCCGTTACATCGTAGCGGCGGCTGCGCAGGTCTTGATACAGTTGCCGCAGTTGCGCCGGGTAACCGGTTGCTAACGTTTCCAGCAGCGTGCGTAGGCTGTACTGCCCGGCGGTCGGCTGACCAGTTGCGAAACGTTGCTGGAGTTGCCGGTAAGGAGCGCTTGCTTCGCTTTCCGGGTTTAGCTCCTGAGCGAAGTGCAAGGTTTCTTCTACTGCCCGCTGCCATGCCGGTGCGCCGCCGATAAGGGTTCGCAATAACGTCGCCATCGCGCCGCCGGTTTCGCTGTGTTCCAGCGCTGCGTACCAGGCGCGGAGCACTGTCTGCAAGTCCGCTTCTTCCGGAGAGACAGCGCGCACGAGCGTTTGCAAGTATACGGCCGGATCGATCTCCGTCGCGGTTCCGGACAACAGGTAATCCAGACTCGCGCCCCATAACTGCTGCTTCCAGTGTTTCTGGGTTATTTTTGGGGACGATCCCGGCAACCGGTGCAGGACGGCGCTATGCGCCAGCAGGCGTTCGATCAGCAGCGCTGCTGGCGGCGACAGCCAGTAGCCGATGTCCAGCAGAACCGATTGCGGCAGCTGGAGCAGCTGGGGTTTTATTTGCGGCGATTGCAGTAAGCGCTGCAACCGTTGCCGCCGTTCAGCCGCTTGCAGCCGCAGCACGCTCGAAGCAAATTCCGCATCGATCAGCTTCGCCTGTTGCAGCGCGGCTATGATGCGGGAATACAATGCTTCATGTATCGGCTGGGTTTGTTCTGCTTCAGTGGGTTGTGCAGTGCTCTGCGAGTGTTGTACCTCTTCTTGCCTACGCCCATTTTCTGTCCCTTTTATCTTGTCTCGTACCGCATCCTGATGGTCATTCCGGCGCGCTGGCAAGACTGAGTTTTCCGTGGAATCCGTATGCAAATTCCGTGCATAGGCATTTTCCATGGCTAGCAATGCGTCATACAGTAAGTTGCCGGTTTTTCCTTCGTTACGAGACTGCACAGCGAATTGACGGATTCTTTTCAGCAGGGAGAGCGATTCTCGCGCTTGCAGCGGTGCAATTTCCCGGAAAAGGCGATCCAGCACAGTCACCCCATTATCCGCAGCCTGACCGTGTTGCAGCAGCATTGCCAAGAGCTTTTCCCATACGGCATTGACCGCCTGTGTTTGAGCGGCTGGCATGGCATCCATGTCTGATATTGCCCGTTGATATAGCCGCAGGAAATCCAGCAGCGGATGCGCATGATCCGGCGTGATACGGCTTAAAACATCCTCCAATGCACGGTGCGGAAACTGCGAAACCAAGCGGTTAATCACTACTGTTCTTTCCGCCGATGGCAAGCGTTTGAGCAGATGTACCCAAGCTGCGCTGGCGCTGTGCTCGCGCAGTATTTGCTGGAGCATTTTTTCGTGCGCATGCCGATCTGCCGTGTCCATATACCAAGGCATCCGGCCCGTCAGCAAAAAATCCTGTAGTTTTTCCAAATCCGTCTGGATTGTACTTAACCGCTGTACCGGTAATTGCGCTGGCAACGTCTTGACCGGCATCGATCCGGATTGCGCCAAATTGCTTTGCAGCGCACGCAACTGATCACTCAATTCTTCCTGCACGCGCTGAACCAGCTCAGCATAAAAATCCACGCCGGGAATATCGCCCAGGTCAATTTCCACCCGATCCAAGCGCCAGACCGCACCGGTTTCATCGAATTCATCCAGGATTGAATCGATGGCGGGCAGCAACTTTACTGTCAGGAAAGCATTCATTTCCGGCTCGTGTTCATTGGCTAACGAGAGAGAATCGAACGAACAGTCAAAAATAAATTCATCAATGCGGTGCGCTCTCGACATAGTATTAAAGCCAGCATTCACAATCTGCTTCTCCTCTGTTCTTCAGCAGAAAAGAGATGATTCGTTCCGATGCTCTGTTTAATGGCTTGAAATTATCCTGATGATGATCGAGGTTCGCCTGCTGCAAACAAAATAACCAAGTTTTATAGCGTTGCTCGAAATCCTGCATAGGGACAAAGTCGAGCCAGTAAAACTCGGGGAGAATATGCGCAGGGAGATTTTTGATCACCGTTTCCTCGGCAAATTTACGGAACGCGGTATTTGCAAACCTTGCTGTCCAGGATGGAAAGATCACGCTGACGCGGAAATCAAAAAAATCTTCAGTCCCGGGAATACCGCTAGCAACATCTTCCCCCCGGGGCCGCAGCAGCACGTGTTCGATCATATGAAAACTCTCGCATGCGATATTCAACTGCGTGATCGCGTTGCAGAACTCATGCGCGTACCGAACCGCTTCATCCCGGTTGCGTTTGCGGCTCAACGGCCACAAGCGGGCATTCTGTCCGGACTTCAAGCACACGGCGGTATATTCCCTGGTGCTGATCAGGCGGAAATTTTTTATCTCGACTCCATCCTTAAAAACGCCGTAACCAAACGGCGGGAGCTTTGCGGGAATGGCAATTCCGGCAAATTTTTCTTGCTCGAACACGATCGGAATCGCACGATCTTCCATTTTCTCCGGTAAAAATTGCACATGTTCCGCCAGAATATGATCGGGAATCAGACGGCTGTTTCTTCCAATGAGAACATCGGTAATCAATGCAATGCGATCGAATGACTGCAATCCCAGCAGAATACTGATCCGTTTATGCGCACCGGCGAGATTCTCTTCCAGCTCACCATGATGAGCGTGCAATACCGGTTTCAAGTAGTTAAAACCCTTCGCCCGGTCACGCGTGATTTCCCGGATGCATTTCAGATAATTGATTTTGTTTTCGATCACCCACTTGCCTGGATCGGCGCGCCGGTAACAATCGAATTGCTGCAATGAGCGTTGCGGATATTGCTCGCCATACATCGCCAATACCGTATCCAGCACGCGATTCCTGCGCTCATAAAAGTCATCATGATTCGCCAGAATACCGGCAAGAACGGTTTGGCTATACTGCTTGCCGCCCGCATACAGCGATTCGATACCGGGAATATTCCGGTCATCGAGAAACTGGGAAAAATAGGACTGTTCCAGCCCGGAATCGAGCGAAAACAAGCGCGGCATTTCTTGCAGATGCTTCAAGTAATCCGCCATCAATTGCTCGTACGGAAAGAGATATGCTTTGAGCTGCTTTGCCTTTGCTTTTACGCCGGGTGATTCCGATTGCGGAATACCGTAACGGTTAATCCCGTAAATGGCCGGAAAATGATTCTGAATCGAGTAATAATCGGGTGATACCCGCCGCTCTCCTTTGGGTAGCGGAATTAAATGCGCAAACGACGGGCGGTTATTTCTGAATGCATGGTATGCAAAAATTAATTTTTTCAGTTCCAGACGCGTTTCTTCCAGCAACGCTTCGTCTTGCGCATTCTCGTAGGGCGTAAACCCCGCCTTGCCGTCATGATTCTTGCGGCTCACATCCTGAGGAAGCACCAGCCGCAATAGTTGTCTCGGTTTGCCGGATTTGGGGAAGCACAAATCGGGAAATTCGTAGCGCGATGAGTCATAGGAAATACTGGTGAACTTCTTGTTTTCCTGGTTAATCAGGTACAAATCGTGCACCTTGTTCACACCGTCGATTTGACTGATCAGGGCAATCAAATCGACTACGCTAAGAATCTCCTCCGCGCCTTCAAAGCACCGGTCGCTGATAAAACCGTGCCGTGTCAGCGGGCCGGAAAAAATCTGCTCGTAATTGCCCGCCTGGCTCAGAATCGATTCATAGCGGTCAATCTGAATGCCGGAAGAAATATAGTGGGCGCATTGTAGAAAAATTTCGGCATAAATTTTGGCGCGATTGTGAGCCGGTTGTATTTCGATCTCGCCCGCCAGAAAATAGGGTATCGTGTGGATAATTTCGGCGCGATGAATATCTTCGCAAAGATTGCGATGCGCGGCAAAAACAGAGTGGATTTTTTGTATGACCGCCTTTTCATCGAGTTTCCCGGCGCGTTGATCCGGCGTATCAATTTCCGAAAACAAGCCGTCGCCGATTCCCGCCAATATGTTATCCAGTCTGGATAACACACCCTCGAAGCGCGACAAGGGAATGGCCAGCTTCGCCAGCAACTCGCCGCCATTGGCTATCCAATCATCCGGGTTTGATTCGATCGCAGCCAGGATATTATTTAACGCATCGTTGAGTTTCGCATAATGGAATACCGCATCCAATTTGAACAACACTTCGTTCAACCGGCTACTCAAATCCGCGCTGAGCGATGAGTCCATCATGACCGACCAGATGGAGCCGATCTTGCTCCAGATATCGTCGACACTCGATAAACTCGCATCCAGCTGATGCAGGATATCGCCTATTTGCTCAGCCAGTTGCTCGGATGCCGGGAACGGCAAGTCAATATCAGCCGCAAAATCGTACCCACGTTTCAAGTTTTCGTGGCAGGCATCCAGTTGATGGCCGAGTTGATCCAGCAGCGAACGGACATGCTCCGAAGCGGCATTGATCCGTTCCAGCTTACCGGATAGTTCGCTCAGACTCTCGCTCTGTTTGGGTGGATCCACTCGGCTTTGAATCAGCTCATCGTCAAGCTTCACAAATATGGTGTAAAGACCCGCATTCTCTTCCGTCGCGCTGGGTTCGAGCCAGACATAATCGATTTCCGGAATAGCGTCGTAGAGAATTTTTTGATAATCGATTCCGGTCACTGCGGCGCTGGGAAGAATTTCTTCCGGCGAGTAGAGCGCTTGCTGCTGATAATCGATGGTTCCTTTTTCACCGGCCAAATAATCCGGGACGGCAAATCCGGAACGGTAAGACAGATCGGTCAACCCATAGCAGAGTTGTTCCAGAATGGTGACGCCGGGATCATGCAGGTTATAGTCGGTCCATATGTCACCGGATAAATCCTGAACCTTACCGATGGCTTCCTTGCGTAACGTCTCAAAATCCAATCCATCGGGATCGATCCGGATACGCGGTATTTGCTCAGAGGCCGGCATACTCTTGCGAAGCTGCGAATGAATGCGGGTTGCTCAATTGCGCTTGGATTTGCTGATTTAAACCGGTCAGCAATGCATGGACGCGATGATAAGGCAAATTTCCCAATGCCTTGATGGCCAGTGACAGTTCCGCTTCGGCAAACACAAAGCGCTGCGGTTCCTGCGGCGCGATACCCGGCGCAAACAATGCATTGGCTTGCTGATTTAATTTACCGATCAGTTCGAATACGGATTTGAACGGCAGCTCGGCCAGCGCTTCCAGCAGCAGATTACCTTCCTGCAAGCTCAAATGAATGACTAGCATGCGCGCGGACATTTATTTGTCTTCCTGTCTTTTGCGTAAAACCTTGGGGTACGCCGATTCCGGCTCTTTTTCGCTTTCATACATCACCGGGTCATACCATAACCGGGTAATGTAATAATTCACCCAGATCTTGTCACCGTATGACGATTCCACACGAAGTTGCAGCGTGTATTCAAAGTTTTCGATATTCGCGCCGCGCTCCCAGCGTAATTCCAAGCGATTGCACTTTGCGCCATAGTGCGCCTGATGATAGGTGATGTGACTCTTGTCGTTATAGGCGTTGAGCGCGAAAGCATGCATCAAGGCATACTTGCCGTCGGCATCCTTACCACCGACACCGGCCATCACTTCGAAGGCCTGACAGCCGGTCAGCGTTTCGGTGATATCGTGCCAGTTTCCATCCGCGGGTACCGGCAGCTCTCCGCGGCGTCCGACTCTGCCATGCGAAGCGATGGTACCGGCGACATCCAGTTCAAAGCGGGGATTATCGGTATTGATACCGACACCGGCTTTTACCGCATCGCCGGACTCGGCGTTGCTGCCATCGGTGCTGCGCAATGTCAGAATATGCGGGTTATTTTTATTACCGAAGCTCAAATTTCCCGTTGCATTATCGATACCGGCAGACCACATGGGGCTGAGCGTCGCCATGCTCTGATAAAAACTCATCAGCTTGCCGTCACCCAGCTGAAAAATTTTCAACCCCTCTTCGGCTGTCTTCTCGAATCCATCATCAATCAGATTCAGCGTCGAATCGATTAAATCGGCAAATGCCACTTCAGAAGGCATCCTGCCGTTCTTGAATTTGGCTTCTAGTGTTTTTCTATCTTTTCGCGCCATTTTTCGTCAGAAATTATAAAAGTACTGCCAATTTCGAGTTCGCCGATGCCGGTCATTTCCGGCTCGATTAAATCGTAGCGATCGTCCATCTCGATAAAATGCTGCTGGATAGGCGCCACGATACTCCAGGGATATACCGGAACAATATCTTTCACTTCCGAATCCTCCGTTTTATCGGCGCTATCAAACAGATCGAAAAAGTCTTCACCCGCCGGGGCAATACGCAGTATCGAAAGATTGGTGACACGGTCGACATAATCGAGGCTCTGAATAAAAGACTCAATTTCATGTTTACTGACCATCCAGCCAAAGTGGCGGGTATATCCCACGGTCTCGTTCCACGGCGACAGAAAATCCGATATCGCCCGGTTCAACCGTTCCAGATACATACCGGCCAGCAATGCGTTCTTCAGCTTGACCGTGCAGCGCACCTGGATGACTTCGTACACTGGGTTAATGATATGCGCGGTCACAAACGGCGGCACATACTGGTTGATAAAATCCTGTATTTCTTCAATCAGGTGGCCATTCAGCAGCGGTTTCTGCGTGACGCTTTCATTCCGGGCGAGATAAGGCACCACCACAATCAGCACATGACCGGGACTGAAGCGCTGCTTGAACACAAAATCAGGGTTCATGCCGGGAAAACACTTCACCTTATAGATTTGCGGAAACTGCTCCAGTATCAGCAATTCATAATCGGCTGGCAACAACGCGCGCTTCTTATGCCTCAACCGCTCGCTGACGCGGATGCGCAACTGAGCGCGATCTTCCGCCAAACGGCCGCCAAAAGAGGGTTGAATTTGTTTGACGGCGCCTATGCCCGGAATTGATTTGCGCGCACGCAACACCGCACCGGCAGGCAAGCGGATGGAATTGCCCGGCACGGTATTCTGTTCCAGATACCGGCTGGCTCTTAACGCCTGCGCATGGATTGAATACAAACTGCAAAATTTGTCCAGATCGTGATCGGACGACACCCGCAACCAGGATAATCCGGCCGGTAATACGGTATTATCCTGGGAAATATCCGCCGGAATATTCAACGTGATAATTCCCGACCGCATGAACCGCTGCGTGGAATCGGATACGATTTCTTTAGCGCTGAGCGGAAACCATTGGTTATCCGCCAGATAAAACCACTGCATTTCCTTCAGCGAATCAGCTTCTATCGGCAATGAGTTCTCACGCAAATAAAAATAAAGCGTAATCACACCACCGCCGGTCAATCCTTTCAAACCGATCAGCAAATTCCCGGAGTGGAGAAATTGCGGCAATAAATAATTCGCTTGATCGGCTCGCACAGTGACATTCTTCCACCCCAACGGATGCAAATAGATCATTCTTTCCCGCAGCGCTGCAACGCAATTGACTTCTTCCTTGCCCATGATCATTTGCGCAGAAGCTTTATAGTTGACTGCGATGGATGTAATCATCGGTGTGTACGGCGGATTTGGCACGCGTTTAAGAAACTTGGCATGTTTCTGTTTAGCGTTGAAAGTCAGTACATTAGCCAATGCCGTGGGATAATCGCGATGACCGAATGCTGACCCCGGCCCCGTCAGGGTGAATTTGAAGAAACCGCGATGGGTGGAGGGCGTGTAACCAAATTCTGTCAAAGCATTGCGATATTCAACAGGACTCCAATAGGAAATGACCGGTGCGCACGACAATTTACGGTACGCGCTGACTTCGCTGCCGCCATCCAAACCGGTTTTAATGTGAAACAGGGAATTGACAACCGCCGCTTTGGCATTCTCCGGCAGCCATTTGCCATTGGACAGTACCGTTGTGCTGACGCGGAAGTCGGTATCGTCGAATGTTTCATAGCCCTGGTAATGGGTTTTAAAACCGCCGATACCGGCAGGTAAACCGCCCCACTGGATTTCGACGTTGAAATCCGACAATTGCTTTCCGGCTGCTTCCGGGCATCCCACGATCAGATACGAACCAACCTCCGGCAGCGGGCCAAACGGCGCAAACGGCGCGAGCGGGGATAATTGTCCGATGTTATTGTGCAATTGCACCGTGCGGCATCCTTCCACCGCGACATCGATGCGGATCCGCTCCAACTCGAGCTTGCTCAGAATCCCATAGGGATATAAGTAGCTCTTGGGATTCAAAACTAATCGCACCACAGGCAATCCGGTTTCATAACCCTCACCGTGAATTTTGCAATCGTAGGGAACGACCGCCGGAAAGTTTTCCGGCAGGAAAAAAGTCAGCGTCAGGCTGTTTTCTACTTGTTGCTGCGCAATGCCTGAATAGGATGGCAGATATTCCGCGATCTCCCGCCATCCGCCTGAGGTCGACAAGCTGATGATGAAAATATCCCGGAATGCTTTAAAAAAAGCTTGCTGCTCGAGGATCGGCGTTATTTCACCGGCGCTGCCGGACGGTTGCATGGTTGCCGCGATTTTCCGGATCCATTGTTCCAGAGTGATTCCCGGTCCAGCGGCGTATTTCATGTGAATAGAGACCGTACGGCGTCCTTCTTGCAGCCACAGCGCCTTGCTGGCCAGCGCGAATCCGATGCGGGCATGCTGCAGCAGAATGGTTTCCTCACCTTCTTTCGGCGCGCCGAATAATGGGTATGCCGGGAGATTTTCGCCGTTCAGCACACTATCGCCGCTTAAAACCGGCACGTCGTTCAACCAGCCGCCGGTAGGGATCTGCCGGGTGATCGCACTGGCTCGATCATTCAACACGACCGATTCGTTCAAACCATTTTCGGGAAAATTCAGCGGATCGCGCTTAAAAAATAACGTATGAATAGCGCTCACCGAGGCATCGTTTATCAGGACATCGTCGTCAGCGGTATAAACAATATCCTGCTTGTTCTCATCCTTACCGGCGAGAAATTCCGTTCCTTTCGGTATCAATACGGTGTGATTCTTTTTGTTCGGAACGAGCGCCAAATAAACATGATCGGGTGTGAAACCGCGCGGTTGAACCTTGAGCACCTGATCGTAATAAAAATCGACATAATTCAACGTGAAGCGATTAATTTTATTGTGCAGTTTCTGAAACAGCTGCAAGAAGGCAAGCAGCAATCCCGCGGCGGGTTCGTGATCCTTGCTGGTTAACGAAACGGACAATAATTTTTCCGCACTGCCTTGCACCATCTCAATGGCTTTGACAAACGCATAGAAACTGGACCGGATCGGAACGGCATCGGCCACATCAACCGTTGCATTGGCGTGACTGAGCGTGGTTTCTTCCGTCACTTGCAACAATGTCATTAAATCGCGGGAGAAAATCGTTTCGAGCGTGTGATGCGCGACATGCTCAGCCAAATATTGCCCGAGCACATCGATATCTTTCCTGAGTCCGGTAATAACGCTTTCCAACACCTTGCGCAATTCGGTACCGATGGCATTTTTTGTCCGCGACAGTAATTGCAGCCACCGGTCCAACAACCTGACCGCAGTATAAGACGACAGCATATGCTGGCTGATTTCTCTTGCGGACAATGCACGCAATGCCTTTGCCAATTCATCGTCAGCCGTATTGCTCTGAGCGGCGGCGCCGGTCGCCAGCTTATCCAGATCAACAGCCAGAATCGTGGCAATGACAACCGTCTCGTCCAGTGAGAAAAAATGCGCCCAGGTTCCGTCTTCCCGGTTATTCAAGTTATAAAACTTCATCACTTGCGCATATTCAACCAGCAGCGCCAATAAGGTGTGAAAACGCATATCGGCGACGTTGAAATAATCCCTCTCCAGCGCCGGTAATAATCTTTTCTCCTGACTCTTACCGTCACTGATGTGCAGATGATATTGTGTTGACCAATCGGTGCGAAGCTTCATTCACCCAGAAACCCTATAATTTAACATTCGTGCCTTCAGTGAAATAAAACGGGTACACGATATTGTGGCGGTTATTTGTGGTCCGCACGATGTAGGTGATATCAATCTTGATCAAGCCATTCAAGATATCTTCCGGGTTACCGGAATCCACCCGGATATTTTCCACCACAACGCGAGGTTCAAAAAAAAGAATCGCGCGCTTGATCAGGTCAACCATGACCGTGACCGCCGTCTCATTGATCTCTTCAAAGACCTGACTTTTTAAACCACAGCCGTACGTGGGTTGCATCACGCGCTCACCGGGATTGGTCGACAGAAGGATATACAGACTTTCATGGATATCCTCTTCAGCCGACACCGTGCGCATTGATCCATATTGCCCGAACTCGGGCGGAAATCCCCAGCCGGTACCCAGAAAAGATTTATCGGTACTCATCGTCTCGTTTCCCTGTCAACCGCCGATCATCACCGTCGGAAAACCCAGCACGATGGTACCGCCGTGCGCCGTTGTGTCGCCCATCCGGGCAGCCGGACGGTTGCTGATCATGACCGTCGCCGAGCCTTTCACAATACTGTCGGGCGGGCCGACGCAGACGCACATATCCCCTACCACGGCGGCCGGCATATTGCCGATCAATACAGTGGGCACGCAAGGACCGCTGATCGGGCCGCCCACATGAGGAATCGGCGGCACGCCCGGTGTTTGCATCGGGCAAGTATGCATATCGGTGATACGCGCGGCTGGGGGCATCGTTAAATTCCTTTCAAAACAATTGCAATCCTGAGCATTCAATACAGCTTAATTGATCATCACAATAGCGCCTTTTACCGTGGTCTGGCCGCTGGCCGACAGCTCGGCGGTAGCGTTGCCTTTGGCGCTGAAACCGACGTTGGCTTGATGATTGATATTCAGTCCTTGATTCTTGATATCCGCTTTCGCCGTCAATTCGATATTGCTCACCGCGTCGATGGTTACCTTGCCCTTGGCGCTGATCTTGATGTCTTTCGGGCTGTCGATAGTAATGCCACTGGAATTGAGCTCGATTTTGTTGGAATTCTGGTCTTGCAGCAGAATCGATTTCTGATCGTCACTGATGACGATTTTGTTATTGCCGGGTGTGGTTACGGTGATCACCTTCTTGTCGTCGTCGAATTCCAGCTTCAGCTTACTGCGCGTCACCACGGCTTTGGTGAAATTATCGGCGGTCAATTCGTAAGGCATTTTTTGTTTGCTGCTGTACAAACTGCCGAGAATGACCGGATGCGAAGGATCGTCGTTGAAGTATCCCAGCACCACTTCGTCGCCGATCTCCGGAATGAAGAAAGCGCCAATACCGCTGGAACCGTAGAAACTGGCCAACCGCGCCCACACGCCATCGGTCTCTGCCTGCAAAACCGGCACGGATACCTGAATCTTATATTGCCCTTCCGGATCGGCATCGAGCTTTTTCACCACACCGATGTGCAAACCGTTAACTCCGGGCACCCAGCCCGAAGCAAGCGGCGCCTCGGTTTTATACTGCTCGGCGAACCACTGCGGCGATAGGCCGAACTCAATTTCCGTCACCCAATTGCCCTGCCTGATGTCATGTTTCACCGCCGTCACCAGCACTTTGCCGTTAAAGCGGTTACCCACGCCTTTCAATTCAACCAGAGTACCAAGCTTCACTTTGGCGCTCCCTTGAAACGCCGCGTAACCTCGGATACGCGCCAGACCGGACTTGATTTGCTGCCCCTTAGCCCAGTCGGTCAGCACGGCATTTTCCAGCGGCGCATCGGTTTGCAAGCGGTAATAATCCGGCGCGATCACACTCGCCAAATCCGCAGCCGCCAGATTACCCTGACCGGTTAACTGTTCGGGACTCGCCTGCGCTTCTTGCACGGCTTGGCTCGCTGGATCCCAGGCAATGCCTTTCACCACGGAAAATTGCGCAGCAGCATCGACATCCGCGCTGAACGCCATCAAATCGATACCGTACGTCAGGGTCAGAACCGCTTCACCATCAACCTGCGGCGCTTTGACCGTTACTTTTCCGGCATCGATCGTCACCAGAAAACCATTAACTTCCGCCCGCATCAGCAAATAATCCCAGTCGCTGCAATAGTACTGCACCAGTTCCTTATAACTCACCGTCGTATCCGTCACATCGGAACTCAGTCCGCTGTGCGCGCCGATCAGCTTACTGATGATGTCGCTATCCTTCGAATCGACAAAATTGGCGTTCTTGCGGCCCACCGTCATGGCGACCGAGCTGTCCTTACACTGCACGATCAGCCGGGAAAAATTATCGCCGTCCATTTTTATGCCATGCTTGACAACAATACCTTTGAACACAATGCTCGTCTGATTGGCATAACCGGCATTGATCGTGATCACCGCGCCGGGTTTAAAATCATTCGCATCACTGACCGGAAATTTGTTGTTCGGCATATCCCCGTCCAGTAAAACGATCTTGGCGCTGGGAATTTTATTGACCCCGTACATGATTTCGATCGAAACGACCTGAATAGTATCGGCTATGGCATTGCCATCGCTCAAAATGGTCACCGATACGACACCCGTGCTGCCCGTTAATGGGGAATCTGCCATAAGTAAACCTAGCTTAATGGAGGGAACTGAAGCTTAGTTCCGGGTTTAAGATCACGAAAATCCGTCAGACGATTAATCTTTGCAACATCGATATAGTAGTTACAGTCCTGATAAACCCGGTAACACAGCAGCGGCAAAGTATCTCCGGCTTTCACCTCGATCAAGTGCGTCAAATCCGGAGACTCTTGCGCGGCTTCCCTGGATATTTCCTCTTTGCTCTGATATTCGACAAAGGCCAGTGTGACTTTGGCGCGCAATGGCACGCCGCTGGGTTTGAACAAGGTATAGTCAAATTTCAGTGACTCCACCCGTCCGTAGAAAAGCAACTCGCCCCACTTCACCTGCACAATCGGCGCTTCGTGCTTAGTCCCTCGGTAGCGATACACAACGTCTTTCAATAATTCAATCTGTTCCTTGACCGGAACCGGATCGCTGACGACCGAGAGCGGATTGGCCGAGACAGCCCCAGTGGCATCCAGTATTAATTCCTTGAGAACAAATTTTTCCGGGTGGCTTGCATCGTACTTGGTTTCAGTTCCCGGTTGCCCCAGCACTTTGTTTTTTGAATAGCTCAGCTTGAACGTTTGCTCGTAACCGGCGGGATTGATCATGGCTTCAAATTTTTTCAGCGAGCCATCGACGCTTATTTTGCCGTTATTCACAGCGCAGGGCGAAATCGTCAACAGCGCTTTGGCGCCGCCCAGCGACATTTAGCGTTCCCCCTGTTCGCGCAAAAAATCCGCGATCATGCGGCGGCATTCCGCCAGCACTTCTTCTTTCAGCAACCGGTGCTCTTCGGATAAGTCGAGATCCTCGTTCCCGGTGCGCTGCACGATATTAGACTTGATCAGCAGTTGTTTAATCTCTATCGCCATGGGGTATGCTTACGCCTGCTAGATAATGCGCATGGAAACGGTATAACTCAGAATGATCTTTTCGATGGCGACTTCGTTTTTGGTGGAGCCGAAGCTTTCGACTTCCCATTTCAACGGGTAAGCCGAATCGAAAGACCAACCACGAATCGGCATTTTGTCCTCATTCATCAGATACACCAGAACAGGCAAGGGCTTAATCGCCAAATTAAAACCGGATTCGAGCGTCGATTTGCACCACACCACCAACGGCGAAGCCAATGGCGCAATGCCGCGCTTCAAGGATAAATTGGGATGCTTAATGCCTTTCGGCAGCTGCCGCACGAACCGGTTTTCACCGCCTTCGACAACCGACTCCACTTCCATTTCCGTTTCGATTCCGGACACTTCCTGGAAAGAAGTATCGGCCGACAATCCGGCCGGTGGCCCGATCACGACCTTAAAATAGAAAGCAGAGGGTGGATAAACATTTCCGGATAATGAAATATTCATGAGTCACCCATCTGCTGGCAAGATTTAAAAACACTAACTGTTGGCGATCGTCAGGCCTTCATGCACGATTTCGATGGATTCTATCGCCACTTCGTTGCCTTCCGATTTTAAATCGGTGCCGGTAATCTTGGTCGGCCAGGCGTTAGTGAGTGTCCACACCATCGTCGCCTTGCCGCCTTCATCCAGCAAACTGATGGTGACCGGCAAGCGCTTGATGGTATTCATCTTGATCTGTTTAAACCAATCCCAGAATTTGTTATCGCCTTTGAAAACGCCTTTCTTCATGGTGATATTGCCGACTTTCTTCATCCCCGGCATCTTGATCACGGAGAATTCCGGGCTATCGCCATGGCGGTATTTGATCTCTTCCGATTGGATATCCAGACCGCTGACCTCCTGAAACCGCATGACTTGAGAATCCCACTTAACCTGAAAATAAAACTTTGGCATAGGCCAAACTGTCGTCGACTGAGCTGATCCATCATCTGCCATAATGCACTCCCAATTTTATGATTAAGAAATAAACGTTGTTTTTGTCAATTGCACCGATTAACGCGCTGACTTTCCGATTAAGATTTCTGCATTTGCTGCTGGAAGGTAATTTCAATGAACTCTGCCGGGCGGCTCAATGCAACCAGCACGGTTACTTTCAACATACCGTCCAGAATATCCTGCGGCGTCATGGTTTCACCCAGGCCGACAAACACGCCGAAGGCATCTTCCGGTGTTGCACCGGCCAAACCGCCGCGCTTCCAGATACTGGTCAGGAAGTTACTGATCATGCTTTTAATCGTTACCCAGGTGCTGGAGACATTGGGTTCGAATACATACGCTTTGGTCGCCAGTTTAATGGACTCTTCCAGCATGATCATGGTACGGCGCACGTTGATATAGCGCCAATCCAGGCTGTTGCCATCGAGCGTGCGGGCGCCCCAAACCAAGGTGCCTTCGCCGATGAACGTCCGGATCGCATTGATCGATTTACCTGCGGTTGTGACGTTCAAGTCTTCCTGTTGCGCATTGGTGATCTCAACGGCGGGTGAAATGACCGCGTTCAGGCTGACATTGGCAGGTGCTTTCCACACCCCGCGTGAATTGTCGACCATGGTATAAACACCGGCCATGCCCGCGCTGGGCGGCAGCAGATTGAGCTTGAGTTTGATGCTGTCGATGATGCTTTTGTACAGCGGGCAAACGGCTGTCAGAATTTTGTGCAGATCTTCATCGGTCGACATCTCTGCATTGCTACTTTTTAACTTTGCTTGCAGATCAGTAATTTCTTTTTTTCTGGCCGCATCCAATTTATCATTAGCCAAATCAGCGCGTGCTCCTATTTCCGTGATCTTGTCAGCAATCTCCGTTTTTTTCTTGCTATCCACTGCGCTAGTGTTTAACTCGGCGCGCAACACTTCCCTTAATTTATCCAAATTGGAAACATTGGCAAAGCTCAGATCACTGGTCTGAACAATGGAAGTATTAAGCCAAGGATAATAGGCCGCGGCGAAATCCAAGCTGTTCGTCCCAAGGTCATTCCTGAACTTCGCGATGCATCCACTATCCTGTGCTTCCTTATAGCCATCAAAAACATCCAATATGGCAAAACGATTTTTCATCACTTGTCCGCAGTGACTCAAGGCTGCCTGTTGCAGCCCGATACAATCGGGCTCAGCCAGTGACATCGCATCAGGAATCACCACCATCGTCGGTTCTTGTTCTTTCAACAAAACATCGATCCCCGCTTTCAGCTTCGGTTGCACGATAGCATCAGCATAGCTGCCAACCGAAATCACATAGCAAGCACCGCCGCCATTTTGGAAAAACAACATCATACTGTGATACAAAAAATAGCGGGAACCCTGGAGCCCCAGCGTATATTCCTTACCATCATTTGAGAAATCAGATTCAACGGCAGCTGCCGGTACAGTATTTTTCTTATCACCTTTATCGGGAGCCGCTTCAGCATCAGCATCTTTTTTCTCAGCTGTATCGGGAGGCGCCACATCGGAAATTTGATATTGCGCTTTAGGCGATCCGCCAAAGAAGCTGATAAATTCCGACATGGATGAAATACGCCATGCCTTATTTAATAGCGATTTTCCTTTGTTATTGGCTTTCTCCGTATAACCGATAAATGCCGGTACTGCGGTTGCCACTTCCACGACAGAATTCGGAAACGCGCTCTTTTCAACAATGTAAACACCCGGTGTCTTATATTGCCCCATCATCAGCTCCTTTTAATTGGAAATGTAGCGTTCATCGGCCATTGTTATCATTCAACTTGATAAATCCAGCCTACAACCTTGTTTAGATTGAACATAGAGCAGCTTAGCCGATGTAATATTAATTCTCAAGCGTTACGTAAAGAATTCGCGAAATTAACATTTTCAATTCCTACTTCCAGCAGAACGCGCAATTTTTACGGCTGTGCGGCGTGCTCCCGTAGCCAAGCTTCAAGTTCCTTTGCCGGTGCGGGGCGGTGAAACAGGAAGCCTTGATAGTAATCACAACCATGCTGACGCAGGAAAGCCAGCTGCTGCTCCGACTCGACACCTTCCGCCAAGACACTTAATTTCAGACCGCGCGCCATCGCGATGATCGTGGCGGCAATCTCGCGGTCATTGGGATCGTGCGCCAGGCCCCGCACGAAGCTTTGATCGATTTTGAGTTTATCGATGGGAAAGCGCTTCAAATAAGTCAATGACGAGTAGCCGGTGCCAAAATCATCAATCGCCAGCTGGATTCCCGGCGCCTTCAAGGTTTTCAGCGTATCGATCGAGCGTTCCGCATGCTCCATGAACATGCTCTCGGTTAATTCGAGCTCCAGACAGGCCGCCGGAAGTTTCGTTTCTTCCAGAACCCGCTGGATCACTTCAGCCAGATTCTCGGATTGAAACTGCCGTACCGACAGATTGACCGCCATCACGAGCGGCGCAAAACCGGCATCAATCCAGGCCCGTCCTTGCGCACAGGCGGTCCGCAACACCCACTCCCCGAGCGGCACGATCAATCCGGTTTCTTCTGCAATCGGGATAAATTTTCCCGGCGGCACGATGGCTTCTCCCGGCGGCTGCCATCGCACCAAAGCCTCAACCCCGACTGCCCGGCCGCTATGCGCGTCGATCAACGGCTGATAGTGCAGAACAAACTCCCCAGCGGCAAGCGCATGGCGCAGGCGGGTTTCCATGACCAAGCGTTCATTGGCGGCAATGCTCAACGCTTCCGTATGGTAACGATAGGTGCTGCGGCCTTCTTTTTTTGCCAGATACATGGCCATGTCCGCATGTTGGATCAACTCGGTGACGTTGCTGGCATCATCCGGAAAAAGGCTGATACCGATACTGGCATTAATGAAGATCTCATGACCGCTGGGCAGTGCAAAGGGCGTCGCAAGCAAATCAATCAAGGTCTGCGCGACAGAAGCAGGTTCGCTCGGTTCCTTGATATCTTCCAGCACCAGCAAAAACTCATCGCCGCCCAGGCGCGCCAGCGTATCTTCCTCGCGCAAACGCTTTTTCAGGCGCGCAGCCAGCATAATCAAAAGCTCATCTCCGATAGGATGCCCCAGGCTGTCATTGACGTTCTTGAAGCGATCCAGATCGACATACAGCGTCGCTATGCGCAGATTGTGCCGTTGCGCCCGTTCAATGGCATGATGCAGACGCGATTGCACCAACAGCCGGTTCGGCAAGCCGGTCAATGGATCATAATGCGCCAATTGCGCCAGCTGTGCCTCAGATTGCTTCATCTGCGTAATGTCTGCAAACACGCCGACATAATTACAGGGCTCATTCCTGTCATTAAACACGGTGCTGATCGTCAGCCATTGCGGATAAATCTCGCCATTCCGGCGGCGGTTCCAGATCTCCCCGCTCCAATGGCCCACGGTCTTCAGACCGGCCCACATAGCTTGGTAAAAGGGTTTACCGTGATGCCCCGACTTGATGATCTTCGGATTCTTACCCAGCACTTGTGCTTCACCGTAACCGGTAATTTCGGTATAAGCGCGGTTAATGGCCAGAATGCGCGGCTCCAGGTCGGTGATGACGATCCCTTCCCGGCTGGACTCAAACACCGCCGCCGCCTGTTTTAATGTTTCCGCAGCGTGGACCTTTTGCACCGCCACGGCCGTGATCGACACGAACTCATTGATCAGCATCAAATCGGCAGGCGTCGGCTCGCGCGGGGTACGATGATAAATGGCAAAAGTGCCTAGCACATTGCCCGCTTCATCTTTGAAGGGTATCGACCAGCAGGCATGAAGATTGGCTTTGCGCGTCGATTCCAGAAAAGGCTGCCAAAACGGATGGTGACCGATGTCGGTAACAATCACCGCTTCGCCGCGCCACGCGGCCGTCCCGCATGAACCGATCCCTTCACCAATCATCACCCGGTTGATAGCGTCGTTATATTCATCCGGTAAACTGGGCGCCGCGCCGTGCTTAAGACGGCCCGCATGCTTATCCAGCAGCAGAATGGATACCAGCATGCCGGGATTGATCACCTCAAGACGTTGCGCGATATCATTGAGAACCACGGGCAGCGGTTGGCTGGCAACGATCAGATTCAATGCGGATTGATGCGCCTGGCGTATCAGTTCGAGCCGCTTATGTTCACTGATATCCAGCCAGGCGCCAACAATTTCGGCAGGTTCGCCGTCAGCACCTCGCACCAATCGAAGCTCATCGAGTATCCAGACGACTTGCCCGGATCGATGCAGGAACCGGTAGTCGTGCGTGAGCTGGCCTTCACTCAGCAACACCGGCTGGCGAGCCAAAGCCGCTTCAAGATCATCCGGATGGATATGCGAGCGCCACCAATCCGCCGTCAACGCCTCTTCTTGCGTATAGCCCAGCAAACGTTCGATATTCTCACTCACCCAACTGGGGCGCGGCTTTCCTCCGGAGAATTGCAGGCTGTACAAAATTGTCGGACTGGCGGCCAGCAGATGCGAAAGGCGCTGGCTGGTTCTTTTCAAGCTGATCCGTTCGCGGGTCAGTTCCGCCTGGTGCTGCACTTTCTCCAAAGTGGCGACAATCTCATACAGATAGCCTTCGTGCTTGGTTAAATAATCATCCACACCCAAGTGCAGCGCGCGCGCGGCCACCATCTCGCTACCCTGGCCCGTCACCAGGATGGTAGGAATATTCAGCTTGCGCTCATACCGCAACAATTGGAAAAACTCCAAACCATCCATACTGGGCAAGTGATAATCGATCAGCAATGCATCGAATTGCGCCGCCTGCTTCACCGGATCATCGGGCAGTAGTGCAAGCGCATCTTGCACGCTACTCACTGCGGTCATCTGGATATGCGGCGCATGCAACACAAAATGACGGCGCATCAGATCGATATCGAATATGTTATGCTCAAGATACAACACGCGCAGGACCGGGTGACTGCGCTCCAGATTGTCGCGAAAATGCTCCCGTGCGTTACGTAATATCCGCGGCAGCCGTTCCAGATAATCATCCCGTTTGATCAGATAATCATCCGCGCCGGCCTTGAGCGCGGCCACGGCGGAATCTTGATCGCCCGACCCTGTGAGAATGACTACCGCGATGACCAAGCATTGCTCCCGGACATGCGTCAATGCATCCAAACCCGAGCCATCGGGCAGGGACAGATCAACCAGCAGCACGTCATGACAATCCGGTTCGGCAAGCCGCTTGAATCCTTCAGCCAGGGTGTTCACTACATTCAATTCGATATCCGGCGCGGTCCGGCGCAGGGTGCGCAGGGCCAGATCGGCATCGCTGGCGGAATCTTCGATATACAGAACGCGCATCATGATTATTGGGGATGCTCGTTGAGAACGCACCAATACAGTTCGATGTGCTGCGCCACGTCCATGAAGTTATCAAACCCCACCGGTTTTACAATATAGGAATTGACGCCCAAATCGTAAGCCGCCTGGATATCTCGATCTTCTTTCGAGGTGGTGAGAACAACAACCGGAATGCGGCATAGCACCGCGTGTTCTTTCAATGCCCGTAACACCGTCAGACCGTCAACGCGCGGCAAATTCAGGTCCAGCAGAATGACGGCCGGCTGGATCTCGCCCGATTCCCAGCGCGGTATCCACGCCAAGGCCTCCTCGCCATCGCGCGCGACCAACACAGGATTAATAAGCTTGCGGCGTTGAAAAGCGCGTAGCGTCAGATCAACATCAAGCGGATTGTCTTCAACCAGGAGAATCGGCGGGTATAAGCTCATCGTTATCGACTCCGTCACTATTTCAGGTTTTCCGCCATCGCGGTCAATTCCAGATAGAAGGTCGCGCCTTCACCCGGCGTGCTTTGTGCCCATACCCGTCCTCCCATGCGTTGCATAGCCTTCTTGACTAAAGCCAGACCGATCCCGGTACCGGGGTAATCTTCCAGCCGATGGAGACGTTCGAAAATCTCAAAGATGCGCTGATTATACTTCATGTCAAAACCGATACCATTATCGCGGACCCACAGGATCACATGTCGATCATCCCGGTCAGCACCAAACTCTATGCGCGGATGAGCCGCATGCTGGCTGAACTTGATCGCATTCTCCAGCAGATTGCGCAGCACCATAACCAAGCCGTCGCGATCACCATTGACCATCAATAGCGGCAAATCGCAAATGACTTCGATCTGACGCGCGGCAATCTCCCCGCCACACTCCGCAATCACCCGATGGGTTAATGCTGTCAGGTCCAGCATATTGGATTCCAGTTTACGCCGCTCCATGCGTGAGTAAGCCAGCAAATCATCGATCAACTCATTCATGCGCGTGACACCCGCGCGCAGGTTGGTGATGAATAAACGTCCTTCGTCATCCAATCGATCGGAATAGTCTTCTTCCAGCAACCGGCTATAGCCTTCGACACCGCGCAGCGGCGCCTTCAAATCATGCGAAACGGAATACACAAAGCTTTCCAGTGACTGGTTGAGCATCTTTAATTCGGCGGTACGCTCCGCAACCCGTTTTTCCAGATCGGCATTCAGTTGCTGCAACGCCGCTTCGGCTTGTTTCCGGTAAGTGATATCCTCGGTAAACATAACGATCCCGCCGACTGCACCACCGGCTTTATGCCAAGGCCGCACTTCCCAGCGTAACCACTGCACACTGCCATCGGCCCGTTCAAAGCAATCTTCCTCGGCGCGGACGATTTCACCGGCCAGACAGCGGCGATGGATCGCTTTCCATTCTTCGCCGATCTCAGGAAAAGCATCGTAATGACATACCCCCAATAAATCACGATCCCCCATGTTGTAATCGTTACGCCAGCGCTGACTGAACGCAAGGTAGCGCATTTCCCGGTCGAACATGGCTAACGAGGCGGGTGCGTATTCAATGAACAACTTGAGTTGTTCCTTGCTTTCCTGCAGCGCCATCTCGCCCAGCTTACGCTCGGTGATATCTTGCACGGTTCCGCGCATGGCAATGATACGACCGTCAGCATCGGGTACTGCTTCTCCGCGCGAGATCGTCCAGCGATGCTCACCATCCGGCCGCACCACCTCCGCATCGCACTCAAATGCGGCACCATCGCGCCAGCATTTCTGTACTGCGGCAGCCAGCTTGTTCCAGCTATCCACGGTGTAAAAACTCGCCATTTCCTGATAATCCGCAGGCGGCAAAGCTGTATCACGGCCATAAATCAGGTAAAGCTCCTCGGACCAGGTTTGTTTATCCACGCCGTTCCAGGTCCAATGTCCGAGGTTGGCGATGCGTCTCGCCTCTTTGAAGTTTGCTGCAATTTCCTTGCGGCTCTGAATGTCTTCAACCACAGCGATAAAATAATCCGGCGCGTTATCGGGCTTACGCACCAGGGAAACGTGAAGATTGATCCAGATCACACGGCCATCCTTGCGAATATAGCGTTTCTCCATTGCATATGCGGCGATTTCACCGGACAACATGCGCTTTACGTTATTGATGTCTGCCTCCAGATCATCGGGATAGGTGACATCCTGAAATGTAAGCGCCATCAATTCATCCTGACTGTAACCCAAGATAGCGCAAAGCTTGTGGTTGACACGCAACCAATATCCTTCCAGCGAAATAATAGAAATTCCGACGGCGGCTTGTTCAAAAGTAGCCTGAAATCGTGCTTCGCTTTGCCGCAGCTGCTCTCTCACCATTTGTCTTTCGAGCACCAGTTTATCAACGCGCACCAGGAGCTCATCCACGGCAAAAGGCTTGTTCAGGTAATCCTGCACGCCGGATTTCAGCAGTTTGACACAGAGATCGTCATCGGCCTTGGCGGTCAGCATGATGATGGGCACGCCATCCAGCTCCGCATGCTGGCGTATTTGCTGCACCATTTGTTCACCATCCATCTCCGGCATCATTACATCGGAAAGAATCAAATCGGGCGCCAGTTTCAGTGCTTGCTCCAATCCTTCACGGCCATTGAAAGCACTGGCCACGCGATAGCGAGGCTGCAACATATCGGCAATGAAGCGATTCATATCCGCATTGTCTTCAACAACCAAAATCAAGGGCAAACGGGTGGCGGTTACCGGTAACGAGGTTCTTTGCGCCGGGCCTTGAAGCTCATCCATGACTTCATGCACAATGATCTCGTCCAGGGAAACTGGTGCGTCCCGTAATACCGAACCGGCTGGCGCGGTGCGCGGCAGCGTGATCCTGAATAGCGCGCCACCCCCGGGCGATTCTTCGAGTTCGAGCTTGCCGTGCAATAAATCAGCAAAATCCTTGACGATAGCCAACCCTAAGCCGGTGCCGCCATGCTGCCGGGTTACGCTGCTCTCCACCTGCATAAAACGTTCAAACACGTGCTCGCGCATTTCCGCCGGTATGCCGGGGCCATTATCCTGAACTTCGATCTGCGCGCACGCTTCGGTGGTAACAAGCCGGATGAAAATACAGCCTTTATCCTGCGTGAATTTGAATGCATTGGACAGCAGATTGAGCAGGATGCGTTGCAGCTTCTCGCTATCACTTTCGACCGCACAGGCTTCCGGGGTGATAACCTGGAATGCGATATCGCGCTCCTTCGCCAGCAATTCAAAGTAACTTGCCGTGACTCGCACCAGCTCCGCCAAATCGAACCGCGCCCAAAAAACCGGCATGCGCCCTGCCTCAAGCTTAGCCGCATCCAGTAAATCGGTGACATGGCGGTAAAGAATGCGCGCGTTACGCAGCATCAATCCGGTTTCATGACGCTCTTCCGCGGAAGCGTTGCTGCCGGTAAGCCACCGCATACGGTTCTCCAGAGGCGCGATAATCAGCGTCAGCGGTGTGCGCAGTTCATGACTGACATTGGCAAAAAACTGCGATTTCAGGTGATCCAGCTCAGTCAAACGCTGATTCAATTGTTCCTGCTCTTCCATGGCGGCTTTCAGGACGCGATTGGTTTGCTTTACTTCAGCCGCACGCTGCACGATCTCCGCTTCCATGCGCTGCGCGCGCGCTTTCACCTTGCCCGGTTGCACTTTATGGTCATGACTAACGATGTACTCAGTCACATCTTCCGCATGATGAAAGATATAAGCGACACGGCCTTCGGCATCCAGCACCGGCGTGTTCACCGGGCTCCAGTATTTGAGCTCGAATGCCCCGCTACCGTCGCGTAACGGAATATCGTACTTTTGCACATTCATGACATCGGTTTGTTTCTTACTCACTGCATGGTCGAGTGAAGCACGTAAATCACGCACGCTGGTGGATGCCTGATCTTCCGGGTTGGCGGGAAAAATATCGAAAATGCTTTGACCCACAATGGCATCGCGCTGAGTGCCCGTCACTTCGAGGTATTTATTGTTCACCGCGACGATGGTGAAGCCGGAATCCGCACGCAGGATCAAATACGGATGCGGGCTGGATTCGAATAACTGCTGATAAGGTGGAATTTCAGACATGGACATCTCACATCATTATTAAGTGATCAGCAATTATTAGAAGGCACACTATAAGGATGTGATTTCTATTTAACAAGTCAGATTTTGCCAGTAGGATTTTTACTACGGAAAACTAAACCGCTGGATACAAGTTTCACGGCTTGGAAACAGGATTTGTATGAAACAGACCCATCCTGTATGGTTAAGTCTCTTCCACAAATCCTATGCCAATCATTGCGTGACCTATGGAAAAAGTACGGCAAAACAGGAATCAGCAATCGGCTAGCGAAGCCGCTGCCAATCATGTTTCACAGCACAAGAATGAAAACCGTGGCGCGCCGGAATTTGTCGACAACCGGCCCGAAACAGCAGCGCAAAGACGGCTCATTGAAACGATAGGCAATAGCCCGAAAGCACGAGAAGCAGCACAACTCAAGGCAGTCATCCGCGGCGTATCCCACTCGAAACAAGTCGCGCAACGCGCTACCGCCATCAAACACGAAGCCGGTTCGATTAAGTTCGGTATGCCGCAGGAAGAACAATTGGTCGGAAAGAAAATGGAAGCGGAACTGGATGCCGCCGATCCGGTCGTCGGCACCGCCACCGGAACACAATGGACATGGACGCGGCGCCTGCGCAATCTGTTTCGAGGAGCAGGTGTGGTCCGGGGGCATCTGCTCAATCATGATTTAGGCGGACACGCTACCCCGGAAAATTTGTATCCGATCTCTACCAAAGCAAACTCGGATCACTCGGCGCACGTTGAGCAGCCTGTCAAGAAACTGCTGAATGAAGCGGCTGACGATATCAAAAAGAACAACGGCGGACATCTGATAAAGGACGTAAAAACGCATTACATCAACTACTCCGTCACTGTTGCCGAGGACAAAACCGACGATCCGACCAAGGCAACTTTCAAATGCTCGTTCGGTGTCGGCACCAATCCAAAAACACAACAGGATATCCGCTCCGAACTGGACACCGACAAAGACCGTTACAGCGCATCCGCAGGCTTGATCCCCGGGCAAAGCAAAATAACACCGCTAGCCGGTTGGGCACATACCGGTAAATTTCAACCGGGAAAAACGGCCATCGATACCACCAGAATCAGCACCACAGTCCCCACTAAATTATCAAGCTTGCCAGGGCCGGAGCTGGTCAAAGGCAGCGCACCCAACTATCAACTGATGCTTGAATCTCTGTTAGTCTGGGATTCTAAAATAGCTGAACGGACAAAACACACCACCACGTTTGCCACATACCGGGTAGACCAAGGTCCGGTCCAGAAACACTTACTTGGACTCAAATCGTTTTGCGATGATCTTGAAGATATCGGTGCCGGTCTCAGCCAAGCGAATTTGCCTGCTATTGAAAATATTTTAATGGACGCCACTAAAGCAGCTGCAAAAAGTATCTCGCCGCTTAAATTACCGCGCAGCGCAATGAAGCAGCCCTACAAAAAAATCGCAGCGAAGGCCAAAAACGATATGCATTTACTTTATGTTTATTACGCAGTTAAAACTGGGCAACCCAATGTCAGCGTCAAAGATATTAAAGGAATCCTGCAGGCCAATTTCTCTTCAAGTACAAATAAAAAAGAAGTAATACTTGCGCTACTAAAATTAGCGGATCTTAAATTGGTTAAAGTTAAAAAGGGACAGGGATGGAATACAGTGTAAGCAAACCTGTTCCAATCGGATCGAACGATCATTATCGCGGCACGTTCATTTAACTGATATAAATCTCCGAAACCTGCTCTATCTTTCCTGCCATCAGGTCACCATGCACCTGCTCCACACTGGCATTCGGCAAACGCTTGACCAGTATCCGATCTCCCATGCCGGTCGATTCCTTCAATTGCAGACGCTGATGAGGTTGTTCATGCAGCGGAATCGCCTTGGACGATAGCAATTGAACCGCCTCACGATTTCCAGGCAACAGAGTGCTCCCCAAGTTTTCAAACTGCAGGGTATTGTCCAAATCCGCGATGAACACATTGCGCTTGGATAAATCGCCAAGAATGTAGTATTTCCAGTACGTCTGATTGGTGGTGAAACGGATATAGAACTTGCGCGCGGCGGAGTCCAGCTTGTTCGAACACAGTCCTTCCGCTCCGGTGGTAATGCGTAGCTGCACAATAAAAACCGGCTTGACGAGATAATCCTTGCGCTCCAGTATGGCGGGCAAGGGATCGGTTGTCAGCTTTAACCAAGCATCCGCGGCGGCATACGCATCAGGGTGCAGCATTTGTTTATCCGCCGCATTCCGGGTGACTCGTTGCGTATCGAAAAAAAGAATCGAATCATCGGGTGGAGCGCCGGGAGCGGTATAGCGGAAGAAGTTGCTGTCCTTGGAAAAAACTTTAAAAGCCAGCACCAAATCGTCTTCCGCATGAAGACGCAGGATGTCGATTTTTTCCTCATCAAAGTAAACCGCAACTCCGCTTTCCGACGCCTTGAGCAACAACCCCGTTCTTCTCAATAACACTGCACAAGATTCGCTGGGAATGAATTCCAGGGTTCTACAGCTCTGTCCCGAGAAATAGGCATGTTCGACAGTCACGTTGGCGAGTAAACGATAAGCTCCCATATTGTGCTCAACCTCTGGCTAGTCTCCCAACAATAAACCATGTTTGAAACATTATTGCACCATCGGCTTCGGCTCACCCACAACCGGGGTACGGCCAACGACATCTTCGGTATCGAAAGCCACCATGCGTACCTTGTACAGAATGGAAGGCAGATATTTCCCTCCCAAGGAACCCCATAAGTTACTGAGATCCTGGATTGAAAGATTTTCGATATCGAGAATCAGCTTTTCGATACGCCCATCCATCTCGGGCGCGGTTTGATGATTGATCACGTGATTTTTCTGAAAAAAAATGATCGTGCTGGATAAAAATTTCAGCGCTTCGGGATAATTATTGCCGGTAAAGTTCGCCGCCATCATCAGGTGCAAATTGAAATAGAGCGGCGCGCTGCTCTGCACTCCCCTTTCGCCCATCTCATGCGCGCTGACTTGCCGGAACGGCACGGAATCTTTCTCGATATTCACCAAAAAAACAACCAGCTTATTATTGACATTGACCGCCACCGTACCGTCTATCTCCAATAAATTGGAAACCACCACCACATCTTCACCTAGATTATAAGTACGGCGCAAATATTGATTCAGCTGTGTCGCAAGGAGTTGCACGGCCACGTTGATCATAATGGATAATCGAAAATCCTTGTTATGGGTGAATAAGACGAATGGTTACCGAACGAATCAACCGGCTGAAGGCACACACGGCACCCCCGCTTTCATGCGCGAATGTACTGGAAGCCCGTTGCACTGTCAAACGCGCATCCATCCGGCATTCCGCCCTGTCTACAGCGTTGCAACCGTCCATTCGGGAACCGCAGCGCCCTTCGACAGCAAGCGGAACGGCATCCCGCCGGGTTTGAGAAAGGGGGGCATTTGCGCATCCTTGCGGATACACCCGTTGCCTTCACACTGTAAGATGATGTAGGCACAGCGATGCCCCCAGTTTGCTTGTGGTTCGAGATCGACAAACACAATTCGCGCTTCCCAGGGAATATCAATCAGCGCATCTCCGGCGTGAACTCTGGCTCCGGCATGCGCGATCTCGCGGCTCAGATAGACGATCGCGTTGGATAACGTTGCATCGTCAAAGACCGTGCTGACACGCTCGAAAATGCCCTGATCGGATTCTCTCATCTACCCAGCGCCTTTTTCACGACATCGCCCAGTGCTGCCCGCAACTCCTTCTCTTGCGCCGCAGAAGTATTTTCGAGTTTGCTCTCGATATCCTTCAATTGCGGCATCAGCTTGCTGTGCACCATATCGTAAAATTCAGGAATCGGTTTCCTGATGTATAAAGGCTGCAAAGCTTCCACCAGCAAGCGGCAATAAACCGGCCAAATGTACGAATAGCGCTGCCCAAGAAAACAATTTCCAGCGGCCGCCGAAGACTGGCTGAACACCGGCGTATCATAGGGATCGTGCACCGAATCGGCGTAGTTGTGCGCTTCACGCGCGGAAACTTTGCCCGATCCATCCGTATCCGGATTGGATGCCAACGCGCCGCCGTAGGCGGTATTTCCAGCCATCGCGGCAATCCAATCGCGTGCAAACGGGTCGAACTGCGCGCCGCCGATCGAATTGTTCAACTCCAGGCAAGCGGACGAAACACTGGTGTGCGTGGCGGTTGATTTCGCCAGAATCGGCGCGTTAAAACCGCCGGCATGGCACTGCTCCATCATCACCATCATGCAATAGTGCTTGGGCAGCGTCGCCAGCGTATCGGCAAAATCGTGTGCCAGGTAGTCGGCGCCGCTATAAGTGCACAGGTAAGACTGCGTGCCATTATGACCGCCGTGATTGTTGGTATGGATCAACAACAGATCATCCGGTTTTAATTTTGCCTTGAGTGTATTGAAAACCGTATCCAGATCGGCTTTTGTTCCCTTACCGTTGACCGGCATCCGATAGGCGGAACTGTCTCCCGGCCAACTCACCACTGGATGCGGATTACCGTTATAGTTGATCGTGCCGTCGTAGTTCAGCACAAAGATATTCGCCGCCGGAAAACCGTAAATATCGCGCAACGTGCGATAGAGAAACTCCAGATCGTTGGTATGCCGGTTGTTTGAAGCGCCCGAGAATAAAACCGCATAACGTTGACCTTTCGCCCAGCGGATCGGACAGCGCAGCCACGGCAAAACGGGATAATAGATTTCCGGTTCCGCGATCTTGATGGGGGTATGAAACGGCTGAAAAGTCTTGGGAGGGTCAGCCGTCATATACGGCGGGAACTGGGCCTCCACTTCGTTGTACAAATCCCCGGTTTCCGCATCGTGCAACAAGTAGCGGCACGGATGCGACCAATTGAATTGCGGTGCGTCATCGGCGAAAACCATGATGGAATTGCGTTCCATGACGATGCGCTGCTTGTACGCCAGAATCGCTTCGCCCTTTTTGAGTATTTGGTTTTCGATATGGAGATTGGTATTGCGCGCAGCGCTCCAGGAAAGATTGCTGACGATACCGGATTTGATTTTGCTGATTAATGCAGAATCTCTTGCCATGATGTGCCTCCCGTGGATAGAAAAAATAAAGCTACTTTTTCATGAGAAATGAACGCACTAAGAAAGAGTTTGATTATCCGCTAGCAACAGGATCGATCAATCAAAACTCTATTCCAGTGTGATCCAATCAACACAATAAAACAAGATATTTTGATGTGATCCGTTACTGCGTGCGACTATGAGGCGGATCGTGAGAATCGGGGAAGCGGACTAACGAAATATAGCAGCTGATGCCAGCCACTCAGCTGGCATAAAAAATGGGGTTTAATCCATCCATTTCACCCAGGCATTTGCGCATGACAATTTGAAATCAGGCACATACCGCCAAAGCCTTTCATTGCCGCGCCGAGTTCATTCAACACTTTCTGCGCCCTATCCTCCTTGCAAGCGAGAATGACCACAATATTTTCAGCGGGTGTCAGAACATCGTCGGGATGGCGGATACCCCGCGATCCGATACCGCCAGCATTCTTGAAAACGGTATATCCACGCACCTCGGATCTCTCCAGCAATTCCGTCAACTGATCGAGATACTCGATTCCAATAACGATTTCGAATCTTTTCATTACGATTGAATCATCCATCGATTCCTCTCCAAAACTTCAATTAATTATTACTCACCAATCCGGACGCCCCCGTGGGCATATTTCAATGATTTTCCAGGCACAAGCACGGGGGCGCAATCCATACTCCGTCTAGCCCGAGCTGTCATCTCTTATAGCTTCAAGATAAACAGGACGACCTGTTTCCACCTGGGCAACCTCATAAACCCTGTAGTGTTTCTTCGTCGCAGACGGCTCTGTGACCGCGGCCAAGTAAAACGTAATCGTGTAAAGAATCGTGATTGCATAAACTACAACCAACTGCGGTGCTTTAAATAACTCTTTAGTTTCCATTTATTACTCCTCTTTTAGGATGTTTACCGGTTATTCATACCAACCGGCAAAAAGCGCATGGCCGGTTCGAATAAATATCCAGGTTCATAATACGTTCTTTCAGGTTGACAATAAAACTACTACCTTATCAACCAATCACTCTCACACGAAATGATCAAAGAACAAACAAAATAAGGATCGACATATAATAGTCTTTTAAATGCAACAACAAAAACCCTACCACTTAAAGATACAAATTAAATATCTCACCTTGGAATAGATCATATAGATTGAATGTCTAGGTGATAAGTCCAATAAAGCGAAACATTTTGTTTCCGAATTAGATACAATGACACGATGCAAGATCTTAATCTTTTCGTCATATTTGCGCGGGTGGTAGAAACAGGCAGTTTTGCCGAAGCGGCGCGGCGCATGGACATCTCGCGTTCAGCGGTCAGCAAAGCGGTCGCAAAGCTTGAGAAGGATCTCAGCACCCGTTTACTTCTCCGCAGCACGCGGCATCTCAGCCTGACGGAATCAGGCGTCGCGCTGTCGGAACATGTGAAACGCATTCTGGAAGAAGCCGAACACGCCGAGCGGGCCATCAATAGTCTTCATGACGAGCCGCGCGGGACACTGAAAGTGAGCACACCGAGCTCATTCGGAACGCGCCATATCGCTCCGGCGCTGCCCTGTTTTCTCGCGCGCTATCCTGAGATCAAAGTTGATTTGACGATTACCGACCATCCGGGCGATTTGATTGAAGAAGGGTATGACGTGCAAATTCGCGTCACCAATGAGCCCGACCCCAATCTGGTGGCGCGCAAGATTGCGCCCGTCCGCCGCATACTGTGCGCAACCCCGCAGTATTTTCAACAACGGGGCACACCGCAAACCCCGGCCGATCTTGTAAAGCATAACTGTCTCGATTGCGCGCTTTCACCCGAACAAGGTTATTGGCGCTTCGACGGGCCGGAAGGCAAGATCAAGATCCCGATCTCCGGAACCCTGCGGATCAACGATAACGATGCGCTCGCGCAAGCCGTGCTGTATGGATTGGGCATTGCCTTGCTGCCCACGTATACGATTGGGATGGAATTACAAAAAGGGCGGCTGCAGACGGTGTTGCCGGACTATCTATCCGTGGAACGTCATATTTACGCCTGTTATCTCCCCAGCCGGCATTTACCCATAAAAATACGCGCTTTTATTAATTTCCTAGCGGAACACGTCGGCGACATGCCTTATTGGGACCGGTCTTTGGTAAAATGAACTTGCGTTCAATCCATAGCCCGTCAGGTCTTTTTACTTGCATGATTTGCCGTATTTATTTTCATATTTATCTGGAAATATAGGATGAGAATTGATCACAGAGTTATACTGCATTGTGTATAAGATTACTGGATAGAATATCTTACCTACTACGCTAGACATCAAACCGGCGATCGGCACATAGAAAAATCGAGGAGTCCCAATGTTTTCACTCATAGAATCCGAGGAAGAAATTGCGAAGGCGCAGCACAAGTTGGAAGCTACGATTCGCCGTGACTTCAAAAGAAAGGTAACGAAGAACATCGGCTATCCAGGTGGAACAACTTTCGATGCACGAGTTGTTACGAACGGAAATCATTGGTATTGGTCGTCGGATTACGATGGCGAGAATGCTCCAAATCCACGACGTTTGAATTGGTTTGGTCTATTTGGGGACGATAGTAATCTACAGATTTCTGTCGAAATCAATACCGCATACAAGGGGCGCAATAACCAAGTAGCAGGCTTTTTCGGTCGCGATAACGACACCGGCAAGATCTACCTTTTGCACTCTGGGCGCATTGGTGGCGGTACCAAAGGCGTCGGGAAGTCTGCCTTTATGGCATGGTGTGCTCGACTTCCCATTGATGTTGTCGATTCTTCTGGCAACATCCGCGAAGGTATCTTAGTTATGCCAATTGATGGCACTGCGGCAAGCCGTTCTGCTGTACAGTATATCGATGACATTGCGCGATTCAAACAGGCTGTTCGAGCTGGAGAGATCGGAACCGAGGAGTTCCAACACAAGAAGAAGGAACTCGAAGATTTCTACTCTGAGGCGCGCGGAAGGCGCAAAGGCCAACGATCAAGAGAAATTGATTACCTGTCTCGTCACGGCGACGTTGTGGATGCCTTGCATTCGTGGCGCACGGCAAAATCGCTTCCAAATGGCGGGAAAATTGTTAAGAGCATCTTGATTGATATGGGCGTCACAATCAGCCGTGACCTCATTGAGGTCTTTGAGGTTAAAACCAGCACTGAGCGATCAGATATTTATAGCGCTATTGGTCAGCTCATGGTTCACGGAACAACAAAAGATTGCCGAAGAGTAATCGTCCTCCCTCACAATGAGACAATCGCTTCCGACTTAAAAGATGCATTGCAGCGGCTAGGTATTGAGCTGTTGAGATTCAAGTTGGATGAGCAGAAGGCTACCATCGCATAACTGCCCAACTTATTATTCCACCGGAATATTCATCGTTGACTTTATCAGGATAAAAACTCACCGCGCATGAATCAATTGACTCGGCGCAGGTACGGTTGAAATCATTCTCGGTGCAGTCAGTTGCGTGCTCCAGCGTACGAACGGCACATCCCGGTTCACCGCGGTATGCGTGGTTGCCGCATATAGGTTGCAATCCACACTTCTACTGGTAATTTCATTAGTCCACTCTTCGCGGATTTTCTCAGGTGCTAGCGTCGCGACGGTTAATCGTTCGCATAACTCGTAGTTGGCTGACCATTGGTTGCGCAATTGCCGCTGTGCAGGGTCGCCGCCGTGGATCGAGTATGAAGCGCAACCGGCCAGCAGCAGGATGGGTACGACGAGTAGTGATTTCATGATGGTATGCATAAATGTGGTGATCCGTTTTTACCAAATCTTGGTGGCCGCATAAGGCACGCCGTTTGGCAGTGAGCAGACATAATTGGGATTGATCGGACGGCATGATTTCTGGGTCAACGTTAATGTCGTCGGTGAAGTAAAGACGACATCGGTGACGGCATCGATATTGTCGTTGATTAAGCGAGTCAGCCGCACCGTACCGTCTTTGATGTCACCCCACGACGCGCCCCAGCGCCGATTGCCGTCGAAATCGGGCGGATTGAGGCCGACAAAGATCAACTTGCCGCTATTTTCCGATGTCATTAAATAGCCCGCTTCCGGCAAGCCGTCGATGGTCCAAATGCCGTCGTAGGGACCGGCAGCATGTACAAGGCCGGTATTCAGGTACAAGAACAACGCGCCGATGATTTTCTTCATTGTCTTCTCTCCTCAATATAAAGACAAAACCGCCCCAAACTAGCGGCGCTTTTGTCCTAAGATCGACCCGAGCACCCCACGAGTAATTTCGCGCGCAATTGACGATCCGACCGAGCGCGCGGCGCTTTTCGCAAAGGCGTCGAGCACACTCTCGCGGCGTCCGCCGCGTTTGCCGGACGAACCCAGCAGCAAATCACCCAAACCGGCCAGAATCCCCTCGTCCGCGGGTTTGCGCAAGCTTCCGGAACCGCCTGTTTGCGCTGAATGGCCAAGCGGTTTTTCAGCACCGCCGCGTGTTTGCAGCAATTCAAAAGCGCTTTCGCGGTCGATTTCCTGCTCGTACACACCGGCCACAATCGATGACTGGATCAATTCCTTGCGCTCGTCCGCCGTGATCGGGCCGATCTGGCTGACCGGCGGCAATATCATCGCGCGCTCGGTCACGCAGGGCGAACCGTCGGCATCGAGAAAGGAAACCAATGCCTCGCCAACGGACAGCTCAAGAATGGCTTGTTTGACATTCAACTTCGGATTGGGCCGCATGGTTTCGGCAATCGCATTCACCGCTTTCTGATCGCGCGGGGTAAAGGCGCGTAACGCATGCTGCACGCGATTGCCCAGTTGACTGAGGACTTTCTCCGGGATATCGAAAGGATTCTGCGTGACGAAATAAACCCCGACGCCCTTGGAGCGGATCAAGCGCACCACTTGCTCGATTTTCTCCAGTAGCGCAGGCGACGCCATGCTGAACAACAAGTGCGCTTCATCGAAAAAGAACACCAGCTTAGGCTTCTCGCGGTCGCCGGTTTCCGGCAGATTTTCGTACAGCTCGGACAGCATCCACAGCAAAAAGGTGCTGTACAGCCGCGGTGAGTTGAGTAATTTATCCGCCGCCAGAATATTAATGACACCCTTGCCATCCAAGGTCTGCATCAAATCCTCGATATTCAGCATCGGCTCGCCGAAGAATTTGCCGCCACCCTGCTTTTCTATTTGCAGCAAACTGCGCTGGATAGCGCCGATCGATGCGGGCGACACGTTGCCGTATTGCGTTTTGAACTGATCCGCATTGTCGCCGACAAATTGCAGCAAGGCGCGCAAATCTTTCAGATCAAGCAGCAGCAGACCATGATCATCGGCCACTTTAAACACCAGAGTCAGCACGCCTTCCTGCGTTTCATTCAGATTCAGCAAACGCGACAACAACAGCGGTCCCATATCGGAAATCGTCGCGCGGATCGGGTGGCCGTTTTCCTGCAATACATCCCATAGCGTCACCGGAAAGCCCTCCCATTGCGGCACATCCAGTTGCAGCATGTCCAAACGGGTTTGCATTTTTGCGGACAAGGTTCCGGGCTTGCAGATGCCGGTCAGATCGCCTTTGATATCCGCCATGAATACCGGCACGCCGATATTGGAAAAACTTTCCGCCAGTTTTTGCAGCGTCACCGTCTTGCCGGTTCCGGTCGCACCGGTAATGCAACCGTGGCGCGTGGCCATCGCGGGTAACAATGCCAAATCGGATTGGCTGGTTTTAGCGATAATCAAGGGATCAACCATAATGCCTCTCAGTGATGAGCAAAAAATGTACTGAAACCATGATTGTAAGTCAAACGGCAGCAAAGGCAATCAAAACACGCGCGCGGCTGTATACTGTCCGCTTGGCTTGTCAGCATGACCCGCTGACCTTGTGTACAGGTTTCGAGGATTGATCGGCACGTGAACAAACAGCTTATCTACGGCGATATCGGCGGCACCAAAACCATTCTGCAACTGGCTGAAATTACCGTCGATGGCCAGATCCATGAGCGCTGCACACAGCGCTACGACAGCACGGCTTTCGCGACTTTTTCCGGCATGCTCGAAGTATTTCTCCAGCAAGTATCAGTAAACAATCCGCCCGCAGCGGCGTGCTTTGCCGTGGCGGGGCCCATTGCCGGTCAACAGGCCACCTTAACCAATTTACCCTGGCAGATCGGGAGTGCACACATCGCGCATGCCTTCTCGATTCCATCGGTCAAACTGATCAACGATTTTGAAGCCGTTGCGCTGGCGATTGAAAATCTACCGGGCAGTGACTTGATTACACTGCAATCCGGACAACCGCATGCGCAGGCGATGCGTGTGGTATTGGGCGCAGGCACCGGAATGGGTGTAGCGTGGCTCACTCCGGTAAACAATCGCTACGTTGCGTGGCCTACCGAGGCAGGACATATCGATTTCGCGCCGGTCACCCCGCTGCAAATCAGCTTGCTGGAATCGCTGCAAAATCGGTTCGGGCATGTGTCGGTAGAACGTTTGTTATCCGGTGCCGGACTCACGCATATTTTTAAATTTTTGCAACAGAGCACAGCGGCATCTTCCGATTTACCGCTCATCCAGCTCGGAGAAGACAGCGGCGCCGCCATCACTGCGCTGGCGCAAACGCAGAAACACCCCATCGCGATCCAGGCGCTCGAATTATTTGCCGCGATTTACGGCGCGTATGCGGGCAATCTGGCGCTGGCGGGTTTATGCCGCGGCGGTGTTTATATCGCGGGTGGCATCGCGCCGAAAATTATCGATATACTCAGCGCCGGGGGTTTTATGCATGCGTTTCACGCAAAAGGAAGATTCTCGGCATTGCTGCACGAAATTCCGGTGCATGTCGTCACCAACCCCGCAATCGGCTTACTGGGTGCCCGGCAGGAAGCCTTCCGGTTGCTCGATAACGGCCCGTAAAATTCCCTGAAGTCCGCATCCAACATACCACGCTAGCGGATTCCCGGCCTCAAATTCAATCAATTAGCCGGTGCTGGGTGTATCATAGCAACGATCATTCTCATCAAGGAGAGCCTGCATGTTTCCCCGAACCGCCTTCACCATCACCGTTAATCCCAAAATCCCCCCCCGTCTGAAGCGCCTGGAAGAGTTAGCCAATAATCTCTGGTACAGCTGGGATCGCGCCACGCGCACGCTGTTTTCTCGGCTCGACCCGTATTTATGGGAAGCGGTAGGCCATAACCCGAAGGCATTCCTGAAACGCGTGGACGAATCGGCGTTGCTGAAAGCAACCGAAGACCGGGTTTTTCTCGCCACTTACAATAGCATCCTGTCGACGTACGACTCCTACCATGATGCTTCGGCACTGCAAAACAGCAATGGCGGATTGAACTCGCAAGATCAGGTGGCTTATTTCTGCTTTGAATTCGGTTTCCACGAAAGCTTGCCGATTTATTCCGGCGGTTTGGGCATTCTCGCCGGTGACCACTGCAAAGCCGCGAGCGATTTACATTTGCCTTTCGTTGCCATTGGGCTGCTGTACCGCCAAGGGTATTTCTTTCAAACCATCGATAGTAAGGGCAACCAGCAGGTCACCTATACCATTTCCGATTTCGAGGATCTGCCGGTCACCCCGGTACTGCGTCCGGATGGCTCGGGCTTGCAGATTGAAGTGCCCTTATTGCAACGTCAAGTAACCGCAAAAATCTGGCAAGCGAAAATCGGCCACGTCACACTTTATCTGCTCGACACCGATTTGCCGGAAAACTCGCCGCAAGACCGTTACATCACGCACAATCTATACGGCGGCGACAGAACCATGCGAATCGAGCAGGAAATTATTCTCGGCATGGGCGGTGTACGCGCATTGCAAGCGCTCGGCATCCAGCCGACGGTTTGGCATATCAACGAAGGACATGCGGCGTTCATGATTCTTGAGCGGATTTACAACCGGGTGCAGCAAGGGCTCGATTTTGCCAGCGCCCTGGAAAGTGTCGCGGTCAACACGGTTTTTACCACGCATACCGCGGTGCCTGCCGGGCACGATTATTTCAACGCGGAAATGATGCAAACCTATTTTGACAATTTTTACCGCGGATTGAATATCACGCAAGAAGAATTCATGGCGCTCGGCCATGTGCCCGGAAGTCCGGATTTCAATATGACAGCGCTCGCGATCCACGGCTCACGCACGCACAACGGCGTCAGCAAGATACACGGCAGTGTGTCGGCGAATATCTGCCGCGATCTCTGGCCGCAGATCGAACCGGAAGAAAACCCGATGTCGTATATCACCAACGGCGTGCATGTGCCGACTTTCCTGGCGCAGGAATGGTCCGATCTGTTCGACCGTTATCTCGGCCATGAATGGCGCAACAAAATGTGCGACACCGAGTATTGGTCACGTATCGATGCGATACCTGATCATTTGTTCTGGAGTGTGCGGCAATCGTTGAAATCGCAAATGTTTTACGGCATCCGCTCGCGCATCACCGAGCAGAATGCCCGGAATCGCGGCTCCGAAGCACATCTTGACCGGTTGCTGAAGTTTGTCGATCCGATCAACCCGAATGTTCTGACACTGGGGTTTGCGCGCCGCTTCGCCACCTACAAACGCGCCACGTTGTTATTTGAAAACCTCGACTGGCTGCGGAAAATTATCCTGGATCAGGAACGCCCCGTACTGTTGCTCTTCGCCGGTAAGGCACACCCCGCCGATGTGCCGGGACAGGATCTGATCCGGCGCATCAGCCAGGTTGCTAACTTTCCAGAGTTTGAGGGACGGTTGTTGTTAGTTGAAGGCTACGATTTGCGCTTGGCCCGAAGGCTGGTCGCCGGTGTCGATGTCTGGCTGAACAATCCGATCTATCCGCTGGAAGCCAGCGGCACCTCGGGCATGAAAGCGGGTATCAATGGCGCGATCAATCTGAGCGTGCTGGATGGCTGGTGGGGCGAAGGTTACGACGGCAAAAACGGCTGGGCGATCAAACCCGGCCCGGAGGATATGGAAGGCATCGTGCGTGACCAGGAGGAAAGCCGCGCGCTGTATGAAATCCTGCAAGACCAGGTGATTCCGTTGTATTACAACCACGGCAAGCTCGGCTATTCGCCGGGTTGGGTCAAAATGGCCAAGCACTCGATGATCTCGCTGCTGCCGCGCTATAACGCGACCCGTATGGTGGATGAATATGTTACCCAGTTCTACCGCCCGGCCAGCACCAAGGGCGCGCTCTACTCCGTCAATCAATTCACGGAAGCAAAAAATATTGCCGCCTGGAAAGCCAAAATCAAACAGGCGTGGCACGGCGTCACGTTACGCCGGCTGGATGCCCCGTGCGAACGCATCGATTTTGACGAAGCGTTGAATTTCAAGGTTGCGGCGAAACTGAACAATCTGGCGCCCGAGGATGTCGTCATTGAATTATTGATCTGCCGCCAGTTCAAGACCACACGGTTATGCAATTTCAATCATTTCAAGTTTACCTTTACCGGCATTCAAGACTCCGGCGAGCATTTGTTCGAACTCAAACTAACCCCGGAATTATGCGGCAAGCAGGAATATTTCATCCGCATTTATCCGTATCACCCGCTGCTGACGCATCCATTGGAGATGGGATTGATGGTGTGGTTGTAACCGGCTGAAATCAGGATCTCAGAAATTATCCGGTGAATACGATAACCGCTACTCCGGTTGCTCCGGAGTAGCATCCCGTAATGCAGCACGTGGGCTCGTTCGCGGTATCTATTCACCATGAAACTGGTAAAATCAGTTATTATCCGCGCGGTATTTTCAGGCCGTCGTAACTCATTAATGAACCACTATTATCGCTAGTGCAAGATGAAATATTCAAAATGGCTGTTGCTTGCTGCGACAAGCAGTATGTTTCAATTTATAGCTTCCCCGGTTCCACTCTATGCCAGCAACTTAAGCAATCTAAAGAATTTTATTAAAGACAGCCGAGTGGAAGTCGGCGGATGGGTTAATGGCGGCGCAACCTTTAATCCAAGCCAGTCAGATGGCTTCAATGGACCGGTTGCTTTCGCCGATCAAGCCAATCGTTTTCAGTTGAATCAATTCAATACGTTTATTCAACGTCAAGTGGTTTCCGAAGCCCACAAATGGGATTTTGGCGGGCGGTTCGATTTTCTGTTCGGAACCGATGCCGTTTTTACTCAAGCCTTTGGTGTACCGGCTTTTGACGTCAACACCGGTGAAGCGCTAAAGCGCAGCAACTGGGATCTCGGGTTGTGTTGCGCCTCTACCAAAACCTACGGCATCGCGCTGCCGCAAGCTTATTTGGAAGCCCATGTGCCCATTGGCACAAAAGGAATTAATATCAGAGCCGGTCATTTTTACTCTCCTACCGGTTTTGAAACAATTCCAGCACCCGACAATTTCTTTTATACGCGCGCTTATTCTTTTAATGCAGGCGAGCCTTTCACACATACCGGTTTACAAGCCAGTTATATCATCAATAAAAATTGGTCTGTTCTGGGCAGCGCTGTGACCGGCAGCGCCACCGGGGGCTGGGATGGCGGCTGGGACAAACAGCTTGGCAACTGGAGCGGAATTGCCGGTTTCACCTGGAAAAGTGATAATCAGACCACATCGTTCAATGCCACCGGCACTTACGGCGAAACTTCAACACACAGCAGTGAATCGTGGGGAATGTTTAACCTCGTACTGCAACACAGAATCAATCCCAGAACTTTATTGGTCTTGCATCATGTGCATGGGTTCGCGGACGGCATTCTATTGAATAATCTGAAATACGCCAATGTCGTCAAAGATGCCCAGTGGATGGGGTTGGTCACGCATCTATATTACGACCTGACCGAAAATGTATCGATCGGATTTCGTGGCGAGTGGTTTCGCGACAGAGACGGATTTCGCAATCCTTCGCCATTCCGGGTCGCGGCGGCAACCAATATCGTCAATGGCGTACCGGTAAGCTATGCGGGAAATATCAACAACGTTACGGTTGCACCTGCGGACTATTACGCGGCAACGGTGGGAATGAACTGGAAAGCGGCTAAGACGCTAAAACTTCGCTGGGATCATCTGAAGAAGCTCACCATCCGGCCGAATATCCGCTATGACAGTGTCGATGCCTATCGTACTGTTGCGTACAAACCGTTTGCTGGCCATAAGGATCAAATTTTGTTCTCACTGGATTTTGTGCTTCCCTTCTAAGAAACAGTTTTAAATCAGCGTTGTGACTGGAAATCGATGTTGCAGGTTTTTTGTTGCAGGTCTTAAAGACCAACCACCGAAAAATTCGGTGGTTGTTCGTTACTTACTCAAAGGCCTTTGTTCACAGAACTCTCTGGACTCTTTGAAGTGAGGTCACGATCTTGATTAGCTTTCGCTTTATTTATTACTTTGCCCTTTTGCTCTAACGCCATTTTTCTATGGAAATCAGCATGTATCTGAATTTCCCGCAAAGTCTTTTCGTATTCACGAACGTTTGCTTTTGCATGCGATTGAGCTTCTAGTCCTTGTCTACCAAAGTAATAAGGATGCGCTTCATACTCCTTGAGAACTTTTTTATTCTCCCGCAACCTTGCTTTGGTTTCTCTCCCTATATCCTCATAATACTTGACTAGAGCATCATGATCATTATTGGAAATTCCGACCGGCGCAGCGACGGAACTCATTTGTGCGCAAGCGGATAAGATGGAAATTGTTAAGAATAGTGAAAATAATTTCAGTGCTTTTTTGATGGATTTTTTCCAATCATATATCAATAATGTCATTTTAACTCCTCCAAGGTTCAGTGTAGGTTGGGAAAACTTTTGTGTATGACTGCAATGCCATTGCACTCGACATCATAGAAACCCTCCGCGCTCGGGCGTTTGTTGAAAAAATCACGACACTTGTGATCATATTTCTCTCCTCCATTAAATTTATTAATCAGAAAAAAACTATAGTTTCTTGGTAAGGAAAATAGTGCGTTTTACCAATCAAAGCCACAGTTCCCGTTGTAGTTATCATTAACCACAATCCATTCAAGGTCATGAAATATAAGACCTTTTTCAATGGATGATAAATTTTATCATAATCAAAAATGAAAGCCAACAAAATATCTGACTTTTTTACTCGGGAATAGTTCAGGAAGGAAAAACAGCATAAAAAACACTAAAATAACTCAACAAGTAAATGTTCTACATTTAGATAGGTCAGTGGTAATCTTGTTCAATGCCAATCCGATTGATTGAACGTTTGGATACCCAATAGAGAATCAAGATCGAGAATATTCAAGCCTTGGTTAAGCTAACAATCCATTCGAAACTTAAGTACTCAAAGGAGAAATGCATATGAACAATAATCCCGTAGGCTGGTTTGAAATTTACGTGCAGGATATGGAGCGCGCCAAGCGTTTTTATGAATCGGTGTTCCAAACAAAGCTGGAACAACTGGATAGTCCTGCGGGCATGCCGGTTGAGCTGTGGAGTTTTCCCATGCTGAAAGGTCAAATGGGCGCATCCGGCGCGCTGGTCAAAATGGCAGACGGGCCATCCGGCGGAAATGCTGTGCTGGTCTATTTTTCCTGTGCGGATTGTGCTGTTGAGGCTGCTCGTGCAGCCTCTGCGGGAGGGCATTTGATCCGTGAAAAAATGCCCATCGGCCCCTATGGCTTTATCGCTTTGATCCGGGACACCGAAGGCAACATGATCGGCTTGCATTCAATGCAATAACTTCCGTTTCTCTCAACCGCAATAAAAAAACCCCGCCACATGCAGCGGGGCATCAAACCGGATTAAATTGAATTATTTGTTATGTACCCCGGCGCAATTTAACCACCTTTATTCGCCCACCTTAGAAATACTCCCTAAAGTATTCTCTCTATAAACCGAAAACAGAAAACGAAATCTTGCAGAAGAATCATTAATTTTCTGCACGTCTCGAATCATTTGAAAAGGGCAAACCTCGCGAAAGCGGGGGGCGCAAAGTCTAGGTCTACAGGGCAAACGCCTTAGGATAGCATGACTGCCAGATTATATTGTTTGCTAAAACACAATATCAGATCTAGTCAAGAGTGGATAAGCATATAACACATGACTACATTTAGCAGCTTCTCTCCAAAGTCTTCCCTGATTTTTAGAGGAATAATCCATGGGAAGTAACAAACAATCCCTACAAACCATACCTTCATCACTACCTCACAGCCACCAATCACATTTTCTAAGTACCCATAGACCCAGCCTAACGAAACGCACAGTCACAGCTACTTCTCAGATTGGAATATTTCTTTTGACAGCATCATTATCTGTTACTTTAAATGCTTCACCACCAGAACAAGCAAATGATCACGCCATAGACAATCGCTCTAGCACTGCATCAGCCCAAAGTGTGCATTTTAAAAGCAACACTACAAAAGAATGGGCGAAAGGTCGGATTCTGGTAGTGCCACGTGCCGGTCTTCCTGCACAAGCTTTTGCAAATATTCTGAAAGATCATGAAGGCAAGGCCAGAAAAATTGGACAAAGCGAATTGTATATCGTTGATGTACCGGAATATTCTGAAGAAGGCATCGTTGCCACGCTTCAGCGCCATCCGCACCTTAAGTTTGCTGATCTTGATCACGCCGTTACCCCGGCTTTTGTTCCCAATGATCCAATGTATACCAATGCATGGCAGCACCCCATAATTGGGTCACCAGCTGCATGGGATATTACTCAAGGCAGCGGTATTACCATCGCAATCCTAGATACTGGGATTGATAACACACACCCTGATCTTGCCTCAAAACTAGTATCGGGCTGGAATTTTTATGATAACAACTCAAACTTCTCGGATGTGCTAGGCCATGGAACCGCTGTCGCTGGTACTGCTGCGGCAGCAACCAACAACAGCGTTGGTATAGCAGCAATCGCCGGTCAATCTATGATCATGCCCCTCAGAATAACTGACTTGAATGGCATAGGTTACTCTAGCACGATATCTCAAGCCCTGATCTATGCGGCGGATCACGGAGCACGTGTAGCTAATGCCAGTTTTGAAGGACTTTCTAGCAATCTATCCATTCGAAATGCAGCACAATATATGAAAGATAAAGGAGGTTTGGTAACGGTTAGCGCCGGAAATACCGGAACACTGGAAAGCTTCACGGTCACTACGAGCATGCTAGCAATAGCAGCCACTGATTTATACGATAATAAAGCAAATTTTTCGAGCTATGGTGATTACGTTTCACTAGCGGCGCCAGGGCAAAATTTCTATAGCACCCGGCTTGGCGGCGATTATATGCCGGTAGCCGGTACTTCTTTCTCAAGCCCATTAACTGCTGGCGTTATCGCACTCATGATGTCTGCCAATCCACAATTGGGCAGCGTTGACATCGAAAATCTGCTTTTCTCCACAGCCGTTGATCTCGGCGCAGCTGGTAAGGATGTCTATTTCGGTTATGGCCGAGTTAATGCCGCTGCTGCGGTACTGGCTGCAAAAAATGCAACGCCCAAAATCGACTCGACAGCTCCTGCAATCTTCATCATCGATCCACTCGGCGGTGCCACTGTTTCCGGGTTGATTCCTGTCGATGTCGATGCAACCGATAATACCGGCGTGGCGCGCGTAGAACTGTGGATCAACAATACTAATATAGCCACGGACACTTCATCCCCATTCGCGTTTAGTTGGGATACGGCAGGAGCACCGAATGGAACCGCAAAAGTTGAAGCGCGCGCCTATGACACAACCGGAAACTTGAGCACCACCAACATCTCGGTCAATGTTAGCAATTCGATCGTGACACCCAGTGTGGACACACAAGCTCCAGCAGTTACCATCGTAAACCCCGTTGCAGGCAGCGTCACCGGAACCGTCACCATCAGCACCAGTGCATCTGACAACAGTGGTCCGGCCGGCATTAAGCAATACATTTACATCGATGGCGTACAAGTTACCACAGGTACTGGAAGCACCTTATCGTATAGTTGGAGTACCCGCTCCAAGAAAGTGAAAGCGGGATCACACACCATCCAGGCAATCGCAAAAGATGCAGCTGGAAACTCTTCTTCGGCTTATGTAGCCGTGAACGTCAAATAGAAGCACGCAACGGATGAATTAATGATCCCCCATAATCATCTGGGGGGTCGTTTTTTAGCGCTAGTGTGTCTTCTTGGACCAAGGAAACCGGAAACCGCCTTTTCCACTTTCTTGTTTATCGCTTTCTTCCTTGGGTATCGCATCGGTATCCGATTTTGTAACCACGGATTCAGATTGTTCAACCCTTTTTTGCTGTACTGCCGGTTTATGAACATTGGGACTCAAACCCAATAATTGATTCAATTGCTGCGACAACTGATTTGCTGCATCGACACTAACCGCCATCCGGCAAGACATTTTTGCAGTAATCGTATCCGATATCTTTTCACCCGAAGCAATTTTTTGATTCAATAACTGCATGGTTTGCGGATCCATGAACCCAAAATCCACCATGACCACACCCTGCCCGTTCTGTACTGAAGCCAAATTGGCATAAATAGGTTGCGCTGTCTGCTCTCCTCCCTGCATAGCGACTTTTACTTGCAGCGCATGCCCAGCGCCATTTGTTTCAGCCGGCATATCGTTTTTTTCTGTCATGCTTTTTCCTATCTAAATAAAGCCTGCACTTTTATTTTCAGGCTTTTCTTTGAAAGAGCTGATTCAATTGATGCGCTAAATTGGTAGCAGCCTCAACGCTAATCGCCATTCGGCAAGACATTCTAGCACCAACCGCCTCAGGTGCTTTCTCACCTGAGCGAGCCAGTCGATTTAATGCGTTGATCGTTTGCGGATCAAGAAATCCAAAATCGACAATCACCACGCCTTGCCCGCCTTGTACGGAAGTAAAATTGGAATAAAGCGGTTGACCCGTATGCTCACCTTGCTGCATCCGTATGTTCACCTGCATCGGCTGAGCTCCGGCAGGATCTGTTTTAATTTCTTTTTGTGCATCATTATTGTCTGTCATTAGATTCCCCAAAAAATCTAGTCAATTAGATCATTTTTGCTATGCCTTGAGTCCCGAGTAATCAGAAACAAGTAGTATAAATATTTTAAAAAACCCCTCCCAGCAGTTAGCTAGAAGGGGTTTTTACTATCCATCCGAGAATAATTTTCTGCTTTAAAGCAAAGCGTCTATTGTAGGATTGGAACCCACGATATAATCAAAATTGACCTCCACAAACTTGGTAGGACCGCCCCAAGTAATATTTTGATACGGTTCCGTGGCATCTTTAACGCCATCCTTATCTTGATCCCAGAAAGCTGTGTAACTTGCTGATTTACCAGGAGCACTGACTGTCATGAATTCCCAGCCATCAGCATCGGTAGTTGCCGAACCGACTTTACTGCCTTTACTATCAAGCAGAATTACATTTTGCCCACCGATCGGATTATGATCATCAGCGGTATGGATAAATCCGCCCACACCTTTCAGATTCTTGAAAATATTCTGATTCTGAATCGTATCCTGACCCAGTACGCTATTGATTAAACTTGAAAATCCGTAACTACCAAAATCTTCAATCGTTTGATAAGGATTTCCAGAACCCGGTTTCATATCGTTACCACCGGTACTGTCTACAAACTTAGTCCAAGGACCTGTTTTTTCCAGACCGTAATCCAAATGGATATTCGCGTAAATGAAGCCAGACGCAGGGACAGTCACATCAAGCGAAGCGGTATAAATATCACCGAATCCAATTTTTCCATCGCCATTGGTATCTGTGAAGCTACTAATTGCAATTTGTTCTTTACTAATTGCAATTTCACCGACCGGGTCGAAACTTATCATACCGTTGCTATCGGTATGTATGTCAACACCGCTATAAACATGAATCGGTGTTGCACCTTGAGTCACGAATGGATAGGGAATATTTAATTTGATATGAGCAATATCACCCGCATTTCCCGTGGCAAATGCATTGTAATAGAACTGCCCCGGATTACTATCCGTTACCTTGTATGTACCGCTGCTAATCCAAGGTGTCGGCGTGGCTATCAAGTTAAACTGCTGTCCCGCTACCGCAGAATTGGTATCAAATTCACTTAAAGCAGAGTTCGTAACATAACCCGATTTAATAACGGTGGCAGTATCAGTGTCTGAAACTGCTGTATTTTCATCATCATGCCCATTTACCGTCACTTTATTCACTAAAGTACCAACATTACTTAAATCTACGCCAGTCTTGGTATAAGTGAATGTAAACGATTCATCCGGATTCAATACAATCGGATTACCACCATTTGCTACCAAAGCGGCCGAAGTCAGATCTCCCAGTTTGTCATCAATCACCGAGGAAACTGTGATGGGATCGGTAGAAACATTGGTTGATGGAGCCGTGATCGTATATTGATACGTCAATGTGATATTAGTATTTCCATTCGCTGCTTCCATATCATGGAATATATTATCCCCATTGGCATCTACCAGTTTATCCACCGTGATTGTCGGTGTGGCGTTAGTAAATGTGACCTTTGCAGTATCAGTTTCAGTATCAGAGTTATCATCATCATCACTGGCCTCCGCTGTTACCTCGTTAATAAGAGGCGAATCAACGTTCCCCGCTGCAATCGTAGTAGCTAACGTGTAGACCCAGGTTTCATCCTGATCGAGCATACCATTACTATTTGTATCACTTCCAACTAGTAGAGTACCCAGATCAAGAATGTCACCGAGCTTGTCATCACTCAACGAATCCAAACTCAATGCTTCCGCATTATGACTGGTTATGGCGTAGCGATAGGTCACTGCCTTATTATCAATACCCTCTGAGACTGACTCACTATCATTGAAGCCAGTGCCGGTTGACGCATTACCGTCACCGTTGACATCAACGGTTTTGATTACGCTGATTTCAGGCAGAATATCCAGCGCCGTCACCGTGTGATCATCGGTATCACTGATCGTCGGTGTGCCTTCATCGTCGTCTTTGCCTTCTACCGTCACCGTGTTGGTGTGCTTCTCACCGGCATTCAGCTCCAGATCGCCCGTCGGGTCAAAGCTGAAACTGAGCGATTCGCCCGGATTCAGTACGATGGCCGTTGCACTTGGATTCGCTACTTTGTAGGCTTCCAGCGCCGCAGCAAACAACGCGGTGTTATCCGCCGCACTGAAGGTGTTGTCGCTCAGTGAGGTGACCGTCACAGGGTCGGTCGATGCATTCGTGGCATCCGCCGTGATGGTGAAGTTGTAAATTACGTTTGCTTCGCCTTCGCTGATCGTCGCAGGGCCGCTCTTGTCTATCGTGATCTTCGCAGCCACGTCCTCACCGGTTACGGTGTGATCATCGGTATCACTGATCGTCGGTGTGCCTTCATCGTCGTCTTTGCCTTCTACCGTCACCGTGTTGGTGTGCTTCTCACCGGCATTCAACTTCAGATCGCCCGTCGGGTCAAAGCTGAAACTGAGCGATTCGCCCGGATTCAGTACGATGGCCGTTGCACTTGGATTCGCTACTTTGTAGGCTTCCAGCGCCGCAGCAAACAACGCGGTGTTATCCGCCGCACTGAAGGTGTTGTCGCTCAGTGAGGTGACCGTCACAGGGTCGGTCGATGCATTCGTGGCATCCGCCGTGATGGTGAAGTTGTAAATTACGTTTGCTTCGCCTTCGCTGATCGTCGCAGGGCCGCTCTTGTCTATCGTGATCTTCGCAGCCACGTCCTCACCGGTTACGGTGTGATCATCGGTATCACTGATCGTCGGTGTGCCTTCATCGTCGTCTTTGCCTTCTACCGTCACCGTGTTGGTGTGCTTCTCACCGGCATTCAACTTCAGATCGCCCGTCGGGTCAAAGCTGAAACTGAGCGATTCGCCCGGATTCAGTACGATGGCCGTTGCACTTGGATTCGCTACTTTGTAGGCTTCCAGCGCCGCAGCAAACAACGCGGTGTTATCCGCCGCACTGAAGGTGTTGTCGCTCAGTGAGGTGACCGTCACAGGGTCGGTCGATGCATTCGTGGCATCCGCCGTGATGGTGAAGTTGTAAATTACGTTTGCTTCGCCTTCGCTGATCGTCGCAGGGCCGCTCTTGTCTATCGTGATCTTCGCAGCCACGTCCTCACCGGTTACGGTGTGATCATCGGTATCACTGATCGTCGGTGTGCCTTCATCGTCGTCTTTGCCTTCTACCGTCACCGTGTTGGTGTGCTTCTCACCGGCATTCAACTTCAGATCGCCCGTCGGGTCAAAGCTGAAACTGAGCGATTCGCCCGGATTCAGTACGATGGCCGTTGCACTTGGATTCGCTACTTTGTAGGCTTCCAGCGCCGCAGCAAACAACGCGGTGTTATCCGCCGCACTGAAGGTGTTGTCGCTCAGTGAGGTGACCGTCACAGGGTCGGTCGATGCATTCGTGGCATCCGCCGTGATGGTGAAGTTGTAAATTACGTTTGCTTCGCCTTCGCTGATCGTCGCAGGGCCGCTCTTGTCTATCGTGATCTTCGCAGCCACGTCCTCACCGGTTACGGTGTGATCATCGGTATCACTGATCGTCGGTGTGCCTTCATCGTCGTCTTTGCCTTCTACCGTCACCGTGTTGGTGTGCTTCTCACCGGCATTCAACTTCAGATCGCCCGTCGGGTCAAAGCTGAAACTGAGCGATTCGCCCGGATTCAGTACGATGGCCGTTGCACTTGGATTCGCTACTTTGTAGGCTTCCAGCGCCGCAGCAAACAACGCGGTGTTATCCGCCGCACTGAAGGTGTTGTCGCTCAGTGAGGTGACCGTCACAGGGTCGGTCGATGCATTCGTGGCATCCGCCGTGATGGTGAAGTTGTAAATTACGTTTGCTTCGCCTTCGCTGATCGTCGCAGGGCCGCTCTTGTCTATCGTGATCTTCGCAGCCACGTCCTCACCGGTTACGGTGTGATCATCGGTATCACTGATCGTCGGTGTGCCTTCATCGTCGTCTTTGCCTTCTACCGTCACCGTGTTGGTGTGCTTCTCACCGGCATTCAACTTCAGATCGCCCGTCGGGTCAAAGCTGAAACTGAGCGATTCGCCCGGATTCAGTACGATGGCCGTTGCACTTGGATTCGCTACTTTGTAGGCTTCCAGCGCCGCAGCAAACAACGCGGTGTTATCCGCCGCACTGAAGGTGTTGTCGCTCAGTGAGGTGACCGTCACAGGGTCGGTCGATGCATTCGTGGCATCCGCCGTGATGGTGAAGTTGTAAATTACGTTTGCTTCGCCTTCGCTGATCGTCGCAGGGCCGCTCTTGTCTATCGTGATCTTCGCAGCCACGTCCTCACCGGTTACGGTGTGATCATCGGTATCACTGATCGTCGGTGTGCCTTCATCGTCGTCTTTGCCTTCTACCGTCACCGTGTTGGTGTGCTTCTCACCGGCATTCAGCTCCAGATTGCCCGTCGGGTCAAAGCTGAAACTGAGCGATTCGCCCGGATTCAGTACGATGGCCGTTGCACTTGGATTCGCTACTTTGTAGGCTTCCAGCGCCGCAGCAAACAACGCGGTGTTATCCGCCGCACTGAAGGTGTTGTCGCTCAGTGAGGTGACCGTCACAGGGTCGGTCGATGCATTCGTGGCATCCGCTGTGATGGTGAAGTTGTAAATTACGTTTGCTCCACCTTCGCTGATCGTCGCAGGGCCGCTCTTGTCTATCGTGATCTTCGCAGCCACGTTTTCACCAACATACGAGCTTGGATCAGAGCTATCTACGGTTTTAAGCAGATTAGCACTATCAAGATACTCACCGGATGCTGTACCTATATTTGAGTAATTAACAGGGTACGCGACACCGGTCGCTTGGAAAGTCCATACCTCATTTAATCCAAGAATACGGTCATCACCATCATCACCAGAAATTAATGTTGGTTTAAAATCATCGCTGTTGCTCGCGGTACCATTGTCATCCACAACTTGAATATTGGATAAATCCACATTACCTGTATTTGATACCGTATAAGTCCATGTAACGGTTTCACCTTCAGAAATAGTCGGACCATCAGTTCCATTGGTGGTCTTGATAATGGCGATACTTCCGTTCGGAACAAACCCCACTTCAAGATTGGTCGGTTCGGTATTGGTATTGTTGCCAGGAGTCGGATCTTGGGTGATCGCAGTGATACTGACACTATTCAGTAAGTCTTGCGTGAGATTGCCGGTTGGCGCGTTGTCGTTTACTCTGACGGTAACGGTAAGCACCTGAGTTTCACCAGGATTAAGGGAACCGACATTCCAGGTTACGGTATCCGCCGCAGATCCATTATCTGCAAAAACTCCACCACCTGTTACTGATACAAATGTCACATTGGCATCAAGCGTATCGGTAACCACAACGCCATTGGCAACCGTATCGGTTGAGTTATTCTTGGCGAGTATCGTATAAGTAAACGTGTCGCCCGGATTCAGATCGGTTGGATCAAGATCGGAGCCCGATGTCAAATTCGCGGAATTAGTGGAAGCATCGGTGCTATCGCTTTTAACGACTGATAAATCAGCCTTCGCTGTAAAGAATTCCCCAACCTTATTTAACGGAACTATTTGACTTCCTCCGCCGATTTCGTCTTTTTTGTCAACTGTGCCTCTTATAGGTCCTGTGTAAGCGCTAACCAGACTTGTTTGCACATTGCCCGTTACACCTGAAGTAATCGTATCTTTAAGCACGGCCCAAAGCTCGACGACGACATTGTCACCATTATTCAGACCCGAAACTTGAACGGTGCTTTGTATACGCTCATTGTTAGTGCCTGTTCCAAAAATCGCCGAGCTAAAAGAATCCACTTTAGCATCTGATCCCGGATCGACTGTAGCGGCATCTCCAGTGTCGACAAAAGCTGCAATAATTTTATAGTTGGTATCAAACCCAAAGTTATTGTTACTGGCACTGGTCGTTTTGGCTAAAAAATCGGTAGTAAAAGTAATCACTCCATTCTCAGGCGCTGTATCGCCATTCACACTGATGATCATTTCAAATGGCACAATTTGACCGAGCGCCATATCCTTCGGAGTTAAAGAGGTCACGGCATCAAGATCGCTTGATGTGAACGTTGGGCCATAAGCAACAGCGTTATCAATCGGATTTGAAGATGGCAAATCCGCACGCCCGCTCGGATAAGTAAATCCCGCCGCCAAATATTCCGCTGGTGAAATTTTAGTATAGGTGGGCAGGTAAGGAGCTTTGTTCACCGCTGGATCGGCTGCTGTCCACTTTAAAGTATAAGTGCCCGCTGAATCGGTAAAGATGGATGTGGCCACTTCATCATCCGACGTACCAAACTCACCGTCGGCACCTGCGCCGGTTGCCGTTAACAGAAAAGTTTCATTCAAGGAGTCATCGGGATTGACATACCATAGTGTTTGGATGCTGCCGTTGATGCTCTTATCCAAATCATTAGCTTCGTCACCATCAGTGACAATCCACGGCAGGTGCCCCGAGCCGTTATTATTACCTAACAGATCATCGTCGATGCCAGTTAAGGGGTTTACACCGAATACACCATCAAGACCCGCAAGGATATGCTGAACCTGGAACTTGATGTTGGAACCTAGGAGAAATCCATCGGTTGTAATCAACGCTGTTTGCCCAGGGTTATAATCCGGTTTATCTGTAAAAACGGTTGCCATTGTGCCCACTCCTTTTTTAAATAATTAGAGAATCCAATCCAAGAAATTAAATTTCTCTAATTAATGTTATTGTTATAGCCTTTACTTACTTTAACTTATTACTTTTCTTACGATTATTGTTCATTCTTTTACACCGCTCTTATATGCTATCTTACAAATCAAGTAAAAAATTAACTAAAACATCACAAAAAATTAACTAATTTGCCCTGAAGATTTCTTTTTTCCGGCAGACAAATATCCCGATTTTTCCTTGTGGATTTCCTTCAATCGTATGCCGAATTTGAATTTATTCATGAATCTGAAGAAACCTTGATCAATCGCCAATCTGTCAAAGCGGAGTTTTCCCATGCTGAAAGGTCAAATGGGCGCATCCGGCGCGCTGGTCAAAATGGCAGACGGGCCATTCGGCGGAAATGCTGTGCTGGTCTATTTTTCCTGTGCGGATTGTGCTGTTGAGGCTGCTCGTGCAGCCTCTGCGGGAGGGCATTTGATCCGTGAAAAAATGTCCATCGGTCCCTATGGCTTTATCGCTTTGATCCGGGACACCGAAGGCAACATGATCGGCTTGCATTCAATGCAATAACTCCCGTTTCTCTCAACCGCAATAAAAAAACCCCGCCACACGCAGCGGGGCATAAAACCGGAAGGAATTGAATTATTTGTTACGTACCCCAGCACGCTTTTGCTCAAGCACCTTGGCAACGGCTTTGATATCGGCTTCGCTTATACCGGCCAACTCAGCTTGTTGACCGATGATCTGAATGAATTTTGTAATGGTTCTATCCGGAATATTGCGCCCCTTGTGAATTTTAGGCATCGAACCCCGGCATTTATGACCGGTATCGAGCACGGTGCCATCATGCCGTGAGGAACCGCCCAAGTCATGATCCAGCATCATGGCCAAGCACTGCGAGATATCCACGGGGGTTTCCGTCAAATTGCCAAAGAACGATGCGATTTCACGATCGGACAATAAAGCAGGCAATGCATAGTTATCCAAAAACGCCAAAATGCCATAATACCCGCCCAATCGAGACGCAACAGAGTCACTATGTATCACCAGACGCGGTTCGTCCGAGCTATCGCTGGTGTTTGTTTGCTGTGTACTGGTCTTGACTTGATCCGCCATGACCGAACCGATGCCATCGACGGCAACCAGTGCGCAGATTAACGCCATCGCGAGATATTTAAGCCATTCCGGTGAAACTTGTCTTGATTGTGCAAACATCATGATTTCCTCTCCTGTTCATTCATTTCAGATTATTGTTTCCAGTACGCGTTTCCGCTCTCACTGGCAGTTCGTGGAATCTCTCAAAAATATTTTTGAAGTCCTTCCATTGCACAATACGCAGCCACTTGAGATTTGGATGCAAGCCATCATAAGATTTTTAATCTTTCTGCATATTCAATTTATATACAGACAGTTAAATAGCACTCACAAGAAAAAAAACCGGCTCACTCAATCATGCAGTCATAGTCCGTTGCATCCAAACAGCAGATTCCTTCGTATAGATTTATAGAAGCGATCGCTTTCATATCGCTTGAGATGGCTCATCAACCGAAGGAAGGAAAATTTCATGTCGAAGCAAACTATCAAAGTCGTTGCGCACCTCATCGCACGCGCAGACAAAATTCCACAAGTGCAAGCGATTCTGCAAGGAATCGTCGCACCAACGCGCCAGGAAGCTGGATGCTTGAGCTACCAGTTATTCAGCAATGACGGTAATCCGGTTGAATTTTTGTTTATCGAAGAATGGACAGACGAAAATGCCATCGTCGCACACTTCGGCACGCCGCATATCCAGAATGCACTGGCAGAAGTAACGCCCCTGCTGGCCCAAGCACCGGACATCCAGAAATACACCTTACTGGCCTGACAAATCCATTCAGCCCGATAACACTGAGGAGAAACCGGCAATGGCTGCAACCGGAAGATGTGCGCATTCCCCGCAAACTCGCGCGCAGCCGGTTTATCACGCCTTACTATCAGTAGTTTTTAGTGTGATGATTTTTTACCGCCGGCGACAGGAACCGTGTGCCTGAACGCATCTGATGATATATTTCAGCACAGAAAAAAGACCAACGTAATGCGAAGGATTTGACCGGGAGTGACGACGAGCAGCACACACAATCGTGACAGCAGCGCTGCGGATGCGCACATGCGGGCTTTAGTCACTGCGATTGCGGCGCATGACGAGCAGGCGCTGGCCGATCTGTACGAGGCCACGCTGAACCGGGTTTATGGCGTAGCGCTACGCATCACGCGCAATGCGCAAGCGGCTGAGGAAGTGAGCGAGGACGTGTATTGGCAAGTGTGGCGCGAAGCGCCGCGCTTCGATGCGCAACGCGGCAACGTCATCGCCTGGCTGCTGACGATCGCGCGCAGCCGCGCGCTGGATTACTTGCGCAAGGAAGATCATGCTGAACTTTGCGAGGAGCCGGAGCTTCTATTAGCCCTTGAACCTTCGCACGACGGCGATCCGCAAGATCTGCTGGCCGCTACGCAGCATAATCTGAAATTGAATCAGGCGTTGCAGCAACTCGAACCGGTCCAGCGGCAATTGGTCGCGATGGCTTTCTTCCGCGGTTTGACGCACGAAGAGATCACTGCTTCCACGGGCCTGGCGCTGGGTACGGTAAAGTCGCATATCCGCCGCGCCCTGAAACAGCTGCACGAGGTGCTGGAAGACGATTTAATCAAAGGCTTTGAATGATGAAAAAACGCTATTCATTAGACCCGGACAATCCGCAACACGCAGAAAAAGTCGAATCGGCTTTGCTGGAAGGAATGGCGTCATTGCAGCCGAGCGCGCAACAACGCGCAAAAATCCGCGCGCAGCTTTTTCAGCGCATTCATGCCAGCGCGGCTGCGGAATCGGCGCGCATCACCGTGCGCAGCGATCAAGGCCAGTGGCGCAAGATCCGCCCCGGCGTGCGCGCCAAAACGCTGGATAAAAACAGCCGTGCCTTCTTGCTCGATCTCCAACCCGGCGCCAGCCTGCCGATGCACCGCCACCATGAAGACGAAGAATGCGTGGTATTGCGCGGATCGGCCAGTCTCGGAAACCTCAGGGTGAGTACCGGAGATTATCACATGGCGCGCGCGGGCAGCCGGCATGGCAAAATCTCGTCGGAAAGTGGCGCGCTGCTGTATTTGCGCGGCATACCGGTAGGCCACAGCGCGGAAGTCGCGCGCGACTTGCTCACCGCGTTCCTGCTCGGCGAAGGCCGCGAATTAATCACCATCCGCGCCAACGAAGGCGAATGGTCGGATGTGGCGCCCGGCGTCTCCAGCAAACCGCTATACGACGATGGCCATAGCCGGTCGGCACTGATCCGCATCGCCGCCGATGCGTGCTGGACCACACCGCAACCGTTGCTCGCGCACGACGAAGAGTGTCTGTTGCTCGAAGGTGACGCATTCTTCGGCGACACGTTGCTGCGCAGCGGCGACTGGCAACTCGCACCGGCGGGCTCGGAATCCCGTCCGATCTCGACCGGCAAAGGCGCATTGGTATTCATGCGCGGCGCGCTGGACAACCGGCAATCGATCTAAAAACCCTGGCACTATCCATTGAGCAAAACATTATTGAGATTCACACATGCGTATCGGTATTGATCTGGGTGGTACAAAAATAGAAGGCGTAGTGCTCGACCACAGTGGCAACGAGCTGCTGAGAAAGCGCGTGGATACACGGCAGGCGGAAGGTTATTCCGCCATTCTGCAAATCCTGCGGCAACTCGTCCGCGATCTGGAAGCGGAAGCCGGCACACGCTGCCCGGTTGGCATCGGCACGCCCGGCGCCATTTCGGCGGTAACCGGCAAAATGAAAAATTCCAATACCGTTTGCCTGAACGATCAACCGCTGCTGGAGGATTTGCAAAACATACTGCAACGCCCGCTGCGCATCGCCAACGACGCCAATTGCTTCGCCCTGAGCGAAGCGCTGGATGGTGCGGGAAAAGGTTACGGCATGGTGTTCGGCGTGATCATGGGCACCGGCGTGGGCGGCGGCATCGTGTTCAACGGGCAATTGCACCCAGGCCGCCAGCACATCGGCGGCGAGTGGGGACACAATATCCTCGAATGGAATGGGCCGGATTGCTACTGCGGCCAGAAAGGCTGCGTCGAAACCCTGATCTCCGGCCCCGGCCTGGCCGCCGATTATCACCGCCACGGCGGCAATCAAACATTCACGGCCAACGACATCGTGGCGCTGGCAGCGCAAGGCGACGCCTTGGCGGAAGCAACGATGCAACGCTTCTTCGACCGCTTCGGCCGCGCCTTGGCGATGGTCATCAACATCCTCGACCCCGATGCCATCGTCCTTGGCGGCGGGCTTTCCAACATCGACCGGCTCTACAGCGAAGGCCGCAACCGCGTCGCGCATTACGTGTTCAACGATCAGCTCATCACCCCGATTCTGAAAAACATCCACGGCGACAGCTCCGGCGTGCGCGGCGCAGCGCAGTTGTGGCGAACCGATGAAATCTAATGTTTAAACACCAAAAACCATGAATACCGAATTCAAGATATACTATAAATCTATGTATATCATTACTTAAGGATTAACTAATGCAAGTTGCCAAATGGGGTAATAGCTTAGCGGTAAGATTACCCGCCGCCGTGGTTGAAGTATTGGATCTCAAGGAAGGTGACAATATTGAAATTCATGTCACGGGATCGCGCGACCTGGAAATCAGCAAAACACCCGAAGTGCGCGAGATTCTTGCCCGCTTAAGAAAATACCGCGGAAAATTACCAGCGGATTTTAAATTCGACCGTATCGAAGCCCATGACCGATAAGGCATTTCTGGATACCAATATTCTTCTGTACTTATTGTCCGCAGATCCCATAAAAGCCGGAAAAGCGGAAGATATCATCGCTAGCGGGAGCACCATCAGCGTTCAAGTTCTCAACGAATTTGCCAGCGTAGCATCGAGGAAGCTGCAAATGCCGTTTGAGGAAATTCAGGAAATCCTTACGCAAATACGAACGATTTGCGCCGTGGAGCCAATAACGATTGACACTCACGACCGTGGAATTCAACTCTCCATGCAATACCGTCTTTCAATATACGACGCCATGATCGTCGCAGCAGCCTTGCTCGCAGGTTGCACTACTTTGTATTCCGAGGACATGCACGACGGACAAGTCATCGATCAGCAGCTCACCATAAAAAACCCTTTTGTGTAGCCTATTCGCCAAGAAATCCGCAGGGGCTGCGCCCCTGCACTTCGCAAAGAGCAAAAGCGCAAAGATCAAAGGTCAAAAAACCCTGGCGATGCGAAAACCCAAGCTGATGTTCGTCCTGCCTGCGAGGACCCAGTTACGTTTAGCCGACCGCAAGAGTTGTGGTTTGTTGAGCCACGAACCACCTCGAACCACCCGAAGCCTGCAATCGCCACCATTCTCATCCTGCCAAGCCGAACCGTCATCCGGCGCATGGTCGTAATGGCCATGCCAGCAATCCTGCGTCCATTCCCAAATGTTGCCGTGCATATCATACAATCCCAACGAATTTGGCGGAAAAGAACCCACCGGCAGTGTTTGGCCATGGTTCCCAGCAAAATTTGCTTGATCGGAATTAATCGTTTTCCCGGTATAAAACGGTGTTTGGGTTCCGGCGCGGCAAGCATATTCCCATTCGGCTTCACTCGGCAAACGATAGTATTGCTTTGTTAGTTTGCTTAGCCACTTGCAATATGCTTGTGCGTCATGCCAGGTAACGTTGATGACCGGGCGATCCCCTCGCCCCCAATCTTTGTCATCTGGCTTTTCCCGTTGAGTATTTTTGCAAAACTGGTCGTATTCATCGAAAGTCACCGAGTAAACACCCAGAGCAAATAGATTCTCGATGCGGATTACATGTTGCGATCCTTCGTTATCGTGCCTTCCTAGCTCATCATCCGGCGAACCCATCAAAAAACGCCCAGTAGGAATAACCATCATTAGTGGCCCTTCACCGCCAAATTTAAATTTAGGGGCTGTAGTAGATCAGGTTAAATATGAGTCCAAGATTTCAAAATTTTTAACTGTTGTTTAGGAGTTCCATAATTGAATCTGAATTCACATTCCTTGAGAAACAATGGAAATGATCCTTTAGGAATACCATTGTATTTTCTTAAGACGCGTTTGGCCTGATTCCAAAAGTTTTCAATGCCGTTGATGTGATTCTTACCTTGTGCAAATAGTGTGGAATGGTTGATACGCTTATGGTAAAAATGATTCACGTCGAGCGCATTATAACTACGATAGCAGTCTGTATAAACTATGCTGTCAGGCGCTATCTTTCTAGTAATTAGCGGCATCAACGTTTCTGTCTTAGTATCTCCAACAACCCTCGTATAAACCTTGCCACCGCGCTTCAATATGCCAAAAACAGCAACCTTACCCGCAGCGCCGCGACCACGCTTGCCCTTACGAATACCACCAAAGTAGCTTTCATCTAATTCCACTACACCATGAAAAATTTCGTGAGATTCTTGCTCTAGATGATAAACAATCACTTCCCGTATTTTGCGATAAAACAGTGCTGCACTATTAGGTTGAATTCCCAATATATCGGCTGCTGATCGCGCTGTAACTTCCAACACAAAATATTCCAACAACCTTGATTGCGTTTTCTTTAATAATCTACAATGACTTATCTTCATTAGGGTCTGTTAACACAATCTGATTGCTTCGACGATGAGAGCGAAGTGGATAAAGGAGATGAAGACGACATCGAGCTTATCGAACCTGGAGAAGATGCGGCGAAATCCCTTGAGCCTTCTGAACAATCGTTCGATCTCGTTGCGTTTTTTGTACATGGCACGGTTGTATTCCCAGGGTGACAAGCGATTTGCTTTGGGCGGAACAACCGGGATGTAACCCAAATCTAGTGCCAGTTGCCGGGTTTGGTCGCCCTCATAAGCACGATCCATCAGCAGGTAGGTGGGCGTATTGACGGGACCGAGGGAAAGCAAAAGCTGCCTGCCCTCTGGCGCATCGTGGGCGTGACCGGGCGAGAGGGCAAAGCTTATGGTTGTTCTGGAATCTGCGGCAACCAGATGAATTTTGGTGGTCCATCCACCTCGAGATTTTCCGATGGATTGGGGGCCGTTTTTTTTAACGCACCCGTACCGTCGGGATGGACTTTGATGCTGGTGCTGTCCAGCGAAACAGTTTCAATACGGATACGGATGATTTGCTGATGCTGAAGTTGCCCAAATACATGGCTCAGTACACCACTCTTTGCCCAGCGATTCATGCGGGTATAGATGGTATGCCAGTTGCCGAATCGCTTGGGCAGTCCTCGCCACTTGCAGCCATGCTCGGCAACGTAAAGAATGGCATTGAGAACTTGCAGATTGGAATGGCTGACGTTGCCACGCTGACGCGGCAGGCAGTGCTCGATCTGTTGATATTGAGTTTCGGTGATTTCCATCACCAAATTATATCAAATAGCGTTAACAGGCCCTAAATTAGCTGTAAGAATTACTAGCGTTGTTTACAGTATTTGGGAGAATACTGTAGATGAACATACACAAACGCACCCGATTAACTTTATTAGATCGTCAGGAAATCTGGCGGCTTTATCAAACCCGGCTGTGGAAGGTGGCGCATTTGGCGGAACGCTTTCATGTCAGCCGGCCAACGATTTATGATGTACTGAAACGCGCGAGACTGCAGGAATTTACGCCGCGTGACAGCACCAATCAGCGGTTCAAGACGTTGCAATACGGTCTTAAGCGCCTGGCTAAGGTCGAACAAGCCATCCAGGAACGGCTCAAGCGTGAAGCCAAACGCTATAACAAGTCTTACCCAGGTGAGCTTGTTCACTTTGATACCAAGCGGCTTTCCTTGTTGAAAGGGCAATCCGCCAATGAACCTCGCGAGTACCTGTTTGTGGCCATCGATGATTTTTCCAGGGAGCTGTATGCCGATATTTTTCCCGATAAAACTCAACACAGCGCAGCTCGCTTTCTCATAGACACTGTCATTGCCCAATGTCCGTATCAGATCGACTGCGCTTATTCCGATAACGGCAAGGAATTTAAAGGAACTGACGGCCATGCTTTCGGCAAAGCTTGCACACAACACGGTATCGGACAGAAGTTTACCCGCATCAATCGTCCGCAAACCAATGGCAAAGCCGAACGAGTCATCCGCACCCTGATGGATATGTGGCACAGCCAGATTTCCTTTAAAGACTGCGCCGATCGGCGCATTCTGCTTTCCCGTTTCATTAACTTCTACAATACCGTCAAACCTCATAAGAGTTTGAATAATGCTACCCCTTATGAAATACTTCACGCTTATTTCAATCAACCTCTCTGTAAACAACCCTGAGATTTCTTACAAATTAGCTTATCAGTTAAGCTAATCTACTACAGCCCCTAAATTTATCGCGAAAGGTGTCACCGAGTGTGAATATGGTTTGAGCAGTAGGAGCCGACTTTGCTGGCTCAGCGATTATTGGCGATCCAGTAGTGGAACCATTCAAATGTACCCGCAACGATTCCAACAATTGAGCCAATCCGGCATGTTCCGTCCGATGATCCCAACCAATCAAATCCGCAGTTTGAATACGACCAAATCCATACGGACATTCCACGCGCTCGATGAACGCCGGAAAGAGAATGTCTTTGCGTTTACCGTATTCCGCCTCTTCCAGTACAAAATCGCTATCGCGCGACGTGGCCGACCACAGCACCACTACCGCTTTTGCTGCATGCAATTCGCGTTCGATTTCCTTATGCCAACGCCGCCCCACATGGGTTTGCTATCGATAAAAACTTCCCAGCCTTCCTGGCGAAAATGTTGCACCAAACGCTCCGCAATTGCAGCATCGCTTCTCGAATACGCAATAAAAATATCACTCATGATTGCAACGCAAACACCACCCCCGCCAGCGGCGGCAACGTAATCGCAATCGAGTCGGCGAATCCCATCCATGGCATTTGCACGCTGGCGATGTTGCCGAGGTTGCCCATGTTACTGCCGCCGTAATACGCCGAATCGCTGTTGAAGATTTCGCGGTACATGCCCCCGGCGGGAACGCCGATGCGGTAGCCGTTGCGCGGGACCGGGGTGAAGTTGAGGATGACCAGCACGAACGCGCCGTCTTTGCCGCGCCGCAGGTAGCTGATGGTGGATTGATCGGCATCCTGGCAGTCAATCCATTGAAAGCCTTCGGCGGCGAAGTCGAGTTGATGCAGGGCCGGGGTGTTTTGATAGCAGCGATTCAAATCGCGCAGCGCGGCTTGCACACCAGCATGCAAGGGTTGTTGCAGCAAACCCCAGTCCAGCTCGGCGCTTACACGCCATTCCAGGCGCTGCGCGAATTCATTGCCCATGAAAGTGAGTTTTTTGCCCGGACAAGTCATTTGGTACGTCAATAACAGGCGCATATTGGCGAATTTCTGCCAATCGTCGCCGGGCATTTTGTTGAGTAGCGAGCCTTTGCCGTGCACGACTTCATCGTGTGAAAACGGCAGGACAAAGTTTTCGCTGTACGCATAGAGCTGGCTGAACGTAAGTTGATCCTGGTGATAGCGCCGGTAAATGGGATCTTGGCACATGTACGACAATGTGTCGTGCATCCAGCCCATGTTCCATTTCATCGAAAACCCCAGGCCGCCGACGTAGGTCGGGCGCGACACCGCGGGCCAGGCGGTGGATTCTTCCGCCAGTGTCAGCGCGCCGGGAAATTCACCGTGCACCATGACGTTCAGATCGCGCAGAAAATCGATCGCTTCCAGGTTCTCCCGGCCGCCGTATTTGTTCGGCAGCCATTCGCCTTCCTTGCGCGAGTAATCGAGGTACAACATCGAAGCGACCGCATCGACGCGCAATCCGTCCAGATGAAATTCGGACAGCCAATAATGCGCGCTGGACAGCAGAAACGATTTCACTTCGTTGCGTCCGTAATTGAAAATGTACGTACCCCAATCCTGGTGAAATCCCAAGCGCGGGTCTTCATGCTCGTACAACGCCGTGCCGTCGAAGCGCGCCAGCGCGAATGCATCCTGCGGAAAATGCGCAGGCACCCAGTCGAGAATCACACCGATTCCCGCTTGGTGGCAGGCATCGACAAAAAAGCGGAAATCATCGGGTGAGCCATAACGGCTGGTGACGGCAAAATAGCCGGTGGTCTGGTAACCCCACGATTCGTCCAGCGGATGTTCCGAAACCGGCATCAGTTCGATATGCGTGTAGCCCATGTCCACTACATAAGGCAACAGGTGCTGCGCCAGCTCGCGGTAATTATAAAAACGCCCATCGGGATGGCGCTTCCACGAACCGGCGTGCATTTCAAAGATGTTCAGCGGCGCGTGCAGCCAGTCCCAGTTCTCGCGATGAGTCATCCATGCCGTATCTTGCCAGTCAAAACCGCTATCCGCGGGCGCCAATGCCGCCGTCTGAGGGCGCAGTTCAAAGCGCTGGGCATACGGGTCTGTTTTGATCAGAATCTCGCCGCTGGCGCGGTTGCGAATCTCGAATTTGTACAGCGAACCGGGCGGCAATTCCGGAATGAACAATTCCCAGACACCGCTGGCATGATGCACGCGCATGGGATGCATACGGCCGTCCCAGCGGTTGAAATCACCGACCACACTGACCCGTTCAGCATTCGGCGCCCACACCGCGAAACGCATGCCATTCACCCCGGCATTGCTGACAGAATGTGCGCCGAGGGTACGATACGTCTGCCATAACTTGCCTTCGTTGAACAAGTACAAATCGTGATCGGAAATTTGCGGCGCAAAAGCATACGGATCGAATAGCTCATAAACGATATGCCGCTCCCCTTTTTTCTCGATGCGCAAACGGTAGGGCATAGCAGGGGCAGTGTCTCCACGCCATTCGAAAATTCCATCCGGATGGATGCGTTGCATCGGCTCAAAACCGGTTGCCGTCCTGATCCACACCTGTACGTCGTAGGGACGGAATACCCGTACCAGCGTTTGACCCTGCTCACGGTGCAGCCCGAGGTAGGCATAGGGATCGTGCAGGCGCGCATCGAGCAGCGCATTTTGCATGGCGTTAGTTTTTCTGACTGTAATCACATTATTTGACCGGTTGGCTGATATCTCGTGAATTATAACGTGTCTGCTCTTTGACTTAAGACAATTGAACTGAGAGCTTAATGTGAGAAAGTGCCATAATACGATACTATATCGACATGCATTAAAAAGGGACATCGCGATGGACAATCATAATGAACCGCACTATGCCGGTGAATCCCAGGCGCAAAACAAAACCGGCAGTCACTTCCACAGCAACATTTCGCACGACACACTGGCGCTGATTCTGGCCGGAGGACGCGGCAGCCGCTTGCATCAACTGACCGATTGGCGCGCCAAACCGGCGGTTCCCTTTGGCGGCAAATTCCGTATCATCGACTTCCCGCTTTCCAACTGCGTCAACTCGGGTTTCCGGCGCATCGGCGTGGTCACGCAATACAAGGCCCAAAGCCTGATCCGCCATATCCAGCACGGCTGGAGTTTTCTCGATGGGCGTTTCAAGGAATTTATCGAACTGCTGCCCGCGCAGCAGCGCACGGCCGATGAAACCTGGTATCAAGGCACAGCCGACGCGATTTTTCAGAATATCGACATTATGCAGCGCCACGCAGCTAAATACGTGATGATTCTGGGCGGCGATCACATTTACAAAATGGATTACAGCAAACTGCTGGCCGAGCATATCCAGAAAGGCGCGGATATGACGGTGGCTTGCCTCGAAGTTCCATTGGAAGAAGCCACTGCTTTCGGGGTGATGGGCGTCAATGAAGCCTGGCAGGTCACCAGCTTTACCGAAAAACCGGCACATCCTGCGCCGATACCGGGTCAACCGGAAAAAGCGCTGGCGAGCATGGGAATCTATGTGTTCAACGCCGCATTTCTTTACCAGCAATTAATCCGCGACCATCAAACCCAGGACTCATCGCACGATTTCGGCAAAGACCTGATTCCTTACCTGGTGCCGCGCTACCGCGTCTTCGCGCACCGTTTCCAGAACAGTTGCGTCAACATGGCATCGGATACAGTACCGTACTGGCGCGATGTGGGAACGATCGACGCGTATTGGGAAGCCAACGTCGATCTCGTCAGCGTCACCCCGCAGCTCAATTTGTACGATGCCGACTGGCCGATCTGGACGCATCAGGAACAATTGCCCCCCGCCAAGTTCGTTTTCGACGACGACGACCGCCGCGGCCAGGCTTTGGATTCTTCGGTATCGGGCGGTTGCATTATCAGTGGCGCGACGGTGCGCCGTTCCTTGCTGTTCTCCAATGTCAAAGTGAATAGTTTCAGCAGTGTGGAAGATTCGGTCATCCTGCCCGATGTGGTGGTCGGCCGGCATGCGCGCCTGCGCCGTGTGGTGGTGGAAAAAAAATGCATCATTCCCGAAGGATTGGTGGTGGGCTATGATCCCGATGAAGATCGCAAGCGGTTCTATGTAACAGATAGAGGTATTACCTTGATCACACCCGAAATGCTGGGACAGGAAATCCACAAGGCCTGCTGACCTGGTCATGGCGAACGTAACCTATGAGAAGCCTCTCTAATAACAATAATTCAGCGGGTATCACCATTTTTAAATGAAGCAATTAAATCTAGTTTTACTGTGGCACATGCATCAGCCGGACTACCGGGATTATGTCACCAACGAATTTGTGTTGCCGTGGGTATATCTCCATGCCATCAAGGACTATACCGACATGGCGTATCATCTGGAAATGCACCCGCGCACCAAAGCAGTCATTAATTTTGTGCCGGTGCTGCTGGATCAGCTGGAGGATTTCTCCATGCAATTTTCCACCGGGCAAATCCGCAGCCCCTTGCTGCGTCTGTTAGCAACACCCGACCTGGAACACATCTCCATCCAGGATCGCTTATACGTGTTCGACAGTTGCTTTCTCAGCAATCACACCACCATGCTGCAACCGTATCCGGCCTATAAGCGTTTGCACGAGCTCTACCAGATGTTCAACAAACGCAGCGAAAGCGAACTGACTTATTTCTCCGGGCAGTATTTAGCCGATTTGCTGGTGTGGTATCACTTGGCGTGGATGGGCGAAAGCGTGCGCCGCAATAACGAGTTTGTGATGAAATTGATGGCGCAAAGCCAGGAATTCAGCTATGAAAACCGCTTGCAACTGTTCAACCTGATCGGTGAATTGATCCGGGAACTGATCCCGCGTTACCGCAAACTCGCCGAATCCGGCCAGATTGAGTTATCCACCACGCCGCATTATCATCCGCTCGCACCGCTGCTGATCGATTTCACTTCCGCCCGCGACAGTCAACCCGGCGTAACATTACCGGAGCACCAACTGTATCCGGGCGGCCGCAGCCGCGTTGCGTTTCATCTTTCTTCGGCCATCTCCAGCCACACCCAGCGTTTCAATGAACAACCCACCGGGATATGGCCAGCCGAAGGCGCTTTGTCGTCAGCGTTACTGAAAATCTTTGCCGAGCAAAATTGCCAATGGAGCGCGAGCGGCGAAGGCGTACTGGCCAATAGCCTGCGGGCTTCTTATCCGGACGCGCCGTTACCGGACCGCAACGAGTATTTGTACCGCCCCTACCAAATCGATGGAGAATCCGGACAAGTCATCTGCTTTTTCCGTGACGACCAATTGTCCGACTTGATCGGCTTTGAATACGCCAAATGGTTTGGCCGCGATGCCGCGGAAAATTTTATCCAATCGCTGGAGCGGATCTACCATGGCACCCCTGCCGGTGAGAATCCGGTAGTCAGTGTGATTCTGGATGGAGAAAATGCCTGGGAGTCGTATCCCTACAATGGCTTTTATTTTCTCGATGATCTCTATGGTTTGCTCGAGAACCACCCGTTTATCCGCACCACGACGTACCGGAACTATATCGCCGGCACGGAGAAGACTAATATTACTAGAACATTGCCAACACTGGCGGCCGGTAGCTGGGTGTATGGCACCTTCTCAACCTGGATCGGCGACAAGGAAAAGAATCATGCCTGGGATATGCTCTGCGCCGCAAAACAGAGTTTTGACCTGGTCATGCAAAGCGATCGCTTGAGCGACGAAAGAAAGGTTGAAGCCAGCCGTCAATTGGCCTCCTGCGAAAGCTCCGACTGGTTCTGGTGGTTTGGCGATTACAACCCGGCGCACTCGGTCGCCAGTTTCGATCATCTATTCCGGTTGAACCTGATGAATCTGTATCGCTTACTTAAACTGCCGGTACCACCGGCATTACAGGAATCGATTAGCAAAGGCAATGAGCAAAACGAAGCAAGCAGTGCCATGCGGCGGTCTTCATAGCACCTGATCAGCTCCAACTGCATCGCGCAGTTGTATAATCGGGTGTGCGGTCGCGCTGGTTTTTAAAAACGACTACCAGGATCATTGAATGTCACAACGTGTATCGCTACTTTTCGGTGTGCATGCGCACCAGCCCGTCGGTAATTTTCCCGAAGTGCTCGAAGACGCGCATCTGCGCTGTTACAAACCGTTTCTGCAGGTGCTGTACCGCTATCCGGATTTCCGCTTTTCCGTGCATTTCTCCGGCTGGCTGCTCGATTACCTGTTGCAGCGTTTTCCCGATGATATGGCATTACTGCACGAAATGGTCGCACGGCGGCAAGTGGAGTTATTCGGCGCTGGCGATACCGAACCGGTGCTGGCAGTCATTCCCAACCGCGACCGCACCGGGCAGATTGACGCCTTCTCCAATAAATTAGCGGCAAAATTCGGTCAACGCCCGCAAGGCGCATGGCTCACCGAACGCGTGTGGGAATCCACCGTCGTTCCGTCGCTGGCGGATTGCGGTATCCGCTATGTCACCGTGGACGACTACCATTTTCTCTGCGCGGGCAAAACACCGGAGGAATTAAACGGTTACTTCACCACCGAAGAAGATTCCCATAAGCTCGACTTATTCCCGATTTCCGAATCGCTGCGCTACAAAATTCCTTTTTCTCCCGTCGAGGAAACCATCGCCTATCTGGAATCACTCGCCGGTCAGCATGCGCAAAATACCCGCGCGGCGGCGATTTACTTTGATGACATCGAGAAATTCGGCATCTGGCCGGAAACTTACCAGTGGGTATACGAAAAAGGCTGGCTCGAACGTTTTATTCAAGGCGTACTCGCTTCGAACAAAATCAGCACGCAGCACTACAGCGAATATCACGCCAGCGAAAAAACCCGTGGCATCGTCTACCTGCCCACGGTATCGTACATTGAGATGAACGAATGGACCTTGCCCGCGCAATCCGCCAATACCTACGCGGACTTGGTGCAGCAAGCCAAAACCAGCGGCTGGTACGAGCACAAAAAAGCGTTTTTACGCGGTGGTATCTGGAAAAACTTCTTCTCGCGTTACCCGGAATCCAACTGGATGCATAAGCGCATGCTGAGTCTATCCGCACGGCTGAATGCGCTGCCGCAAAAGTATCGCAGCGCGCTGATGCAGCAAAAGCTTTACGAATCGCAAGCCAACGATGCTTACTGGCACGGCCTGTTCGGCGGGCTGTACTTGCCGCATCTGCGCCGCGCCGTGTACAACGCGCTGGTTGAACTGGAAGCGTTGCTCGACGCGCGCGCGCCACGCGCGGCGTATTTCACCGAAGACACCGATCTGGACGGCGTGGAAGAAACTTACTTGCACAATGGCGTTCTGCAAGCCGTGCTGAAACTGGATCAGTTTGCCAGCATTTGCGAGCTGGATGCCTATCCGCTCCGGCATAATTTTGGCGATACCCTGCGCTGCCAGGTCGAACATTATTATCAGAAAATTCAACCGGGCGCAGGCGCGCCATCCAGCCACACAACTAGCGGCATCGCCTCCGCGCATGACCGAATCAGCTACAAGCATGAAATCAGCGCCGAAGACATTGTGCCGGACGATCATCCGCGTAATCTGTTCGTCGACCGCCTGGACGGCATGTTCATCACCTACCGGTCTCTGGCTTCAGCGCTTGAAAACAACCATTTCCAGTCGGAAAACACGGCGTATCCGGTGCATAAACTGATTATGCTGGACGGCAACCGGCTGCAAGTCACTTATCATTTCACCGCCAAACTGGCGCACAGCTTCAGCACCGAAATCAACTTGGCGATGCCGAGCTGCGACGGTGTCGGCGGACGCTATATTTATCAAGGTAAAATTCCCGGCGGCTTCGGCCAGTGGCTCGAATTAACCGGTCTATCCGAACTCACCCTGGACGATGACACCTTGGGCGGCAGTGTCACACTGACGACATCTCATCCGGTTACATTACGTGCACACCCGCATTTCTCGGTATCGCAATCCGAAAGCGGGTTTGAAAAAATTATGCAGGCAACGACGCTTATCCTGGAATGGCCGGTCACAGCACCGGAGTTGATCGTCACCTTGCAGATCAATACCAGGAAATAGCAGAGAACCGGCTAATCGTCAGCATGATCCATAATCTCAGCAGTTAACACAAATATGATGCCATCCCTTACGCAATCACCGGCCTGGCTTGCGCTGCAAGCTCATCAACCCGTCATGGCGCAACAGCATTTGCGCAGTTTATTCCAGCAAGATCCGCAGCGTTTTGAGAAATTCTCGCTGCTGTTCAACGATATTCTGCTCGATTATTCAAAGCAACCGGTCAATCAGGACACGGTCGATCTGTTGCTGGCACTGGCGCGGCAGCAAAAACTGAGCGATTGGATCGAGCGCATGTTTGCCGGTGAAAAAATCAATTCCACCGAGCAGCGCGCCGCATTGCATATCGCGTTGCGCAGCGAGCAGCCGGTCCATGTGGGTGGCATCGACGTGTTGCCGGAAGTCAAACGCGTGTTGAAACAAATGGAGCGTTTCACCATCGCGGTGCACAGCGGCGCGCGCAAAGGCTACAGCGGCAAAATGTTCACCGACATCGTCAACATCGGCATCGGCGGCTCGGATCTCGGCCCGGTAATGGTGACCGAAGCGCTCAAGCCTTACCAGCTCAGCAGCATCACGGCGCATTTCATTTCCAACATCGACGGCGCGCAATTATCCGCCACGTTGTGTCATCTCAATCCTGAGACAACCTTGTTCATCATCGCTTCGAAAACCTTCACCACGCAGGAAACGCTCACCAACGCGCACACCGCGCGCACCTGGTTTCTGGCGCACGGCGGCAGCGAGCAAGACATCGCGCAGCACTTTGTCGCGGTATCGACTAATCGCTCCGCGGTGGAAAAATTCGGCATCGATCCTGACAACATGTTTGAATTCTGGGATTGGGTCGGCGGGCGTTATTCGTTATGGTCGGCAATCGGCTTGCCGATTGCGCTCGCCGCCGGCATGGACAACTTTTATGCCCTGCTCGCCGGTGCGCGCGGCATGGACCGGCACTTCGCCACCGCGCCGCTGGAAAAAAACCTGCCAGTGATACTGGGCTTGATCGGTATCTGGCAAATCAATTTTTTCGATACATCATCGCATGCCGTATTGCCGTACGATCAATCGCTGCATCGCTTTCCCGCTTATTTGCAGCAACTGGAAATGGAAAGCAACGGCAAGCGCATCACCCGTAACGGCGAGGCGGTCGATTACGCCACCGGCGCGGTCGTTTGGGGCGAACCCGGCACCAATGGGCAACATGCGTTCTATCAATTATTGCATCAGGGCACGCAAACCGTTTCCGCCGATTTTCTGGCGCCTTGCCAGAGTCATTATCCGGTCGGCGATCACCATCGCATGTTGTTGGCGAATTTCTTCGCCCAGACGGAAGCATTGATGACCGGCAAGAATGAACAGGAAGTCCGCGCCGAGCTAACTGCACAGGGCATGAGCGCGAATGCCGTGGAACAATTGCTGCCGCACAAAATTTTTCCCGGTAACCGTCCGACCACGTCGATTCTATTCAAAAAACTCGATCCCGAAACACTGGGGGCGTTGATTGCCCTGTACGAACATAAAGTGTTCGTGCAAAGCGTGATCTGGAATATCAATCCGTTCGACCAATGGGGCGTGGAGCTGGGCAAGCAGCTGGCGGGAAAAATCCTGACCGAACTGGAACACACAGGTACCGTCACTTCTCACGACGCATCCACCAACGGCTTGATCGGTTACTTCAAGGCCAACCAGTAGACAATCCTCATGCCGTCACCGCAAGAACTGCGTGTTCTATTCATCACGCCGGAAGTTTTTCCACTCTGTAAAACCGGCGGTTTGGGCGATGTCAGCGCGGCATTGCCCGCCGCATTACGCGCATTGCATACCGATGTGCGGCTGCTGCTGCCGGGTTACCCGCAAGTGCTGGCCGGGGTTAAATACAAATCCAAAGTGGCCGAGTTCACCGCGCTGCCGCAATTCCCCCCCGCCACCTTGCTGTCGGCACGGCTTTCGCTGAGCAAAACCGAACACATTCCGGTCTTTGTCATCGACTGTCCGGGGTTGTACCGCCGCGATGGCGGGCCTTACATGGATGAATTCGGGCGCGACTGGCCGGACAATGCGCTGCGTTTCGGTTTGCTGTCGAGAATCGGCGCAATTCTGGCCAGCGACGACAGTCCGATCGCTTGGCGTCCGCACATTGCGCACTGTAATGACTGGCAAAGCGGTCTCACGCCCGCTTACCTGCATTTTCACCCCGGTAAAAAAGCCGCCACGGTCATGACGATCCACAACCTCGCATTCCAGGGTGTTTTCCCGCCCGGCAGCGTGGTGCAACTGGGATTGCCGCCGCACAGTTTCGCTATCAACGGCGTAGAATATTACGGCAATCTGTCGTTCCTCAAAGCGGGACTCTATTACGCGAACCATATCACCACGGTCAGCCCCAACTACGCGGAAGAAATTCAAGCGCAACCGTTGGGATTCGGCTTGCAAGGACTACTGGCGACGCGCCGCAGCCACTTGTCCGGGATCGTCAACGGCATTGATGTCAACGAGTGGGATCCCGCGGCCGACAGGCATCTAGTCAAACATTACAGCAGCAAAAAACTCGCCGATAAAGCGCTCAACAAAAGCGCATTGCAACAGCAGATGGAACTGACGGTAAACGCCGAGATTCCGCTATTCGGTGTAATCAGCCGCTTGAGCCACCAAAAAGGAATCGATGTGCTGATCCAAATCGCACCGCAACTGGTAAAAATCCCCGCACAACTGATCGTGCTCGGCAGCGACCAAGCGCAATTGGAACACCAGCTGTCGATGCTGGCGCAAGCCCACCCCGGCGCTATCGCCGTGCGCATCGGCTTCAACGAGGCGTTATCGCATCTGATCGAAGCCGGCGCGGATTGCTTCCTGATGCCGTCGCGTTTTGAACCGTGCGGCCTGAATCAAATGTACAGCCAGCGCTACGGCACTCCGCCGGTAGTACATGCAACCGGCGGCCTGCTCGACACCGTGGTTGATTGCACACCGCAAACCCTGGCCAATGGCAGCGCCAGCGGGTTTGTATTCGACACGATGAGCGCGGATCACTTGCTCGCCACGATCAAACGCGCGGCAGCGGCTTATCACGACAAAAAAATCTGGCATCGCTTGCAGAAAAACGGTATGGCGAAGGATTTCAGCTGGCATGCCAGCGCGGCGGCTTACCGGGAAATCTATTTGTCGTTGTTATCCTGATCCCGCATTCTGGCTGCTCGTCATAGCGCCATTAGCGCATGCAGCGCAAGACAGCTATCAATCAAGCGCTTCCGTATTATAAGCGCCGCACATGGACAAATCGGATTCGTTGACGGACGGCAGCTGCACCGCCAGCGCGCGCAGTGCCGTGCGCAGACCCTCTTCCAGAACCGGATGGTAAAACGGCAGACGCAGCAATTGCTGCACTGTAAGCGAGCGATCGATAGCCAGTGCCAGCAGATGTGCCATATGTTCGCCAGCAGGCGCGCACATTTCCGCACCCAATAACTTGCCGCTTACTGCGTCGGCATAAAGACGCTGAATACCCTTGTTGCGCTGACCGGCGCGCGCCCGTCCCTGACGGTCAAAATGTACTTCTCCTACCACAATCTTTGCCGGATCGAGCGCCTCAAAGCGGCTGCCTACGACTGCGATGTCCGGATCAGTAAAAACGATGGCCAAGGGTGTCCGGCGTGTAAAGCAAATTGGATGAGAACGCATGGCATTCAGCCCGGCGATATATCCTTCATCGGCCGCCTCATGTAGCAGCGGCGCTTGGTCATTCGCGTCACCCGCCATGAATACGGGCAGATCAGCCACTTGCATGGTACCTGGGTTTACAGGCGGCATGCCGTGTTCATCCAGCGAGACGCCCAATGTCTCGAGACCCAGATTGCCGATATTCGGACGTCGCCCCAACGCCGCAAGCACACAATCGACTACCACTTCTATACTCCCGGCACGTACCTGCACGCCATCTTTCACAAGGCTCAATTCGGCTTTCTCGCCCATATGCAGAGGAAATTCTTTCTTAAACAGATCAGCCGCCACTGCAATCACCTGCGGGTCTGTTAATCCGGCAATCGCTTTACCGCCAAATGCCGCCACTTGAATACCCAGCCGAGAAAGCGCCTGCGCCATCTCAGCGCCAATGGGCCCCATGCCCACAACAGCCATGCGTGCGGGCAGCGTTTCCTGTTCAAATAAGGTATCTGTCGTGAGCAACCGGTTTCCCAATGCATTCCAGGGCGCAGGTACAACCGGACGCGATCCGGTCGCAATAATAATTTTATGCGCACGCAATTCCGTACCATTGACTTCCAATCTATCCGGCGCAAGCAGACGCACACGCCCGGAAATGGCGCGTTCACCGAGTTCTTCCGTCGTTTTTACCGTGCTGGCAACAAAATCATCGCGTAACCGCCGCACACGCCGCAGCACCGCCGGTATATCCAGCGTAAGCTGATCCCCGCCGCGGATACCGAATTCTTCAAAGGTACCGCGGCGATGAAAGGCATTGGCGGCTTCAATCAGCGTCTTGGATGGCATACAACCCACCCGCGCGCAGACAGTCCCCCAGGGTCCGTCATTGATAATCACAAAGTGTTGCGTATATTTTCTCACTTCCCGCAGCGCGGACAAGCCTGCGCTACCCGCTCCGACGATAATCACATCCAGTATTTCATTCATGGCAATTTCCTCCAATGAAGGCGGCAATTCAGTATTGTGCCTATTTGTAATTCAGGGTTCCGGTGTTCCCGTATCCCGATTTCCCAGATTTAACTCAGAGCGCACCCTGAGTTGCACGGATCAACGCATCCGGTTTTACTTGGATCATTGCAGCTCATTGGAGTTGATGCGGGTAATCCATCGCTTTAACTGGTTACAGTATCAAAACTGGAGAAACTGAGGATTACCGCCGGATTTCACCACTATTCAGTCTGGTAAGACGCTGGTGGCGGCCATTTTACGGCAGCTCTCCGCGCAGTCGCGGCAGGCCTTGACACAATCCTCCATGCCGCCGATCTGTTCGCAACTCTTGGCGCAAGCCTCGCAGATTTCTGCACAGGTAGCACAAACCCTGTGATGAAAGATCGAACCGCTTAACATTAAGTCAGCTGAAAACTGACAGATTTCGACGCAATCGATCATGAGGCGGAAATGACTGGCTTCGACATGTTTGCCACCCACTACAAGACAATGATTCATCGCAGTATGCAAACAGGTTTCGTGGCAGCGGCTACACGCATCTATGCACGCCTGCATGTTGATATCGTTCATATCATATTCTCCAGCAAGGTAAAAGGCGCTAAGCGATTGGCACTCATTGCAGTTCGTCTAAAAGAAAAAGCGGCAGATATGAATTGCAATTACGCAAAAGATACGAGGCGCGAAAAGAAGCGTCTGTACGGTATCACACAGAGCGATCACTCAAAATTATGCTAATATTCGGACTGCAAAACACTTCTCTTAAAAAGATCAACGAGTTCCAGACGAACTGACGATTCAGGTCAAGGCCGGAATAATTTGGATAGCCATTATGCCCACGGCCAAAAAAACCCCCTCCCAAATACAGAATCTGCTTCTGGCAGCCTTGCCGGAAAAGATATTCGACAAGATTGAACCTTCGTTAAAACTGGTCGACCTGAAACTGGATGAAGTCCTGTGGGAAATGAACGAAAAGCGCAAACATATCTATTTTCCCACGAGTGCCATGATCTGCTTGCTCTACGAAACAGAAGACGGCGAATCGATTGAGGTTGGAATGACCGGCAGGCAGGGACTGGTTGGTGTCGTCACTTTTATCGGCGATGCCCGAATGGCTAAACGGGCTGTAGTCATGAATCCTGGCCAGGCCTATGTGATGCAAGCCAAAGATGTTGAGCAATATTTTGAAGAGATATCCGGCTTTCAGGAAATCTGCATGCTGTATACACAGACGCTGCTTGCCCAGATTTCTCAGAATGTGATCTGTAATCGCCTGCATTCTATCGAACAGCAGCTATGCCGGTTCTTGCTGATCATCAGCGACAATCTGCAAACGACAACCATCCATATGACCCACAGCCGTATCTCCAGCGTGCTGGGTGTGCGCCGCGAAAGCGTTTCCGCCGCAGCCGCGCAGCTTCAGGACAATGGGTTCATCAAATATACGCGCGGCAAAATCGAATTACTTGACCGGAAGGGTCTGCTGGGCGCCGCGTGCGAGTGTTACGAGGTTGTTAAGGATCAATACGAAAGGATACTGGGAAAATATATCTCCCAGCACGATTCGTAATGACACTTATAGTTTTTCAACGGCCTGTTAGCGAGATCTTAGGTACTTCAGCATAGCGTCAGCGCTTGAAATCTCAAAAGGATCGGTAGAGCAATGGTCCGCAAAACCTGGCTCCACAAATATTTTCTCGATCTGCTTATCCTGAACAACCATGGAATACCGCCAGGAACGCATGCCGAATCCTAAGTTCGATTTGTCTACCAGCATTCCCATCTTGCGCGTGAACTCGGCATTGCCATCGGGCAGCATGAACATGTGCTCGACCCCGAGATGTTTACGCCATTGATACATAACAAATGCATCGTTCACCGACAAGCAAATCACCTCATCGACACCCAGCGTTTTGAAATCGTCATAGCGCTGCTCGTAACCAGGCAAATGCGCGGTAGTACAGGTCGGCGTGTAGGCGCCGGGTAATGCGAATAATACAATCCGCTTATTCTTAAAAATATCGTCCGTCGTTACATCCTGCCAGCGAAATGGATTATCGCCGCCTATCGATTCATCGCGCACGCGCGTTTTAAATGTTGCACTGGGGACTTGCCATTGCTCGATCATGATTGCCTCCTGAAATGATTGCGCTATTTTTCAATTGCTATACCCGAATGGGCAGATAACCGGGAACGCTATCCCGCATTAGACTTCCCCTTTACTGCGCTCTTACAACTCAAGGGTTAAATTGGCCACTTCGTAACCAGGCTAAAATCTCGAACAATGGATGCCCATTGATTAATCCCGGGGCTATTGAGATTTAGCGCCCCCCAGGCATGGCGGCGAATCGTTGCGTGTTCCACTCTTTTCAAACCATTCTTCCATCGTCATGGTGTGTAGAACAAGCGCATGAATCGATTGCGCCAGCTCATCAGCCAGGATTTGATTCACCATCCGGTGACGCGCCACAAGTATTTTTCCCTGAAATGCATCGGAAACGATCGTCACCTTGAAATGGGATTCGGATCCTGCCGGTACATTGTGCTGGTGGCTTTCATTAACCACTTCCAGAAATTGCGGTTGCAGTGATTGCAGTTTGGTTTCGATCGAATTCTTAATGTTCACAGTACGTTCACTCTCCTATCGCGCAGCGCGGATTCCAACAGACAAAGCCCGTCAGTCTACCGTGATTCGCCCGTCCTGTTGAGCTTTGCTCGTGTCATTTACCTTGTTCAATATCTTGCTTGAGATCACCATAACCCTTCTGGGCTTTGCCGACATTTTTTTGCACATTGCCTTCCGTTTGCATTTTTTTATCGTCCAGTATCACGCCAGTGGCTTCCTTAACTTTACCTTCGGCTTCACCGATTCTGCCGTCTACTTGGTCTTTATTCATCGGCGCGGGCACATGGCTTTTTTGCGCATTAACGCCAAAGGCGCAAAACGTCAATGCGATGACGGTCACTAACTGAGTACATTTCATTTTATTGAATTGCATGTTTTTTCTCCCTGAGAAAATAATTGAAATCAGGAATTCCTCCTGAAAACTTTTCAGCCGCAACCGGATAGTTGCAGCCCGGGCGTGAATTACTTATTCCACTGCCCGGAAGTTACATTACAATCATCTTTGAATTGGATCTGTACAGTAACGCACATATACACAGGATAAAATCAAAAAACCGGTTAATCCGCTCCCGATGCGCTACCAAAGCCAAGCGGCAACCGGCCCGCGCTGAGAAATGCCGCACAGCCTGGAGCCTTCTATTCAACTTCACGATAAGGAATGTCCATGAAAACCCGGATCGCTGTTCTGTTTGCCCTATCCGCCATCACCCTCGCAGCTTGTAGTTCGCATCCCTTGGAAGCCCCATCGCCTCCGGCTTATGTCAGCCCGGTGCCGGATGATTGGCCGCAGGCGCAAGCCAAAATAGTGCAGAAAAAAGCAGACTATCTCCAATCGCATCAGGTCGCTTACGACTGGTTCGGCAATTTTGCCTTCAGCGAAGCCGACGGCATTCCCTATCTCGTTTTGAAACTGCTGCCGAAACTCGCGCCGGAACTGTGGGGCAGCGAGGACAACTTTCTCGACGCGATCGGCCTGTTCATCGACGAGCGGCAAAAAACTTTCCCGGTCGCGCGCGGTATCGGTTTCAGCGGCTTATCGCGAGCCGAAGCGCAAGGCAACATCGACTACGCTTCGTTTACCTGCGGCGCCTGCCACATTGGCCGCGTGCGGCTGGAAAACGGGCAAATGGATTACCTCGACGGCGGGGTGAACGGTTCGTTCAACATTGTGCAGTTCCGCGTCAAAGCATACCAAACCCTCCAAAAAGCCTACGCGGGCAAAACCGGCGATGAGCGCTACGCAGTGCTAACGCAAAAGCTGCTGAACGCATTGGATGCCACGCACCAGCAAAACCCGAATTACTTTTACAACAATTACCAATCCGCGGGCAGAAAATTCGATGCGGATTACGAAGCGGCGCAGATCGCGCTGTTCAAGAAAACCGCCGGGCAAACGGTGAAAAAATACGCGCAACGCGTCGAAGCCGAATACGAAGGCTTTGGCGCTCTGGTCGCCAAAAACTACCCTGGTCTTGAATCCGCGATGATCGCCGGTTTTCCCGGCATGGCCGACGCCACCGGTTTGAGCGCGATCAACGGCTATATCGGTTTGCGCAGTAAACCCATATTGAAATGGTTCGCCGGTATCGTCCTGCCGCCCGAACCGGGCATTACCGATTTCATGTCGGTCTGGGAACAAGACAAGCGCCTCGCCAACTGGGATGAAAGCCATAAACGGCTGATCAATGGCGGCGGGCAATGGAACGGCAATATACCGATGCCGATCTACCGCAACCTGGTCGCTATGCTCACGCTGGGCTTGGAACAGACCGACGTGCGCGTCGCCGCGTTTGCCGAAGAATTGCTCGATGGCCTGCCCGCCAGCCCTTATCCGTTTGCAGTCGATGTTGCATTAGCCAAAAAGGGACAGGACTTATTCGCCGAACACTGCGCCGATTGCCATCAACCGAAAAACGGCAAGGTCTACGACAACCTCGGCACCAGCATGAAACGGGCTTACGTGGTCGGCGCGGTGCTGAACTACGCTGCACGCAAGGGGTTGTACGACAACTGTTCCCCGGATACCACCATCCGGCTGTACAACAAAGACATCAAGCCTTGCGCCGAGTTTGACGGCGTCTCGCTGGCCGGTAAAAAAGACTTGCTGATGTCACCCAATAGCGAACACCACGGCTACAACGCCCGGCCGTTGAGCGGTGTGTGGGCGCAAGCGCCGTATTTGCACAACGGCACGGTGCCGACGGTTTATCATCTGCTGGTACCGGACGAACGCCCAGCCAGTTTCGTCAAAAGCCGCCTCGATTACGACCAGAAACTGCTCGGTTTCTCCTGGAGCCCGCAACAGACAAGCGATAAGGAAGAAGGTTATGTGTTCCAGACCAATGCGGTACCCGCACTGAGCAACAAAGGTCATGACAAGGATATCGTCGAAGGCAAGAAAACCTACCGTCTCAACTGGTCAAACGACAAGGACGGTGCGTTTGCGATCATTGAGTATTTAAAAACTTTGTAACGCTCTGCAAAAGGAGGAATCATCATGGCCAACCCTTTAATTCAACCGTATTTGATGTTCGGCGGGCGCTGCGAAGAAGCGCTCGAATTCTACCGCACCGCGCTCGGCGCGCAGGTCGACATGCTGATGCGCTTCAGCGAAAGCCCCGATCCCACGCCGCCCGGCATGCTGCCACCGGGATTTGAAAACAAAGTCATGCACGCCAGCTTCCGCGTCGCCGGCAATGTGATAATGGCTTCGGATGGTTGCGAAGTAGGAACGCAATTCAAAGGCTTTTCGCTGTCGATTTCGGTCGCCACAGAAGCCGAAGCGGATCGCTATTTCGCCGCGCTGTCCGATGGCGGCCAGGTGCAAATGCCGCTGACCAAAACCTTCTGGTCGCCGCGCTTCGGCATGCTCACCGACCGCTTCGGTATCGCCTGGATGATCAACGTCATCGGCGACGAACACGTCGCATGAGCTCCCGCATTCTGGCTATCATTGCCGCCATCGCTATATTGACGGCAACCGGTTGCACCACGCAGCAACTCCACAATACCGGGCAGGCATGGCAACGCAACCAATGCACCCAGCTGGTGGATCAACAGGAACGCGAGCGCTGCCTGGCCAATGCCGGTGCTTCTTATGAAACTTACAAGAAACAGTCCGATCTGGAAAACACGCCAGGAAAGTAACGATCCGACAGCCGGACACTTCCTGTTCATAGACGAAACCATCAAGGAGATTTCCATGGATCAAAAGGTATACAAGGGCCATTGTTTTTGTGGCGCGGTTGAGTTTACGGTAACCGGTGAGCCGGATGCGATGGGTTATTGTCATTGCGAATCCTGCCGGCATTGGTCTGCCGGTCCGGTCAATGCTTTTACGCTATGGAAGCCCGCAGCGCTGCAAATTACGCGCGGCGCGGACAACATCGGCACCTACAACAAAACGCCGCAAAGTGCCCGCAAATGGTGCAAAACATGCGGCGGTCATATTTACTCCGAGCATCCCGGCTGGAATCTCATCGATGTATTTGCCCCCATCCTGCAGAATTTCTCGTTCCAACCAGCCATTCACGTGCATTATCAGGAATCCGTGTTGCGCATCGCGGACGGACTGCCCAAGATGAAAGATGTTCCGAAGGAAATGGGCGGTTCGGGTATCAGCATCGCGGAATAAAAAACCGGTATTCGCGTTAAAGGAAATGACCCTGAACTTTGAAATCATGAGCGAACAGCAGATTCTGGCGATCGCCGATCCAATCATGGATAACTTGATGGATGCCTCCACCCAGCTCGACCACGCCCGGCATGTGCGCGATTTCACCGAGCGGCTGAAAACCATCGTCACGCTGGATTATTTTCAATGCATCTGCCAGCAATACCAGACGGAAAAAGGCTACTTCACTACGCGAATCCCTGTCTCCGTCTTCCGCCGCTCGGACTCGGCAGCGCTTGTTTGGAAGCAAGCGTTCACGAAAGCACCGGGCGAGTTTGTTGCGGAAATGGTGCTGGTGCATCGGGATGGAAGGTATTTAGTGGATCATGTGATGGTGTTTTGAATTGTCGCGATCTCCAATCAAGATCGAGCTGCTGTAGATAAAGAAAAATTTATTATGAAAAAACTCCAGTTGATCCAGTCTCATGAAAAAAAGCAAATTGCATGCAACATGCCATGATAGATTTTATCTTTGATGTAATAGATTACGTTATCTCAGGTACTTAATTCTAGTTAAAGCCATGGAACAATTGCTTATCGCACTCAAGGATTACGCAGCAATTATTGTTGCCTGTGTCGCCGCAGCAGTCTCAATCGTTAATCTCTTCTGGAGCGCACATCTCAATGAAGGGCGAGAGCGGCGGAAAGTTCTTTGGGAGAGGGAACTCAATCGATTCTCTGAGCTTGAAGACACCGCAGGCCGCCTTGTCGAAGATTTGCTCTCTTACAATATTCGATCTGATGAAGAACGAGCTGCCGCACGGGAAAAATTACAGCTCTTGCGTGCTGCAACGGGTCGCTTTCTTCGCTACCCGAGCATTGCTTCCGCTCTTCGTGATGTTACGCACTCTGCCGGTTGGTACATATCGCAAGACATGAAACATGAGACAAGAGCCGAGTCTGAGGAGGCTCGAAATGATGTAACAACAAGTTTTGGAAAACTCATTGCTGCTATTGATGAAACGCTCAAGAGCGCCCCGAGAAGGCTCTAACTCACCAATCAAAAGGAACGATGCAAAAACACGCCGTTCCTTACTTTTACTTTAGGCTCCGCAAGACAACTATCAGCTCGTACAGCCGAACGAGAATCCCGGAAGCAGCTAGTGAAGCATCAACAAAGCCGCGTTTTCATTTCGTTTTCAAGACGGAACCGCTCAGTCGCAAAACACTAACGGGATCAGGTCTCGAACAAAGAAAATGCATAGTTGACTTGAGACTGATGATCGTTATCTACCGATGCCGAGGAAAACCATGGCTATGCCCACTCCCGCCACGGCCCTTACCAAATAATATCGCAGCAGCGACAAGTGCAACGATAGCAACACCGGAGACTACTTTTCTCCAGTCAACGACGGTTTTATAGAGCTGAAAATCCTCGCGCCAGCGCATGCGTTGCCAGATTTCATCCGGGGCCAGTGCATGGGGTTGGCCGATGGCATCCGGCGTGACGGTAATTTTTTGATCCGCCCGGACAACCACGAATTGCCCTGTATCCTCCCGCGTCATCACTTCAATTGTGCCGCTGAGCACCATAATGCTGGTTTGCTGTTGCGATACGTTGATTTGCAGCACTGCGTTTTGGGCTTGTATCCTGGCATGCAGTGTTTCGATATCGTGCAGACAACTCGATGTGTCCGCGTACGCTTTGCCGGCATTGAACTGGTCGACGCGTATCGAGCAGGTTGAATCCGATGCTTTGAATTCAATGCGTGCGCCGCTTTGCATCCCCGAGCTTATGAACGCGTTATTCTTTACCGGCGCAGAAACTTTTACTTGCTCGCCGTTCAATAACACGTTTTTGCCCGACGCATAGAGCGTTCCGATGACGGCATCGCTCGCTCCGGCGTTGCGATGAAGGCGGAACCCCATATTCTCGTCTTGCTCCCAGAAACCACCGTTTCCGGCAAAATTCCTGTCCTGGATGGGCACGGTTTTACAGCCGGAAAGCAGCATAACGGCCAGCACAAGGAACAGAATGTGTACGCCCGGCTCGCCTTGTTTGCGAGAGAATAATTCGATTCTTGTGATGCTCATTTTACCTCTCCTTTCAGTCGTACTTTCCGCACAAATTGCCGCTGGGGTCACTGTAATGCGATCTGTCTGAATCGGGACTGAATGAAGCGCGAAGCCCGATAGCGCGCAATTGGAGTTGCGCCGGGTATTGCTCCAATCAATCGCACCATTTCCAGGTGATTACTTTTCTCTTTGACACCACGTACGCCACAGCGTACGCTTCTATTTTTTGGAGGTGACTATGACCATACTCAACGCCACGGAAGCCAGAGCAAAACTGTACAGTTTGATTGACGAAACGGCTCAGACTCACCAGCCGATCATGATCAAAGGAAAACGAGCCAACGCCGTGCTGCTGTCCGAGGAAGATTGGAATGCGATCAATGAGACGCTGTATTTGTTATCGATTCCCGGCATGCGTGAGTCGATTATTGAGGGACTCGCTACCGGCGTCAGTCAATGCAGCAAAGACTTGGATTGGTGATGTGGTCGCTCGTTTACACCAGCCAAGCCAGAAAAGATGCAAAGAAGCTATCATCCGCCGGTTTAAAACAAACGGCGCAGGCACTGCTCGACATTATCCGGCAAAATCCGTATCAAAATCCCCCGCCGTATGAAAAATTAGTGGGTGATTTATCCGGTGCCTACTCTCGGCGCATCAACATTCAACATAGGTTGGTTTATCAAGTTCTCGAACAAGAAAAAATCGTAAAAATTCTGCGCCTGTGGACGCACTACGAATAACCGCACCCCTCCGGCTTTTGTGAATCACCGCGGCCGTTGCCGCTTATCCTATCGCTTCCATCTTGTACTATAATGCCCCACTACCCGGAAATTCATATCCTTATCAAAACGAAATCCATGAATACCACAGATATCAAAAGTTACATGCAAGCCGTCGGACAGGAAGCGCGTACAGCGTCACGGCTGGTTGCCAAAGCGGATACGGCGGCGAAGAATCGCGCGCTGACGGCGATGGCGGATGCTATCCGGCGCGACGAAGCGCTCTTACTGGCAGCCAACGCCAAGGATCTGGACAATGCGCGCGCCAAGGGCTTGGAGGCGTCGATGATCGACCGTTTGACGTTGTCGGCCAAAGGCGTGGCAACGATGGCGGAAGGCTTGCTGCAGATCGCCGCACTGGCCGATCCGGTGGGCGAGATCAGCGGGTTGAATTACCGTCCGTCCGGCATTCAGGTCGGCAAAATGCGCGTGCCTTTGGGTGTGATCGGCATCATTTACGAGGCGCGCCCGAATGTGACCGCCGATGCCGCCGGTTTATGCCTGAAAGCGGGCAATGCGGCGATTCTGCGCGGCGGTTCGGAAGCGATTCACAGCAATCAGGCGATTGCCGCGTGCGTCAAGGAAGGTTTGCGCGTGGCCGGTTTGCCGGAAAGCGCGGTGCAAGTGATTGAAACCACCGACCGCGCGGCGGTAGGTGAGCTGATCACGATGAAGGACTTCGTCGATGTCATCGTGCCGCGCGGCGGGAAGGGGTTGATCGAGCGCATCGCCAACGAGGCGCGCATCCCGGTGATCAAGCATCTGGACGGCGTTTGCCATGTGTACATCGACGATCAGGCGGATTTCGACAAGGCGATCCGCATCGCCGACAACGCCAAAACGCAGCGCTACGGCACTTGCAACACGATGGAAACGCTGCTGATCCATGCCGGTATCGCAGCAAAAATTCTGCCTGCGCTGAGCAAGATTTACTTCGATAAAAATGTTGAACTGCGCGGCGATGCGGCAGCACGCGGCATCATTCCGCAAATCAAGGAAGCCACCGAACAGGATTGGTACGAGGAATATCTCGCGCCAATTCTCAGCATCCGCATTGTCGACGGGTTGGACCAAGCGATCGATCACATCACGAAGTACGGCTCGCAACACACCGACGCGATTGTCACGGAAAACTACACACGCGCACGCCGTTTTCTGCGCGAAGTCGATTCCAGCTCGGTGATGGTCAATACCACGACGCGTTTTGCCGACGGATTTGAATACGGTCTGGGGGCTGAAATCGGTATTTCGACCGACAAAATCCATGCGCGCGGCCCAGTCGGACTGGAAGGATTGACCAGCCAGAAATTCATCGTGCTGGGCGACGGCCAATTGCGGCAATAATCCGCCGCACACGTACTTTTTCGCATCAAACCGAGTGCATGGCACTCACTTATCAACCAGGGTGTTATGACGCAAACTGTTGAAATAAAAATTCCCGATATCGGTGATTTCAAGGATGTTCCGGTCATCGAAGTGCTCGTTGCACCCGGCGATAAAGTTGAAAAAGAAACTTCGCTGATCACGCTGGAAACCGACAAAGCTTCGCTGGAAGTACCCGCGCCGCAAGCCGGGGTGGTGCAAGATCTCAAGGTTAAGGTCGGCGATAAAGTGTCGGAAGGCACCGTCATTCTCACTCTGGCAGTCACGGAGCAATCTGCCGCACCGGTGCACCCGGAAGTAACTACTCAAGAACACGAACAAGCACCTGCTCAACCAGCTGCGCCAGCACCCGCCGCATCTTCGCAATCCATCGTTCCGGGCGATATGCACGCGGATGTCGTGGTATTGGGCGCGGGTCCCGGCGGCTATACCGCCGCTTTCCGCGCGGCCGATCTGGGCAAGAAAGTCATTCTGATCGAACGCTATTCGTCGCTCGGCGGCGTGTGCCTGAATGTCGGCTGCATTCCGTCCAAAGCGTTGCTGCACGCGGCCAAAGTCATCACCGAAGCGGAGGAAGTGGCGTCGCATGGAATTGTATTCGGCAAACCGCAAGTCGACCTCGATAAACTGCGCGGCTGGAAGGAATCGGTCATTGTCAAACTAACGAAGGGGCTGAAAGCGTTAGCCAAACAGCGCAAGGTCGAAGTCGTGCACGGCAGCGGAAAATTTGCCACAGCACACAGCATTCAAGTCGAAACGGCGGAAGGATTGAAAACGGTTTCGTTCGAGCACTGCATTATCGCCGCCGGTTCCAGCGTCACGCGCATTCCCGGTTTTCCGTACGACGATCCGCGTCTGATCGATTCTACCGGCGCGCTGGCGCTGAGCGATGTGCCGCAACGCATGCTGATCATCGGCGGCGGCATTATCGGCCTGGAAATGGCCACGGTTTATGCCGCGCTGGGCAGTAAAATCAGCGTGGTGGAATGGATGGATCAATTGATTCCGGGCGCCGATGCAGACCTGGTCAAACCGCTGCAGCGCCGCATCGGCAAACGCTACGAAGCGATCTATCTGAAAACCAAAGTCACGAAAATAGAAGCTACCGAAGCCGGATTGACCGCCACCTTCGACGGTGACAACGCACCGCAACCGCAAACGTACGACCGCATTCTGATGGCGGTTGGACGCCGTCCGAATGGACGCGAGATCGGCGCCGAAGCAATCGGCATTCAGGTCAACGAACGTGGTTTTATCCTGGTCGATCCGCAAATGCGCACGAACGTGCCGCATATTTTCGCTATCGGCGATATCGTGGGCGAACCGATGCTGGCGCATAAAGCCAGCCACGAAGGCAAACTGGCCGCCGAAGTGATCGCCGGGCACAAAGCCATCTTCGACGCGCGCACGATTCCGTCGGTCGCCTACACCGATCCTGAAATCGCTTGGATGGGCCTGACCGAAAAAGAGGCGATCAAGCAAGGTATCGATTACGAAAAAGCCGTCTTCCCGTGGGCTGCCAGCGGCCGCGCGATCTCGATGGCGCGGGAAGAAGGCTTGACGCAACTGCTGCTGGATAAAACCACGCGCCGCATACTCGGCGCTGGCATGACCGGTGTCAACGCCGGTGAGTTGATTGCCGAGACGGTGCTGGCGCTGGAAATGGGTGCGGACATGCAGGATCTCAGCCTAACCATCCATCCGCATCCGACACTTTCGGAAACCGTGCTGTTTGCCGCGGAGATAGCGGAAGGAACTATTACCGATCTTTTCCTGCCCAAGAAATAGCCTTCTGCACCGGCATTGACTTCCCGCTCCGCTCCCTTAATGAATTCCAACTTGTTACCGCATTGATCATGATCTCAAAAAAAACCTTTTTGCTTTTATCCGCATGGCTGATAGTCTTAACCGGATTCACCGGTCAGGCATGGGCAACGCATATATCCCAGCCAATTCTGATCGATCCCAAGACGCAGTACACCATCGGAGAAACCATTGTTTTGCATGGCAGAGTGGATTACAACGAACAACCGGCACCCGATGTTTTGCTCAACTTTAAGTTGACCCGCTCGGACGGATCGGTAGCTGCCGATCAATCCTATCCGAGCGATCAGAACGGGCTGTTTGAATTCAAGTTCGATACCCGCAATGAAAAAACAGGGAGCTTTCAATTTACCGTGACGTCGCACTGCCTGGAAATTCACCGCTACGCCTGCACGTACAAAAACCAGACCTTATCGATTCATCTACAATAACAACGCACACAATTATCTTGCCGGATGAACCGCTGTATCGCCCTATTGGCGGACATTGCGATGAAGCATCGGGCACAACCGGCCCATTTTACGGGTACCATTTATCCGGCAGTAATGCCATACTCTCAAAGAATTAGAAAACACGGTCATGAGAATCACTCATTCATACTACTCCACTAAAATTTCCGGCCATTGCTTAATCCTACTGCTCGTGTGCTTCATGCTCTCCGCTTGCAATCCGCAGTCCGATCCATTATCCGAGCGCGAAGCCCGCGTCAATGCACGGGAATCCGAGCTGGTCACGTTGTTCGCCGAACTGGTCGAGCTGAAAAAATCGCTGGAAAAAGATCAGACGGACAAACCTTCCACTGGCGATGACAATGCCGGCGCTCCCAAAGCGGATGGATGCGTTTGCGAGAATACGGAAGCATCCGCCGCGCTGAAAGACGCCGGGAAAATCGACGCAAAAACCGTGCTGGGTGGTATAGAGATCGTGCATCTTGATCCGCCGGGCCTTGAATTCAGCGCACGCATCGATACCGGCGCGCAAACGTCGTCGTTGAATGCACTGGACATTGTCGAATTCGAGCGGGATGGAAAACCCTTTGTGAAATTCAATTTAATTCACCCGCAAACCGGGGAGAAAATAGAACTCACCCGGCGTCTGCGCCGCTACGCGCGCGTCAAGGAGCTGGGAAACCGGGAATCGCAACGCCGCCCGGTGGTTAGAATGCGCGTGATACTGGCCGATATCGATGAGCAGATCAACTTCACCTTGGAAAATCGCAGCCGGTTTAAGCACCAGGTGCTGATCGGACGCAACTTGCTGCAAGACCTGGCCATTGTCGATGTCAGTAAAAAACCCGCTCCGGTTACAGCCGATAATCCCGCAGCCGCCACGACAAAATAATGTATGCCAAATTAAGACTCTATATTGTAGTCATCCTGCTCCTGGGATTGGGAATCGGCTTGACCTTGTACAAGCATTTCGCTTTGGGGTTTCCGTTATCGCCGGATGACAAAAAATCAGTGTGGACCATCGAAGCCAGAATCGATTTTGTTGCACGTGGCGATCCCGTTATCGTTTCCTTCGCGCTACCACCCGAAACCCCCAATACTGTTTTTATGGAAGAAGATTTTGCCTCTTCCGATTACAGCTTCAGCGAATTGACTTCCCCGTCGGGACGCCGCGCGCAGTGGAGTAAAAGGGCGGCATCCGGCTTGCAGACAGCTTATTATCGCCTGAGTATGTACGAAACCGGCCAGCTCACCCAGCCACCCGATACGCCAGACCTGCCCCCGGAACCGGAGAAACCGGAATTTGATGAAGTCATTAAAACCGCAGCAACCACATTGCTGGATCAGGTGCGCAGTAGATCCGCCAACACCGAAATTTTTACCCGGGAACTGATCACGACGTTAAATTCCAAAGCACCCAGCCAGAACTTGAGTTTGCTGATTAATGATCAGTCCAGTGAAGATTACAAAACCCACCTGATCATCAACTTGCTGGCGTTGGAAGGCATCAGCGCGCGCATCGTGCGTGGTTTGTACTTGGAAGATGGCCGCCGCAGACAGTCGCTGACCAATTTTGTGGAAGTGTATATCGGTAACGAATGGTTGCTGTTCAACCAAAACTCGGGAAAAAGCGGAAAACCGAAAAAATTCCTGGTCTGGCAACGTGGCGACCAATCCCTGCTGGATGTGGTCGGCGGTAAAAACTCGCAGATATCCTTTTCCATTATCCGCAATATTCATTCCACCCGGGATTTGGTGGTGCGCGACAGTATGAACAAGCAAGCCGGCATCATCGACTTTTCCATTTACAGCTTGCCGATCGAGCAACAGAATGCGTTCAAAATGATTTTGCTGTTGCCGATCGGCGCATTGATTGTGGTGATCATGCGCTTGCTGGTCGGTCTCCGCACGTCCGGCACGTTCATGCCGATCCTGATTGCACTGGCGCTGATACAGACCACATTGCTCACCGGCCTCATCATTTTTCTCACCGTGGTGGGCACGGGGCTGCTGATCCGATCCTATTTGTCGCGACTGAACTTATTGTTTGTCGCGCGCATCTCGGCGGTGATCATTGTGGTCATCGCCATTATTGCGAGTATCAGCATCCTCAGTAACAAACTCGGCCTCGATCAGGCCATGACCGTGACTTTCTTCCCGATGATCATTCTGTCCTGGACCATTGAGCGCATGTCGGTGCTGTGGGAGGAAGACGGCCCCCGGGAAGTTTTCATCCAGGGTGGCGGCAGTTTGTTGACTGCGGTGATTGCGTATTTATTTATGACCAACCGCACGATTGAATATTTAACCTTTAATTTTCCCGAGCTGATGCTGGTCAATCTGGCACTGATCCTGATTCTTGGACAATATACCGGTTACCGTTTATCCGAGCTGTACCGTTTTCACGCCCTGGAACGACGCAATGTTGCTGGCAAGCGCTAAGAAGCTGCGGAGTTTCGGCATTATCGGCATGAACCAAAGAAATTTTGGTTTGATCTCGCGCTATAATCCGCGCCACTTATATCCGCTGGTCGATGACAAGTTAAAAACCAAACTGCTGGCGCAGCAAGCCGGGGTCACCGTGCCCAAATTGCTCGGTACCGTGCAGTATCAGCATGATGTGAAGTCGCTGAAGGAAATATTGCATCCATACAGCCAGTTTGTCATCAAACCGGTCAAGGGCAGCGGCGGCAAAGGTATTCTGGTGATTACCGAACATGACCATAATCTTTACTTCAAACCCAGCGGCGATGCGATACAACTGGCCGACATCGAACGGCATGTATCGAATATTCTGAGCGGATTGCATAGCTTGGGCGGCAAACCGGATACCGTGATGATCGAATCGCTGATCCAGCTTGACCCGGTTTTCTCCGATTACAGTTATGAAGGTATTCCCGATATCCGCATCATCGTGTTGCGCGGTTATCCCATCATGTCTATGCTGCGGCTGACCACGCACGCTTCCGATGGCAAGGCGAATCTGCATCAGGGCGCGGTCGGCGTTGGCATCGACATCGGAACAGGCCGGGCGTTACATGCGGTGCAGTACGGCGAATCCGTCACGCACCACCCGGATACACGCAAGACTTTTGCCGAATTGACCGTACCGCATTGGGATAAGCTATTGCAGCTGGCTGCCGCTTGTTATGAGATGACTGGTTTGGGTTATTTGGGTGCGGACTTGGTGTTGGATAGGGATCAAGGGCCGATGATCATCGAGCTCAACGCCCGCCCCGGGCTTGCCATTCAGGTGGCTAATCGCGCCGGTCTGGCGCCGCGCGTTGCGGTCATCGAAGCGATCGAAACTATTGATTCCGATCCACAATCCCGCGCCGCTTTCAGTAAGCGGCAATTCGCTTTCGATACGGATATCCATCCGCCCCGCTTGCTGCGTACCCGCAGCGATGACCGGTAACTACGCGGATTCAATCCCCGGCATTCACGATCACCTTGTTGCGCCCTCTTTGTTTCGCTTGATAAAGCGCTTTATCAGCTGCTTCGCTCAGGCTCACGGCATCGGAAAAATGCGCGAGATCGGCAATCCCGCAGCTGAAGTTGACTGAAAACTCTTCATCGTGGCTCAGATGCAGCAAGCGCGAGAAAACCGTGCGTATCTCATCAATCACTTTGGCCGCCGACGCCGCATCGGTATCGTTCATGATCACGGCGAATTCCTCGCCGCCGTAACGTCCGACGATATCCGTTTCGCGCAAACGCTGTTTCAGTAGCCGCGCCAGGCTCTTGAGCACACGATCGCCTGCGGCGTGTCCGTAGGTGTCATTCACTTTCTTGAAGAAGTCGATATCCACCATCGCCAGCGAGAGCGGCGAGCTCAAACGGCTGGATCGTATCACTTCGCGCGCCAATTCTTCCTTGATCGCGGTGTGATTGAGCAAACCGGTTAAACCGTCATGAATCATCATCGAACGCAAAAAGCGCGCGCGCGTCGCCCGTGTCGTCACGGCCGAAACCAAATGCCCGGCCCCGATCGGTTTGACCAGAAAATCATCGCCGCACAAGCTCATGGCTTCCGCTTGTGTATTGAAATCATTTTCCGAAGAAAGATATACGATTGGGGTGCTCAGAAAACCATCGATTTGCCGGATGACTCGCGCCAGTTCAACGCCGTTACACCCTGGCATATACAGATCCATCAGAATCAGATCGGGATTGAAATCGTTCAATGCGCCCAGCAGCTTCAGCGGTTCGCCCACGGTTTTCACCAGCATCCCGGCTTGTTCCAGTATCGTGGCGTGGTACGCCAATATGGTTTGACTATCGTCCACAATCAATACCCGGAACGGCTCCTGAATTTGCGAGGCGGTAATCAAATCGAGTTGATCAATCAATTCGGTGGAGTTGATCGGCTTGGTGAAATACGCCACGCCGCCGGCACGCACGGCACCGAGCCGGTAAGCCATCGCATCGTGCGTTGAGATAAAGATCACCCGGGCCGGTTGCGCCAGCTCTTTCTGAATCTGTTCCATGACCAGAATCCCGCCCATTTCATCTTCCGGAAACTCAACATCCATCAGGATAATGGCATCGGGCCTGTGCTGCACGGCGGCGCGGAATTTATCCAGGTGGTTGAATACCTCCACTTCGTAACCGTAATAGCGCAGTTGCAGTGCAAGCTCCTGCGCGGCTTCGGCATCCGCTTCCACGACATATATCAGGCTGGATGTTTGCGCGTTCGGCAACAATGCATTTTCGTCATGAACCGTCGCAGCGGCATCCTGTGCTTGCTTGGATTCCTGCTCGATAGAAATCCGCTTCAAGGCGTCGATCTGCTGCAAAATCCGGCTCGATTGCGAATCGTCTACCGGAGTCGTAACCTGCAACATGCTTTTCAGGATTTTTTCCAGCGCACGTGCTTCAACACTCAGTTCCGGGTAACCGAACGTTTTACCATTGCTGACCAAATGGTGCACGGAACGATGCATTTCCTGCAAAGCTTTGCTATCCCATTCCGACCGCAGCTTTTGCCATAGAGACTCAATCTCACTGATCCGGTGCGGCAGCTCTTGCGCAAATGCAGCCAACACCAAACGCATCCTTTCCTGAAATTCTTTGTGCTCTTTAGTAATCATGATAAGGTATCCAATCCTGCCTAAGCTTTGCAGTTTAATGCATAGGATTTATGTCTCTGTGATAAAACCTGCCTTGCCGCGGCAGTCAGAGCAAAAGCATCCATTGCGGGTTAACGTTTCTTACGATCTGTATATCTTTTGCAGCCAGTGTATTCAAAAAAAGGAAATTCAATTTCACAATCTAACCCCTAAAAGTCGATCACTAAATTAATTTACTTTTAAATTTCATTAGCATCATATAGAGAACTGAAAGTGAAATGTCAAAATCATCTCTATCCGGGCTTGTTTATCATCAGTTAAAGTACTCATTAATGTTTTTACCCGATTCCCTGCACTCCAGGTATTACGCCCTATTCAGCAATATTGGCTGGATTAGAAGATAAACAAACATTCCCCGACAACGCTTATCACTCATTTGCAATTATGCAACACACAACTCGCTTCCGGATCCTGCTCATCACCATCGCAACCACCGCCATCACACTCATGCTGTTTTCCCTCGGCCCGCTTCTGACCGCTCCGGCACCCACGGCAGTGAGTACACTGTCAGCGGATTTTCCGGTGGAGTCCGTGGAAATTCCCTCGCAACAAGGAGTCACCGTGCATGGTTGGCTGGCTCGCGGAAAACCCGGTGGCGGTGTGCTGCTGCTGGTGCATTCGATGCGTAGCAACCGGATGGAAATGCTGAGCCGGGCGCGATTTCTGAAGGATCAAGGATACAGTGTGCTGTTTATCGATCTGCAAGCGCATGGGGAAACTGCCGGAGATCACATTACGTTCGGTTTGCGCGAAGCGGAAAATGTCGAAGCGTCCGTCGCCTTTCTGCGCAAGACCTTTCCGTCCGAGCGGATTGGCGCGATCGGCGCTTCCCTGGGAGCGGCCGCGATTGTGCTCGCGCAGCAGAATCTGAAACTGGACGCTGTCATTCTGGAGTCGCTTCACCCCACCATCGAAGAAGCGGTTGATAACCGGTTAAAGCTGCATTTTGGCGATCATGGCTCGATCCTGTTGCCGCTCATGCTGTGGCAACTATCATTCTACTTGGATGTTTCCCTGGATGCACTGAGTCCGATCACGCGGATCAATAACCTCAGCGCGCCCGTATTGTTCATTTCCGGGACGCATGATGTGCACACAACGCAAACGGAAACCGAACGCTTGTTCGATGCGGCAAGATTTCCCAAGGAATTATGGATTGTCCCCGGCGCGCGGCATTTCAATATGCACAGCTATGCCGGCAGAGAATACGAGCAGCGCGTCAGTGATTTTTTGTCCTATTATCTGCGCCCGCAGGATGACGGATAACACAGTATCATTGCGGCTCTCACGAGCACAGCTATGATAAAGTGCCTGCCTGTTTTAGAATGCGTATTGCCGCTTTTGCATCCACTCAACAAAAAGAACTCAACATGAATCAATATCAGAATATTTTGCTCGCTGTCGATTTTTCCGATCATGGCCAGGCTGTCGCACAAAAAGCGCAATCGCTGGCAGAGCAGTTTAATGCGCAGCTTCACATCATTCATGTGCTGGATAATATTCCCATGCCTGACACACCCTATGGCACGGTGATTTCACTCGATGAAGATTCATCGGATGATTTGCTGGAAGCGGAAAAAAACAAATTAATCCGGATGAGCGATCAACTCGGTATTGCAGCGCAACGGCGCTGGCTGATCTGGGGTGAACCGCAACAGGAAATTATCCGGCTGGCCGCGCAAGAACGGATCGATTTGATTGTCGCCGGTTCCCACGGACGGCACGGATTGGCGGTGCTGATGGGTTCGACGGCGTCAGGCATTCTCTATCACGCGCAATGCGATGTGCTGGCCGTTCATCTGTAAGTGGGTCAGGAAATAACCCAGGTGTGATCGGGCAGCGTCAGTTTCTCCAGAATTGCCACCAGTTTTTTCCGCCCACTTCGGGCAACTCGGTCAAAAAGTAACTTTGCGGAAAATTGATTCGCATCACGCGTTCCGCATCCTCGCGCAAATCGTACATTCCCAGCGCTTCATAGGCTTTGATCATAATATACAAGGCTTCTTCGGTAGCCGGTGTGCGGGGATATTCCTTCACCACGTTTTGCGCCCGGTTGGCTGCGGCGACATAGGCTTTGCGCTTCATATAGTAACGCGCGACGTGAATATCGCTCATGGCGATGGAATTCAGCAAATACGCCATCCGCTGCCTGGAATCAGCCGCATATTTGCTCTCCGGATAACGCGTCACCAGCTCCTTGAAATTCTCAAACGACTCGTACGAAGCTTTTGAATCGCGCTCGCTCATGTCCTGCTTCAGCGGGCCTCTCAGCAAGAACCCCATCATGCCCCAATTATCGTTAAAGTTTGATAATGCCTTAATATAATAAGCATAATCTACATTCTGATGATTCGGATGCAATTTGATAAACCGGTCCGTTGCTGCGATCGCGGAAGCATGCTCTTCGTTTTTATAATGCGCATAAGCAATTTCAAGCTGCGCCTGCTGTGCAATCCGGCCGTAGGGATAACGTGCTTCCAATGATTCATACAGCTTGATAGCCGCAGTATAATTGCCCTCATTAAGTTTTTCTTTCGCCTCCGAATAAAACCTATTGGCCGACCAATCCTGCTGATCTTCCGTGCGATCCTGCAATAATTTGCACGCGGATAACGTTAACAACAGAATAAAAGCTAAACTACGTAACATGACGAATTCCATAAAAAACAAAGATGCAGCCGGAGATTATAGCGTAAAGCCGCCAGCGCAAGCACGCAATGAACTTACCACGCCTGCCATTGAATTAACGATTCCCGCAGATTACGCCGGCTTACGACTTGATCAAGCGTTGGCGAAGCTGCTGCCCGATTGGTCGCGCAGCCGGTTGCAAACTTGGATTAGCGAGGACAGGGTCACGCTGGACGGTGTGAAAGCCAGTGTAAAACAGAAAGTGTGGGGGAATGAACATATCAGGATCTTGCCTCAGGACAGCGCTGCGGAATCGGTGTACACGGCGGAAGCGATCAGCTTGACCATTGTGTACGAAGATGAAGCGCTTATCGTCGTTAACAAGCCCGCCGGTCTCGTTACCCATCCGGGCAATGGCAACTGGCAGGGCACTTTGCTGAATGCCTTGCTGTACCACGCGCCGCAATTGGAAAACGTACCGCGGGCCGGTATCGTTCATCGTTTGGACAAAGACACCAGTGGACTATTGGTCGTGGCCAAAACGCTCGAAGCGCAAACAAACTTGGTGCGCCAGTTGCAGCAACGCACGGTGAAACGCGATTATCTGGCGCTGGTTTTAGGTGAAATGACACAATCGGGTAGTGTCGATGCGCCGGTCGGACGCCACCCCGTTCACCGCACGAAAATGGCGGTAACCCACACAGGAAAACCGGCAGTTACGCATTATCAGGTGCTCGAGAATTTTTCCGGGTGCACTTTGCTTCAATGCAGTCTTGAAACGGGCCGCACACATCAAATACGGGTGCATATGCACTCCATCGGGCACCCGCTGGCGGGCGATCCTGTTTACGGCGGCCATCCCAAGAATATCCAGCAAGCCATCGGACAACGATTAGCTGATTTCCCCCGGCAGGCGCTGCATGCTCAGAAACTGGCGCTCACTCACCCGCAAACACAACAAATGCTGACATGGGAAGCTGAGGTGCCAGCCGATATGGATAATCTATTGCACACAGTGCGGCAATACAGCCAGCCGGATGCTACAGAATTTAATCCAGTTCTTGGATTGGAATGAAACTAGCTTTTTATTCGATCAGCCCGTCTTTAGTCCACTCCAATTCAAAGAAATAACGCCTTATCTTTCATCTCCCGCAAACACTATCTCCCTCATCCATTAAGTTGCCGCAGATTGAATGCACCGGCAACAGCCCAAATCCATGTTGGCCTTACTCCCGTCTCTTCAAGCGGCAATGTCAATCACTCCTATATACATAATTATTATAGATAGATGAATTAATATTGTTTGTCATTATAAATAACGATCGATAAAGTAAGCAGCCATCGGAGTTCGCATCTGATCTGACAGATCGTTTGAAAACGCATTCAAACCAGCATTAAACCTATTCTTCACAGGGTAGCGGCGGCACAGTTAGTTTCTCAACAACCTGTAAGGTGATCGTGCGTTTTCTCCGGCATGCCATTGAAATCTCTTAACTCATCAATCAATTAAATGCAGGAGAGCGCATGAAGAAGATTACAGAAACCGCTATATTGGCTGAGATTGGAACACTGACTAGCTTATCGTCGCTATTGAGCAAAACCTTGGAACACGCAAACCATTCCCAATGGATAGCCGGACGGACACATCTCTATTTAATTTTAGAGGGCATCATGAAAATCTCAATCCATTTATTCTCATTGCCGCATGCCATTATCACCCTTGCTGCAACCATTATTTTATCCGCACCTCCAGCGCACGCTGATGTAATTACCGACTGGAATCAGCATATCGCCAAAGCCACCAAAGGTTTTGATGGCACCACCGGCAGCGGTGTCACGCTGAATTCCAATCTGTCCACCCGCATCTCCGCTATTGCGGCGCGCGCAGTATTCGATGCGGTAAATTCCATCAACCACTTCAGCAGCGGTTATTACTATTACCATCAGAGCAATGCCGGTTCCGCTCAAGCCGCAGCAGCGCAAGCCGCGCACGATGTGATCGTGAGTCAGCTCCCTGCGGCAGATGCTTGGGGACCGACCAGAATCTGGCTGGATACACAGCTCGCCGCTGATTTGGCCGCTTTGGGCGTAACAGCATCAGATCCGGGTATCCAGGCGGGCAAAGAGGCGGCAGCCGCCGCTATTGCCGCGCGGCAGCTTGACAATGCCAGTCCAGCCACAACTTATGGCGCCGCGCTATCGCCAACAACCAATCCCGGCATCGGCCTGTGGCGTCAAAGCAATGCCGGAGCCGGAGTTACCAATCCCAGCACCGGCGCGCCAACCGGGTTTGATGCCAGCGGCGTGATCCAAGGCAGACCGGCCATCGATCTGAACTGGCGGGATGTCACGCCATTCAGCCTGAGTAACTCGGAGAAAGCCAGATTGGTGGCGCTGGTACCCATTTCTCCCGAAGTTGGCAGCCAGGAATATGAGCTGGAGCTGGATTATGTCCAAGCCTATGGCCAGGATACATCCAGCGTTCGCAGCGCCGACCAGACCGCGCAAGCCCTGTACTACAAAATCGATGCCGAGCTCTTCGTCAATGAAGCCGCGCACATCGCCTCCACAGCCAGAGGGTTAACACTGGACCAAAACGCCAAACTATTCGCACTGCTGCACAGCGCTGTCGCCGATGCCCGCATTGCCGCATTCGCTTCCAAATACGAGCAGAAATTTTGGCGGCCGATTACGGCATTGAATGCCGGAACGGATGGCACGGTAACCAATGGCTATAGCGATTGGCGCCCGCTGGCTGCAACCCCATCCCATCCTTCCAACACCTCCGGGCACAGCGCAACCGGCGCCGCAGCGTTTGAAATCTTGCGTGCATTCTTTGGCGATAAGATCAGACCCGATGGAGGAGCTGTCAGTTTGGGCACCCTCCCTTGGCTTACCGGAACTAACAGCGGTACAGGCAACATCACCAGCCGCTCAGTCAAGACGTTCTCGCAAGCACAACTGGAGAATGGCGCCAGCAGGCTTTATCTGGGGGTTCATTTCGGTTTTGACAACTTGCAGGGACAATTGCTGGGATTGGCGGTAGCCAACGCAATCATCAATTCGGATGATCCTGCAGCTGCTAACTTGACGGCAAGAGAGTCGCCCGCTTCCCTCAAACGCATCCGGCATACGCTACTCAAATCTCCCGAGCTTTATGGCTACTACGGGCGGGAATCGCACGATCAATCCGGACTCGATACGATTGATTTTTCGCATCGCCGTCACCACCGGTAAGAATGCAATTCCTCAATGAAGAACTTCGCTTCAAGGCGTAGCGGAGCTCTTCGACAGATCCTCCGAAGCCTACGATGCAGTCATTCCGGGTCGCCGGAGTATTGGGAAGGTATGGATAATCTAATGTACCTGATACAGCAATATCGTATCAATTCACTGCAGAATAAAAAAATGCGCCCAAGGGCGCATTTTTTTGTTTCATATTTCATAACTCTCGTCACATGTATCAAACTATTAACTTAGAAAGGCAAAATCGCATCCAGTGAAAATACGATCTGATCCTTGTTGCCGCCAAAAGGCCGGTAAGCCGAAGCTTGCAGCGATTCGTGCAATGCATCCACACGGTCATAACGGATATTCGGACGGATGTTCAATTGTTTCAATCCTTGCCAGCCGATTTTTAATGTTTTAGCGGCTTTCCAGTTCGCGCCGAGGGTCACTGCATAATAATCGGCGGGAGTACTGGTACCCAACAAGCCGATGTTACTCGCAAAGCTTCTTCCCGTGTAATCGGTTGCCGCGGTCACCCTGCCCGGTGCAAACACACGGAAGCCGTCACGGTCACGAAACCATTCAGCCCGCACACCGACCGATACATCCGGCGTCACATCATAGTAAAAGTGTGAATTAACACCGTACCATTCCGCATCCTTGACAACACCGGAATATATGTTATTAAATAACATAACGTTATCCGCAAAACCGTGATCATGTTGCAGAATCAGATGCGTTTTGTCTGTGAATTTATGTTTCAGGACGATGCTGTACATTCCCCAAAAACTGCTGTTGCGTGTTGAAGTCGTACTACCGGTACCGCTGACATTGAGAGAAGTGTTGTGATCATCACTGCTCCATGTGACACCACCGATCCCGCCCCAATTTTCCATCTGTTTGTCAAAATTACCATCCCAGCCGCCTGTTCCGCTACCGCCGATAGTACCAAACATCGCCACGACGTTTTTATTCACATTGTAGTTACCCAATACGCCGGTATGCGTGAAAGGCTCGCCGTACTGCATCGTATAGGCATGGGTATAGAAAAAGTTATTGGGTGCTGGAACCGTTTCATACCCGATTGGTGTATAGAAATGGCCCACTTTAATATTCAAGCCATTACCAACTGGCGCATATATCTCGGCAAAAGCTTGCGGAATTGCAATGCCATACGTACGGCTGGAATTACAGCATATCTCCAGGTCCCAGTTACCCCTATCCGCCAAGGGCCTGCCGTTATTCACATCAAAAGCGGGATTACCATAAGCTTGGGTGAAAATAGCATCAGTACCGAACATAAAATCAGCCCGGAAACCAAAATCCCAACCTTTGCCTTCTGTTTTTACCCCGCGTTGTATAAAGAAATTTAATTGATTCAATTGAAACCTGTTCGCTTGATCCGCGAAAGTAACCGGTCCCATGAAACCATGTGTCTGGCTTGGGTTAAACGTTGCACCACCTTGCACCCAGCCACCAAATTCAATGCCGCTATTTTTAATTGCTTTGGCAAAAGGATTATTATTTAAACTGTCGGTACTCATCACGCTGTTTGCATGAACACCAGATGAACTCATACCAAGCAGCAACAACCCTCCTGCCACAGCATGCGTCATCTGTTTTTTGTCGATCGCTTTATACGCCATTCTTCCCCCTCTTTAAAAAAGACTATAAAAAATAAACACATAATAGAGCCACAAAAACCATAACTAGCACATGGATTGAACTCTAACACCGAATTGCTTGAAGGGTCAACGCAAACCTTCGGGATATTTGACTGATTAGAAAAAAATATAACACGGAAAATTGTGTTGTGCGCCTTCGTCACTGATACTTGATTCATCACCAGAGTATTAGCGGGAACACACCTTTAATATTTAATTTTTCCTACAATCCGTAGGCAAAATCCTTGCGTTTATTCTATATCTTAACCCTGTAATACACCCACCGCTGTTAAAGTTTTAAAACAACCGCTCCGTTAAAAGCAAATCTGATACTGACAGTTTAAATGCAGGTTCGCGTCCCGTGATCCGATTGACTAGTCCGTTGAGCAAATTTCACGATTAACTTTAAGCAAACGACTATGGATTTGATACCCATACAAACAACAGACTTGATGGTTGGCCAACCGCTGCCGTGGGATTTATTCGATCAGGGTCGTCAACCCATACAAAAGCGCGGTTACATTTTCAAGACGGAAGATGAGTTAAAACAACTGGAAGAATTACCGGTCTTCCGCATGGAAAAGCAAGATCCAGAACAAACGGAACCCGTTACTCAAGCACCGGAAAAAACCGGCTTTGAAGATATGCATCTGAAAGTAGGCCATAAAATGCATCTCACTTTGGCCACTTATTCAAAAAATGCCAGCGAAAACAACTCATGCGCGGTTTCCATGATCGGCTATGTGCCGGACAGCACTTTGATTGTCTCCATGCCTGCATCCGATCAATTAATCGGCGAGCCTTTTATTGAAGGTGAGCAAATTCACGTGCGCTTAATTACCGGGCAATATGCGTATAAATTTACCGTTTTTGTCGACAAGATTATTCGAGTGCCTTTTAAATACTTACACTTGTCTTTCCCCAAAGACATACAAGGTCAAAGTATCCGGAAGTCACGCCGAATCAAATGCAATTTCCCCGCAACAGTTGCTGAGAAATCAATTCCGATCAGCATCACGGATCTCAGTATCTGCGGCGCCGGAATCACGTCAAGCCTGCCATTGGGAACATTAGGTTCGGAAGTCACGCTATCTTTTGCTATCGCTTTACATGACAGGGAAATACCTTTATCCATCAAAGCGACCATCAGATCCGCCAAGCAAAGCGCCAAGAAAAATCAGAAAATAATCTGCACGGGCGTTGAATATACCGGCATCAAACCGGATCAAGTATTCGCGCTACGTCACTTGATTTATCAGGAAATAGTTGAACACCCTGAAAATGTAATTTAAACGATGGCGGGAAGGAATTCCCGCCATCGTTTTCCCTCTACCAGAAACCCCAATTCCCTGTCAGCACGATCCATATACCCAATACCGCATTGGTAACCGCATGCGCGAGAATCGGCAACCACAGCGTTCTGCTACGCGTGTATAACAGACCGTAAACAATACCGGCAAATAACCCCGCCAGCCATAAGCTGTGCGCGAGCGCAAATAAGGCAGCAGCGATGCCGAAGGCTTTAATTCCAACCTGCGCCGGATTGACGGTCAGAAAATTGGGATGCTCAATCCAGCGCATCAGAAATGACCGCCAGAAAAGCTCCTCCATCACCGGAACCACCAGCGCTGCGCCGATGATTCGCACTGTCACAAGAAACCAGTCGATTTCACCGTTATCGCGCGGATCAAATCCCACCGCGTCACCCATCACCATCCAATCGGCCGTCAGATTAATCCACGCGATAAAGACCACAATACCGGCGACCAGCGCAGCCCCCCAAATCCGGAAGCCTGCACCGCTGGGCCAGCGCAATTCACTGTAAGCGCTTCGCATCACCCACAACAAACCGGCCACGACTGCGATTTTCACCACATAGAGCAGACGCAATTCATCAACTTGCCAGCCAAACTTCAACAACACATCTTCCAATATCATGAAAAAAACATAGGCAGCAAAAGGCGCAATCCGGTACAGATTCGTGCGATCAATCATTGATCAATTCCTTATTAAATTTTTGTGATGGGCAACGAACAACAGCGGGTATTCAATCCATGGATCTCATTCCAGCCAGTGTATAAGAGCGGGTAAAAATCAAAATAGCAATAACAACCAGTTACCTGTCCTTTATCGAATATTAACGTCAACCGCGTTGCGATGAAATCACAACACCAGTGGCAATTCCCATTGACGGGAAGCGTCGGCCGCCGGCACGGCAGTCTCGGCGCACAGCGCGCTGACTTTCACACCCAATAACCGGATCTTCTTCTGCAACGGCACCCGGCGTAAACACTCCCCGGCAGCCCTGCGTATCCGGACCGGATCGTTGGTATAGCCAGGCAGAGAAAAATCGCGCGTGATAGTGCGAAAATCCTCGAAACGCAGCTTGATACTGATGGTACGCCCGGCATAGCCCTTGCGTTTCAAATCACCGGCAACCTGCACACACAATGCGGTAAATGCCTCGGATAAGCCGGGGCGATCCTGGCGCGGGTGCAGATCGCGCTCAAACGTGGTTTCCCGGCTGATGGACTTAGGCTCTGCATTCGTAATCACCGGACGATGATCGATCCCGCGCGACACCTCATACAACCAGGCTGAGTAACTGCGCCCGAAGTGAGTCTGAAGCAAACTCAGTTCGGCCTGCGCCAATTCGGCAATCGTCGTGATACCCAGTGACGCGAGCTTACTGGCCGCTTTGGGGCCGATACCGTTGATTTTTCGCACCGGCAGCGGCCAAATCCGCTCCGCGATGTCATCAAACGCCAGGATGGTCAAACCATCGGGCTTCTCCAGATCGGAGCAGATTTTTGCCAACAGTTTATTCGGCGTGATACCAATCGAACACGAAAGCCCGGTCGCGTCTTTCACCGCCTGCTTAATCCGCCGCGCCAGCGGCAGCGTATCTTCCGGCAGACCGGTCAAATCGATATAGATTTCATCGATACCGGAATCTTCAATCTGCGCGGCAATACCGGCAACCGCGCTTTTGAACAAACGCGAATAATGCCGGTAAACAGGAAAATCAACCGGCAGCAGAATCGCATCCGGCGCCAGCTGTGCAGCCTTCATCACCCCCATAGCGGAATGCACACCCAGCGCACGCGCCTCATACGTAGCGGTGGTAATGACACCGCGCCCGGCATAATCGCGCAAACGGTAAAAATGCCGTTTGCCATCGGCTTGCAGCACCGGCTGGTGCTCGTCCCTTCCGCCGATCACGACCGGCAAGCCGCGCAATTCTGGATAACGCAACAGCTCGACCGAGGCGTAAAAAGCATCCATATCCAGATGCGCGATGCGGCGTTGCGGGGTATCCATTGTTTACACGATAGCAAAATGAGGATTGTGATAAATTACACCATAAAACCAATATCAGTGAGCACGGCCTCTTCTTTGGCCACAAGCTTTTTACTTTATGTTTGAGATTGAACGATCAACAAAGAAAATTGATATGCATTGGACAGTCTATATCCTAAGATGCGCCGATGGAAGTCTGTATACCGGAATCACAACCAATCTGACGCGCCGAGTCAAAGCGCACGACGCAGGCAAAGGCGCGCGCTACACCCAAGGCCGTGGGCCATTCCAGCTTGTACACCAAGAATTCCATAAAAACCGCGCAGAAGCGACAAAAAGAGAGCTATCGATAAAATCCCTATCGCGCAGCCAAAAGCTGGAATTAATTTCCGCATACTCAGCATCTTGAGTACCAGCATGAAAAGCACACAAGAATCATCCTGCCCGTGCGGCAGCGGCAAGCCATACAACAGCTGTTGCGGCCGTTATCTGGATCAAAACGAAATTGCCATCACGGCGGAAAACCTGATGCGCTCACGCTACAGCGCCTATACATTGATGCGTGAAGACTATCTGCTGGCCACCTGGCATTCCAATACACGCCCGGCCTCCCTGAATTTGACCGGACAACCGGCGCAGCATTGGCTTAGCTTAACCGTCAAACGGCATGAACAAACTGCTGCGGATCAGGCCATCGTGGAATTTACCGCACGTTACAAAATCAACGGCCGGGCGCACCGCTTGCACGAAATCAGCCGCTTCGTGCGGGAAAATGGCCGGTGGTTTTATGTGGATGGCGAGATTCTGTGAATTTTGCGGGATTGCGCTCCAACACACCCGGCTCTCTGAATCGTAAAAGATGTTCCGCGAGCGCTTAAAACGATGTTTTATTCCCCGTACCGAAAAATTGCGCGATCAAAGCTATAAGATCAACGATTGATTGAATATTCCGCGCACCGGTAAAAAACCGGCCATCTTCGATCATATCGCTCCATAAGAACACACCCAGCCCGCCAATTTCTTTCGATTGATCCAATAAATAGGCATATCGGTATAGTTGATCCATTAGCGTTTCGACATCGTCAAAGAGTTTGTCGGCTAAGAACCCTCCAGGCACTAAAAATAATTTACGGCCTATCGGATTCGCTGATTCGAGCGCCTGCATGGTGCTCCACACCCCTGTTCCATAATCAACGTGTGAGTTATAACCCAGTTCCGGCGAGCCGCAGAAATTAAAATCGCCATAACAATCAAAACCCAAATACTCGGCATCATCCAGCATAATCACGAGTTCATCGGGGTAAGCTTGCTTTTGCAGGACTAACTCAGCCCAAGCTTCAATATGTATCACACCAGCCCCCGGAAATTGCTGTCTAAGCAATCGCCCTACCGATCTCAATGCAGACAAAGTGCCTGCATAGCGATTTTCGATATCATGGCATGCCTTGGGTTTTCCTTCGCTACACGCCTTTCGTATCATCCACAACGGTTCATCGAATAAAAATAAAATTTCTCTATGGTGCACGGCAGACATCTCAATTGCATCAATAATCCCATACGGATCGTTCCGGTACATGCCGGTTTCCGGATCAAACAGAAGCTTGCCTATCGAAATCACCGGAAGCATCTTGTACACATTAGCATCAAGATAGCGTGTAATTTCATCGACACTCTTTGGTATAAATCCAAACGCATTACTGAATTCTGCTATTTCATCGATGTGTTCGACCTCATTCAAAAATGATCCAATGATTTTTTGAGGCCGGTCGGTATTGAAATATGATGCTTGCACATCAACCGGAGATAACAAAACAACCAGCATAAAAGCAATATACTTATCCATACGTCCTCCACTTTTTCACCACGGATTCAGTATAAGGCTATGATTAATATTGTTCTGTGCGAAAAATCACGGAGTTACTACTATTCAGCACAAACTGCTTATCCGGATAAATTGCTGATAAGGAATTGAATCTCACAACGCTTCGTAACGAATTTCCACCACCTCCAGTTCTTCCAATCCACCCGGCGTATGCAGCTTCACCACGTCGCCTTCATGCGCCTTGAGCAGCGCTTTGGCGAGCGGGGAAATCCAGCTGATACGGCCGCGCCCGGGATCGGCTTCGTCCATGCCGACGATGCTGTAGGTGTTTTCCTCGCCTTGGCTATTGCAAATGGTCACGGTAGCGCCGAAAAACACTTGATCGCATTCGCCGCGTTGCGCGGGGTCGACCACTTCGGCGTTATCCAGGCGCTTGGATAAAAACCGCAAGCGCCGGTCGATTTCGCGCAGCCGACGCTTGCCGTAGATATAATCGCCATTTTCCGATCGATCACCATTGGAAGCCGCCCAGGTAATCGTTTTAACCAATTCCGGCCGTTCCACTTTCCACAACTGATCGAATTCATCCTTCAGCCGCTGATGGCCCGCCGGGGTAATGTAGTTTTTCAAGCCCTGCGGCAACTTCGGCGTATCGTCCGGTTCGTCGTCGTCTTCGTTTTCCTTGGTAAAGGCTTTATTCATGATCACCATTATTATCAGCAAAAGGGAACCGCTAAGATAGCGGTCTTCCCTGTTCTATTCAAGATCATTCACCGCAACGCCTCTCCCATCTTGCAAAATAGGGAAGAAACCTTACGTTCAGCACAGTATCTAATGATCGTACTTAACAGGAGGTCATCATGCTAATGAACCGGCGCCAATTTTTGAGCATATCCGGCGCAACAGCCTGTATGGCTGCATGCTCACCTCAGGTTCTCGCAACACAACCGCTGACGCGAGTTCCGCAACAAAATGGTTCGGCTGCATTGAAAGCCATGCGGAACCTGTCGCAACAACGCAGCCGGTTGCTCGGCTATCCCATCAATATGACCACTCCGCCGGATGAGTTTTTCGCCTGGCGCAATGAACTCGCGGCCGTGGGTTTCAATCAATTCGCTTTCAACAATGTCGGCAATCCTTACGACCATAGCCATATCCCGTTTAATTGCCATCCGTTTGAAAAGGAATTGATCGATCGTTTCGGCGCAGTGTATGGCTTCGCACCGGATAATATCTGGGGATTCCTTACCAACAGCGGCACCGACAGCAATATGCACGGGCTGTATATGGGCCGTACGATTCTTAAAAGCCGCACCGGCGTCACGCCGAAAATTTATTTCACGCGCGAAGCGCACTATTCGATTCAGATTCTGCGCGATCTCTTGCATCTCGACTGGGTGGTGGTAGGCACGCGGCCCGACGGCAGCATGGACGCCAATGATCTGGAACGGCAGTTGAACGCCAATCCCAACCACCCCGCCTTGGTGGTCGCAACCATCGGCACCACGTTTAAAGGCGCGATTGATCCGGTTGATGCTATTCAAGCCAAGCTAAAACACCGCACCGCTTATCTGCATTTGGACGCCGCGTTATTCGGCGGCTATTTGCCGCACACCGCGTTTGCCGCTGACTTGCGGCACAACGTCAGCCATCCGGTTTCCAAAGCAGGACTGAAACGCTACGATTCCATCGCCGTTTCCTGTCACAAATTTTTTGGCTTCCCCTCGCCCGCCGGATTGTTCATCACCACGCGCACGAACTTTGAAGCGTTCCGCACCCCGTTCAGCGAAATTCACGACCCGGAATACATCCAGCAAGTACCCGGCACGATCAGCTGTTCGCGCGATGCCGTCAAACCGGCCGAATTTTACTTTTTCAGTTCGGAATCGGCGTTTGCCCGGCAAGCTGCCGATGCCAAAGCAATGCTGGATAACACCGCTTATTTACTGAAAGAAATGAACAATCACTATAGTTACCTGCGGCCGGTGCGCGCCAATGACCGTTCGAATACGATTTACTTCATCACCCCGAGTAAAGCCATCGTCGATCATTACTCGTTAGCGACCATGCAACTTGATATTGACGGAGAACGGACGCCCTGTGCGCATGTCGTGATCATGCCCCATGCCAAGAAAGAGATTCTCGACCGGTTTCTAACCGACTTGCGCAAATCCTGACGGCGGTTTCAATGCACCACGCTGCGGGAAAACACATTGATCACGGCCACGCCCGCGATGATCAGAACCAAACCGATCAGCGCGGGTGTATCCAGCGATTGCCCCAGAAAAAGCCAGCCGCTCAGGGCGATCAATACGATGCCAACGCCCGACCAGATCGCGTACGCCACACCGACCGGAATGGTTTTCAGCGTCAACGATAGCAAATAAAAAGCCAGCAAATAACCGGCGACAACGATCAACGATGGCCACAAACGGGTAAACCCTTCGGCGGCTTTGAGGAACGATGTCGCGATCACTTCGCTGACAATCGCGACGGCAAGATAAATCCATGGCTGCATGGGTATCACTCCTTGTGTTGGGATGGTCACAGGCACCGGTTTCAGCCGGATGCATGAAATAGCTTCGGCTATGTTACCAAAACACGATGGAGTAAACGCAAACCACAGCATGGACGCTGCATGATGATAAACGTGACGATCGAATATCGTCAGCGATGGTCCAAAAAAAACCGGCACTGCGTTTACCGCAGCGCCGGTTCTTCTAAAACAATTTACTACAATCCTACGATCAAGCGATTAAACTGCGGCCGCTTGTTTACGACGGTAGCCAGCAAAACCGATCAGGCCAAGACCTGCCAGCAACATCGCATAGGTTTCAGGTTCTGGAACGGGAACCAGGTTAGCGGCAACGTCATGTCCAACAATGCCCATCGTGCCTGAGTAGGTGAGAACCTCATCAGCAGAAAAACGAACCGATGCGGTGATCACGGTTCCAGCCAGTTCGGCTACGATTGCACCGTAACCGCCGTTACTGGCGACATCCGGATCCCAGGAAAATACGAATACATTCAGTGGATCGAAACCGGTGAAATCAAAACCGAATACCGTTGAGCCCACCGCGCCAAATAATGACGATGTGCCATTGGCTTCCGGATCATAGGCAAAAGATCCGCCGCCCGAACCACCGAATACCAGCGACTCACCCAGGATGCAACTTCCGCCATCGATACAATGTGTACCGGACAGATTGAACGTGAGTTTCTCGATTTGACCGCTGGTGCCGTCAAAAGCGGCGGTATTGATGCTGAAAGAACCTAATGGGCCTGGGTTGGTTACGGTGATTGAGCCAGCTGGTGATGCATAGCTGACGCCGCTCAATAGGACAGAGAGTCCAAGCGCGGCAGCAACTTGCGTAGTGCCTTTAATAAATTTCATTATTTTTCTCCTTAAATTATAAAAACCACATTGATACTTTATCAACGCATGTTCGTTTAACTGCACGTTCGCTTTCTAATCGCTTACGGCAGTAAACTGCCAAATGGCATTAACGAGCCCTTCTCGCAAAAGATTCCTATTCTTTGTAGGAATTTTCTTTCTGATTTTACCTTCTTTTTATTTCTTTTAGTGCCAATTTTGTACTAATTTCGGGTACCCCCTAGTGCATCAGTAACCTGATTGAATGGTTTATTTTGGAAAAAATGCGCGATATTCCCAGCCAGTTGATCCAGCAGCCGCTGCCGCGATTCGTGGCTGGCCCAGGCGATGTGCGGCGTGACAATCAGATTCGGTGGCAATTCGCGCAGAATCCGGTTATCCGCACTAGGCGGTTCGCCCTGGATCACGTCGATAGCCGCTCCGGCGATCTGTCCGTTCGATAAGCTTGATAACAAATCGGCTTCGTTGACCAGTCCGCCACGCGCGGTGTTGATCAGATACGCCGTCGGCTTCATCAAGGCCAATTCGCGCTGACTCATCAAATGCTGCGTTTCCGCCGACAATGGGCAATGCAAGGTGATGAAATCCGCCTGCCGCAACACCTCGTCGAACGCGGTTCTACCCGCCCGAGGCGGCTTGCCTTTGTGATCCGCGATCAGCACTTGCATACCGAATGCCTGCGCAACGTGCGCCACCGCATGCCCGAGTTCGCCGTGGCCGATGATGCCGAGCGTTTTGCCGGACAATTCCATAACCGGATAATCGAGCGGACAGAAAAACTGGCTCTGCTGCCAGCCGCCGCGCTTCACCAGCGCCTGATAACCGGAAAATTGACGCGCCTGATTCAGCATCAGCATGAACACATGTTCGACCACTGACGGCGTGGCGTAGCCGCGCACATTGCACACCGGCACGCCATATTCGGCTGCCGCCGCCAAGTCGACATTGTTGTACCCGGTCGCAGCGATGCAAATCAGCTTGAGCGATTGCGCCGTTGCAATGGCGTCACGGCTGATATAAACCTTGTTGCTGACGATCACCTCAGCGGCGCGAATGCGTTCCGCCACTTCCGTCTCGGAGGAATCGTGATAAAACTGCCACGGCGATATCGCCCGCTCCATCGCCGCGCAATCCATATCGCCGCGGGTGACAGAACCAAAATCCAAAAATACAGCACGCATATTCTTCTCCCTGATGATGGAAAATCATACCACAGGCTAATCTTGGAATTTCCCGGCGCGATCACGTAGAATCGGGCGGGTCAAAATAAATAAGGAAGCTCTGAAAAAGGTAGCGAGCATAGTAGTTTTTCAGAGCTTCCCAAGAATAAACCGGAGACCGCATGGCCCTAGCCTGGAACGAAATCAAAGACCGCGCGCTGGCGTTTTCCCGCGAATGGGCCAAAGCGGAATCGGAAGACGCCGACGCCAAACCGTTCTGGATCGAATTTTTCAATGTGTTTGGCATCACCTCGCGGCGCATCGGCAGCTTTGAGCAGAAAGTCAAAAAACTCGGCGACCGCGACGGCTACATCGACTGGCTGTGGAAAGGCAATCTACTGATCGAGCACAAATCGCGCGGGCGCGACCTGGATCGCGCTTATCAGCAAGCCATCGACTATTTTCCCGGACTGAAGGAACACGAGCTGCCGCGTTTCGTGCTGGTCAGCGACTTCGCGCGCTTCCGCCTGTACGACATGGTGGAAGGCACGCAGACCGAGTTTCTGCTCAAGGAACTGTACAAAAACGTCAAGCTGTTCTGGTTCATCGCCGGTTACCAGCCGCAAAAAATTTCACCGGAAAGCCCGGTCAACGCCAAGGCGGTGCAGCGCATGGCGAAGCTGCACGACCAATTGAAACAAATCGGTTATGGCAAGGCCAAGCCGCGCGACTTGGAAGTCTATCTGGTGCGCCTGCTGTTTTGCCTGTTCGCCGAGGACACCGGCATTTTCGAGCGCACCCAGTTCACCGAATTCATCAGTCAGCAAACGCGCGAAGACGGCAGCGACCTGGCGCCGCAACTGGCACAACTGTTCGACGTGCTCAACACACCGGAACACGCGCGGCTGAAAAACCTCGACGACACGCTGGCCCGGTTTCCGTACGTCAACGGGAAACTGTTTGAAGAGCGCCTGCCGTTCGCCAGCTTCGACCGCGACATGCGCGCCGCGCTGCTGGTTTGCTGCGCGCTCGACTGGAGCGGCATCTCCCCGGCGATTTTCGGCTCGCTGTTCCAGAACATCATGGACGAAACGCCGAACGCGCGGCGCAACCTCGGCGCGCATTACACCACCGAGGAAAACATCCTCAAGCTGATCCGCCCGCTGTTTCTCGATGAACTGCACGCCGAATTTGAAAAAATCCGCCAGACTGTCAAAGGCCGCACGCAAAACCTGCAAGCCTTTCACAGCAAACTCGCCGGTCTCAGATTTTTAGACCCGGCGTGCGGCTGCGGCAATTTCCTGGTGATCGCGTACCGCGAACTGCGCCGCCTCGAATTGGAGGTATTGCGCACACTCCATGGGGGCGGGCAGTTAGTACTCGATATATCGAATATTGTCCGGGTTAATGTCGACCAATTCCACGGCATCGAAATCGAAGAATTCCCGGTGCAAATCGCGCAAGTCGCCTTATGGCTCACCGACCACCAGATGAATGCGCAAGTGTCGGAAGAATTCGGCCAAAACTTCACCCGCCTGCCGCTGACCAAATCCGCGCATATCGTGCACGGCAACGCGCTGCGACTGGATTGGAATGCAGTGATTCCTGCGGAGCAATGCCATTACGTGATGGGGAATCCGCCGTTCATTGGCAAAACCTATTTAAACGACGAGCAACGCGCCGATGTCGCCGCGATTTTTCACGATACCAAGAATGCCGGATTGCTTGATTACGTCAGTTGCTGGTACCGCAAAGCTACCGATTATATCGCTGCTCATCCGGCGATCCGGGTGGCATTCGTGTCGACCAACTCGATCACGCAAGGCGAACAGACCGGCGTATTGTGGCCGGATTTATTGCGCCGTGGCGTGCATCTGCATTTCGCCCACCGCACCTTTCAATGGACAAGCGAAGCCAGCGGCAAAGCGGCGGTGCATTGCGTCATCATTGGTTTTGGCTTGCAAGAAGCAGCGCAGAAAACCATTTTTGAGTACGCCGACATTCAAGGTGAACCGCATGCCGTAGCGGCCAAAAACATCAATCCCTATTTAGTGGATGCTACCGATGCGGTTCTGGAAAACCGCACCCATCCAATTTGCAATGTACCTGAAATGCTTTATGGCAATAAGCCAGTTGATGGAGGCAATCTTCTGTTATCACCAGAAGAAAAAATTGAATTGTTAAGTAAAGAACCTCAAGCAGAAAAATGGCTACAGCCTCTACTTGGTGCAGAGGAGTTTATCAATGGAAAAACACGTTGGTGCCTGTGGTTGATTAACATTGCTCCCAATGAGTTACGGGGCATGCCTGAAGTAATGAAACGAGTTGAAGCTGTACGAATTTTTCGACTTAAAAGTACAAAAGCGCAAACCCGGCAACATGCTGCAACAGCGACCTTGTTTGTCGAAAATCGCCAACCTGAAAGCAACTATATTCTAGTTCCACGTGTTTCATCTGAGCGCAGATTATTTGTACCAATAGGATTTTTCGATAGTCATACTATCAGCACAGATCTGAATAATATGATTCCCAATGCCACCCTCTACCACTTCGGTGTCCTCACTTCCACGATGCACAACGCCTGGATGCGCACCGTATGCGGGCGCTTGAAAAGCGATTATCGCTATTCCGTTGGGATCGTCTACAACAATTTCCCGTGGCCGGAACCCAGCGATACCCAGCGCCGAACCATCGAAACCGCAGCACGGGCTGTGCTCAACGCCCGCGCGTTGTTCCCCAATGCCACGCTGGCCGATTTGTACGACCCGCTGGCGATGCCGCCGGAGCTGGTGCGCGCGCATCAGCGGCTGGACCGCGCCGTCGACGCCGCATACGGCAAAAAATCATTCGTTTCCGAAGCCGAACGCGTGGCGTTTTTGTTCGAGCGCTACCAAACGATCACCAGCCTGCTGCCCGCCGCCGCAACCCGGAAACCCGGCAAGAAAACAACGAAGCAACCCGACCTTACCTGACGATGAAACCCGCACCGAGCATTACGGTACGCTACTACACGCATTTTCTGCATGCCGCCGGTCATTGAAAACGGTCACCCGGCCGATCTCGATGTTTTAATTGAGTCAATCACATCCAGCCTTGTAGGGTTTGCCGTCATTGATAACCGGTAAACTGAGCTGAAAATCAGCAGCCGTTATTTTTCCGAAGGATCTGTAATGAATCCGATGCGGGTCATACCAGCCTTGGCGGCAATGCTCATTATCCGTGCGACATGCTCATAATGCGCCAGTTTGTCCGCACGGATATGCAACTCAGTATTGGGCGCTTGAGCGGCTGTTTCGCCAAAGCGAGGCGCCAATTGCTCCAATGCCACCGGCTCGCCATTCCAAAAGAAACTCCCTTCTGCCCGGATGGCCAGTTCAACGTGCTCGGGCTGGGTGATATTGGGCGTGCTTTCGGCCTTTGGTAAATCAATTTTGACGGAATGTGTCAGCAACGGTGCTGTGATAATAAAAATGATCAACAATACCAGCATGACATCGACCAATGGCACCACATTGATTTCCGCCATCGGCGCTTGACGGCCGCTATCATGCATACTACCGAACGCCATTATTGCCGCCTCCTTTCATAGGCTGTATCCAGTGTTTCTGCAACAACGGATGTGGCGGAGGATTGCGCCGGAGAATTTTTTTCATCGCCATCCCCGACTGTAATCAGGATAAAAAGATCATGCGCAAAAGCTTCCAGGCGCGCCAGCCAAATGCGATTCCGGCGCACAAAGGCGTTATAGGCAAGCACTGCGGGGATAGCCACCGCCAATCCCAGTGCTGTCATGATCAGCGCTTCTCCGACAGGGCCGGCCACTTTATCCAATGTGCCCTGCCCCGAAAGCCCGATCTGAATCAAGGCATGATAGATTCCCCAAACTGTACCAAACAAACCGATATAAGGCGCTGCCGAACCTGCTGTTGCAATCAGCGTGAGCCCATTCTCAACCCGGGTAGCTTCCTGATCGATGCCATTACGCAAAGTGCGCGTCAGGAATTCACTGGTGCCGCCTGCTGCCGCTAATTTATGCGAACTGTGAATTTTGGAATCAGCCGCGGCATCGATTCCCAGCCTGGCAATCGCTGCGAAAGCATTATTGGGGAGATTATCCGGGTCGTTCTTTTTAAACTCGGTACTGACTGCCTGGAGAGAATCAAAGCTCCAGAAATGTTTAATAAATGCTTCGGCGCGGCGCTTGGCCATATAGTTGGCGATACTTTTTGTGATAATCAGATACCAGCTCGCTATTGAGAGTAATACCAGTAGCGCCAGCACACTGATACCGACTTCATCAATTTGCGCGAGAAAGTGAGAAAAACCAAGTCCTGTTTCCATTTATTCATTTCCTTGCAATACAAAATTAAAAGGTTGTAAGGCGACTGCCCGAACGGGCTGGCCATTGCGCAGCGATGGATTGCATTGCCAGCTTTTCACCGCGGCCAATGCCGCTGCATCAAGCCGCTGATAGCCGCTGCTATTGATGATACTGATTGTGTCGACGCGCCCGTTTTCATCCAGCTCCACACGCAGCTCCACCTTACCTTCCTCACCCATGCGGCGGGAAATCGCGGGGTAAACTGGCGCCGTCAATTTTGAGCAGGAAACGGACAATTCCGCAGATAGCGCAACGGGGCCAGTTTGCATTGGTGCAGGCGGCGCAACCACGGGGGCAGCGGCTTTAGTTTGTTCTGCTGCCGGAGGCGCCGGTGACGGCTCGACAGACACATCCTGCTTGGACGTTACCGGTGCTTTCGCGGCAAGACGCTCTTGTTTTGGCTTGACTACTGCGTTTTTTTTGACAGGCTGAGGCTTGGCAACCGGAGGTTCCGTCACGCTGACCGGGGGCGGCAACGTAATGAGATCGGCAAATAATGCCACCATTTGCTCAGGCGGTGGCGTCAGGCGCTGATTCCACAAAAAATAAAACAGGCCCGCATGTATTATCAGTACACACAACAATCCTGGTAAGGTAATAGCCCGCTGTTGTGATCCCAGATAGCCAATATTGTTTCGCGATAATGATTGCATTGCGAAATTGAAATATCGAAAGATTAAAGACCGGCTTGGGCAACGAGTACGTTAAATTCACCTAACGTAACAATATTGGCGCCAAATTCACCACCCACCGCAAAGATATGATTATCTTTTATACCGACACAAACGTTGTTTCGATAACAGCGCGCGTAATATCCAAGCGCTATGATTGATGCCGTTGTGTGTGGAAACAGAGCGGGATAATTGGATTCGGCCCAATTAAATAATTTATCGGCTAGCGCGGTATCGGTATTCGGTTGCAGCACACGTCCCGCCACGGCTTGTTGAAAATCCGCTAATGGCAAACCGTTATTGAACATGATCCACAGCGAGTCGGAAGGTACAGGGTAAGACTCGGTGACCAACTGTAATTCAACCATGTAAGCACCCGCAGGCGCATTCGAAGCACCCCGGTCTGACTCAACAATCCAGTCGAGATGCGTGTGTAAGGAGCCATTGGCACGCACTTCACCGACAATGAGTGATGTTGCGCTGCTTACGCCGTGCCGGTTAAATAGCGTAAATCCTTCGACAGTTTTGGGAAGACAGAATACCTGGCCGCAATCTTGATTCGGCTGCAAATCCAAACCACCAGCCAAGCGGATTTGTATTCCTTCCGGCGCTAGTGTCCATTGGCGCTTATCGGTACTCCAATAACTCAAGTGTCCGCTGGCACGGTAGCGCACCCGGTCTCCGGCCGTCATATCGCCAGCAATGCTCTCGAAGCCTGGACTATCAATCGCGGTACGGTCGGGGAAGATGCTGAACTCCGATACATAAATCGGGGTGCCGGTCAGTTGGTCAATCGGCATCTGCCCGGCGGGTAAACCGAGGGTTTCCGGCTTCACCAAGCTGCATCCTTTTTCTGGGTTACAAAAGCTGGCTTGTACACGTTCAGCCACAACTTTAACCTCGATATGCTGATGCAATTCACCGGCATTCAGCGTCAGCGGATGCGATAAATACAGTCCCAGCAAGATGCTAGAGATTACATGGCGTGAATTAGCACCCAGTGCAGGAAGAGAATTTTTGATTACGTTTCTAAATAGATTAGGCATATCTCAGTGTCAGTAAAGTTGATTAATCTTGCGTTCAGTGCGATTGAACATGGCTAAAATGTGGCACTCATGCCAACTTGCGCGCTAAAACCCGGCTCAGGCGCAAAATTCCGCAAAAAGGAAGTCGAATTCCTGATGGTCATGTTCGTCATATTCGATAGCTTAGCGAAGAACAGGATTTTTCTATGATCGGACATCTTCCAATCGTAGGATAAATCCAAGTCCAGCCGATGGTAGCTTGGTGTTTCGGTTTCCAGAATTCCGGGCCTGTTTTGTTCCAGCGCATGGGTATAACGTAGCCCGCTGCGCCATTGTGTCCATTGGACTCCTATTTCACCACCGAATCGCAAGGGCGGAAGTCTTGGCACATCGCCAAAGGCATCGTTCTGAAACCAGCCCCGCACATAATCAGAAAATAGCGTTAAACGGGGTTGGACGGGTATGCCCAAGCGCGGATGAGCGGTAATCTCAGCTTCGTAACCGGCAAAGTTTGCGGTATTAGCCTGATACCCGAAAACCGGCAAACAATTTCTTAAGTTCGCGCAAGTCAGTTGGAAACGCGGTGGATCAGGTGCGAAATTAAAGAAGAAACCTTGGTTTTCCAGATAGATAAAGTCTTGTATCGATTTGTAATAACCATTGGTATGAAAGGAAACATGCCTGCCGGTATAGCGTAAACCTAATTCGTAGTGATTGGTTTGCTCAGCGCTGAGATTAAGGCGGCCGATTTCATAACTGCGGGTAGCGAAATGCGGCCCTGCTGCAAATAATTCTTGCACATCGGGCGCCCGCTGCGCTCGCTGCCAACTCAAATACAATGAAGTTTGCGGCAGGATTTCGTAATTCAAGCTCGCCGCCAGCGAGTAAGTCAGATAATTCAATTCATTGGGCAAGGGCAATGCACCCGAAATGCCCGCTAATTTAATTTGATCACTCTTCGGCGTGGTGGTTTGATTTTCGATACGTGCGCCCATTTCAAGATTGAGACGATCGGTAATAAAGACCGTTTCAGTGATGAAGAATCCTAAGGAATCAATAGTGGCGGCCGGGGTGAATGTTTCGATTCCTGCCGCGGCAAAATTGCGATTCTGCCATTGCATGCCAAATGTGCCATCGAGCCAGCCTCCGCGCTGATGATTCATTTCTAAGCGCGACTCCCATACTGAATTCTTAAACTGGGTCAGCGATGAACTTCTATCGGTCACACTTTTATCATAATCCTTATGATTGTAATCAACGTAGCTCAGTTTTGCCTTGATTCTGGGTAATGCTGGCCAATAGGTTTTCCACAGCCCATCTAAATCATAACGGCGTTGTGACATATCAATCCGGATGGCTTCTTGCTGCACTCTGCCCGCTTCGGTGTGACCTGGAACGCCGGGTGGAATTCCATAATTTCTGGTCATCTCATGATAACTTCCGCCCAAATGGCCATGTTTACCGATCATCGATATGCCGGCCGAGCCGCCCTGACTGCTGGAATGGCTATTTTGGATGACGTTCTTGCTATTGCTACTCGGATCAACTTGGAATTGTTGCCGGATTGCTGCTTCGTCTAAAGCAGTTCCCGGAATGTGTGTGTTATTGGAAGAGCGCTGAAAATAGTCGACATGAATCGCAAACATTCCCTTGCCCACATCCAGTGCGAACATCCCGGCCTTATCGGCGGAGTTATGGTCGTAACGGAAATCCATCCGGCCAGCAACGCCTTTCAGCGGAACCTTTTCCGGTATGCGTTGATGCTTAATATCAACCATACCGCCAATTGCATTGCCGCCATAGCGCAGCGTGGCAGGTCCTCTTAGCACCGTAATGCTGTCCGCCAGCATGGTTTCAAAAGCGACCGCAAGATCGGGACTTAAAGCGGAAAGATCATGTGCGCCTATCCCATTTTGCATGATTCTGACGCGCGGGCCGCTCATGCCACGAATGACCGGTTGACCCACACCCGGCCCATAGGACAGATTGCTGACTCCCAATTCACGCTCCAGTGTTTTACCGAGCGTTTCACCTGTGCGAATGCGTAATTCCCGGCTCTCCAGCTTTTGGATAGGGTCAGCCGATGTAGAGCTCGCTTCAATGGTCATTGTTTCAAATTTGACCGGCTCTGGCGGAATAGTAGCACTGGGCTTGGGTTGCACAGGATTCGGCTGATTTTCCGCTGGTGACTTTTTTTGCGCATTCTGATCATCCGCGAAGGCGGGATTCAAAAAACAAATCATCAACGCAGGCAAAAAAATACAGCGGAAACCCATATACAAAACCTGCATTAAAGCCCTGCCGCGTCATAAAAAGTTTCTATCGAACCCTGTTCAGCGATGTCGCCCAGAATTCCGCCAGCCGTGTAAATCTTGCCGTCTTTGCTGCCCACGCACACGGAATTGTCATAACAGCGGGCATAGTAGCCGAAGACAAAACGGCTTTCGGCAGCATGCGGGAATAATTCTTTCATCTCTGCTTCCGCCCAATCAAACAGTGCATCCATGCGCTGGTAATCGTTCAATCGGACTTCCGGCGGCACTTTCAACGCTTCGGAAAGCGCCAATGGATCGAACTTGGCTTGGGCATTGATATGAAAAACCAATGCAAATGGAACAGAGGGTTTATAGAGTATGCGCTCGCCTGATTCATCGACGCCTGCAATACTGATGAAGACCATATAAGCGCCATCATCCGGTAACGATCCGTCCGCTTTCTGGATCTTGAAAATCGCATGGGCTTCGAAATTACTCTTGTTCGTTAAACTATCGATGATTCCTTGTAATCCATTCCCTTCTTTATCAGTGACTACGTTATCATCCGCTAAACGGCTGATCACGAGTTGCTCGGCAAAGCCTTCTTTCAACCATTGTGATTGCTCACTTGACCATTTCAACAAGGTGCTTTCGGTTTGATAGCCGACTATGCCGCCTTGGTCAAAACCTAAGCCCGTAAATCCGGAATCTCCCATGCGATAAGGCGTTAATGAATCGGCAAATGAGATGACGAATGCTTTGTGGTCACCCAGCGCCCTTCCCTGACGCTGGATATCGACTTCAATTTTTCCATCGCGCCATGCAAATGCCATGTTCGGTTCACCTTCATGCGCCATCGCCATGGTGCTGAAAAAAAGTAAAAGCGATCCCATACAAATAGTTTTAATCAAAAGATACTCCGGTAATTTTTCAAAAAAGGATTCGTAATACGAATCTATAAAAGCGTTGCTACCCTTGAGGGAGGAATTCCGATTTCCATAAGAACTCCCAATTGACGTAATTCAGAATTCATTTATTGTTGTCATGCGTTGCAACAAACCTATTTCCTGATAGAGGAGAACCTTCAAATCAATTCTAGATTGCCACAACTATTGAACCGATTTTATTAAAATAGGAAATGAAGATCAATGCGGCAAAATGCCGCACAGGCCGTACTTATCAAGCACGGTGACTGGGCCGGATGAATCAAGACACAATCTCGTAAAGATAAAATAGTGCTCACTTCAGCGTTGGACCGGCTGTTGATGGAAACCGTATTGCGGTTCGATGCATTAAGAAAGTCCTGACACTACGGCTTCCCTTGGCCCGAAGTTATCAACCAGCCTGATGCCCGCTATTACAATTAGAAAATCCGGTAGAAAACGATGCAAACCGTTGATAGTGAATACATGGCTGGTACTGATGTCCGCATGGAAGAATGGACAGATAAAAATACGGTGAACCGGTCATTCACCGTATGTTAGGGTGCTGAGGCTAGTAGGACGATTGCTTTGGTGCGGGGGCGGGTGTGGATACGGCTTGCTTAAAATGGGTTACAGCATCTGTGGCCGCTTTCTTGGCTGCTTCGGTATTTCCACCCTTGCCTTCTTTGATCGCGTCATCCAGGCACTTAATACCATCATCGATATGTTTGGGGTCGCTTTTGGAGTTTTTATTATTTTTCGCATCAATGGCATGCGCTTTCGCATGCTCGGCATGTTCGGCTACTGCTTTGCCATCAGCCGCAGCGGCCGCAGCTTCAGCGTGCTTTATGGCGTGCACCAGATGGCTTTCCCCGGCTATTGCACTCAGTGAAAAAAGAATCATGATCATGATGCTGGTAAAAAACAGCCGTGTTTTTACGCTCATTTTATAACTCCTTTCAAATTCATTGATCGACGGGAAATCTTTTGATTACCCTCCGCTTTTCATACTAGAGTGATTGGCTTAATTAATGAATAAGCATTGTGCTTATTTTTCTTGTAGTTATTCGCCTACAGCTGTCAGGGTATATGCCGTTGGCGATACCAGAAAGAACATCGAGGACTCGGATTATTTAACCACCACGCAGGCAATGTTCGATGCCCGTTAATGCCGCAGCCGTTAAAAAAACCAGTAAGCGGTCAGCAGCCTAAACTAGCCAAGCTATTTTGCGATGGTAATACTCGGCACACCGACGCGAGGAATGTCGGTGACGGTCATTTGAAACAGCAGGAATAATAACTGGAAGGCATCGCGGTTCCAGCGTGCGTAAGGTCCCGCGGTATTCACCGCGTAATAGCGGCCATTCCAGCGGATGGAAAGATCGACATCCTGGGGGCGCCAATCGGAAACGGTGAATTCCATGGTCAGATCGGGATTTTCGTTATTGAGGATCGGTGGCGTTCTGGGATCTTTCTCGACGTGATAGCCGCGCTCTTCGCCCAGCGCTTTGCCGAGAAAACCGAGAATCGAGTGGAAGCTTCTGAGACGGAACACGCCGCTCATCGCCCAATCTCCGCCATAATGCCCGGCGCGGATATCAAACGCGATGTCGCTGCTATTACCGTCCCCCACATGCTGGCGCAAGGTTTCACGTTCTTCGTCGGACAAGATATTGGGGTCGTAGTTGGTGATCAGAATCGGTCCGGCGATGTGTTTCTTCAGCGTGTAGGTATTGTCTTGCGGATTGTAGCGCACGCTGAATTCCTTTTGCAGCGACTGAAAACCATCCGCCGTGATGGCGCTGCCCGGGATATGCCAGGTATTAATCAGCGCCAAAGGCTCGGCGTACAACTGGTTATGATCTTGAATCGACGACAAGTGCAGCACCACGCGGCGGAACATTTCATAACCGGCTTCGTCCGCCGGATTGTTGCGATAAACGCCATTCGATTTCTTTGCATTCAACAGGTGCACTTCTTGCGCCATCATGCGCAGCAACAGATCGACGTCGAAGCGCTGGCGCAACAACAATGTCAGCTTGTTCTGCGGAAACGGTGTCAGCAGCCGCTTGGTGAATTCCTCCCCTTCGATCGGTACGATGCTGATGGTCGGGCTTTCCGCCATGCCGCCGCCAAAAACCGGCGATATCACGGCACCGGCCAGCCCGCCCGGCGATGGTGTGGCGCCCGCACTCGCCTGAAAATTGAAAGTTGCGGCGATGTTGGATACGCCGGTGAAATGAATCGGCTGACGGTGATGCGCGCGCACGATATTGATCAGCAACTGCTGCGAAACCGCATCGGTAACGGCGTCATCATACGCAAGCACGGCACGATTCAGCGCCATCGGCGACAGGCAACCGGTGAGAATGATCTGGATAAACAGGCATGACAACAGTCGCAGCAAACGGTTTTGCCGAATTGGCCGCACGTTCTTATATTTCACTCATCATCTCACTATCTAAAATAGACCTTTTCGATACAACGCGCACAGATCCATCGTCAGCGCGACACTACAGTGAATCATAACACCCAGCCAGATACTTTTGCTTTTTAAGCTCAGGAATCCTAAAACGACGCCCGCGATGATCGCCGCGATCGTTTCCGGCATCGGCTTGCCGAAATGGATCATGCAATACGGGATCACCATGACGAAAATGGCGTAAAACCCGAAACGCTGCTTGGTGCCATGCAGAATAAAACCACGGAAGAAGAATTCCAACGCGAGAAATTGCAGGAAATACACGATTTCCCAGAGGAAGAAATTGGGGAACAGGCTTTCATTTCGAGCCACGTTATAAAACGGATAGCGCTCGAGAAAGCTCTCGCTGCCGGAAAAATAAAATACCAGCGGCATCATGATCGCCAGCATCCCGAGATACAGCGGATAGCCTTGACTGGCGTTCTTCAACTGCAATCCGTATTCCGTCAGGCTTTCCTTGAAAACCAACAGAATAATGCCCGCCGGGAAAACGAAGTAAAAGAAAATGATGACCGCTGCCCAGTAAAGCAACTGGTGCAATTGCGCATTGGCATGCTGGAAAAGGAGATGATTCGCTAGCTGCGCCAACCCGGTCAGATTCAAATCGCGCAAAAAGGCAACCGGAAAGTGCGCATTGTCCAGATAGTATGTGCACGTGAGGGAAAAAGCGACGACCAGACATACCAGCACTACTTTCACATCGAGCTGACTGATGTTTTCCTGCAATGACCGTAACGAACTGACTTCCGACTTCAGAAACACAAAAGAAAAAAGTTTTTTATTGATCATCTTTAATCTATAAACCAAGGAAATAAACCGGAAATAACGCTCAACGCTTGCTCACCCGAGAAACTGAAAAACTGCCAAAAGCTTTACCTGGCTTAGTTTTACAATAGAACCGGAGTGAATTATTGGTTAATTTTATGTGAGTGCGGCTGATTAAATGCTTCACATCGATCCATCGTGAAGAATGGTTTGGAAACACACCAAAAACCCGAGCTAGTAATATTCCGGCCTGGCGAGGCTTTCAAAACATGTGTATTGGCCCAGGAAAGCCAAATCGACTTTGCCGATCGGACCGTTACGCTGTTTGCCGATGATAATCTCGGCGATGCCTTTGTCGGGTGAATCGGGGTTATACACTTCGTCGCGGTAAATGAACAGAATCACGTCGGCGTCTTGCTCGATTGCACCCGATTCACGTAAATCCGACATCACCGGGCGTTTGTTGGGGCGTTGCTCCAGGCTGCGGTTCAGCTGCGACAACGCGATCACCGGCACTTTCAGTTCCTTCGCCAGCCCCTTCAATGCGCGCGATATTTCCGAAATTTCCGTGGCGCGATTTTCCCCTTGACTGGCGGAAGACATCAGTTGCAAATAATCGACCACGATCAAACCGAGCTCGCCGTACTGACGGTACAGCCGCCGCGCGCGCGCGCGCAATTCCAAGGCATTCAGCGCGGCGGTCTCATCGATGTAAAGCGGTGCTTCGTTCAGTTTTCCCAGCGCATGCGTGAGTTTCGGCCAATCGTCGTCGTCCAGCCGTCCGGTGCGCACTTTGTGCTGATCGAGCTTGCCGACCGACCCCAGCATCCGCATGGCCAGCTGCGCGCCGCCCATTTCCATACTGAATACCGCCACCGGTTTGTTTAATTCCAGCGCGACATTCTCGGCGATGTTCAAGGAAAACGCGGTTTTTCCCATCGACGGACGTCCCGCGACGATGATCAGATCGCCGGGCTGGAACCCTGAAGTCTTTTGGTCGAGATCGTGAAAACCGGAGGCGATGCCAGTGACGTTGCTGGGATTATCCTGGCTGTACAGCAGCTCGATCCGCTCCACTACTTGTTTCAACAGCGGCTGAATGCCGACGAAACCCTCCTTGCCGCGCGCACCTTCCTCGGCGATTTCAAACACCTTGGCTTCCGCTTCGTCGAGTAAGTCCGCCGCAGAACGCCCCGCCGGGTTGTACGCGGAATCGGTGATCTGCACCCCGACTTGCGCCAGGTAGCGCATGATGGACCGTTCCCGGACGATTTCGGCGTAGCGCTTGATATTCGCCGCCGATGGCGTGTTTTGCACGATGGTGCCGATGTATGCGAGACCGCCGACAGTTTGCAGCTCCGCCGATGTTTCCAGGGATTCCGCCACGGTAATGACATCCGCCGGTTTGTTATGTTCGATCAGTTTACAAATGTGGTGATAAATCAGGCGATGATCGTGGCGGTAAAAATCGCTGTCGGTGATGATGTCAGCGACTTTTTCCCAGGCGTTATTATCCAGCATGAGTCCGCCCAGCACCGATTGCTCGCTTTCTATCGAATGCGGCGGTGTTTTATAGGGATCGAGAAACTGCTCTTGATGAAGACTGATCGGTGATTGTGCCATAGGATCCGGAAACACCATTGAAGGAGTATTGATTTTATCACTTGCTGACCAGCAAATGAAAAAGGACTACCGAAATAGTCCTTTTAAAAATGTAACCACCTGAAAACAGGATATTACATCGCTGCCTCACCCAATACCGATACGGTGATATTGGCGGTCACATCGCTGTTCAGCGCAATGGTCAACGGATAATCGCCAACCTGTTTCAATTGGCCATTAGGCATGCGGATCATGGCGCGCTCCACGGTAAAGCCGAGTGCAGCAAGCGCTTCGGCGATATTGGCATTGGTTACTGAACCGAACAATTTTCCATCGCTACCGGCTTTTTGCGTAATTTGCACCAGCAATCCTTCGAGTTTCGCAGCAACCGCTTGCGCTGCTGCCAGAACGGCTGCTTGTTTTTTCTCCAGTTCCGCACGTTTCGATTGGAACTCTGCAATGGATTGCTCGGTTGCACGTCTTGCCTTGCCTTGCGGAATCAGATAATTCCGTGCAAAACCGCTTTTGACGTTCACAACATCACCCAATTGCCCTAAATTCGTAATTTTTTCCATCAAAATAATTTGCATCGTAATTACTCCTTAGTGACGATCGGTGTAAGGCAATAACGCCAGAAAACGCGCATGCTCTATCGCGGTGCTCAGCTGACGCTGGTAGAAGGAAGTCGTGCCGGTAATACGCGCCGGGATGATCTTGCCATTTTCACTGACAAAATCCTTCAGGATTTCAATGTCTTTATAGTCCACATGTTTGATGCCTTCCGCGGTGAAACGGCAGAATTTTTTGCGTTTGAATAACGGGCGGTTGGCTTTCTTTTCTCTTTCTTTATCTTTGCTGTCTTTGCGTCTACTGGTAAAACGTGCCATGTTAATTCCTGTTTTCTGATTAAATAAGTTCGATATGTTCCGCGTGCAAAACCAATTGTTGGCTCATGTGACTCTTTCTGTTGAGAAATCCGCTCAGTTTGACCATGCTGTCAAGCTTAAACCCGGCGATCGTCAGAGCTAATTGGCCCAATGCAACAGCCAGAATATCCAATATTATTTGCCGAACTACACCTGCTTCCTTTTGCTTCGACACATGATTGATCGTAAACTCAATCACGGCCATACCAGCCGGTGTGTAGCGTAAAACGCCCAGTTTGACAATTTTTCCACAAATGATGATGCGATTACATTCCAATTGCAATGCGTTTACGCAGGGGTGCTGGATTCATCCGGCACGTCATCGGTTTCCAGTTCGTCAGCCACCGCTTCGGCAGTACTCAAACCTGCGGCGCGCGATCTTTCCTCTTGACGCATCATCGCCGATGGTTCCGTGATAGGGCCGTCGACCTTAATGGTTAAATGCCGCAGCACAGCGTCGCTGAATTTGAATGCATGATCCAAGTCATCCAGCGCTTCTTGATTGCATTCGATATTCATCAACACATAGTGCGCTTTGTGAACTTTCTGAATCAGATAGGCAAGCTGACGGCGCCCCCAATCTTCCACGCGATGAACCTTGCCATCTTTTGCGGTTACAATGCCGCGATAGCGTTCGATCATTGCAGGTACTTGTTCACTTTGATCAGGATGAACAATAAAAACGATTTCGTAATGTCGCATAATTTCCTTTTGGGTAAAGCCTCCCACGGCTTTCATGTGGTGAGACAAGGTTGAAAAGCCGGTAATTTTACTGAATTATTAAGGCAATATCAATTACTGTTCAAATAATTGCGATTCTATTATTCGCCTCACGGCTGAACTGGTAAAATTCACGTGCTGCGCGCAGGCATTCATCCTTTGCTATAATCTCTTCCGTCACAATTAAACGATAGTAAGTACAAACAAAGAGTTAAAACCAATGCTGCTGATGATAGACAACTACGATTCCTTTACCTATAACTTGGTGCAGTATTTCTCCGAGCTGGGTGAAAAGGTTGCGGTATACCGGAACGATGAAATCACACTGGATAAAATCGCGCAATTGAATCCCGAGCGGATCGTTATTTCTCCAGGGCCGTGCACACCCAATGAAGCCGGAGTATCGTTGGCGGTGATCAATCAGTTCAGTCAAAACATTCCGGTATTGGGCGTCTGTCTGGGACATCAAAGCATCGGGCAGGCGTTTGGCGGACGAGTAGTTCATGCAAAACAACTGATGCATGGCAAAACATCGCCGATTTTTCATCACGACACCGGCGTTTTCCGCGGCTTGCCCAATCCATTCACCGCCACCCGTTACCATTCCTTGGTCGTTGAACGCGCAACGCTGCCGGATTGCCTTGAAATCACCGCTTGGACCGAGGACGGCGAAATCATGGGGATCCGTCACAAAACACTCGCTATCGAAGGCATTCAATTTCATCCCGAATCCATTTTGAGCGAGCATGGACATCAAATGCTCGAGAACTTTCTCCACCGGCAATAAATCCGCTCGACTAAAGGTGATTGAATGACGCCACAAGAAGCACTCCAGCGCATTACCGCGCATCAGGAAATAATGCACGACGACATGGTTTCCTTAATGCGCCAGATCATGCAAGGAGATATCTCGCCCGTTCTTATTGCCGCGATCATCACCGGTCTCCGGGTAAAAAAAGAAACGGTCGGGGAAATCACCGCAGCGGCGCAAGTAATGCGTGAATTTGCCAGCAAAGTGGCTGTTCCTGAGCACACGCATTTAGTGGATACCTGCGGCACAGGTGGAGACTCATTGCACACATTCAATATTTCCACGGCAGCGGCATTTGTTGCCGCGGCGGCTGGCGCGCGCGTCGCCAAACATGGCGGCCGCTCGGTTTCAAGCAAATCAGGCAGCGCGGATGTATTGGAAGCGCTCGGCGTCAATCTCAACCAAACACCGCAACAGGTGGCGCAAAGTGTTAGTGAAATCGGCGTCGGTTTCATGTTTGCGCCCAACTACCATGCAGCCATGAAACATGCTGCACCGGTCCGGCGTGAACTGGGTATCAAAACACTATTCAATATCCTCGGCCCGCTCACCAATCCCGCCAGTGCCAAAAGACAAGTTCTGGGTGTGTTCAATACAGATCTGGTCAAAACCCTGGCGCTTGTGCTGCAACGGCTGGGCAGCGAACATGTGCTGATCGTGCATGGCAGCGATGGATTGGATGAGATCACCATCACAGGCGAAACAAGTATCGGTGAGTTGAAAAACGGTCAAGTCACCGTTTATACCGTCAAGCCGGAAGATTTCAATTTGAAAACGTCAGCAATCGAAGCTATCCAGGTTACCGATAGCGCCGATGCCAAAACAATGTTGCTTTCGGTATTGGAAAACACCGCCGATCCGGCGCGCGATATCGTGCTGATGAATGCCGGCGCGGCGATATATGCCGCCGGAATTGCGGACACGCTCGAACAGGGAATCAAAGCCGCGCTCCGCGCTATCGAAAGCGGCGCCGCGTTAAAGAAACTCCACGACCTGGTGGAATTCACCCACAGAAATTCTGTATAAGATCACAATGTCCGATATTCTAAAAAAAATCCTCACCGTCAAAAAACAAGAGGTCAGTGCCGCCAAGGCATTAAAGCCGTATGCCATTTTAAGCCAGGAAGCGCAATCCGCATCACCACCGCGCGATTTCACCGCCGCGATTACTAACAAAATTAAAGGGGGACAGTCGGCTGTCATCGCCGAAATCAAACAAGCCAGCCCCAGCAAGGGAATATTGCGCGGCCGCTCCGCGGGCGGAAGTGGTTCTGCATTTGAATTTCTTCCTGCCGAGATAGCCAAAACTTATGCGCAACATGGCGCAGCTTGCCTGTCGGTATTGACGGATAGGCAGTTCTTTATGGGTAGCCCCGAATATTTACAAGCAGCACGTGCCGCATGCGCATTGCCGGTTTTGCGTAAGGATTTTATTCTGGATGAATATCAGATTGCCGAAGCGCGTGCGATGGGTGCCGATTGTATTTTATTGATCGTGAGCGCTTTCATGATGGAATTCGGCGCCGGATCCAGTGATGCTGCCGATAATGCCTTGCAGCAAATGGTTGCACTCGAGAAATTGTCCCACTCGCTGGGCATGGCGGTTCTGGTCGAAGTTCACGATGCGGTCGAATTGCAACTGGCGTTGCAGCTGACCACTCCGCTCATCGGCATCAATAACCGTAATCTGCGGACTTTTGAAACTTCCCTCGATACAACGCTGGAGTTACTTGATCAAATTCCATCCGGGCGGATTGTGATTACCGAAAGCGGCATTCATACCCCAGCGGACGTTGCACGCATGCGATCGCATCACGTCAATGCTTTCCTTGTCGGTGAAGCTTTTATGCGCGCCGAAGACCCCGGCATTGAATTAGCACGATTATTTTTCTGATCCCGAGTGTCGCTGCCAATGCGCTAGCGTCAAAAGAAGCTCGCTGTTCCAATTGACATTGAGGAAGGATAGTGCATTGTTTCCTCAAGATTTATCCATAGGTGTCGTAGAAAATTCCTGACGTATCTCATTCAGGAGTTGAAAATGCTACAACAACATCAAAGAAAATTATCGGATTGGGTTAATTTTCTTACAACAGCTGAAATTCCTGTTCTCAAACAGACAGCTCGAAACCTCGCCATTCTCCAACAGGACGAGCAACATCTCAACGCGCGCAGTTTCGCTCATGTTGTGAAAAACGACCCGTTAATGACTGTAAAGCTACTGCGTTATATGCAGCAGCATAAACACCGGACGCAAGAACATGATGTAATGGAAGTTGAGCAAATCATTTTGATGCTCGGCCTTGAAGCGACGCTGAACAAGATACCTGCCAAGCCTCTGGTTGAAGACATTTTGGCGCGCAACAATATGAATGCGCTGGTCTATTTACTAAAAACCACTCACCGCGCAAATATAGCTTCTACCTACGCTTTTGACTGGGCGGTCCGCCTGCACGATTTACATTTTGCGGAAATCCGTCTGGCGGCATTACTGCACGATATCGCCGAAATGCTCATGTGGTGCTTTTCCCCCGCGGAAATGCTAAAAATAAAGCAGCTACAAAAACAAAACAAAGCACTTCGCAGCACCGTCGCACAAGAAAAAATCCTCGGCTTTTCTTTGTATCAACTCCAGCTGGAACTTGCAATTAAATGGAAACTACCAGCATTATTAATCACCCTTATGGATGATAATAATTCAAGCTTACAGAGAGTGCGTAATGTGGTCTTGGCAGTAAATTTAGCCCGGCATTCCGCTAATGGGTGGGACGATGCTGCATTACCGGATGATTATGAAGATATTGCCAAACTTCTGCACCTGCAAGCAGGCGACATCATGACCATCGTTGGTGCCAGTAAACATTCTGAAGATGCGAGCCATCTCGCATGAACCCATTTAAATAGGGTAATTGGTGCCGACACCAAGAATCGAACTCGGGACCTTCTGATTACAAAACTTATTTACAAATTATAATCACATATAAATCAATCACTTACAATGCTTGCCAAGCATAAAAACTGTCTCACACAACCACAAACAGTGACACTTGCAGAGTAGTTTGGCACAAATTTGACACAGTCAATTCTGCATCTTATTTCGTTCTCGCATAACGCTGCTCCTTTGGTAACTACCTTTAACACAAAATACCTAAGATCATTCTTCCCAAGGATTGATGATGGGCACTCCGGCAGCGGCAAAAGGCTCAGTATCTCGCGTCGCTATGGTGAATCCATGTACGACCGCGATTGCGGCAATCTGACCGTCTGCCACAGAGATGAGGCGGCCATTAGTCCTAGCTCGACCGACTATGGGCGCATATGCTATCGCAGCCTGTTGATCGAATGATAGTATGCGCGCCCCAAAAAGCCTCTCCATCAGTTTCCTCAATGCAGCATCAAGTCCTTCTTTACGCTTTCCATCTGGCAGGTTTTGAATGCCGACCAGCAATTCGGAAAGACTTGTTGCAGTCAGATACAGTGTCTCGGCTGTTTGCCGATCAAGCCAAGCTTGAACGGCGGGATTGCCGTTGGGTTTCATTGGCTCGGATATGACATTCGTATCCAGAACGATCATTCGAACACTGCCGGATCAGTCGGTGTCTGATCACGAGTATCATTAAAATCAAGCCCCCCAAAGGATTGCCTAAAAGCAGCGAGTTCAGATCCGATTTTGACACGCGTCCTAGGACGCACTGCCTCTTCCAGAATTTCCCGGATTTCAGCTTCGGTGCTACGTCCATGCTGAGCAGCACGCAGCTTAAGCGCGCGATGCGTTTCTTCGGGCAAATTGCGAACAGTAACAACAGACATTTGACTTCACTCCTTATTATGTGAAATCAATGATAGCATATGATAACAAACGACATCAATTCTTGATATGCACTGCCAAAATGTGTAAGCCCGCGTATGCTGTTCTGCGCAAACTAAACACCAAGCGTATATGCATGCTTTTAGAGCCATACTTCAATTTAATCGGATTAACATAAACATCTGTTTTTTGGAAAGTGGATAGATCCTACATGATCGATCCGCTGCAAGAAGTAGCTCTCGTTAGCTTCCCCATTGAATCCGCCAAAGGATAACCCCCCATTTTTAAAAGTTTATGACCAGAAAGCCTGCGAAAAATATGGCAACTCACTCAATACCAATAAAACCGAAGATTAACCAGTCGTAGGAAACCTATCGTTAAAACTGCCTGTGGAAATCCGAACTATTCTACCGCACGCGCGGCAACGTTTACCGGTATTGAAGATATCCGGTTTGTTCAGCCGAGCATGGCGAACGGATAAACGGCGCCGCGCTTGATCGAAGTGTAGGCATACCGGCTATAATATACAGAAATGAGTTAAGCACGTGATGAACACATAGCTCAGTTCGAGGAGGTTGCTTCACAATGTTGGGAAACGGCTTTCTAATTAGGATAAATAACTGCCGGTAGCGCCTCGAACGCCGGGCGAGCAAACAAATAGCCCTGAAAAAGAACAATCCCCTCGTTCCGGAGCCACTCATACTCCGCAGCGGTTTCCACACCCTCGGCGACTATATCAATCCCGAGATCTTCACAAGTGCGTAACACACCGCGAACAATCGCTTGCCGCGGTCCGCGGTGCTCGATATCCCGTACCAATAGCATATCCAATTTGACCGCCTCCGGCTGAAACTCAGCCAACAAGTTGAGACCGGAATAACCGCTGCCAAAATCATCAATGGCAAACTTGACACCGAGTCTGCGGCATTGATTGGCATGTTCGACAAAACAATCGAAATCCTTGATCGTCTCCGATTCGCTCACTTCGAGCACAAGTTGATCCGGCTTCAAACCGTATTGAACGGCCATTTCCACCATGGCCTGCAAGGCTTCCATGCTTGATCCATCCTCGAAATCCGCCATAGCTTCCGGCAACACGTTGAGGTTGATGCGGCTAGATAGTCCGAGCTGAGCGCTTAATTTGATTGCCCGCAGCCTGGCATCCGCATCAAAGGCGCGCAGCTGTGCCGCATTATGTTGCTTCAACACCCAATTTGCGGGTTCGTTGTTGGGACCGCGGACCAGAGCCTCAAAAGAATGTGTTTCATGTTTTTCGACATTCACTATGGGTTGGTAAGCAAAAGTAAATTCAAGAGCCATGTTTTGGGATCCTCTCTACAAAAGATCGGCGGGAAGCATTGGCCGCGGCAGCGATTCAAAGCCTGGTTTGGCGAACAGGAAGCCCTGAAATAGCTCGATACTTTCATCGCGCAGCCAAGAATATTCTTCTATGGTTTCTACGCCCTTGGCAATAATATCCACACCCAAATCGCGGCAAGTCTGTATCAAGCCTCGCAAGATAGCCTGGCGTGCCCCATGACTCTCGATGCCGCGAACAAGCCACATGCTGAGAGAAATCATCTCAGGTTGATAATGTTCCAGCAGGGCGAGGCCAGAATAGCCAGAACCAAAATCATCGATACTGATGCGCAATCCTTGGCGCCGTGACTCTTTCAACCATTCGCTAACCGCCGATGGATTGCTCACGGTCGCTTCGTGCTTGAGTTCGAATATGATTCGAGTGATGTCAATGCCGCAAAGCCTGGCAGTTTCGAGCGAAGACTCAATAGTCTTGGGCGCGTTTGCCCAAGAATAGGGAAAAACGTTCAAGTGGAGATTTCCTGCGATGCCGAGCCTTGAAGCAAAACCGATTGCCATACGGCGGGCATCTTCATCAAAAGCGCCGAGCTCACCCAATTGAATGTGTTGCAGCACATCCGCAGCAGTGCCGGTTTCTTTCGAACGAACCAGCGCCTCATAACCGGAAACCATTCGCCGGGAAGCATCAACGATCGGCTGAAAAGCAAATGTAAAGACCGGGCGAGGCTCAATAACTCTTTTCTTTTTACCGCCCACCCGTGTTACTAGCGGCGGAGACTGTGTCGTGGCTGATAACCTGACGCGCCAACGGCCTTGCTTAAAGGCAATCAACAATTTCTTCGCGCGGCCGGAATCGATATCGGTCAAAACGTTGCCAGTGGTGAAAAAATCATTTAAGCCCTCAATTTCATTCAGATCTTTTAAGGAGATCTGCGTAAATCCCATGGTCCACTCGCTGAATGCGCGTTTTACGATTGGTTCACGGATAATTGTAGTCATGCGGGTATGCCTGGGATCTTGGCGAATTGTCTCTGCCAGCGCATTCACAGTATTTTCCGGCCCTTCCAGCACCTGAAAAAAACAACCTTCGATATATAGCAACATACCCGTAATATCGAGCGAAGCATTTTTACTGCGCGCCTTTCTTAACATGACGGAAAAATCTTCTTCCGTGAAAGCACAAGTTGCAGCGCTATTGTAAATCAGATGAATCAGGTTACTCATGGAATCCCTTCGGCTATGGCCATAAACTGCAAATCTCCTTTATATTGGCATTGAGTTTCTAAATACAAGTCTCCCAATCGTTTATTTTTTCCTTAAGTAACCACCTCGTGAAATAGCAGGTGTCATAAGTAGATTTTTCTTGTAATTGATAGGCGGGAGAGCCCTGCAATGAAGCAATCGAAATTCAGTGGTAACCCGATCATGACGATACTCAGACAAATGGAAACCCGCATTCCGGCCCCTTAACTGTGCCGTGAACCGGGTATGAGCAATGCGGCATTTCTGCTGGCGCCACCGTACGATGTGTCTGGGCGTTAATGTGGATAGAAAGGAAAGGCCTAAAGCTGAAACGCCCCCTTCTCCAATCACGGCAAGGGGGCGCCTACGGCACGGCTAACTAATCAATGGCCTGAGAAACCTCTCGGATACTTTTCTAAAGCCACAGTGAAACTGTTATCAAACTATGAAGTTTGCATCAGGTGCATAAATATTGACTGTGTAACCCGTCGTATTTCCACCCTGATCGGTACCCACTATAGCCACTTGGATGGAGATAGTTGCAAAATAAAACCGCTAGACCGAACCAGGTTAGCGGTTTTATCGTTGAAATTCAGCGTTATCTTTACTCCATTTATTATGGAACAGGATTAAGCTGAGAAGCGGTCAAATTTGTTTTCCATGAATCCGGTAAATTTTGAACCCATCCATTATAAATATTTGGAATTGCATAAACACCCTGACCACCCGTACCTGCTAGCTTCGTGACTGTATCATCGGTTGGCACGCTCCTGTCAGCAACCAACGAGATCCGCCCAGCTATTTTTGAATTGGCGGGATTATCCAAATCCACGTCGACAACAATCAACTGATTTGAAAACTTGCTTGTCACATAGGCATAGTAACCTCCGCCCAATTTTGCACCGAAATTGGCTCCATGGCACCCCGGATCACAAGGCAGCATCGCAACAACTTTGTCCAATTTCGTATCAATGATTGTGATTGAGCCGCCAGTATTGGCAGTTACTACCACACGGCCGGTCGGATCAACCGGTGTTTGGATAGGAAGTACGCCTACTGTGGCCAGACCATCTCCATCACGATCTTTGACGGTATCAGGACCGGTCGGACTGACAGGATCATAATCGGCGATAAGATTAATGGTTTTCAGTAGCTTTCCACTAAAGTCGCTAACATTCATGGAATGATCCAACAAATTAGTCGTATAGACTTTATCCACACTGACTCCAACAGCAAGCGGGTGAGGTGCTGCAGGAAAAATACCACCCGCAGGTGTTCTTGCAACGATACCACCGGTCGTTGTATCGTAGAGACCAATGTCAGAGGTATTCACATTGGGTGTCACAATCAACTTACCATCCGGTGTAACCCAGTGACCATGCGGTGCTGCTGCTGTTTGACCTGGAAGCTGAGTCATTATCATAGGTTGAGGCGACATTGTCCCCGCTGGAATGATTCGAACCCCATTTTCACCGTTAATAGCCACAGTAAGATCATCATTGGTAGGTAGAGTTACGACATGCGATGGCGTATTCCCAATCTGGATGTTATTGATTAATTTGCCATCTTCGCGATTAATAAATGTCAGTTTATTATCAAACCATTGTGTCTGAAAGACGATGGTCTGATCGCTATTACTCCACATGTTGTGGGGATGATTCATATTAATTTCAGGCAAAGCGATTTTTCGCTTGATTTTCCAAGTCGAGGCATCCAATACCGTAATCGTGCCCGGTTTCGTTTTACCGGCAGTTTTCTCAAACTGTGTATTAATCCATACTTCTCCGACACCCGGCGTAGCTGGATTAAAGAGACTTGCTAGCTTTATGTCCTGGCCGTACCGGCTCTCCAGTACCGTTTTTAAATTTGCTACCGCTCCTCCTGTGATACGAACATCGACACTCGGATATTCCGGATGCCAAGGGTTGGGCGATGTATAATTTTGCCAGTTTTCCTGAGTAGTGGCGACAAAGAAAGTTCTGAGTAAACGGGTTGCTAGATCACTACTGGTCGGAAGGTTATTGATACCTGTCACGATATCGATCGATTCTCCCAAATCCAACCCATCTGTTGCAGGATCATCGACGATCACAGCACCGAACATGTAAGGATGTATCTTGCAGGTAAATACATATAGACCCGGCACATCCAGCTGCAAAATAGCGCCACCTTTATAAGCCTTGGTTTGACTGAATGGTATAACACGATGATCACCATGATCGGTATCATTGGCATCGCTAGGCCAGAGTAACGACGTTATTGTATGCACAGCGTTGGTATCCGACATAATGAAGTGCACACTGCTACCCGGAGGAATAATTTCCAGTGAGCGAGTTTTGGTAATGGGACTCAGTATATCGCTGCGGACACTTCTGAAGAATTGCCCCGGCTCATCGGAGATCTCAAAGGTTACAAGACCGGGTACACTGGCAGTTGGATTAAGAAAAATCTTGCCGCTAGGAGAAGCTCCAGCAAGACTATCACCCGATTCACCTTTAGCGGCTACATGAAATTTTCCAGCCATGCCAGCTTCCATATGCGAAACCAGATGACAGTGATATTGCCAATGCCCGGTTCCAACCCCTGCGCCCGCTTTGATTGTGAAAGAGTGGCTGTCTAAAGTATCTTTCAGCAATTTCACATCAATAATTGAATCGCTGTTATTGTTATCAGGCCAGCGATGCGCATGCAAATGCCAAGTATGGCCGGGACCTACAGAAAGAATATGAAACCTGACAATGTCATCCTGTACAGCTCCAAGAGTAGGATTAGTCCATAATGGTCTTTGTACGCCATTGACAGTTTCCGATCCCCAGAACGTCGAGCCGACCATGAACATTACAAATTCTTTATCCACATCGCTGCGCTTTGTTGCGACGCGATTGCCGATTTCATCGACGAAATCTTGTACCGAGCCATCGGCATGATCAACAACGAGTGCACCGAATAATCCAAGCAAATGCGAAGATTCGTCACCATAAGCAAAGGTACCCACATCATTTGCGGTGTAAGTGTAGGTTCTTGCTTCGCCATAGGCAACTTCAATGCTACCAACTGTTAATCCAACTTTGAATTGCGTGCCACCGGGTAGTTGAATATTGTTGGTCAGTGTTACGTTAAGGATATCGCCTTTTTTTACAAATACGGTCGGGCCTGGAATCGTTGCTTCAGCCGGATATAACGGGGTTGGGCCGTCACTGCTAGTATGCTTTTCCATTTTAAAAGCATACTGTCCATTGGGGAGAGTATTCGCGGATAGATGAATGTCATGCGTAGCTGCAAATGTGTTACCGGCAAACCATAAGACAGAAAACAACACAAGCGTCATCATGGTCTTAAAATTTAATCCTGAAATATTTAATTTCATTATTTTATCCTTTGAATTGAGAAATGTGCTTTTTAGGGATTAACAGTGAAACTACCGGTCATGTTTTGTGCTTTACCCGCAAAAGATGCATCCATATAGCTGGAACTAGCGCCAGCTTTAATAGCAAAAACATGTTTCTCAAGTGGACCGATTGCTTTTTCCTCAATAATGGTCCGAGTTGCCGGATCAGGCCAGCTATAACCGGGCAGTTTAAATTGATGAAAGTTAGTCCCCATTGCGATCAGATGAAACCGGATATTTGTTCCAGCCTGAGCCGATAGCGCCGGATTAACCCAAATTGGCGTTTGTTGACCTGTGCGATTGTCAATTTCTGTTCCAACAAAGGCATCGTCTATGACGTATAAAATGTAATCTTTAGCAATACTTGAAAGTGGAACACTGGTAATACCACCGTCTTGGCCAATAGATACGGTTCTCGATGCTGGATTGACAATCAGAGCACCGTACAGACCTTTGTCTTCCGCGCCATTGTGGGTATGCATATTGTGATCATGATATGCCCAGGTACCGGCTGTGCCGAACGCAGCGTCCCAGCGGTATGTATATGACTGAACCAATGTTGCGCCTTCATCTTTAAATAAATTGATGTATTTAAGCGTACCGTCACTGACGATATCGTAGTGCACACCATGTACATGGAGACTGACATTCTCGTGCAGATCGACATGATCTGCGTTTTCAGGGATAGGAACTTCACTATAAAGTGTGATTTCGGCTACATCACCTTCATCCATGATAATAGTCGGGCCGGGGATGATAGGAGCCGTACTATAACGGGAGGTAATGTCAGTGGTCAGGCCATTTTTATCTGTAATTTCGTGCCGTATCATCCCATAAGCAAGATATTCATAATCTGGATGGGGTTTTTTAGCATACATCTCGATACGATGGAGATTATGCGCTGCAACATTGCTTATATAAATGAAGCACGAGATCGCGAGCAGTAAGCCAAAAATAGCAATCCGTTTTGCATAGCCATTCGATCGAATTGTTCCGGGAGTACACAGCGAGCTGTCTAAATTCGGTGGAAATTCTTTCTGACACTTACTTTTCATTCTATGACCCTCCATTATTCGCAAGTTTAAAAGATCAATGAGGATAATTGATTATCTATCGGTTTTGAATGAGTGCGAATACTCATTTTGGGGCACATGATTTACGAGTTGATTGCAACTACAGCGCCAGATAATGAATGATTTGGGCTCTCAACCTTAAAATGCGACTGCATTGACAAATCATCGGTATATCAAAGCAAAGCGGAGAAATATCAGCAAAAATTGCTGTTTGTTTAATCGGAATAGAGGTGAAAAATTAATGAGCATCCATACTCATTGCTGTGTCGATTGGATGAAGAGGTAAAATCATAGAAACATGCCGCACGTGAAGCGGCCTCATAAATTCTAGCAACCGGAATCACTCCGCAATCCGTGCGCAGGTAAAACATGTATTCCGGGTGATAGAACGGCAATTTATATACGAGCGCAAAAAACTAACAGCAATTCCAAGAAATCTTAAAACCGCCAGTTGTTATAGGTTTTCCCAGACTCAACAATGCAATCGTGTAATCCCAAAGAATCAATACGCATTCGTTTTAAAATAGCTGGCAATATTTCGTAAATCATCCAGTACCAGTGTGCCTGCTGCTAACTGCAAGCGCAGATAGGCCAGTAGATAATCAAACCGCGCCTGTGAAAGATCGCGCTGTGCGGTATACAGTTGTTGTTGCGCATCCAAAAGATTTAAATTGATGCGGATACCGCCACGGATGCTTTTTTCTGTCGCGTCGACGAGCAATTCGGCCGACTTGACGGCCAGTTCCAATGATTCAATTTTTTTGACGCCGCTTTTTAGCAGGTTGTATTGTTTTTTCAATTCGACCAGTACTTTGTCGGTTACCGCGTCGAGATCCGCTTCCGCACGCGCGTGATTCGCTTTAGCCTGAGCCGTGAGGGCGTTTACACGGCCGCCGGCATATAGAGGAAAGTTGACTTCAACACCGATTGTGCCAAGCTCGGCATCTTGATTGCGTGTGATAAATGATCCTCTATTGTTTTTGGATAAACTGGCGACTAAATCGACGCGTGGTGTATGTCCGGCAAAACTCTTTCTGATTTCCTCCTTACCGGATGTTACCGCATGGCGTTGTGTCATCAGCTCGGCATTGCGTTCCAGCGCCAGAGCATACCAATTGTCATAATCTTGCAACTGAATGGCGTGCGTATTAAATGCATCGGACAATCGGTCTAACTGGTTTATTTTTTGCCCGATGATGGCTTCAAGTTTAAGTTGGGCTCCTTCCAGCTCATCATTGGCTTCAATAACACGTGCTTGTGCAATGGCGTGTTTCGATTGTGTTTCCAAAACATCGGTCGTTGTTCCCTCGCCCTTGATTAACATGCGCTCATTGACGCGTTTGAGTTCTTCTAGGGAAGTCAGCTGTGCTTCTGCGAGCTTGACATGATCTTGTGCCAGCAATGTTTCTACATAAGCTTCTACTAACCTTACAATGAGCTGCTGACTGCGCCCGGTAAATTTTGCCCGGCTGGAATTGGCTTGTGCTTTTCCAATTCGATAGCTTGCAACCGCTTCCAAATTGATCAAAGGTTGACGCAAAGTCAACGAGCTTATCTGACTATCAAAAGTAACAACGTCAGAAACACTTTGACCGGTTTGTGTTTTACCCGTAATGGTTCCTGAGCTTCTGTTTTGTGTATGCGTGATTGAAAGGTTGGGCAGCAAGCTTGCTAAACCGATGGCTTCGGCTTGTTGTCCGGCTTCATTTTCATGATAAGCTGAGCGATAAGTCGGGTCATGCTGCAATGCAGCTTCATAAGCATCTAAGAGGCTCATTGCATAACCATGGCTGATCGGGCTCAAGAAAAACCCGGCCATGACTAAAATTTTACGGATATCTATCATTACCGTCATTCTTCACTCAAGGCCGAATGAACGCGATCCAGGATCGGTTTGAAGAGATAGCTCATCAGCGAGCGTTCACCGGTTTTAATGAATATTTCCACCGGCATGCCGGCGCGTATTTGTTGATCGGTCAGCTTTTTCATGCCTTCCGGTGTAACCTTGGCCTTGATATTATAAAACGGAAGCCCGCTGCGTTCATCCATAAGACGATCCGCCGATACTTGGGTGACGGTGCCCGGTATGTTAGGGGTTTTCTTTTGATTGAGCGCGGAAAAAATAAGATCGACAGGAAGGTCTACGTGCACCCGGTCAATCAGATGAACCGGCACTTGCCCGGTGATGATCAGCATATCATCGCTCGGAACGATATCCATGAGCTTAAATCCCGGGCTAATCACACCGCCTTCGGTAAAAACGTTCATACCGACCACAAAACCGTCGACAGGTGCTTTGACTTCTACGTTAGCCAGTTCAAAATCCTGTCCGCTCAGGCGGCTGCTTAATGAATCAATTTCCCGCTTGATATCGGATAACTGTTGCCGCACTTCTTTCTGGTATTCCTGCTGGCGGTGAATGCGCCGCTGTTCCAATTCGGCTATTTGGCGTTGGATGCGGCCGATATTGCCGGTTTCCGCAGAAATCTCCCCGGTCAATTGGATATACGTGCGTTCGAGTTCCAACACGCGATTGCGCGGGACGAAACTATCCTGTGCCAAGTCGCGCAGATTGACAAGCTGCTCTTCCAGAAATTTCAATTGCGCATTTTTACTGGCTCTGGATGCTTCCAGCCCGCGCAATTGCATTCTTGAGCCGGCAATATTTTCTTCCAGTGCCGCGATTTCATGATGCAAGGCTAACTGGCGCGATGTGAATAATTGGTTCTGAGTGATGATGTTATTGGCGATACGCGGATCATGCTGGGATGTGAGCAAGTCCTGCGGAAAAGTGATTTCCTTGCGGCCATCGCGCTCCGCCAATAGACGCGCTTCCACTGCGCGCGCGGTATACAGCTGACTGCGGGTGATTTCAGCTTGTGCTTTGAGCTGAACATCATTCATCCGGACTAAAACTTGGCCAACCGCAACATGCTCTCCTTCCTTCACCAGAATGCTGTCGATAATGCCGCCGATTTGATGCTGGACCGCTTGCAGATGACTGGCGACCGTGACCGTGCCGGGAACCGGCACGCCTTTATCCAGCGGTGCGAAAGATGCCCATAGAATAAATCCGCCAAAGCCTGCCAGAACGATCCACCAGCCCAATTTGGTATGGAGTGTCTCATCGGTGTCAACCTGATGGGATAAATCGGCGGGAACATTTTCAATAACGGTCTTTTTCTCTTCAGCTGCAAGCTTCATTATTCTTCCTGTCCGGTAATCTGTATGTGCTCAAGGTAAGGTTGAAAGGCGCGGTAAAAATTAGCCGGTTTGAGAGTCGGCCGCAGGCGTGGTTGGAGGTGCTGGATTTTGCGCAGCTTGCTGCCCGGCTTTCTTTTGCGCCAGCTGCGCCTGATGCGCTTGTTGTTGCTTTGCGAGCGCCTCCACCACTTGATTGGTCGGCCCGAATATTTTTGCTGCGCCGTCCTGCAATAGCAGCAATTTTGTGGTTACACTGAGAATACTGGTGCGGTGTGTGATCAACACGATGGTTTTGCCGCGTATGCGCAGATCGGTGATGGCTGCCAGAAGCGCCTGTTCTCCAATATCGTCCAGGTTTGAATTGGGCTCATCGAGAACAATCAGGGATGGATCATCATACATGGCGCGCGCCAAGCCGATGCGTTGTTTTTGTCCGCCGGAAAGACCGGCGCCGCCGTCACCCAGATGCGTGTCGTAACCTTCCGGCATATTCAGGATCATGTCATGAACCCCGGCGCGTCTGGCTGCCAGAATAACTTTTTCCGCATTGATTTCGCCAAAACGGGCGATATTTTCCGAAACCGTGCCAGCGAAGAGTTCGATATCCTGCGGCAGATAACCGATATGCGGACCCAATTCATCCTTGTTCCACAGATAAACATCGGCGCCATCCAAGCGGACCTTCCCCGCCGCTGCCGGCCACACACCGACCAATAAGCGCGCCAGAGTTGATTTCCCCGATCCGCTCGGGCCGATAATGCCAAGCACTTCACCGGCGGCGAGGGAGAAATTCAATCCCTTGATGACGGGAACTTTACTGCCGGGTGGAGCTGCGGTGACATTTTCCACCGCAATCACGCCGAGCGGTTTAGGCAGCGCCATGCCAGCCGTTCGCTCCGGATTCTGTTCGAGCAATTGTGTCAGACGCTCATAAGCGCTGCGGGTGCCGCCAATTTGCTTCCACACACTGATGAGTAACTGTACCGGCGCGATGGCTCTGCCCAACAGAATTGAACCGGCGATCATCATGCCCGGCGTGATGCTGTTATCCAGCACCAATAAAGCGCCTAATCCCAGCATCAGCGACTGTAATGCGACGGTACACGATTTCGACAGCGCGGTGACAATACCTGATTTCTCGCTGGCCTCGGCTTGCAGATTGAGAAAACGGCGATGCAGCTTATACCAGCGCGCTTGGAGATTAGGCAGCATGCCCATCGCTTCGATGACTTCGGCATTGCGTAAATTGTTGGAGGCGATATTGCTGGACGCAATCGACATCGAATTAGCTTCGGCTAGCGGTTTATGCGAGATCTTCTCATTGATGTACGCTAATGCAATCAATATGACTGTGCCGCATAAAGCGAAAACTCCCAGAATGGGATGAAACATGAATATCACGAACAAATAAATCGGAAACCATGGTGCGTCAAAAAAAGCGAACAAGGCATTGCCGGTCAGGAACTGCCGTAGATTAGTCAGATCTTTTAAAGCTTGCCCGGCGTTGCTATCGCCTTTTTTGAGGCTTTCCTCAAAGGCGGCGGTGTAAACGCGCTTGTTCAACTTCATGTCGAGTTGCGCGCCGACACGGATCAATACAAAGCTGCGGACGAATTCCAGCGCGCCCATGAAAATGTAGGCGCCTAACATGATCAATGTCAGCATCAACAGAGTCATTTCATTGCGGCTGGTCAGTACGCTGTCATACAGTTGCAGCATGTAAATGGCCGGCATGAGCATCAGCATGTTGATGACTGCACTAAAAACACCAATGTTTCTAAAGGTCTTCTTAAAGCCGGTCAGTACCTGCGCAATTTCATTCTGAGGCGCTTTAAATTTGAAATTCATCTGGTTATCAATACCGTGCTGTTAAGGGAGTTATCGGTGAAAGTGCAATTCATTGAATGGATTTTTGTGTCAGTGGTTAAGTGAGGAGCCGGTAAGCGATACTATCAGCATGCAAGGAAAACGATTCGTCGCTTCGAATACATTCCAGAAACGTTAAAACCATTCCTGCTGCATCAAAACGCTTCCGATTAAATAAGTCGATGCTTCATTACTATCAGCCACTTCATAGGCAAGCTGTTCTCTGCTTATCTGATGATTCTCCAGCCGCAATAACTGATCTGTTAATTCTTTTTCCGTTGCCAAGCGCCCTAATGTTTGCTCATAAATTTTTTGTATGTAATTTTCATTCGGAATATTTTTCAGCTCCGAATGCTCCTGAAACCACTTTAAAATTCCTTCGAAATTTGCGGATTCATTGAGCACTTCCACATTACCCAGCACCTCAATGCCAAGCTCCCATTCATCCGCTGTTACGTCACGATTAAAGAAACTGTGCACAAGGTGTGCAAGCGTCGCTTGTGCTTGATTTTGGGCAATTACAATCGTTTCTCCACTATCGAAAGCTACCGCCTCGGCATTGACAATGCTTTGCATCGCACCATCGCTCAATCGGGTTAATTGCAGACGATGGTCTACAAATTCATAATGGAAATCTGTGCGACTGCCAGGCATCTTTAAAATATCGCACCCTTTACCGCCGTCCGCATATACAGTCAGACCCAGAGGCAAATAACCAACTTCATTTGCTTCTGTGCCAACAAGCGATTGGTGCGTAACTTCCCAGTGGACAAGATTGGGATCGGTTGGTAAATCGCGCAGCAATTCCTCATCGCTCATATCCCTAACATTGGCTGCTTCGGGCAAACTGCGAAAAACTCGCAGGATTTCATCGGTTGAAGCGGCGGTCCAATTCTGCACCGCAACACCTTCTGCTACCGTTAAATCACGTCCCAGCCAAGTCTTTACAAGATGATGCGCAATTGCTTCCGTCGATGAATAAGGGATTGCTAATGCCGGTCCCGAAGTAAATTTGATCAGTTGAATATCGGTAAAAATATCGGTTTCACTGCTTGCCTTATTGGCAAGCTTGAGCGAGTTTCCGGTAAATTCCAGTTCATAGTCGGACAACTTCCCTTCTTGTTCTGCAATATTAAAGCCGGCACCGCCATTTATGCGGTCATTGCCAGTTCCCCCGCTCAGTAAGTCGTTCCCATCGCCGCCGAAAACAATATCGTAGCCAGCATCGCCAAAAACCTGATCGTTGCCGGTTAAGCTTCCAACGGTATCGTCACCTCCTCCGCCATGCAAAATATCGTCATCCGCGCCGAGTACAATATATTGGACGGCATTATCGCCAATGGCGAAATTTTCTCCGGCACCGCCCATCGCATGAACTGAGCCGATAAAACTCACAAAGGCTATATTATCCAATTGGATGACCGTAGCCACTGGCAGCTTGCTGGTATCAACAATCAATGCCTGCCGGACGGTATCGGATTGTCCCGTGCCGCTGATTAATATAGGTTTTGTGAGCGCAGTATCGCCATTTACTACTGGCGTTAGCAGTTGAACAACTACCGGCGATACCGCAGCCTGAGAAGAAAGGAAGGTTTCCACGCCACTTTTTAAAACCCCCTTGAGGGTCTCATCGGATGCTACTTTATCAATCAATTGATTCAGACTATTCTTTGCATCGTTCCCACTCAATGGATCCGATCGGCCTTCTGCATTCAAGCCTGCTCCGACCGGCAAACTGACATTCAACAAGCCTTGACCCGCCGCATTCTTTATAAGAGGAATATCGGCATAGTCCCTAAACAAACTTTGCGAATCGTCCTTGCGGTCAATGGCAACCACAGGAATCGTGGTAATCACGCTGCCATCGGCTTGAGAAAGCGTATTAACAGTTACTCCATCCACATTTGTGACGGTAGGAAGTGGTGGTTCTGAAATTTCTTTCGTATTTATTGTAAAGTTTTCAGAATTTACGCTCCCGCTGTTGCTGTTGCCGGCCACGTCCGTAACACTAGCGGATGCCAGCGTGATAACGTTGGTGTCATCTTCAAGATCGGCAACCGGCGTGAACGCCGCTGTCCAGGTAACGCCGCCGTCAGTGCTCGATATCGGACTTAATGTACCGTTGGTAATCGTCAGATCGCTGTTATCGAAACCGATGACTTTTTCGCTGAACGTGATCGTCATCAGGCTGCTTTCACCCGCTTTCAGCGCAGTATCCGCCAACACGATGGTCGCCGTCGGCAGTTTGGTGTCGATGGCGTAGTTGTTGGAATTTACGCTCCCGCTGTTGCTATTGCCGGCCGCATTCGTAACGCTTGCATCCTTCAGCGTGATCACGTTGGTGGCATCCTCGGTGCCGGTTGACGGCGTGAACTCCGCCGTCCAGGTGATGCCGCCGTCCGCGCTCGATACCGTGCTCAGCGTGCCGTTGGCTATCGTCAAATCGCTATTGGTAAAACCGCTCACCGCTTCGCTGAACGTAATCGTCACCAGGCTGGTTTCGCCCACTTTCAGCGCAGTATCGGCGACTACAATCGTGGCCGTCGGCAGTTTGGTGTCGATGGCGTAGTTGTTGGAATTTACGCTCCCGCTGTTGCCGTTGCCGGCCGCGTCCGTAACGCTGGCGTCCGCCAGCGTTATGACGTTGCTGGCATCCTCGATTCCGGTTGACGGCGTCAACGACGCTGTCCAGGTGACGCCGCCGTCCGCGCTCGATACCGTGCTCAGCGTGCCGTTGGCAATCGTCAAATCGCTATTGGTAAAACCGCTCACCGCTTCGCTGAACGTAATCGTCACCAGGCTGGTTTCACCTGCTTTCAGCGCAGTATCGGCGACTGCAATCGTGGCCGTCGGCAGTTTGGTATCGATGATGTAGTTGTTGGAATTTACGCTCCCGCTGTTGCTGTTGCCAGCCGCATCCGTAACGCTAGCGGATACCAGCGTGATGACGTTGGTAGCATCTTCGGTAGCGGTTGACGGCGTCAACGTCGCTGTCCAAATAATGCCGTCCGCACTCGATACCGTGCTCAGCGTGCCGTTGGCTATCGTCAAACCGCTATTAGTAAAACCGCTCACCGCTTCGCTGAACGTGATCGTCACCAGACTGATTTCTCCCGCTTTCAGCGCAGTATCGGCCAACACGATGGTCGCCGTCGGCAGTTTGGTGTCGATGGCGTAGTTGTTGGAATTTACGCTCCCGCTGTTGCTATTGCCGGCCGCATTCGTAACGCTTGCATCCTTCAGCGTGATCACGTTGGTGGTATCCTCGGTGCCGGTTGACGGCGTGAACTCCGCCGTCCAGGTGACGCCGCCGTCCGCGCTCGATACCGCCGTCAGCGTGCCGTTGGCAATCATCAGATCGCTATTGGTAAAACCGCTCACCGCTCCGCTGAATGTGATGGTCACCAGACTGGTTTCACCCGCTTTCAGTGCAGACTTAGCCACCTCGATGGCGGCGGTTGGCCGTTTGGTGTCGATGGCGTAGTTGTTCGAATCGGTGGCGCCGCTGTTGCTGTTGCCGGCCGCGTCCATCACGCTGGCGGACGCCAGCGTGATGACGTTGCTGGCATCCTCGATGCCGGTTGACGGCGTGAACGACGCCGTCCAGGTGACGCCGCCGTCCGTGCTCGATACCGTGCTCAGCGTGCCGTTGGCAATCGTCAAATCGCTATTGGTAAAGCCGCTCACCACTTCGCTGAACGTAATCGTCACCAAGCTGGTTTCGCCCGCTTTTAGCGCGTCGTCCGCTACCGTGATGGTCGCGGTTGGCGCGGTGGTGTCGATAGTGATTACTTGCTGAGTTGAGCAAACATTACCAGCAGCATCGGTTGCTTTTATGATTAAATCGTATTCGCCATCGCCCAGCTCAACTATTCCATTGTCAACGAAATCAAATGTGAACGTGCCTGATTGACCTGTAACTTCATTTGCGGAGCCAATAAATATCTCGTCACTTCCATCATCAAGAAACACTTCCACCGTCGATTCCGCTTCGGCGGTTATCGTCAATACCGGCGTGTTGTCGCTGGTTACATAATCAATGCCGCTTATTCCCGTGTCGTCGCTCAAGCTGACAATAGAGGTGGCCGGATTTGGATTTGTCGCATCTATGGCGATGACACACGCAGCCGATTCGCTGACATTACCGGCCGCATCGGTGACTTTGGCAGTGAAACTGTAGGAGCCATCTCCCAGTGCTGCCGAGGTAAACGTGAACGAACCCGGCTGACCTTCAACTTCGGTTGCGGTACCCACCAACACCTTGTCCCGGAATACTTGCACAGTCGCTCCCGCTTCCGCAGTGATTGTCAGCGTTGGCGTTGTATCTTTGGTTAGGTTGTCGCTGGTATTCGCGCCTGTGTCGTCGCTAAAGCTATCAATCTTTGTGGCGGGAGTTGGCTTTGTCGCATCGACCGTTACGGTTAATTCCGCCGCAGTCGAAATTAGACCGTTCGCGCCTGCTTCCGTCAACGTCGCGGAAAGATTGTGCGCGCCATCGCTCAACGCGGTGGCAAAGGTATAGTCGACGTAACCGTCCTCAATATGATCGGCTGTCAGTATTATGGTTGTGACTTCCGTTGCGCCGTCGTAGATGGTCAGTGTGTCGCCCGCTTTAGCCAGTTCTCCCGAATTTGGCAAGGAAACTTTGATCGTTGGATTCGTTTCCTTAGTCAGATCATCGGTTATCGAAGTACCGGTGTCGCTGGTAGACAGCAAATCGATGGTTGGGGTGCCGATCGGCGTGCCTTGAACCGTCACCGTGAAGCTGACAGGGTCGGATTCGATGCTGATGTCGCCATCCAGCGGATCGGTGTATGTGTCCTTAACCACGAAGCTGAATTGGCGGTCGCCTTGCGTCGGCGTGTCGGATGTATTGTTATAGCGCAACGCATCGAGCAGCGCTTCGCCTTCCGAAAGCGTCAGGTTACCGCCACCGTCCTTGGTGAACGTCAGGGTGCTGGTTCCGCCATTGACTGCTGCTTGCACCAGATAGGTTACGCCAGCCAGCGTGACCGGACCGATCGCTGTGCTATCGGCGAAATCCAGCGCGATCGAATCGCCTGCCGTGGCGCCGTCGATGCGCAATTGCTCGGCCGCGCCGTCCTTAATCGCTGAAGTGCCGAAGGATAGTTTGATGTACTGCAGTTCCGCGCCAATATCCGCATCTGTAACCGATATATCAAAACCCAGCGGCACGTCATTGCCGCCATCGTCTACACCCGCCGTTTCGGTGTAAGTACCCACTGTATTAGCCAGCGTAATGACCGGCTTGTCGTTGGCCTGATAGATATTAATCGTTGCCTCGCTCGGCAACAGGGTGGTATAACCCTCAGCGTCCGTCAAACTGAACGTTACAATTCTATTTTCAACATCCGGATTGTCCGTAACATTGTTGAAATATATTTCATTTAACACTCCTTCCATGATGGTATTGGATACTTGACTCGCATACCCCGCAGCAGGGGTAACCGTGACGACTATTTGCGCCGTTCCGTCCACCAGGGATCCGATGGTGTGAATCTGATAGGAGAGTTCTACGCCTGAAACGGTCATTGTTCCGTTAGCTGCCGTTCCGCCTGCTGTATAAGCAGCTCCGCTTAACAGATATAACTGATCGCCGTCTTTCGCATTGGTCAGCGTTGCTGTCAGCGATGCAATGCTGTCGCCATCCAGATTTTCAACTTTGAAACCGGCACGGGTCAGGGGGATATCTCCTTGACCGTCGATCGCCAGAGAAACAACATTCGAACCGATGCGGCCTTCTTCGACAAAACGCAAGTCATCCAGACCATATCCGGGCGCGTCCTTATCAATATCGACGTTTGGAACGAAACCCAATGAATTGGTTTGCGTTAAAGTAACTTCATAGGATTTACTGGCTGTGGTGCCAACGATGAAGCCGCTGGATAGCTGCCAGTTTTCAAACGTTTGCGCTGTCGAACCGCCGAGCGTGCTGACCTCGAGGGCCGCTGCCCCAGTCGCCGTTAATTCAATTCTGATCTCAGTTTCAGAAACAATCGTAACACTGCCGCTGTTAACCCAGGTGCCAGCACCGGTTTTTATTACACTATTGTTGAGCTTGATCTGTAGCTTCGTAATATCGAGGTAACTGCTTGCAGTTGCCCCGGGATTGAATCCAGCACCCCCAATTATTAGCGTATGGGAATTAAGATCAAATCCTAATGAGGAAAATGAGGGTTGTTGAACCAGAACTTGCTGGAATCCGGCAAGTGTATCGGCAGTAAACGGTGGAGCTGGAGAAAATCCCAATGGAATGCAAGAGGAATTTGGAAAATATTTAGTATTCATAGCGAAACTCCATTTAAAGAACTTTCCTCTGCTTCACAATTCGCAGAAAGAAATTGGGAAATATTTATCAGGTAATATCGAATAAGCGCAACTCACTAAAATTTAATAAAAAAAAGACTGACAGATCGCATTTGTAAATCCATCCCCCATCACAGATAACCTCCCATTTCCAGTTGGTTATCTGTGACGATTAATGATGCGTTAGCTGTCAGTCCTCAAGTGCTACTTAGTGGTCAACCTTGCTTATCCTTGTATCACTATGTGCGTATTGAGAAGCTGATCGACGCCAACGAGTGAAGTGATTTCCACTGCACTTCCCGCACCCGAGCCGTCCGCATCGTAACTTAATACATGCGTAGAGCTGTTATAAACAAACTGCGCTTTGGCGGTTGTTGCATGGCCGTCAACATTAGATGCTAAGCCATCGGATCCCAGCGTGTACCACTTGCCAGCGGATGATCCACTTACCAAGCCTGTCACATCGCCCGTCAATTCGGACAATTTGAACGTCAACACATCGCCGTTGATCAAGCCGGTGCTGGAAGCGCCTTTCAGTATGGTCGAATTGCCTTTGAAATCCAAAATGGTATCCAGACCGTTGCCATCCAGACCTGCCCAATTAACGGCTTTATCCATATAGCGGAATTGATCGTAGCCACCATTGCCCACAGTGGTTTTACCGCCGCCGGTCAGCACATCCGCGCCGCTGCCGCCCGTCAGAATATCGTTACCGCTGCCACCCTGAATATCGTCGTTACCCGCTCCACCGGACAGCACATCGTTACCATCCTGGCCGAACAGCAAGTCCTCCAGACTGCCGCCCGTAACTGTGTCATTGCCGGAAAGCGCGTAATAGATGTTGTTGGTCGAGTCACCCAAGGTAACCAGATCAATGCCGTTGCTGGTGGATGAGGATGCCGTGCCGTTGCGATAAGTATATTCTTCGCTAATGGTATCGCCATTCAACGATGCTACTAGCGTGAAATTGTACGTCGCACCGGCGATAAGTGCAGTGTTACCCACTGACAGCGTCTTGGCGCTATTGTCGACCTTGAACAGACCGTCGGCGCCGCTGAGCGAGTAATTGTACTGGCTGCCCTCGCCGGTATCGGCATCGGCCACGCTCAGATCGGCAATCACTGCGCGTACGTTCTGCACCGCATTGCCATAGGTCGGAGTTTTGCCGGCAAGGCGAACATTCGTTGGATCATCATTGACGGAAACCACATTGACCGCGACTGTCTGAGATTCGCTGTATCCTCCCTTACCATCTGCTACTACGTAACTAAAGCTGGCTTCTCCATGAAAGTTGACGCTTGGCGTAAATACCACATCGCCATTGCCATCGAGCGAAACCGTACCGCCCGTGACACTGGTAACCGAATCGATATACAAGGTATCGATGACGCCAGCCAAATAGTTATTATCCACATCGCTATCGTTACTGAGCAAATCGGCTTTCGAGAATGTCACAGGAGTATCTTCCTCGGCAGCCAGGGTGTCGGCAGAAGCAACAGGCGCATCGTTGACGTTATCGACGGCGAAAGTCAATGTCCCTTCGGCCGAATTATCGTAATCATCCAGCACGGTGTATGCAATCGTTACATCGCCGAAGAAATCGGCTTCCGCTGCAATCGTCCAGGAATCGCCAACTTTTGTCACCTCCAACTCGTTTCCAGTATCGGTTGTTGCAGTGACGGCACCGACATGAATTGAACCGAAATCGGTGCTCCATCCTTGCAGCAGATCCGCTGCGGTTACGGTGTAATTCTGATCCTCTGTTCCATCATCGAGATCTGCCTGGTCACCTGTCAGTTCAGGTTTATCGAACTTGCCAAGGATAGAGATCTTGACGGTTCCGAAAGCACCTGCTGTACCGGGATCATCCGGAAGAATTTGCGGATTGATCGTGAAAATAGCTTGCATCTCAGAGCCTGGCGCCACTGGAACCAAATTCTGAATTACTTCACGATCATTTTTGACCGCATAAGTCCAGTTACCCTGCTCATCGATGCTGAAGACCGATAACATATCGCCATTGTCATCGTAACTCACATCCCATTGCGGCTCGATCAGTGTCGATTGCACCGATGTCAACCCAATCGTACCCGTTTTCACCAGCACATCCGTCAAGTCATAGCCTTCGCCAATGCTCTCATTGAATACCGTATACGTCGCTTGAACATCGGTATCCTCGGTTACCGAACCTTCCGATATCGTTTCAAAGACACCTTGGTCGTCCGCGCTGGTAACGTCAATTTGTATCCATTGCTCGGCTTCGCCATCCTTGGATTTGACGCTGAAGACTTCGAATGGATTATTTTCCGATGACAACTGTTGCGTGACGATACGGTCATTGTCGATGAAATAATTCCATTCCCCGTTATCGGTATTGAAAATCAGATTACCGTACAAACCGGTAACCGTCGCAAACGATCCACTAAGGGTCACGACACCGACCGTAAGGTCGTCATAGTTTCCGGTAACGGTATTGAGGTACTCGATCGAGTAACCATTGGCATCGGCAACTTCACCGTTATAGGTGAAATACTCGGTACTGAAAGAATTCCAGCCTGGTTGCACATTTTGAAGCGTCAGCACGCCGCTGGCGGTGAAATAGCCAGGATCATCGCCATGCGCAACCAACTCATAGTTGTTGTTACGGTCGGCAATCTTCTGACCGTCATATCCACCTTTCTCGTAAACCTCGCCGGTCAAATCGCCATCGATAACCGTATCGAGCAGCGTATCGATTTCGAAATTGTCCGACGAAGCTTCAGAATTACCATTACCGGCCGCGTCGAAAACACTTCCAGCGGCCAGCGTGATGGCGTTGCTGTTGTCTTCGGTACCGGCATCCGGCGTAAACGTCGCCGTATAGCTGAAAGTGCCATCGTTATTGTCTACCGCGCTCGAGAGATTATCGATTGTGCCATTTTCATAGTTCAGATCGGACAAATCGAAACCGCTCACCGCTTCACTGAATGTAATTGTCACGTTGGCTATGTCGCCAGTTCTCAAGACGGTATCGTCAAGAGTAATGGTGGCCGTTGGCAACAGCGTATCGATCGCGTAGTTGTTCGAATCGCTGCTGCCGCTGTTTAAGTTACCGGCCGCATCCGCAACGCTCGCATCCGCCAGCGTAATCAGGTTGCTGGTATCTTCCACGTCGACATCCGGTGTGAATGTCGCTGTCCAGGTGACGCCGCCGTCTTCGCTTGATACTGCGGTTAGCGTGCCGTTGGCAATCGTCAGGTCGCTGTTATCGAAGTTGCTTACCGCTTCGCTGAACGTGATGGTCACCAAGCTGCTTTCGCCTGCTTTCAGCGCGTCATCAGCCACGGTAATCGACGTTACAACTGGAATCAGCGTATCGATCGCGTAGTTGTTCGAATCGGTGGCGCCGCTGTTGTTGTTGCCGGCCGCATCCGCAACGCTCGCATCCGCCAGCGTGATCAGGTTGCTGGCATCTTCCACGTCGACATCCGGTGTGAATGTCGCTGTCCAGGTGACGCCGCCGTCCTCGCTTGATACTGCGGTTAGCGTGCCGTTGGCAATCGTCAGGTCGCTGTTATCGAAGTTGCTTACCGCTTCGCTGAACGTGATGGTCACCAAGCTGCTTTCGCCTGCTTTCAGCGCGTCATCAGCCACGGTAATCGACGTTACAACTGGAATCAGCGTATCGATCGCGTAGTTGTTCGAATCGGTGGCGCCGCTGTTGTTGTTGCCGGCCGCATCCGCAACGCTCGCATCCGCCAGCGTGATCAGGTTGCTGGCATCTTCCACGTCGACATCCGGTGTGAATGTCGCTGTCCAGGTGACGCCGCCGTCCTCGCTTGATACTGCGGTTAGCGTGCCGTTGGCAATCGTCAGGTCGCTGTTATCGAAGTTGCTTACCGCTTCGCTGAACGTGATGGTCACCAAGCTGCTTTCGCCCGCTTTCAGCGCATCGTCTGCTACTGCAATGGTGGCTGTTGGCAGTTTGGTGTCAATCGCGTAGTTGTTCGAATCGCTGCTGCCGCTGTTTAAGTTACCGGCCGCATCCGCAACGCTCGCATCCGCCAGCGTAATCAGGTTGCTGGTATCTTCCACGTCGACATCCGGTGTGAATGTCGCTGTCCAGGTGACGCCGCCGTCTTCGCTTGATACTGCGGTTAGCGTGCCGTTGGCAATCGTCAGGTCGCTGTTATCGAAGTTGCTTACCGCTTGACTAAACGTGATGGTCACCAAGCTGCTTTCGCCTGCTTTCAGCGCGTCATCAGCCACGGTAATCGACGTTACAACTGGAATCAGCGTATCGATCGCGTAGTTGTTCGAATCGGTAGCGCCGCTGTTGTTGTTGCCGGCCGCATCCGCAACGCTCGCATCCGCCAGCGTGATCAGGTTGCTGGTATCTTCCACGTCGACATCCGGTGTGAATGTCGCTGTCCAGGTGACGCCGCCGTCCTCGCTTGATACTGCGGTTAGCGTGCCGTTGGCAATCGTCAGGTCGCTGTTATCGAAGTTGCTTACCGCTTCGCTGAACGTGATGGTCACCAAGCTGCTTTCGCCTGCTTTCAGCGCGTCATCAGCCACGGTAATCGACGTTACAACTGGAATCAGCGTATCGATCGCGTAGTTGTTCGAATCGGTGGCGCCGCTGTTGTTGTTGCCGGCCGCATCCGCAACGCTCGCATCCGCCAGCGTGATCAGGTTGCTGGTATCTTCCACGTCGACATCCGGTGTGAACGTCGCTGTCCAGGTAACGCCGCCGTCTTCGCTTGATACTGCGGTTAGCGTGCCGTTGGCAATCGCCAGGTCGCTGTTATCGAAGTTGCTTACCGCTTCGCTGAACGTGATGGTCACCAAGCTGCTTTCGCCTGCTTTCAGCGCGTCATCAGCCACGGTAATCGACGTTACAACTGGAATCAGCGTATCGATCGCGTAGTTGTTCGAATCGGTGGCGCCGCTGTTGTTGTTGCCGGCCGCATCCGCAACGCTCGCATCCGCCAGCGTGATCAGGTTGCTGGCATCTTCCACGTCGACATCCGGTGTGAATGTCGCTGTCCAGGTGACGCCGCCGTCCTCGCTTGATACTGCGGTTAGCGTGCCGTTGGCAATCGTCAGGTCGCTGTTATCGAAGTTGCTTACCGCTTCGCTGAACGTGATGGTCACCAAGCTGCTTTCGCCCGCTTTCAGCGCATCGTCTGCTACTGCAATGGTGGCTGTTGGCAGTTTGGTGTCAATCGCGTAGTTGTTCGAATCGCTGCTGCCGCTGTTTAAGTTACCGGCCGCATCCGCAACGCTCGCATCCGCCAGCGTAATCAGGTTGCTGGTATCTTCCACGTCGACATCCGGTGTGAATGTCGCTGTCCAGGTGACGCCGCCGTCTTCGCTTGATACTGCGGTTAGCGTGCCGTTGGCAATCGTCAGGTCGCTGTTATCGAAGTTGCTTACCGCTTGACTAAACGTGATGGTCACCAAGCTGCTTTCGCCTGCTTTCAGCGCGTCATCAGCCACGGTAATCGACGTTACAACTGGAATCAGCGTATCGATCGCGTAGTTGTTCGAATCGGTAGCGCCGCTGTTGTTGTTGCCGGCCGCATCCGCAACGCTCGCATCCGCCAGCGTGATCAGGTTGCTGGTATCTTCCACGTCGACATCCGGTGTGAATGTCGCTGTCCAGGTGACGCCGCCGTCCTCGCTTGATACTGCGGTTAGCGTGCCGTTGGCAATCGTCAGGTCGCTGTTATCGAAGTTGCTTACCGCTTCGCTGAACGTGATGGTCACCAAGCTGCTTTCGCCTGCTTTCAGCGCGTCATCAGCCACGGTAATCGACGTTACAACTGGAATCAGCGTATCGATCGCGTAGTTGTTCGAATCGGTGGCGCCGCTGTTGTTGTTGCCGGCCGCATCCGCAACGCTCGCATCCGCCAGCGTGATCAGGTTGCTGGTATCTTCCACGTCGACATCCGGTGTGAACGTCGCTGTCCAGGTAACGCCGCCGTCTTCGCTTGATACTGCGGTTAGCGTGCCGTTGGCAATCGCCAGGTCGCTGTTATCGAAGTTGCTTACCGCTTCGCTGAACGTGATGGTCACCAAGCTGCTTTCGCCTGCTTTCAGCGCGTCATCAGCCACGGTAATCGACGTTACAACTGGAATCAGCGTATCGATCGCGTAGTTGTTCGAATCGGTGGCGCCGCTGTTGTTGTTGCCGGCCGCATCCGCAACGCTCGCATCCGCCAGCGTGATCAGGTTGCTGGCATCTTCCACGTCGACATCCGGTGTGAATGTCGCTGTCCAGGTGACGCCGCCGTCCTCGCTTGATACTGCGGTTAGCGTGCCGTTGGCAATCGTCAGGTCGCTGTTATCGAAGTTGCTTACCGCTTCGCTGAACGTGATGGTCACCAAGCTGCTTTCGCCTGCTTTCAGCGCGTCATCAGCCACGGTAATCGACGTTACAACTGGAATCAGCGTATCGATCGCGTAGTTGTTCGAATCGGTGGCGCCGCTGTTGTTGTTGCCGGCCGCATCCGCAACGCTCGCATCCGCCAGCGTGATCAGGTTGCTGGCATCTTCCACGTCGACATCCGGTGTGAATGTCGCTGTCCAGGTGACGCCGCCGTCCTCGCTTGATACTGCGGTTAGCGTGCCGTTGGCAATCGTCAGGTCGCTGTTATCGAAGTTGCTTACCGCTTCGCTGAACGTGATGGTCACCAAGCTGCTTTCGCCCGCTTTCAGCGCATCGTCTGCTACTGCAATGGTGGCTGTTGGCAGTTTGGTGTCAATCGCGTAGTTGTTCGAATCGCTGCTGCCGCTGTTTAAGTTACCGGCCGCATCCGCAACGCTCGCATCCGCCAGCGTAATCAGGTTGCTGGTATCTTCCACGTCGACATCCGGTGTGAATGTCGCTGTCCAGGTGACGCCGCCGTCTTCGCTTGATACTGCGGTTAGCGTGCCGTTGGCAATCGTCAGGTCGCTGTTATCGAAGTTGCTTACCGCTTGACTAAACGTGATGGTCACCAAGCTGCTTTCGCCTGCTTTCAGCGCGTCATCAGCCACGGTAATCGACGTTACAACTGGAATCAGCGTATCGATCGCGTAGTTGTTCGAATCGGTAGCGCCGCTGTTGTTGTTGCCGGCCGCATCCGCAACGCTTGCATCCGCCAGCGTGATCAGGTTGCTGGTATCTTCCACGTCGACATCCGGTGTGAACGTCGCTGTCCAGGTAACGCCGCCGTCCTCGCTTGATACTGCGGTTAGCGTGCCGTTGGCAATCGCCAGGTCGCTGTTATCGAAGTTGCTTACCGCTTCGCTGAACGTGATGGTCACCAAGCTGCTTTCGCCTGCTTTCAGCGCGTCATCAGCCACGGTAATCGACGTTACAACTGGAATCAGCGTATCGATCGCGTAGTTGTTCGAATCGGTGGCGCCGCTGTTGTTGTTGCCGGCCGCATCCGCAACGCTCGCATCCGCCAGCGTGATCAGGTTGCTGGCATCTTCCACGTCGACATCCGGTGTGAATGTCGCTGTCCAGGTGACGCCGCCGTCCTCGCTTGATACTGCGGTTAGCGTGCCGTTGGCAATCGTCAGGTCGCTGTTATCGAAGTTGCTTACCGCTTCGCTGAACGTGATGGTCACCAAGCTGCTTTCGCCCGCTTTCAGCGCATCGTCTGCTACTGCAATGGTGGCTGTTGGCAGTTTGGTGTCAATCGCGTAGTTGTTCGAATCGCTGCTGCCGCTGTTTAAGTTACCGGCCGCATCCGCAACGCTCGCATCCGCCAGCGTAATCAGGTTGCTGGTATCTTCCACGTCGACATCCGGTGTGAATGTCGCTGTCCAGGTGACGCCGCCGTCTTCGCTTGATACTGCGGTTAGCGTGCCGTTGGCAATCGTCAGGTCGCTGTTATCGAAGTTGCTTACCGCTTGACTAAACGTGATGGTCACCAAGCTGCTTTCGCCTGCTTTCAGCGCGTCATCAGCCACGGTAATCGACGTTACAACTGGAATCAGCGTATCGATCGCGTAGTTGTTCGAATCGGTAGCGCCGCTGTTGTTGTTGCCGGCCGCATCCGCAACGCTTGCATCCGCCAGCGTGATCAGGTTGCTGGCATCTTCCACGTCGACATCCGGTGTAAACGTCGCTGTCCAGGTAACGCCGCCGTCCTCGCTTGATACTGCGGTTAGCGTGCCGTTGGCAATCGCCAGGTCGCTGTTATCGAAGTTGCTTACCGCTTCGCTGAACGTGATGGTCACCAAGCTGCTTTCGCCCGCTTTCAGCGCATCGTCTGCTACTGCAATGGTGGCTGTTGGCAGTTTGGTGTCAATCGCGTAGTTGTTCGAATCGCTGCTGCCGCTGTTTAAGTTACCGGCCGCATCCGCAACGCTCGCATCCGCCAGCGTAATCAGGTTGCTGGTATCTTCCACGTCGACATCCGGTGTGAATGTCGCTGTCCAGGTGACGCCGCCGTCTTCGCTTGATACTGCGGTTAGCGTGCCGTTGGCAATCGTCAGGTCGCTGTTATCGAAGTTGCTTACCGCTTGACTAAACGTGATGGTCACCAAGCTGCTTTCGCCTGCTTTCAGCGCGTCATCAGCCACGGTAATCGACGTTACAACTGGAATCAGCGTATCGATCGCGTAGTTGTTCGAATCGGTAGCGCCGCTGTTGTTGTTGCCGGCCGCATCCGCAACGCTTGCATCCGCCAGCGTGATCAGGTTGCTGGCATCTTCCACGTCGACATCCGGTGTAAACGTCGCTGTCCAGGTAACGCCGCCGTCCTCGCTTGATACTGCGGTTAGCGTGCCGTTGGCAATCGCCAGGTCGCTGTTATCGAAGTTGCTTACCGCTTCGCTGAACGTGATGGTCACCAAGCTGCTTTCGCCTGCTTTCAGCGCGTCATCAGCCACGGTAATCGACGTTACAACTGGAATCAGCGTATCGATCGCGTAGTTGTTCGAATCGGTGGCGCCGCTGTTGTTGTTGCCGGCCGCATCCGCAACGCTCGCATCCGCCAGCGTGATCAGGTTGCTGGTATCTTCCACGTCGACATCCGGTGTGAACGTCGCTGTCCAGGTAACGCCGCCGTCTTCGCTTGATACTGCGGTTAGCGTGCCGTTGGCAATCGCCAGGTCGCTGTTATCGAAGTTGCTTACCGCTTCGCTGAACGTGATGGTCACCAAGCTGCTTTCGCCCGCTTTCAGCGCATCGTCTGCTACTGCAATGGTGGCTGTTGGCAGTTTGGTGTCAATCGCGTAGTTGTTCGAATCGCTGCTGCCGCTGTTTAAGTTACCGGCCGCATCCGCAACGCTCGCATCCGCCAGCGTAATCAGGTTGCTGGTATCTTCCACGTCGACATCCGGTGTGAATGTCGCTGTCCAGGTGACGCCGCCGTCCTCGCTTGATACTGCGGTTAGCGTGCCGTTGGCAATCGTCAGGTCGCTGTTATCGAAGTTGCTTACCGCTTCGCTGAACGTGATGGTCACCAAGCTGCTTTCGCCTGCTTTCAGCGCGTCATCAGCCACGGTAATCGACGTTACAACTGGAATCAGCGTATCGATCGCGTAGTTGTTCGAATCGGTGGCGCCGCTGTTGTTGTTGCCGGCCGCATCCGCAACGCTCGCATCCGCCAGCGTGATCAGGTTGCTGGCATCTTCCACGTCGACATCCGGTGTGAATGTCGCTGTCCAGGTGACGCCGCCGTCCTCGCTTGATACTGCGGTTAGCGTGCCGTTGGCAATCGTCAGGTCGCTGTTATCGAAGTTGCTTACCGCTTCGCTGAACGTGATGGTCACCAAGCTGCTTTCGCCCGCTTTCAGCGCATCGTCTGCTACTGCAATGGTGGCTGTTGGCAGTTTGGTGTCAATCGCGTAGTTGTTCGAATCGCTGCTGCCGCTGTTTAAGTTACCGGCCGCATCCGCAACGCTCGCATCCGCCAGCGTAATCAGGTTGCTGGTATCTTCCACGTCGACATCCGGTGTGAATGTCGCTGTCCAGGTGACGCCGCCGTCTTCGCTTGATACTGCGGTTAGCGTGCCGTTGGCAATCGTCAGGTCGCTGTTATCGAAGTTGCTTACCGCTTGACTAAACGTGATGGTCACCAAGCTGCTTTCGCCTGCTTTCAGCGCGTCATCAGCCACGGTAATCGACGTTACAACTGGAATCAGCGTATCGATCGCGTAGTTGTTCGAATCGGTAGCGCCGCTGTTGTTGTTGCCGGCCGCATCCGCAACGCTTGCATCCGCCAGCGTGATCAGGTTGCTGGTATCTTCCACGTCGACATCCGGTGTGAACGTCGCTGTCCAGGTAACGCCGCCGTCCTCGCTTGATACTGCGGTTAGCGTGCCGTTGGCAATCGTCAGGTCGCTGTTATCGAAGTTGCTTACCGCTTCGCTGAACGTGATGGTCACCAAGCTGCTTTCGCCTGCTTTCAGCGCGTCATCAGCCACGGTAATCGACGTTACAACTGGAATCAGCGTATCGATCGCGTAGTTGTTCGAATCGGTGGCGCCGCTGTTGTTGTTGCCGGCCGCATCCGCAACGCTCGCATCCGCCAGCGTGATCAGGTTGCTGGCATCTTCCACGTCGACATCCGGTGTGAATGTCGCTGTCCAGGTGACGCCGCCGTCCTCGCTTGATACTGCGGTTAGCGTGCCGTTGGCAATCGTCAGGTCGCTGTTATCGAAGTTGCTTACCGCTTCGCTGAACGTGATGGTCACCAAGCTGCTTTCGCCCGCTTTCAGCGCATCGTCTGCTACTGCAATGGTGGCTGTTGGCAGTTTGGTGTCAATCGCGTAGTTGTTCGAATCGCTGCTGCCGCTGTTTAAGTTACCGGCCGCATCCGCAACGCTCGCATCCGCCAGCGTAATCAGGTTGCTGGTATCTTCCACGTCGACATCCGGTGTGAATGTCGCTGTCCAGGTGACGCCGCCGTCTTCGCTTGATACTGCGGTTAGCGTGCCGTTGGCAATCGTCAGGTCGCTGTTATCGAAGTTGCTTACCGCTTGACTAAACGTGATGGTCACCAAGCTGCTTTCGCCTGCTTTCAGCGCGTCATCAGCCACGGTAATCGACGTTACAACTGGAATCAGCGTATCGATCGCGTAGTTGTTCGAATCGGTAGCGCCGCTGTTGTTGTTGCCGGCCGCATCCGCAACGCTTGCATCCGCCAGCGTGATCAGGTTGCTGGCATCTTCCACGTCGACATCCGGTGTAAACGTCGCTGTCCAGGTAACGCCGCCGTCCTCGCTTGATACTGCGGTTAGCGTGCCGTTGGCAATCGCCAGGTCGCTGTTATCGAAGTTGCTTACCGCTTCGCTGAACGTGATGGTCACCAAGCTGCTTTCGCCCGCTTTCAGCGCATCGTCTGCTACTGCAATGGTGGCTGTTGGCAGTTTGGTGTCAATCGCGTAGTTGTTCGAATCGCTGCTGCCGCTGTTTAAGTTACCGGCCGCATCCGCAACGCTCGCATCCGCCAGCGTAATCAGGTTGCTGGTATCTTCCACGTCGACATCCGGTGTGAATGTCGCTGTCCAGGTGACGCCGCCGTCTTCGCTTGATACTGCGGTTAGCGTGCCGTTGGCAATCGTCAGGTCGCTGTTATCGAAGTTGCTTACCGCTTGACTAAACGTGATGGTCACCAAGCTGCTTTCGCCTGCTTTCAGCGCGTCATCAGCCACGGTAATCGACGTTACAACTGGAATCAGCGTATCGATCGCGTAGTTGTTCGAATCGGTAGCGCCGCTGTTGTTGTTGCCGGCCGCATCCGCAACGCTTGCATCCGCCAGCGTGATCAGGTTGCTGGCATCTTCCACGTCGACATCCGGTGTAAACGTCGCTGTCCAGGTAACGCCGCCGTCCTCGCTTGATACTGCGGTTAGCGTGCCGTTGGCAATCGCCAGGTCGCTGTTATCGAAGTTGCTTACCGCTTCGCTGAACGTGATGGTCACCAAGCTGCTTTCGCCCGCTTTCAGCGCATCGTCTGCTACTGCAATGGTGGCTGTTGGCAGTTTGGTGTCAATCGCGTAGTTGTTCGAATCGCTGCTGCCGCTGTTTAAGTTACCGGCCGCATCCGCAACGCTCGCATCCGCCAGCGTAATCAGGTTGCTGGTATCTTCCACGTCGACATCCGGTGTGAATGTCGCTGTCCAGGTGACGCCGCCGTCTTCGCTTGATACTGCGGTTAGCGTGCCGTTGGCAATCGTCAGGTCGCTGTTATCGAAGTTGCTTACCGCTTCGCTGAACGTGATGGTCACCAAGCTGCTTTCGCCCGCTTTCAGCGCATCGTCTGCTACTGCAATGGTGGCTGTTGGCAGTTTGGTGTCAATCGCGTAGTTGTTCGAATCGCTGCTGCCGCTGTTTAAGTTACCGGCCGCATCCGCAACGCTCGCATCCGCCAGCGTAATCAGGTTGCTGGTATCTTCCACGTCGACATCCGGTGTGAATGTCGCTGTCCAGGTGACGCCGCCGTCTTCGCTTGATACTGCGGTTAGCGTGCCGTTGGCAATCGTCAGGTCGCTGTTATCGAAGTTGCTTACCGCTTGACTAAACGTGATGGTCACCAAGCTGCTTTCGCCTGCTTTCAGCGCGTCATCAGCCACGGTAATCGACGTTACAACTGGAATCAGCGTATCGATCGCGTAGTTGTTCGAATCGGTAGCGCCGCTGTTGTTGTTGCCGGCCGCATCCGCAACGCTTGCATCCGCCAGCGTGATCAGGTTGCTGGCATCTTCCACGTCGACATCCGGTGTAAACGTCGCTGTCCAGGTAACGCCGCCGTCCTCGCTTGATACTGCGGTTAGCGTGCCGTTGGCAATCGCCAGGTCGCTGTTATCGAAGTTGCTTACCGCTTCGCTGAACGTGATGGTCACCAAGCTGCTTTCGCCCGCTTTCAGCGCATCGTCTGCTACTGCAATGGTGGCTGTTGGCAGTTTGGTGTCAATCGCGTAGTTGTTCGAATCGCTGCTGCCGCTGTTTAAGTTACCGGCCGCATCCGCAACGCTCGCATCCGCCAGCGTAATCAGGTTGCTGGTATCTTCCACGTCGACATCCGGTGTGAATGTCGCTGTCCAGGTGACGCCGCCGTCTTCGCTTGATACTGCGGTTAGCGTGCCGTTGGCAATCGTCAGGTCGCTGTTATCGAAGTTGCTTACCGCTTCGCTGAACGTGATGGTCACCAAGCTGCTTTCGCCTGCTTTCAGCGCGTCATCAGCCACGGTAATCGACGTTACAACTGGAATCAGCGTATCGATCGCGTAGTTGTTCGAATCGGTGGCGCCGCTGTTGTTGTTGCCGGCCGCATCCGCAACGCTCGCATCCGCCAGCGTGATCAGGTTGCTGGCATCTTCCACGTCGACATCCGGTGTGAATGTCGCTGTCCAGGTGACGCCGCCGTCCTCGCTTGATACTGCGGTTAGCGTGCCGTTGGCAATCGTCAGGTCGCTGTTATCGAAGTTGCTTACCGCTTCGCTGAACGTGATGGTCACCAAGCTGCTTTCGCCCGCTTTCAGCGCATCGTCTGCTACTGCAATGGTGGCTGTTGGCAGTTTGGTGTCAATCGCGTAGTTGTTCGAATCGCTGCTGCCGCTGTTTAAGTTACCGGCCGCATCCGCAACGCTCGCATCCGCCAGCGTAATCAGGTTGCTGGTATCTTCCACGTCGACATCCGGTGTGAATGTCGCTGTCCAGGTGACGCCGCCGTCTTCGCTTGATACTGCGGTTAGCGTGCCGTTGGCAATCGTCAGGTCGCTGTTATCGAAGTTGCTTACCGCTTGACTAAACGTGATGGTCACCAAGCTGCTTTCGCCTGCTTTCAGCGCGTCATCAGCCACGGTAATCGACGTTACAACTGGAATCAGCGTATCGATCGCGTAGTTGTTCGAATCGGTAGCGCCGCTGTTGTTGTTGCCGGCCGCATCCGCAACGCTTGCATCCGCCAGCGTGATCAGGTTGCTGGTATCTTCCACGTCGACATCCGGTGTGAACGTCGCTGTCCAGGTAACGCCGCCGTCCTCGCTTGATACTGCGGTTAGCGTGCCGTTGGCAATCGCCAGGTCGCTGTTATCGAAGTTGCTTACCGCTTCGCTGAACGTGATGGTCACCAAGCTGCTTTCGCCCGCTTTCAGCGCATCGTCTGCTACTGCAATGGTGGCTGTTGGCAGTTTGGTGTCAATCGCGTAGTTGTTCGAATCGCTGCTGCCGCTGTTTAAGTTACCGGCCGCATCCGCAACGCTCGCATCCGCCAGCGTAATCAGGTTGCTGGTATCTTCCACGTCGACATCCGGTGTGAATGTCGCTGTCCAGGTGACGCCGCCGTCTTCGCTTGATACTGCGGTTAGCGTGCCGTTGGCAATCGTCAGGTCGCTGTTATCGAAGTTGCTTACCGCTTGACTAAACGTGATGGTCACCAAGCTGCTTTCGCCTGCTTTCAGCGCGTCATCAGCCACGGTAATCGACGTTACAACTGGAATCAGCGTATCGATCGCGTAGTTGTTCGAATCGGTGGCGCCGCTGTTGTTGTTGCCGGCCGCATCCGCAACGCTCGCATCCGCCAGCGTGATCAGGTTGCTGGCATCTTCCACGTCGACATCCGGTGTGAATGTCGCTGTCCAGGTAACGCCGCCGTCCTCGCTTGATACTGCGGTTAGCGTGCCGTTGGCAATCGCCAGGTCGCTGTTATCGAAGTTGCTTACCGCTTCGCTGAACGTGATGGTCACCAAGCTGCTTTCGCCCGCTTTCAGCGCATCGTCTGCTACTGCAATGGTGGCTGTTGGCAGTTTGGTGTCAATCGCGTAGTTGTTCGAATCACTGCTGCCGCTGTTTAAGTTACCGGCCGCATCCGCAACGCTCGCATCCGCTAGCGTAATCAGGTTGCTGGTATCTTCCACGTCGACATCCGGTGTGAATGTCGCTGTCCAGGTGACGCCGCCGTCTTCGCTTGATACTGCGGTTAGCGTGCCGTTGGCAATCGTCAGGTCGCTGTTATCGAAGTTGCTTACCGCTTGACTAAACGTGATGGTCACCAAGCTGCTTTCGCCTGCTTTCAGCGCGTCATCAGCCACGGTAATCGACGTTACAACTGGAATCAGCGTATCGATCGTCACGGTTAATTCCGCCGCACCCGAGGTTAAACCGTTCGCGCCCGCTTCCGTCACAGTGGCGGAGAATTCGTGCGTGCCATCTTCCAAAAAGGGTGATGCGTAGTCGACATAGCCAGCCGCGATATGACCGGGTGTGAGTGTTATGGTATCGGCAAAGACTATCGTACCATTGCCGTCTTTGTCCTCGATGGTCAGTGTGTCGCCCGCTTCCGCCAATTCTCCCGAATTTGGCAAGGAAACTCTGATCGTTGGATTCGTTTCCTTAGTCAGATTATCGGTTGCAGAAGTACCGGTGTCGCTGGTAGGCAATAAATCGATAGTTGGCGTGCCGATCGGCGTGCCTTGAACTGTTACCGTGAAGCTGACAGGGTCGGATTCGATGCTGATGTCGCCATCCAGCGGATCGGTGTATGTATCCTTCATCACGAAACTGAATTGGCGATCTCCTTGCGTCGGCGTGTCGGATGTATTGTTATAGCGCAACGCATCGAGCAGCGCTTCGCCTTCCGAAAGCGTCAGGTTACCGCCACCGTCCTTGGTGAACGTCAGGGTGCTGGTTCCGCCATTGACTGCTGCTTGCACCAGATAGGTTACGCCAGCCAGCGTGACCGGACCGATCGAATCCAGCGCGATCGAATCGCCTGCCGTGGCGCCGTCGATGCGCAATTGCTCGGCCGCGCCGTCCTTAATCGCTGAAGTGCCGAAGGATAGTTTGATGTACTGCAGTTCCGCGCCAATATCCGCATCTGTAACCGATATATCAAAACCCAGCGGCACGTCATTGCCGCCATCGTCTACACCCGCCGTTTCGGTGTAAGTACCCGCTGTATTAGCCAGCGTAATGACCGGCTTGTCGTTGGCCTGATAGATATTAATCGTTGCCTCGCTCGGCAACAGGGTGGTATAGCCCTCAACGTCCGTCAAACTGAACGTTACAATTCTATTTTCAACATCCGGATTGTCGGTAACATTGTTGAAATATATTTCATTCAACACCCCTTCCATGATGGTATTGGATACTTGGCTCTCATAACCCGCAGCAGGGGTAACCGTGAGGACAATTTGCGCCGTTCCGTCCACCAGGGATCCGGTGGTATCAATCTGATAGGAGAGTTCTACGCCTGAAACGGTTATTGTTCCGTTAGCAGGTGTTCCACCCGCCGTGTAATTATCTCCGCTAAGCAGATACAACTGATCGCCGTCTTTTGCATTGGTCAGCGTTACTGTCAGCGATGCAAGGTTGTCACTATCCAGATTTTCAACTTTGAAGCCACCACGTGTCAGGGGAATACCTCCTTGACCGTCGATCGCCAAATATTCAACATTCGAACCGATATGGCCTTCTTCGACAAAACGCAAGTCATCCAGGCCATACCCGGGCGCGTTCTTATCAATATCGACATTTGGAACGAATTGCAATGAATTGGTTTGCGTTAAAGTTGATTCATAGGATTTACTGGCTGTGGTGCCGACGATAAAGCCGCTGGATAGCTGCCAGTTTTCAAACGTTGACCCTGTCGAACCGCCGAGCGTGCTGACCTCGAGGGCCGCTGCCCCGATCGCCGTTAATTCAATTCTGATTTCAGTATCAGAAACAATCGTAACACTGCCGCTGTTAACCCAGGTGGTAGCTCCGGTTTTTGTTGTACTATTGTTGAGCTTGATCTGTAACTTCGTAATATCGAGGTAACTGCTTGCAGTAGCTTCGGTGTCGAATCCCGTACCTGTGATTATCAACGTATTAAGATTAGGGTCGTATGCCAAAGCGGTGAACGTAGGCGTAGGCGGAATCAGAACTTGCTGGAATTGTTCCAATGCCGCATTGGCAAATGGAACCAATGCGTATACTTGCGCTTGATTTAGGCTGCCATCGATTTTGTGTCTGTTTCCTTTGTTTAACATTTTTTAATCCCTTTAACGATTGAATAATTTTTTCTAAATAATGACTTTAGCGTATGAATCTTGCCGGTCCGCGTTCACGGCAACCGCACTTATCCTGCGTGCTCTAACCAACGTTTCTTTTTTCATGTTTAATTCTTTATTGCATTGATGCTATAGCGCGGATATGCAACCACATCGAGTTGCCAACCTCCCCCGCATTTCGAATGACCAACCAAATTGCTCGATGCATAAACATTCGCTCCCGTGCAATCCGCCACGTGCTGCATAAAAATCTTGCCTTTGCTTCCTTTTCCGGTATTGCACGACCAAAAACAGATATTCCATTGATGTGAAAGAGTTGTATTTTTTTGCCACGATGAAATTTTTCCCGGCTGCATTTGCGCAATTTCTGAAATACCGCCGGTTAAATATGACCAATTGGCAATGTCGACTTTTACATCCCCCAAAGTGATCGAACCCGGCATGCCATGGCCGAGCAAGTGAAGCACCGATAGCTCGTAGTTACTGAATGCCTTCTTTAATAACTCTTGCGCGCCGCCATCCTTTTCAATCATCCAGCAGTCAATCCCCAGCTTGAGACCCGCAATGAGCACATCCACATCTTTCACGCTCGCATCGGCAATTAATAATTTTCTTGTTTTTTTTATTGGCGATCTGTTCGCAAATGATTGAGAAGATACCAACTTGAGATTGCCCATAGATTTATTCGCTTAAATTCAGGTAAAAACCACCATTTGACCAAAGACAAGGAATCGTTGTTGAACCACGGACGCAAAACACGCGACAGTTTTTTTGTTAACTTTAATCAATACAGATCAGAAAGTTAATGAGCATAAATACTCATTTTCATGAGTATTGATACTCTTTTTTATGGTTCTATGAATTACTTTATCCCCTGAAATGAAGTTTCGAAGATGAATTGATATGAGGTAATCGCGTTCGCTACATATGGCGCGATGGATTTGTTGCTTTTGAGGTAAATGCACAGGAACTTCGGACCGGGAATGCCAGGTCGTGGAGAATGTATGCGGAAGTAGCGCTAAAGCTCGATACACTACAAGATGCTGCCGCAAAAGGTTTTAGCCCCGGCGAAGACGATTGAACCGATTTTCAACTTATGACAGCAAAACGCTATCCATCTTACCGGCAAGTTTGCCGGTAAGATGGGGAGACGTAATCTTTATCCTTTTGCCGGGCTGGGCACGGGCACTGATTGAGAGGCCTGTTATTAATTTAGAGTTTTTGACAATTTGGCACGTATGGCAAAACCAACCAAACTATTGGGACCGCTGAGATTAAGTTTCCGGGAAATATTATTCCGGTGATTTTCTATGGTTCTTCTGCTTAAAAACAAGGTTCTCGCAATTTCTTCCGACGTATAACCTCGAGCTATCAAATCGAAAATGTAGGCTTCTTTTTTTGTAAGAACATCTAATTTTTCATTAAAAACCACCTGATCCTGATTGGCTCGAATCGATTCATACATTTGCAATTTTCTTAATTCCTTCAATTTTTCCAATCGCGCATGAATGCTGTTGAATAGCTCCTCTTTTGAAAACGGTTTGCAGATATAGTCATCCGCCCCCAGGTTCATACCCACCCGAATATCGGCATGAGTTGCTTTTGCCGTCAGAAATATAAAGGCTGTCGATAGCACGCTCACTTTTGAATTAAAAGCGGAATGAGGTATCTCTTTCATTCTGCGCAACACTTCATAACCATCCATGTCCGGCAACATAATGTCGCAGAGAACGACATCCGGTATTTTTTGAAGCAAAAGCTTTAAACCTTCTACGCCGGTCTTGGCAGGTATTGCTTCATATCCAAAATGTTCAATCAATTCACAGATTCCCTCACGCAATTCATCTTCATCTTCAATGACAAGAATCAGAAATTTAATAGAATTCATAGTTGTGTTTTTATTAAAGTAATGTTGCGTTTTGAACTAGCGACTTTGAATTCCATGCTGCCTAATTCTTAGTCGCTCCAATGTTATTATCGAGATATACTCAGTTACGTATAATGCTCTGAATTCAATAACTCAACTTTAGTTAAGAGGCAATTTAATAGTGACCGTGGTGCCTTCATCTAATTTACTGTCAATGCTTATATCACCACCATGAAGTTGTATTAACCTTTTTGCTATTAACAACCCCAAGCCAGATCCTTGCAAATTTTTTGCATTGCGTGCCCTAAAAAAGGATTGAAACAAAAACTTTTTGTCGCCATCTGGGATTCCTATCCCATAATCTTTTATGGTTAGAAAATAAGCGGAATCATGATACGTGACGCCCAGCTCAGGTTCTTGCCTGCCTTGCGAGTATTTAAAAGCATTCGAAATGATATTTTCCAGAACATTTGTAAAAATCATTTCATCAAGACATACAGTGTTATCAGGCGCAATAAAAAAATATTTTAATTTTCTCTTATCATCATACGTAAGATTAAAATTATTTATAAATTGATTGAGAAATTTTTTTAAGGACACTTCTTTCTTGATCAGATCAATTTTATTTTCATCGATTCTGCCCAGCTCCAAAATGTTTTCCAGGAGTTTCACCATGCGCAAAGTTTCTTTTGCCATGATCGTTTTATATTTCTGAAAAACATCATGAAATTTCGTGTAATTATCCTTTTGCAATTTTAAATCGAGCACGTCCAAAGCCGTTCGCATGGTAGCCAGAGGAGTGCGAAACTGATGAGAAACCAGATTAATAAATTGCGTTTTAAATAGATTCAACTGCCGTTCTAATTGCAAGCTATTCTTAAGTTGTTCCTCTGCTTCTTTTATCGGCGTAATATCATGATTAACAGATATAAAATGATCCAGATTTCCATCCTTGTCATGAATTGCCGTGAAATCGACATAGAGATGAATTGCGGTGTTATTTTTTTTGACGAATTCAATTTCACCGACAAAAACTCCACTCTTACTCAACGAGTCATGAATTGACTTAAAAGACCTTCTCGAAATATTCTTGGCGTGCAAAAAATCGATCAACGACAGTTGTTCGGCTTCAGGTAATGAATAGTCCAGTTTTGCGCGGAAGCTATTATTCGTCCAGACTATCTTGCCTTGTTGATCGGCAATCAGCACCAGGCTACTGGTTTTCTCCGCTACAATCGCCATACGTTGTAATGCTATTTCTTTTTTTCTGTAAAAATCTATTTCTCTGCATATGCAGATAAATCCATCATCATCTAGCTTTGTTAGTGATAATTCTTTTAAAACTGGTGTTCCATCTTTTTTTGTTCCATGTGTATAACCCTTCCAACTTCTATCTCTGAATAAAATTGGAAGGATTTCTTGCTCAATTCTGCTAATCTCAGGCTCTTGATATAAAACGCGCCATGAGTTCCCTATCAATTCTTCTTGATCTTGATATCCTAAAATTCTTACATATGAATTATTTAGATAAGTAAATTTGGCTTCACTATCCAGTAGTGCAATGCCATCCATGGCTTGTTCGATTGCCTCAAAAAAAATCCCAGAATTAATCTGAACAATGCTTAGCGATTTTTTATCAATTTCTGCTTGGTATGGAATTTTGGCATTGATTATATTCATAACATGAGAATCTATTTTAATAATGTTATTTAACAATATTTTTTGATATCAATACTCTATCAAGAGCAAATCTTTCGATTGATTCTTACTGTAACTAATTTTTTAATTAGTTTCTCCGCAAAAATTGAATAATCGGAAAAGTAGTAGAATAAGTCTGAGAAGTTAAGAAAACTTCTCAAGATTTTTTTGGGGGTCTATCAAAACAGATAACTTCTCTTAATTTAATGTAATAGTCTAAACGTGAATTTATATATCTAATGCCTTGAGGCGAACGCTCTTTCTTTTGAATTTTTTTTATTAGGTATAAATAACTATCAAATAAACATATGGTTGATTCATACAAAACCACCCCCGGAGCAAGATGAAGTAATTCGACATTGCAACGTATAAGTTCTCGCAACATAACGTAAAAATCAACACGCCTATCTATATATTCAATATATTGATCAGAACAGTTTGAAAACTCGGGCCGATCCGCAATTTTGATGTAAACATACAACAAGGATGCTATTTTTTTATATAAACCGGCCCTCTCTTCGTTACGGTCCAATAAGTCTTCGATTTTGCCATATTCTCCACAAAAATACCGAATGTGCTCCAAAATTCCTTTTGGCGTACTTACATTCACACAAAAAGTATCAAGTTCATACAATAGCTCATTAAGTCGTTGATTATTATTTCCGCAACTACTTTCCTGAAGGTGCTGCATATTAGAACTCATATTCATCGTTTCATAATCAATTTAGCACCCTCCGCGAGACCAGCGAGGTATTAAACCGGAGGAGATTAAACATGATTGCAATCATAGGATTCATATCGAATCATCTGAAAGCGCACATTACTGTAAAATTTTATCGAATTTTCAATTTTCTCCAATTGATTCACAGAGTATCCCGCTGCTTCCATTTCTTCGGCAAGAATCGTATAAGCACATGACAAATCAATAACTGCTTTATTGAAATTATTACGCAATATTTTTCTTAATTCGAGATCTTCTGCATTACCTCTCTTCCCACAAAAGTAAAGAATATGCTCTAACTCATCTTTAGGAAAATTGACTTTGATGCATAAAGACCGCACTTTTTCAAGCGCTGAATCCAACTCTGCCCGCGCTTTCACTAGGCGAGTTTGCATTAAGACGCTGCACCGTACAGTTTCCCGTAATTGAATATAGTAATCAACACGGTTTATGACACTATTTTTTGCATCGGTCGTATAGCCCGCAGCCTCCATCTCATCGGCAATGCCGATATAAAAGCGCAATAATGAAGCGGTAAGCTTGTAAAGAGTTTTGCGCTTATTCTCTGTAAATAAAAGTTCTTGCAGAGTTCCGCTCTTACCACAAAAGAAATGAATATAATTCAATTCGTTCTTTGGAAACTCAACTTTACTACATAACAAATCAAGTTCTTTAAGCACAACATCAAGCTGTATACGTTCATTAATTAGATGGTTCTGCAAAAGAACATTCGAATAAATAGTCTCACGTATACTCACATAATTGTTGATAGTTTTCTCTAGCTCAGACAATGAGTTATCATTGAAATCATTATTATCAGATTTTGACCCGCCCATGATATTGATATACGAAATCACCAATTCATTAATGGCCTTAAGTAAACCTGACCGCTTAGTTTTGGTTGCATTAAGTTCTACTGCAGATCCGCTTCGACCGCAAAAATAACCGATATATTCCATCTTGCCACGAGGCAAGGGCACTTCACGAAAAATGGTTTCGACTTTCTGCAAGTTTTCTTTTAACTGTGTTCTGCAATAATAAAAAAAATCTTGCGATGGAATAAACTGAGTGGCGCCTTTAGAAGAATCATAGGATTTAACAGCGTAATTGCTCATATTTAATTCTCACTAGGATAAATTTATGAATCTTTCGATTAACCCAGATTCTGACAGGGAATGTAGTCGCGATCTTACTTCAATTTACTTTTAAATAAAATGAGTATTGATCCTCATTTTTAAATGAAAAAACTCTAAACTAGCAGAGACAATTTCGCTTAATTCTCAAGCAATAAAGCACCCCGCCACAAGCAGCGAGGTATTAAAAGCGCTCTTCAGACTGCTGGTTTTCAACCAACTTTCGCCCCAAGGGACAAGGAATTAAACCCGGAAGAGATTAACTCCCAAAACCGGCCACAACATTACAGCAATAGCATCCTGCCAGCAAAGACTGAAAATCTGGCTTATTTTTTATCCGCAATCAGTTGACCGCTACAGTGTGATTTTTTGCCAATGCCCCGATCACTAAGGAAAAGCGCTATAACCACCATTTGGTGATCATCTAAATTGAGTATTGGCACTCATTTAATGGCGATAGGCAATCAATTAACATAGTTGTATTAGCCCAAATAAAGTTGACTCTCAGTTTTTATTTGCGACTTCAACTAGGAAAAATTCGACATAGTTTACTATTTCTAAAGATGCGTACAATCTCATCAGATTCAAGAGCAATTTTTAAGATTTTAGAAGAAATTGAGACACTTGAAGAATCTACTAATCAGAACAATCGCACAAGAAATATAACACTGGAAGATTGTTATGATGCAAGATTACTGAGAAAATTTAATGATTTTTATAGCTTTTTGATAAATTCATTGGCAAGTTTTATTTTTATACTCGATAAAGAAGGAAAATTTGTATTTGTTAGTGAACAAGTTTATGAAATTCTCGGCTATAGAGCCAAGAATTTAATTGGAATGCATTTTTCGCAACTGGTTGATGAAGCAGATTTGTCAATGGCGCGCCATGTTTTTTTAGAGCGAAGAATTAGTGAGCGCGCTTCCTACAATGTTGAATTCCGTCTCAAACGAAAGCTTCCCGATCAATATGAAAGCACAACAACTATCAAAACAAGCTTATGTGTTTCTTGCAGCTCGATTGGCATTTATTCAGAGTATGAAAAAATCGAAGAAAATAAATACTTAGGCTCCTTTGGAATTATTAATAAAATTGTAGATATGAAAGGAACAAATGGCACGAATCATTACCATGAGAATTGCGATATCCTAACGGGCTTACCAAACAAATACTCTTTTCTTAAAGAATTTGACTTCGCTAAATTACAAGCTATTCAAAATGAAACAAGCTTGGTGTTGATGATAATTGACTTGGATCAATTTAAATTAATCAATGATTCATATGGTCTAGAAAAGGGCGATGAGCTTTTGCGGCAGGTAGCCAATCGAATTCAACGTTACATTAAACAAACCGATACGTTAATGAGGATGGGGGGGGATGAATTTGTTCTTTTATTAGAAGGAATTAATAATCAACAAGATACCGCATGCTTCACTGAGAGTCTACTTATAAGCTTTAGAGAACCGTTTCATCTAGGCAATAAAAAAATAAAGATATCTGCCAGTATCGGTGTTGCTTGTTATCCCCAAGATGGTGAAACAGTTGATGAGTTGTTAACAAAAGCGGACTTGGCTATGCAAGATTTAAAAGCCAAAGGCAAAAACGGCTATCGTTTCTTCAACAATTCAATGTTAAATCACTCGAATGTAAAAATGATCGTCAATCAAGATCTCAGTGCTGCACTGGATAAAAACGAATTTGAAATGTACTACCAACCGCAAGTCAATGCCGTTAGTTGTCAGGTGGTTGGCGCGGAAGCTTTAATTCGCTGGAATCATCCCGAGAGAGGCTTGTTAACTGCAGGAGCGTTCATTGATTATATTGAAGATAGCGGATTTATCATACCAATTACCGAATGGGTAATTAATGACGTAATGCAGACGTTGCACGACTGGAATTCGATGAATTACTACATAGACCAGATTTCTATCAACATATCCCCCACTTATCTGGAACGCCTGGATTTTGTTGCTCAATTAACAGCAGCTATGAAGCATTATAGCGTTCGTCCCGAACAGATAGAGATCGAGATTCTGGAAAATTTCAATATTTTTAATTCTAAGCACATAATTGATCAGTTGTGGCAACTGAGAAAACTGGGTGTCAAAATTGCTATTGATGATTTTGGAACAGGTTATTCTTCTTTAAATTATCTTAAGCATTTCCCAATTGATACCATTAAGCTCGATCAATCGTTTGTCCGGGAAATTAAAGAGGACAATATCAGTTTGCCGATTTTGTCGGCTATTATTTCAATCGCGCATGAACTTAAGCTTAATCTGATAGCAGAGGGTGTGGAAACATTTTATCAATCGAATTACTTGAGAAAGCATGGTTGCTATTGGATGCAAGGCTATTTATATAGTAAGCCATTACCGAAAAATCAGTTTGTAGAAATTCTTAAAACAAAAGAATTTAAATTTGCCACTTGATTAATGTGAATCTTAATGATCGATTTTTATTACACCCAAGTTATTGAAATAAAAAATAACGGCATTCCCGCTTAAAAATATGTTGAATTATTTCTTGAACTGAGGTTTCTAATCAAAGTAAGAGATAAAAATGCCTGACAATAATACATTAAAAGATAAAAACAATGATGTATCAAACCAACAACTGAAAAAAATTAACATACGGATAAAACAAATGGATAACTCAATCCAACCGATCTATTCGAATGTTACCTCAGCTTTAGGAAGTAAAGAAATCGTAATGCTTGATTTTGGATATCTCGATATTCAACTGATTGCATCTTTGAATCGAATGCTCGCTTCAGGAGAAAATATTCCAAATATCATTGATGCAAAAATGACATGCCGTGTTGCATTAAATTTTGATGCTGTCAGCCAATTAATCAAGCAATTAAATAACATCTTGGAACCTCAACAAGTAATCAAATCTGGAGAACCCATAGTTGAACAAACTGCCCCAGTTCCAGAAAAAGAACTGGGATCATCTGTCGAAGTTGGCGAACGGCTAGATCAAGACCCCGCCAAACCTTCTCATAGTGGATTCAAATTTCCCTGGTCCAAGTAGAAAATTATCTCCATCTAAGGATGCCCTGAAAAAGCTAGCTAGCGATAGTCAGGCAAGGCAAATAAAGTTAAAAAGCTTACTTTACAAGTGGTAAATAAACATCTTGAACCTGATTTCAACGCAGAATGGCCAAGTGAAGTAGTCTTTCAAAGTTTCCTTGAGCCATCCGATGCGAGGAAAAATGTGTTCGATCAATTTTCCTGAATTCAATAGCTGCGTAATTTTTTCCAGCCTGTCATGCGCAGCGGTTCACTGTATGCCTTTATTTAAAACACACTGTTTTCTTTTCATCCTGCTTGCCATTGCCACATTGGTGTGCTATCACCAGTTTGACCAGTATCTGCAAATCGGTCCTGATCTTTTGACCGGAAACTGGAAATTCCGGTCAACGGAAAACAGCCGGGTTGATTATACAGAAAAGGGCTTAACCCTTTTTTCCAGCGATGCAAGAATTGGCGCCAGCGCGCACCTGGATCTCCGGATGGTAAATCCCGGCACTGTTTTATTGGTTTCCGCCGATGTGAAATGCGATAGCGTGAAAACGGGCAAGCAATCCTGGAACGCGGGAAGATTGCTATTGGCGCAAAATGATGGAAAAAAAAACCGCTGGGATCTGCCGCACTCTGCAGTGGACCTGACTGGAAGTCATGACTGGAAAAATTACCGCAAAACTTTCACCATTGCACCGGATACTGAAAAAATCTGGCTGCTTGCGCAACTCAGTCAATCCAGCGGGTCGTTGCAATTTCAGAATATTCATGTTTACCCGGTACATGAAAATGAAGCTTATCGATGGGCGAAAAGCTTCATTCTGATCGCATGGAGCGCTTATTTCCTGCTGTTTGCCGGTTCATTTCTTTTTGTTAGCGAAATGAATCTCTTCAGCCGCTTACTATTAATTTCCATTTTCATCTTTATCATTGCGGGCACTGCCATACCGGGCGATATGAAAAATCAAGTATTGACCGAAGTCAAAATCCTGCTGGATAGCGGATCATTCAAATCCGCTATCCCGTGGAATTTATCCAAGGTCTGGCATCTGTGCTTTTTTTTCTTATTTGGTGCAATTCTCTGCATAACGATGAGAAAGGAATCAATCCTTCAGACAGTAACGATTATTCTTATGCTGGCCGCAGGTACTGAATTCGCACAACTGTATATCAAAGGACGGACAGCGTTGCTGGGCGACTTTTTTATTGATGTGGCGGGAGGAGTTTTTGGAGTGATTTTGACCGGATTCTTTATTTCAAAGCTGAAAAGCATGCGTTTAGGAAAAAAAACCGTCCAATAATAATTTTATGGTTACCCAGACTTTTTGTCGACCGTCGAATGATCATACAAACCTAGGAATATTGCTCCCCCTTAGATACGGCCGGTTGTGTGTAAATATTCCTCATTCATTTGCGGAGAAACCGTTAAAAAATAATTGGTCTCTGACAAATTAATCCGGAATCACACCGGAATTATAATTTTACGGCATTCTGCAATGGTCTCAGTACCTCTGAGTCAGGTCTATTTTGGAAAAGAATTCTTACTAATTGAGACCTTTGCACGGTCAAGAGCAGATTTAGCTGCGCGAGATGATATAATTTATTTTTGAATCATGGTGTTGGACTAATCCAATGAGTTTTTCTGAATATGATGTAACCCGCCGAACCCGCAAAGGGAATTTCTTGAAGCAAATCGATGAATTGATAGACTGGGACTCGATAGAGAAGGCGATCTCAGTTCATTATGCACCACTATCGGACATAACAGGACGTCCTGCCTATCCTGGGTTGCTGCTTTTCAAAATGCTGTTAGTGGGAATCTGGAATGGTGGTTTAAGTGATGAAGCGGTTGAAGAAATGGCTAATTCTAATTTGCACGTGATGCGATTTCTGGGATTGTCACTTGAAGATGAAGTACCGGATCATTCTGTGCTGTCGCGTTTCAGAACCCGTTTGACGATAGCCGCAGCGTGGGATGGTTTATTGGGGCAAATCAATCACCAAATTCAGCTGCTCAATGTTACTGTAGCCACTGGATGTCACGTTGACGCCAGCATCACGCCTAGTCCACGTAAGCCAAAGACCCGGCCCGCCTATGAAGTAGTTAGTGATCGCGAAGAGCGTGATGACGAAACAGACGCACAAACATCCATGCGGGTCATCGCGGTCACTCAACCTGGTGTCGATATTGAGGCGCGTTGGGTTAAAAAAGGCGGCCAATCGGTTTTTGGTTATAAACAGCACACGCTGGTTGATCACAATGGTTTGGTGATGGCTGTTGAAACAACGGCCGCTAATTGCCATGACAGCAAGCTGCTGCTAACACTGCTCGATAAAGCCGGGATCGTACTAGGTACCCGGGTTCATGCTGATAAAGCTTACTGTAGTCAGAAACATCGTGAAGCCTTTAAATCGCGCGGCATCAAAAATGGCATTCAGGATAAAGCCTTGAAGAACAAACCGTTGACTGCGCGGCAAATACAGCGCAATCGTTTAATTACACAAGCCCGGTATGTCGTGGAACGTACCTTTGGCAGTCAAACACGCTGGTTTGGTAGCAAGATCCTCCGTTACTACGGTCGAGCCAAAGCACATGCCTGGCATATCCTGCAGGCTATGGCCTATAACCTGAAAAGGTTGCCAAGATTGTATGTTGAGAGGCTTCTACCACGACAACCACAAGCTAGTTGCGTCTTCTAACAAAGAAATGGCGTAATAATGTCTTTATCTCTTGGTTTTTGCAAAAAATTCACTAAAATTCCCCAGAATTTCAACATTGAATTGGGTTTTTAAGAATTTGCAGCAGAAGTGGATAGTTTTGCAAAGGTCTCTAATTAGGGATATTTGAAGAAGGGAATCGAGCTTCTAGCCAGTTTGCCCATTTGACGGACTTAGTAATCAAATCAGCCCGATACTTTGCATTATATTTTGGCGTACGTGAATGATAATTGGCTGCTTTTGTCCAGATGTCGCCTTTATCATTTTTGATATGTAAACGCACTCGCCATGCGGCCAGATCATAAGCATAACACCCCGGATTTTCCACATGATCAGGTGTAATGCCATATTTCGATAAATCTTGAAGAAATAAAGTATTAAACTGCATCGAGCCAATATCGTGAGTACCGTTACTGTTACGCACCCATTGGCCCGGTTTACCACTCTCTTTCTCGGCTATCGCCAGCATGATATTGGCTGGTATTTCATACTTGATGGCAGCAGTGATTGAACACACTATCCTTTCCTGCATATCCGGCGGTAAATCCATCATGGAGCGAATCGCTTGAATGCCTTACCTATATTATTTACTCCCTCCTCGCGAAATATTGTTCATACCTGATGATTCCTGGGCCTGACCTTTTTCAATTGCACTCCGCAAAGCATCCATTCCCGCACTTCTTGCTGTTGTCAGCCGACCGGCTGCCAGTGTGCCGCCATAAGACGCAACGGCTGCTGCCGTACCGGCCGCTGCCATAAAACTACCTGCACTATAACTGCCAATTCCAGCGCTCGAGCCTATGCTGCTTCCCGTTATAATGCCAGCAAGTAACGATGGTAATCTGGAAATCAACACAAAAAATGCAATCGTAAAAATCAGCATGACCGCCAGTTCTTCATAATTCAGAACGTTTTTACCCATTTTGGCGTAAAAACTGGATAACAGATCACTACCAATACCAACGATCAGGAGCATAACAAATAGCTGAATACCAACACCCAGAACTGTTTTAAAGTAGTTTATGGCGATGTCGGATGTCCAACGTGCGCCGCCAAAACCCAAAAAGAAGATACCCGCATACATTAGCACCCAGGATGAGATTAACAAAAGCAGCATATTCACTGCAATTACCGCTAAAACAATAAGAACTATCAACGATATGATGACAGCAATCAGACTATCGACCGGTTGCAGTATTGTAAGATTACTCGTTGCTTGATTCCAGATTAAAACACCTATATCCATAATACTGGAATGACTGGCACCACTAGGTAGGCCAGCAGCAGTACCGCCTAACTGCTGCATCGAGGCAATAATAGTACCCGCAATATTGTGTCCAGACACTGCATTAGTCAGCAGCCAGAAGTAAAACCCGGTGAAGATAATAAAACGGGTAAACTCAGCAAAGAAATCCGCGATATCGGCTTTGCGCAACAGCATCACTCCAAATGTCCACACCATGGAAATCAGCACCAACGTCCAGAACAAGCGCTCAGCAGCACCTTGAATGACCGCTTGCCAAGATTTGGCTTTTCCTAAAAACTTCTGAATTACCTGATCTAATACACTTTGATTCGTAGCAGGATCAATGTAAGCAAGCTCTGCAAACACAACAGATGAGAAACTTGACGATACAATAAAAACAAGGAAAATTACGCCTGGATTCTTAAGCATCTTGCTATTCCCATAATATGTAAGGCTCTAGACTATCAGAGGTTAATAATATCTAACGAGCTGCCATAGTTCAGTAGCAAGTTCATCAGGTTGTTTTTTCCAGCGCCATTCAGATTCTTTCAAATGCAGCTCAAAGTTAACTGATACGCCGTTAAACTTTGCCAATCGTCGCTTGGTAAAACTCCAAAACGATTCAATACCGTTAATGTGGCAATGCCCATCACGGGCAAATTCATTGTCACCGTGCGATACTCGAAAATGCTTGGAGTATCCCACATCTACCAAACCATTATAGCCACGCCAGCCATCACTATAAATGACACTTTCAATCGACACTTTACCCAGTATTACCGCTTGTAAGGTCAAGCGTTTACAGTCCGGTACTATTTCGGTGTATACCCTGCCATCTCGCTCAAACACTCCGAATACAGGTTGTTTTAATGTACCGCGACCGCGTTTGAGTTTGCCGTGATAACCACGATGCCGTTTCGCACCAAAATAGCTTTCATCAACTTCCACTCTGCCTAACAACTTGTCTTTAAGGGCAGTCTGATGGCGGTAAATTACTTGCCTGTATATGCCATCATATTAATCGTGTTACGATTTTTACCTAATAGCAGCGCTGTTTTGCTGGCTGGTATATCAATGCATAAGCATTGAATTATTTTTTTAACAGAATAATCACTTAATTTGCTATTTCTTAACATCTTTCTAGACTAACAGATTGTTTCTGCTAGTCTAGAGCCTATGTAATTAGCTACTCAGAACCATCCATTTGTTTCTTAAATTTATCAGGATCAGAAATATCCATTTCAAGCCAGTTCTTTCTTTCCGGCATTTCACTTAATTCCTTTTTAGGCTCCTTCAGTTCAAGCTTGCCATCGCCATCCTTATAACACCCTGACAGCAGCAACAAAGACAATGAGTAGATCACTGCAATAATCAAATAGCCTTTTTTCATCGGTATCTCCTTGAGTTGGTGTTTCAAAAGGCATCTTTCACAGACCAGTTTCTACCAACTGGCAGTATTTCAGGACTCAATCGCTTGGTTGCTGCCTCACGCGTAGCCTGCTGCATGGCCTTTTGATCCACCTCGGCCTGACTCTGCGTATTGGCAGCATTATGCTGGGCAATCAGCATCTGGCGCATCTGCAGTAACTGGTTTGCCTGGTACGCGGCCAGCTGGTTGGCATATTGCAGAGCTTCCATTTGTCCCTGGGCAGATTCGGTTCTTTGTTGTAAGACTTGCAGGTGCGCTGCATCGAGCGGGATCTGATTCTGATGTTCGCTTAAACCCCGCAAGAGCGAATCATTGGCGTTTTTCTGCGCATCGGTGCTGGTATTTTGTCCATCCTTCAGGAGTTTCCAGGCGCCTTCATTGCATTTTTCCTGCAAACTAAAGCACGGGGAACTGCGATAATATTCAACATTGCGAAACCGCTGCATATAACCATCCAGCCCTCCATACTGTTGTTCATAATAGCGTATGGTATTGGTCAGATAGAGCAACCGGTTCATCGTATATTGCGCTTGCGCCCAAACATAAGCTGGTGGCGCCAGCGTGTTGCGGATCATGTTTTCATATTGCTGCAATTGTGTCTGATACTGCTCGATCTGCTTCAGTGTCTGCGCTACATTCTCAATAGCGGTCGTTGTGGTTTGTTTTATGTTCGCTATATCAATGACGGCAAGGCCGCCTGCTTTGATAACCGATGAATAACCGGCATTACCCAGTGCGAGCAGAATTACGATCAACTGAGCAGCTAGATTTTTGCTATTTATCATGTTTGATCACTCCTGTTATTAATAATCAAATGATTGATACGGTTTGGAAAACCTCATGTCTTTGGTCACAATGATGTTGAAGCGATACCCAGGCCTGATTTCAAGCGTTGGGGATATATTCAGGTTTTTACGAATGAGATTGGCGGTTACCAACCCCAATTGCTGACCGAGCGATTGACTCATGATGCTGCCCGCATTTTGCCGCCCGAACGCACCACCTGCATCACGTTGACTGTACGTGGCACCGGCCACAATAGCCGACATGATCAGGGCTGAACCAAAGATGCGTAGATAATGGTTATTGACCAGATCCTTAAAACCTGCGTAACCCACCCCGTCAGCGCCCGGCATGGCACCAATATCCATAGTTTTACCATCTGGAAAAATGATGCGTTGCCAGGCAACCAGCACTCGTGCCTGACCGAATTCCACTTCACTGGAATACGTACCCACTAATCTTGATCCTTGTGGAATCAAACGCCATTTACCAATGGGGGAATCATAAATATGTTGGCTGACCTGTGCCATGATCTGCCCCGGCAGACTCGAATTGATACCGGATATCAGAGTTGCCGGTATGACAAACCCTGTTTGCAGGACATAAGGCGATGCGGGCTTTTGCACTTCGCTATTCAATTTCCAGCGTGCTTCTCCTTCTGCTGAATCAAAGCGCGAATAATCCCTATCCCGTGTACCGGACTCGTCATCCAGCAATCGAGGGGCGCCATCGTCCATGGATTCATCACTTCTACCCGCTCCCGTTCCTCCGGCTCCATCCTGCCGCAACTGCGCCAGGCGCGCATGATACGCAGCCGTTGGATCTTCACGCAGGTTTGAATCAATCTGTTGACGCACCGATGCCAATTTTGCCAGCATTTCATCACGTGTTTTAGGTGCACCGGCATTGGCTAAATCCGGTGATGATCCCGTACTTCTGGGCGCAATGACATTCACATTGGTTTTAGCCTTGATCGCCTCTTCCAGTTGCTGGCGTTTCAGCATCCGAATATGGGCAATATCAGCGTGAAGCGATGGATCGACAGTATCCATAGAGGGCGGCAGAGGCGGCCGATCCAGATCTGATGGCCGCTCAATGATGATTCCATGTAGGGGTGCTTTTTCGGTTAAATCAGAAGTTTTAGTCTGAGTTTTGGGTTCGATAATGCCTCCGATATAGTCTTTGGCAATCAGTGAGGCAAAAGAATTGCTCGACTGAGTATCATGATTACCATCAAAATCGTATTGACCGCGTTCAGCTGCCCGATTCATGGCGACGATCATCATGAGCAACATGAATATCAGCATAATCGCACCGAAAATGACGATCGGAAGATTATTGACGCGCCGCACCCCAACGTTTTTGGCAACTACATCTGGAGATGAATCCGGTGACAGGAGTTTAGAATTGGTTGACATATCACCCTCACCCCCTTATTCTTTTCTGACCCAAAGACCGGCAGGATGGGTACTATCGCCTTGCACACTGAATGCGCGCGATAAGCGCATATCGTCAATCATGAGTTTGACATGATACAAATCCCCCGATTGGTCAATGATGTAACTCAAGGCCAGGCCTTTTTGCGACTCAGTATCAGGTTGATTCGGCGCAGCAAAGATTGGTTGCTGAATGACTTCCTGAACTGCAAACCCTGCCAGTCTCAGGTTCTCGATCAAGGCATGACCAAACGGATCATTAATCACATGGCGCAGATTGAACTGCGTATTGGCCGCCGGGTACAGCCGCACTATTTGGGCCGCCACATCATCGGCCATGACTTTGCTGGTTTCGATTGAAGGATTCTGAATAAAATTGCCATAGGGGTGCGTAGCACAACCATTCAATAGCAATAAAACCAGCATGAGGATAAAAACAGCGTTGGATGCGGTGATCATTTTATTCATCATCAATTCCCCCGCGTAATCGTCACCCGGCTTTGATTGCCGCCTACACCGGCAATCAGAATCGCACGATCAAACACGGTATCCACAATATAGCGATCACCCTGCAAGCGGTAATTCACCATAACGGTTTCATCTTCACTAAAAATACCGCCTTCTTTGTTCAGTAGTAGCAAAGTCGGTGCTTCAGTCTGTGCCATGATGGCAGGCATTTGTATGATGGTTTTTTGACCGTCGTTATAGACACGCAGCGGCTTCCAGGTAGCATCGCCAGACACTGCATACGCAAAATCCAGATTGCCCAGATATTCTCCGGTTTCAGGAAGGGTGCGCGATTTCCTGATTCCCATAACATGGCTTTCTTTATCTCTAATCGCATCCCATTTAATCAGCGCATCTTCCGGATAAGTAAAACTGACTCTCGGCATGAAATCACGACGGTGAGACCGAAGACGCATGTGATACGTGCGCCGGTTGGTCGTCACTACCAAGGATGTTTCAAGCCCCACATCCAATGGTTTTACAATCAGATGTTGCACCTCAGCAGAACCTTGGCCGGTCACTGCTGGTTCAATCAACCAGCGTGCCTGGTCACCCAGGTGGATGGAATTAACCTGCTCACCCGGCTGCAATTCGATATCGCATACCTGCAATACTGCACAGACGATGCTGGGTTGTTGCGAGCCAAACAGAAAACGAATGGATCCATCCGGCCCTGCAACCGGCTTTGTACCGTTAGGATTGACTGCTTGCCATTTCTTGGCCAGATCGATGGCCGCGCGTTCCTGTGGTGTCAGTTGAGGGTTCTTATCGGAGAAATACGCATCCGACAAACCATTAGAATAGCCTGGAGTAACCAGTCCAACGGATAAAGTCAACATGCTCAGCATGCCTATGGTACTGCGCGTACTTAATGAGAGTAACGGTTTCATGATGAGCGGCCCCTTTATGTCTGTTTCGACCAGGAGAAATCCTGGATATAAATACCCAGCGGGTTATTGCGGATCTGTTCTTCCGTCGTGCTTTGCGTGGTCGGCTTGTTATAAATCCTAAGCAGAGCACGCATCTTGAAGGGTGGCTCGGTTAAGTGTCCCTGCCGGTCATAGATTTTCTCCAGCCAATCGACCTGCCAGGTCTCCGGTGATTGGGGTATGACCGATATGATTTCAACATTAACGGTTTGTGTTTCAGCTCGTTTGAAAGGACTACTGGCCTCAGTACTATTGAACCATTCATTAGCTTTTGCCGTGGCGGGGTCGTTATTGGATAGCATGGCATACGCACGAAAGATGGCACGTCGCTGCAAGGCGATATCCGGTGTCACCATCCGCAAATCATTAATAAACGCTGCAACCGACGCATGCACTACGCGCTGATCGGCCACCGCAGCAATATCCGCACGAGAAACCGCGATGGCTTCTCCCAGTTTATTAACCTGTACCACGTAAGGGATGAATTTGGATTGGCTGCCGATGACAATGACTCCTCCCACCCCAGCCAGCGCAATCAGCAAACATAGTAGCGCCAGCATTTGCCACATATTGCGCGAAGCCTGAATCCCGCGCATATGGTCATTCCAGGTGCGCCGTGCTGACAGATAGGGGTTTTCATTTTCACCGCAGCGGTGACCACCTTCCATCCTGTCGTCATTGGCACGCATAGTCTCATCCACAACCGGCTTTAACTTGAATAGCTCGTTGATCATATTCATGCAGCAACTCCATAATCTGATAACGTCAACCCTTTTATCGCCAGCCATTCGTGAACCCATAGGTCGCCATACTTGTCGCACAGGTTTTTAATCGTGGCGATTGATTCCTTATCCGTAGATCCCACAAAAGCCAGCGCTAATGGCCCGAGTGCCAGGTCATAGAGCCGCCTGCCGTTCTCGGATACGGTGTAATATTGCTGTTTGGGAATGGCAGAAGCCAGGATCTCAATCTGGCGCGTATTCAATCCCATGCGCCGGTAGAGTGCCGAAGCCTCTTCATCGCGCGCAAATACGTTGGGCAGAAATATCTTGGTGGCGGTGGATTCGACAATGACATCGAGAATTCCGCTGTTGGCCGCATCCGACAGGCTTTGCGTTGCCATCAATACTAGGCAATTGTTTTTACGCATGACCTTGAGCCATTCGCGGATCTTGGCGCGAAACACCGGATGACCCAGCATCAGCCAGGCTTCATCGAGGATAATCGCGGATGGTTGACCATGCAGGCTGCGCTCGATGCGCCGGAATAGATACAACAGCGTCGGCAGTGCGTATTTATCACCGAGATTCATCAACTCTTCGATCTCGAACGTGGTGAAGGTAGACAGATTCAACCCATCGGCTTCAGCATCGAGTAAGTGCCCCATCATGCCGTCGATGGTATATTGCCGAAGACACTCGCGTATCGATTCATCCTGGATTGTCACTGACAAATCCGATAAGGTTTTTGAGCCGCTTTGATGCATATTGGCAATGGCTTGACTGATTTCATTACGCTGCAAAGGTGTAACGGTAATGCCATTGAGTTCTATCACCATGCAAATCCATTCCAGCGCCCAGGCACGATCTCCCTTAGTCTGCAAGAATTGCAGTGGACAAAAAGACAGCGACTCATCATCCCCTGCTACTGTAAAATGATGGCCACCTATTGCTTTTGTGAGTGGATACATTGACATCCCCTTATCGAAGCAATAAATCGACATGCCCTGATAACGCCGCAATTGCGCGGCAATCAGCGCCAAATGCGTGGATTTACCCGCTCCGGTTGGGCCGAACATGAAAGTGTGACCTAAATCGCGCACATGCAAATTCAGCCGGAAAGGCGTAGCACCTTGTGTGACACAATGCATCAGCGGGGGTGAATTGGGCGGATACATCGGACAGGGTGCTATGGGTTTGCCTGTCCAAATGGTATTGACCGGCAACAAATCGGCCAGATTCATGGTATTGATGAGAGGTCTGCGCACATTCTCAACACCGTGACCGGGCAAGCTGCCCAGATACGCATCCATGGTGTTGATCGTCTCAACCCGCGCGGCAAAGCCCAGATGATTGATTGCTTTCTCTACCTTACGCCCGGCTTCTTCCAATGCTGCCCGATCTTCCATCATCAGCACCACCACGCTGGTATAGCACCCTTGGCCGACCATGCCGCTATTGGTTTCCGCAATGGCAGACTGCGCATCTTCAGTCATATTGAGCGCGTCTTCATCGATGTTGCTGCTTTGCAGGTTAAACACCTGGTCAAAGAATCCACGGATTTTTTGTTTCCAGCGTCTGCGGAATTTTTCCAGATGATTGACCGCTTCATGCGCATCCATAAAGATAAATCGCGATGACCAGCGATACACACCCGGCAATTCAGAGAGCAGATTTAACATGCCGGGAGAAGATTCCAGCGGGAAACCCTCAATCGATACCACTTGAACGAAATTGCGGCCAATTTTAGGCACAACCCCGCCCCACATTTCCTGACCACCGAGCAAGGTATCCAGATACATCGGATTCGTAGGTAATACCATCGGATGATCCAGGCCGGTTACGCATAATTGCAACCACTGTAAGAAATCATCATGGATGATGGTTGTACCGTCTTCATTCACCAGCTTGCGGCTTTTTAAACGCGACAGATGAAATACGCTGGATAATCGGGATTCAAAGTTGGCACATTCGCGCTGGAAATATTCCAGCAATCCTTGCGTGCGAGCTTTTTGGTCGGGTGCCTCGGCTTCATCGTCAAACATCAGTTCAACAAACTTGCGTTGCGCCAGCATCGGCGGCAAGTACGTCAGTGATACGATAAAGCAACTCTCGTATAGGGTGCCGATACGCTCGAACAGATTGCGCCGCTCCTCGTCAATGGCAGCGGTAACGGGATCAGGGTAATTGGAAAGCGCTTTGTCTGAATAACCTTGCGCGGGTTTGCGGATGGCATCGACATGAATCATCCAGCCATTGCCCAAACGGGATAAAGCCTGGTTAATGCGGAATGACACCCGCTCGCGCTCAATCTCGGTGCTGCTGGCCGTATCGTCACCACGAAATATCCAGGCGGCCATTAATGAACCGTTCTTGCCGACAATCACGCCGTCTTCCACCACGGCTGCATACACCAGCAGATCGGCAAAACCCATTTTTTTGGATCGATGTTGATCCAGTTTTAATTCTTTGCCAGCATCACGGATATGGATAAATAGTATCAAGAGCAGCACAGCACCGCATATTGCGATAAAGATAGAAATAGCGGCAATCATAGATGCTGTTTCTCCTGCTGGCGGGTATTGTCATGAAAAGGAGTGCTGCGCGCCGGATAGTATTTTTTGTATTGCATCTGGCGCAGGTAAACATGACGCAATTGCGGATCATTTTTTGCCATCAGTCGCAGTGCAAACAGTGCAAAGATCCATAGGGCTATGCCGAAAAGCGTGGCCTTTATTTCCATAGCCACAAAGATTGAAGTAGCCGCAATCAGGATAGAAAACATAACCAGTTCCCGGTCGCCACCCATAAACAAGTTGGGACGGTTTCCCGATTGACGGATAGGTATGGTTCGAAGCGCCATTAGTTTGCTTCCTATTCTTGTGGATTTACGACTAATTCCTGATCTTGGGGCATTTCACCCGGAATGACCGCACCCTGGAATAAATTGGTCATGATGTTGTTGGCACCGACGAGTAATGCCATAACCAGCACGATAAAAATCAGTGTGCGAAAAAAAGCGTTGAGTTCGCCACCAAAGATCAGAATGCCGCCTGCAACGACAATGCCGACAATGGATAGGGTAAAAGCAACGGGACCGGTAACAGAGTTTCTGAGATTCACCAGCCAGGTTTCATAGGGAAGCGCACCGCCTGCGCCAACAGCGGCTTGTGCGTTATCAATCAACAAGAAAAACAAAAGAAAACTGCATAAAGAAACAATGAAGAAGAGTGAAATTGAAGGCAATATTTTCATTAACTAACTCCTGTTATTTATTTACAGCTTCTTGATTTGGTAACTTCCTCTTTTAAAACCTTGTACTTCGATAATCTGCTGGATTTTCCTGCCGTGGGGTGTGCGCGTGATATGTACGACCATATCAACCGCCTCCGCGATCAATGGCATGATCTCTTTAGGTGCTGAAGGATTGCGTGAAATCAGGGATTCCAGACGAGTCAGTCCTGATAGCGCATCATTGGCGTGCAGTGTGGCAGCCCCTCCTTCATGCCCTGTGTTCCAGGCATCAAGCAAATCCAGTGCTTCAGGGCCTCTCACTTCACCGACCAGGATGCGATCCGGGCGCATACGCAAGGTTGTTTTGAGCAATTGCGTCATATCGACATCGATCGTGGTGTGATACTGCACAAAATTCCGGGCAGTGCATTGAATCTCGCCGGTATCCTCCAGGATAAAGATGCGCTCATCCGGGTCATTGACAACCATTTCATTGATGATGGCGTTGATCAGCGTTGTTTTACCTGACCCGGTGCCACCAATAACCAAAATATTGCGGTGCTTGCGCACGGCCTCTTTAATGACATCACAGTGTCTGGGCGACAACACACCGGTTTCCACATACTGCTCGAGTGTAAAAATCTTGATGGCTTTTTTACGAATGGCAAATGTGGGGGATGAAACAATGGGTGGCAGTTGACCGGCGAAGCGTGAATTATCGAGTGGAAATTCACCTTCGATCATCGGGTTGAATCGATTGATTTCTTTGCCGTGGAAACCTGCAACCGTTTTGATGACCGCTTCAACCTGGGCAGCTTGGATATTTCCGATATGTTGTATCTTTTGACCTAGTTTCTCTTGCCAGATACGGCCATCGGCGTTGACCATGATTTCAACCGTTTCAGGATCTTGCAATGCAGACAGTATTTCCCTTGCATCGCGCTCCAGCTTGCTCTTTGCCCGGTCTTTAACGGATGCGATGTAAGGTAATTGATCTTGCGATGTCATGCGAATACTCCAGAAGCTTACACATGACATTACAATATAACGTAATTATATTTTGCGCAATACTTTTTTACTGCTTTTAACATTTTTCTCTTTTGCTTAATTTTTATTTTTTAATAAGAACGCTCTGTTCTTTTTATCCCATTGCTCGACTTGATAAGCCTCATATTCACTTAGCACGCCACCTTTCCAGACAAAGCCTTTAGGCAAATGCTTTAGTTTTCGATTGGTTAATGCTTCAAGATCAGCCGTGCTCATATCCGTGCTATCCAATAGCATCGGTAGTGGGGTCTCGAGCGCTTCTGCGACGGCTTCTATAATCCTGAGTGATGGATTGGCTTTATCATTGGTCAGATCGGTAAAAAAAGATATAGAGACCCCCGCCTTCTCTGCCAATTCGGACTTGGTCATATCCTTCTCATCAAGGATACGCAAAATATTTGTGATTAAGATTAAATTGTACATATAATAGCCCTGCCATTTTTAGGGTTTAAGCAGCTTAACTAAACAGCACCATTGTTTTGCAGTAGTATTGCTGCTATTTTAATCCAAAATAAAAACACAAATTTATTAATTCAATGGAGGGCCGAATAATAGTTTCGTTATATACATATCTTATGGATAATTATTAATAGTAGATTTAAAATAGAAATTTAAACTATAAATTTATCATGTTATTGATTTATATCAACATAATTAATATTAATAGTTACCTTAGAATGCGATGAATAGAGGATAGATGAGTAGCTGATGGAAAACCTGGCGAGTCTAAAAACGTAACCCGTTTTCTGATACGAGAGGTTAGGCATTCAATAAACTGAACAAGAAGAATAAAAATATAAAAGCGCAAAAACAACTTTTGCGCTTTTATATTTGTTGATGACTGCATCCATCGTTTCTATCTTTCTAATCATAAATTGGCAGAATCATTTAATCCAAATAAATATTTCTGCCCAGCATAACGAGCACAAGTTAGGTCCAAGATAAAAATGGCAGAGAGAAAAAAGGAAAATATAAAAGGGCTTGTTGCGCCTATCGGCGCAACAGAAATTGATATTACGCTGATCAGCGAAGATATCCATCAACCCAGGAAAGAGTTTAATCAGGAAACGTTACGAGAATTAACGGAGACGATTAAATTACGCGGAGTCAAATCACCGATATCGGTTCGCCCCAATCCGGATAAACCGGGAACTTATATCATCAATCATGGGGCGAGACGCTATCGCGCCAGCATTAATGCCAGGTTAACCAAGATTCCTGCATTCATTGATACCGATTACAGCGAAGCGGATCAGGTAATCGAAAATCTGCAAAGAGATGATTTAACCTCCAGAGAGATTGCTGACTTTATTGGGCGGCAACTGGCAGGTGGTAAAACCAAGTCTGAAATTGCCAGACTCATTGGCAAAACCAATCCTTATATCACCATGCACGCTGCATTACTCGATCTACCCGATCCACTCGGAGAATTATACCGGTCAGGTCGTTGCACCGATGTCACAGCACTCTATGATTTAACCAGACTCTATAAAGCCAATAAAGAGGAAGTAATCACCTGGCTGGCACTCAGTACACAAGAAGAAATATCACGATTGGATGTCTATCAATTCAGTCAATTCTTAAAGCTGAAAAAAACGCCCCCATCTAATTCTGCGGATGATCAAGTATCCAGCGCTGAAGGCAAATCGAATACCCCTTCAACTCATAACAACGATCAAACACAAACCACGCCGAATTCATTGCTGGATTCTGTTTACAATCTGATAAAAAAAGACAAATGCAAGCCACAGGATTTAATGCGTGATCTGTCTAACGATAATAAAGAGTTACTAAAAACCAAGATTGGCGATTATTTTGAGCAAGGCAGAAATTGCCCAAATGTCGTTCAGTTCACCATCAAAGCGCTTCAAGATGGTAGCTTCTCAGCCAAGGGGAGCGGCGCACTGCAGTTGATCGCCTTTTTGCATGGTATGGAAAGATCAGAGTCTTTTGATCTCATGAAAATACTGGAAGAAATTGCCGGACAACAGGAAGCAGGATAATTTAATCTTGCCAGTAATCCTACTTACAACTAATTTGAAATGACGACACCCGCAAAGCTACGAATGATTGTAATGAATGGCCAAAAGATTCTACAAACTCAAAATAATAATGAATGGGAAACGATCGGCACTATCAAGAAGGTTGATGAAGGCATCAAGCCAGGTGTCTACAATATTTATCTAGCTACAGCACCCGTTGATAAAAATCAGTATGAGGGACAAATCATTCATGTTGATAAAGAGAATGCTGTTTTTTATCAGCAGGTCAAGAAGGATTTTATTGTGCATCAATTAAATGATGTTGATGGTAAACCTGTTGCGGGGAAAGATGTGGCTATTACTTATGATGGGGAGAAAGCTACGTTAACTCTGGTAAATTCACCTAAGAATAAAAGAATATTAAAAATTTAATGGGTAAATTCTGCCTGACAGCATTGAAGATTTGTCGGTTAGCAGCATTATGTTTTTTAAGCACGCGTAAGGGTCAGCAAAATTTTGGAGTGACCTTGCTCTGGTAATCCGCACATCTTAACGGGCTTATTATGTGATCTTTTGTAACTGTGCCACAAGCCAGTTTTGCTCGAACTTCATTGGACTGATGAATCCCAGTGTCGAATGCAGTCTCTGCGGCTGTAGTAGTTAACCAATCAATGACTCCATCCATTGCCTGACGGCGTATTTCAAACCTCATTCCATACAATCTGCCTGCTTTCAACACGATCCCAACAGCTGCAGATCCCCGTGGCAAGACCACGGGGAATCACAAGTTTAAGAAGCTATTACCATGGTTATGTATCCAAAGATACGGCGGATTTACTGTAGGCCTCCAACCTTTCTATTTTGAGTATTGATGCTTATTGGATCAAGACTGATTATTTGTTTTAATCTCAACAAGCTCAATCCCCCGCTCCTAAGGGAAAAAGCTGGTTAAAACCAGCCCATTGATGAGTGCAGTTATTGCACTGCTTGCGCTGGATGTGCAGTATCTAATAACAACAGAAAAGGATTAATCACACCATATCCTGCCATTGGTTCAGATCGCGAAGTCGAAGCGAATTGGTTTGGATTGTAGGGAATGGAGATCAATTCGATACGCAAGGCATTGTGCCAGCCCAGTAAATTCCACTACAAAGAAACTCATACTGGATATACCAAAGCAAGCACCACGACATTATCGGCGGCAGTAAGGCTTTTAAAGATTTTATTTTGCTCAATGAAGCAAGAGATCCGGAATTTCCCATTTATCTAAGCTACACCCCGGAAGGGGTGGATCGGGTTGGCGGGGAAAGTTCTCGTCATAGTTACTCTGTTTTCTATGCCATATGCGACAAACAACTCATTGGTGCAATTTCAATTAAGCAATTAACAACTAACGAGGATTAAGCATGCCAAATATTTCCGGCATTAAAAGCGTGGATTTTAAAATAGTTGCTAATGGCTATGGCGTAGTTAACTGGAATGGCCCGACTACATTGGTTGGTACTGATGGAATAAATCAAGGCAATCATGCGTTGCCAAAACTACGTGGTTACAGCAACTTAAATGGGATAGTAAAAGAAGAAACGGGGTTCAAATATAAAAAACATGCATCTGATATAGATTTTAAAGAAACTCCTATGTACATAAGTCAAAACTGTATCAGACACCATTTATTTAGAGATCAGGCTTTTGATTTGCATTATGCAAAAGATAAAAACTTGTTGTCGGTTTTAACGTCAATTACAGGTCTGATTCGCGGGTACGTTGTTCCAGCTAGTCAATGTAAACGAACAAGCCCATTATTGCTTGAAGATTTTGTTGATCAGCTTGGTAATGGAAATTTTGAACAACTCTCATCTTCAAGTTCGACTGAAGAAATAATTAATGCGAATGGTACAACAGATTATAAGAAAGGAAAAAATTCGATTTTTTCGAAGACTACATTCGGGGAAACTGAGTATTTAGCTTACGGCTCAATCAGTATTGAACAATTGCAATTTATTTCGCTGGATAAAAAATTTGACCGGGCTTCCATGGTTATCAAGGACGGTGAAGGCGAAAAAATTGCTCAGACTGTTCAATATTTCATTAAATCCATCGATCCTAGCCGTAATCCCAAAGCAGTGTTTCACCCCAACTACGTGCGTGCCGGTACGATATTTGAGGAGGGCGAGGTCGGCATTTTATTGGATAACGAAGCGACGGATGTTCTCGTCAAAAAAACGTTACAAATGATTGAAGAACTCAGTATCCGTCAAGCCAAAGGCTATATGTGTGTCGATCACTTACTCGTCGATTACAACGACAGCATCAAAATGATGCGCATAAAGCGCAACTCAGCCGAAATAAACCAAGAACCCCAATCCCCTTATGCCATTTATTTTTATGCTAAATAAGGGAGAATCATGCGGATTACTATTAACTATGAAGCTTCCTGGCGAAATTCGTTCTTGGATGGCTCCAATAACGACCCCTTACCAAAAGGTGGCCGGGTATTTGTTGGCTCTATGACGACTTTGGGAAAACGGGATAGTCAAGGCAAATATCCGAATTTTATTAAACGTGAGATTACTCATGACACCGTGATGGGTGTTTTGAATCGGCTTATCGGCGATCAAAGAAAGCTCTATTAATCCAGAAATTGCCCTAAATACTTCTTTTCAGGTTTGGAAGAACGCATATCTTTTAACGACCAGCAGGATTCAAGTGCGTCTATCAATACTGAAACGGTTTATATCCGGAATATGGAAGGAAATACCGATCAAAATTCATTCACTGGAATGATTAAAGCAAATGATCCGGTTTTTACATCCGATTATTCAAACATTTTTTGGGGAGTCTTGACGCTTGATATCGAAAATCTTTGCCGCTTCATTGTCGATGAAAGCTTTCAAGTGAGTTCTTCCAAGCAGTTTGATCCTTTGGATGTTTTACAAAAACTGCATGAATTAAATAAATTAAAGGCTATTGATATTGAAACAGTGAAAAATGCTTTGGATGCATTACAGAAACATTTTTCCGACGCTGCTTATAAAGCCGTCGACAGCAAAATAAAGCCAATTGAATTGTACTGTTCAGCGTTGTATTTGCAGATTAGCCGTTTAAGTCACGAATATGACGTATCTCTAGCACTTACAAAGAATGGTGGTCTAGCCGGTATTTCAAAACGTGGTTATACACCAAAAGATTTTATGGATCGATACACCACGGGCAGTAAAAAACCAATATGGGGAAATCCGTACCAACTGAAGGAAAAACGCAAAGGCGAAGGTGAGGTTGTCTCTTTATTAACTAAAGCCAACGGTACGCTTGATATTCTTCTCAACATTCCCGGCGACAAAGCTGAACAACTAAAAAGAATGATCGATGACGCTGGCGTTTCCAGTTTTTACCTGGGTAAAAAAGGCTTGGCTTACGTTGACGTAATTCGCTAATTGGAAGATGCCATGAACTATTATCTTGAAATCACCTTATTATCGAATTATGAAATCAATCTTTTCAGCCTCTGGTCCCAAGCCTTCCAGCAAATCCACTTGGGATTAGTCGAAACACAGGATACGGAAAAACGGGCACCGATCGGCCTATCGTTCCCCGAATACAAGATGGGTGAGAGATTCGGCATGCTGGGCAACAGGCTTCGTTTGTTTGCTCCGGACGAAACCTCCCTGATCCGGTTCGACGCGAAAAAACGATTAAGCCATCTGAGCGATCACGTGAATTGCACCGGTATCCTCCTGGTGCCAAGTATCGTCGAAGGTTATGCCGTTTATCAGCGCGAGCAACCCAAAACTGGCCGGGAACGCCTAGCCCGGCGCTATGCGAAGCGGCACAACCTGGATTACCAAACTGCATTCAATGGCAAGGTTGAGTTGTGCGCAAAGCACGATAATGCAACCGAATATAAAAAAGTGTTGATGAGTTACAGCGAAATGCCGCACAAAACCATCACCACCCCGTTTATCCGGCTGAAAAGTCTAAGTAGCGGCAATACGTTCTGCCTGTGGATCAAAAAAAGAGAAATAGAAAACAGTGTTAAAGGAATTTTTACCACCTATGGTTTAAGTTCTACTGCTTCCGTACCCGAATTTTGACTTATTTTTTGGACGATCTTTAACAATCCAAACAAATAGGCTAATTGCGATGCAGGTATTTACAGGATGGTTATCCATTCCTAAATATCCTGCACACTGCACCACAACTGGCTTTGAGTTTTTTTATCGTCTGTTCGCTGCCGCGCAGGCAGCTTAGAAATTTATTTTGGCTTGCGTTATTATGGCTTCGATGTTCGCTGCCGCACAGGCAGCTTAGAAATTATTTCATTAATGCTTACCAGGCTGTTTTTTAGTTTTCTGCCGAGAAGGCAGCTTAGAAAAAGATTGAGCGAGGAAGTTACACTGAATCGATGTTTGCTGCAGGAGGTGATTTAACTTTTTTTGAAATTGTAAGAAATCTGTCTAACGAGCGATGTTCGAATGTTCCTGGACTTATGATTCCGAGCATGACCACTCATCGGTTCGTGGTAAGTTCGATGCAAGCATACGATACAATGGATTCGGATTCCGTATAGTTTGCCTTTTCCCAGACTAAATCTTTTCTTTCACGACTAGCAGGATTACTTATAAATTTAAACGATATTGCACTCGTTACCGGTGCACGTGGCGGCATTGGGCGCGCACTAGCGGCTCGGCTACGCTCACGAGGGCTGCGCGTTGCTGCGGTTGGCCGTGATATGGCCGCGCTGATTAACGTTCCTGCCGAAGCTCTCATTGCCGCTGACACGACCACTCCAGAGGGCGCAGCTGCAGCATTCAAAGCTTGCCGTGAACAGCTAGGTGCTGCTCCATCGTGGTTGGCTCATGCCGTAGGTAGCACCTTGATTGCACCGCTGCATCGTAGTCCGGTAGAGCAGGTAAGAGAAGTGCTGCGCATCAATCTTGAAAGCAGTCTTTGGACATTACAGGCCTGGATTGCATCGCTGAATGGTGCTCCAGGCGCAGCAGTGTTTACAAGCTCGGTTGTTGCGCGCATTGGGGTCGCCAACCACGAGAGCATTGCCGCCGCCAAAGGCGGCGTAGAGGCATTAGTGCGCGGTGCTGCCGCCACCTATGCGTCACACAGGGTCTGCGCATCAACGCGGTTGCACCTGGCATGACAGAAACGCCAATGACGATGGGCATGCTGAAACAGCCTGCGATGCGCGATGGAGCCGCCAAGCAATATCCACTTGGCGGCTTACAAACTGCTGACGAGGTGGCTGCCGTAATGGATTGGCTGCTGTCTCCGGATGCTGCGAGGCTCACTGGACAGATCTTGGCTGTCGATGGCGGTTTTACATCTGTGCGGCCTTTAGTGAGGTGATCGCCAGGATTAAGCGGACATCATGCAGTTTGTACAAGCTTCGGAATGATTGGAGTGGTCATGGATGCATGACTACCTCCCAGTGCAGTACCACGCCATGTTTAGTACTCTGCGCCCACTTCGCTTCCGTCATCCACGCACAGACCATGCCGTAGCCGATCACCCTCTCTCCGTCGATATCGATCGGCGTGAATGCGGGGAAACATGAGCGCCTGCTAGAATAGGCTCGAGTTTTGAGCCTGCGGTGTGGATATTATGTCGCTAAATGACTTGCGAAGTCATTTGCTTCCCTAAGGAAGCGCTGATTAATTAACCATCATCAGATTTTTCGGTACTGCTGGCGGTTTTTTAAACACGAACACCCAGCAATTCATTTTTTTGCAGTATTTTGCTGCCGAATTTCCCCTGTTTGTGCTTCATCGTCCGCCATCAGGTGTATTTTGAGCGGACTCCTCCCTCAAGTAGTCAACAATCGCCTTCGCAGCAGGTACAGTTTGGCCAAGCCCATCAACATGTTCACCTGAGCAGCATTCTTCATCAGCCCGCGGTAGCGGGTTCGGGTAAATCCAAACTGCCGTTTGATCACCCGGAACACATGTTCCACCCGTGCCCGGATTGAAGAATACTTCCGGTTACGCTTCTTCTGACTCACTGAAAGATTCTGTCCGGGCTTGCGTTTGTCTTGCACACACCAGCGTATTCCCAACTGCCGTGACCCGCGCTTGTACTCATCGCTGGTGTAGCCCGCATCGCCAAAAATAACCTCGTCTTCTGCCCGCAGTAGCTTGGGCAGGATGTTGATGTCGGCTTCATTGGCAGCGGTAACTTCAACCGTGTGCATCGCGCCTGAATCTACGTCTGCCCCTACATGCACTTTCATGCCAAAGTACCATTGCATCCCCTTCTTCGCTTGGTGCATCTCGGGATCTCGCGCCCGTTCCCCATTCTTGGTCGAACTTGGGGCGTGAATGAGTGTGGCGTCCACCATCGTGCCTTTGGAAACCAGCAACCCCCGAGCCTTGAGGTGAGCATTGATCGCCTCAAGGAATACCACCGTCAATTCGTGCTTCTCTAAAAGATGCCGGAAATTCAGTATCGTGGTCTCGTCCGGCAGGGTATCCGGTAACTCCGCTGAATCCCGCAAAACAGCGCATGCTCTTAATCTCGTATAGAGCATCTTCCATTTGCCGATCGGATAGGTTGAACCAATTCTGCAGACAGTAGATGCGAAACATGTTACTCAGCACCATCGGCTGGCGGCCCCGTTGTCCATTCTTGGGGTAATGGGGTTCAATATGCGACAGCAATTCTTGCCAGGGTATTACCCCTTCCATTTCGCTTAAGAAAACCTCCCGGCGCGTCCGGCGCTTCTTGTGATTGTTGTCCAGATCGGCAAAGCTCGTTTGGCGTGGCATTGCATTTTTGAAAAATTATAAGGAAAAACTATTATCCCAGACCTCGGGATTTGTTCAGCGCTTCCCTAAGTGACCAATTAGAAATGCCAACTAGAATAGCCCCGCAGATTCATGAAGAGCACTTGCGAAGTGCGAGAAACACACTCTAAGTCACAACATATGTGACATTTATCACATATGAGGGCTTTTATTTCCAATTATGGTGATTCAATCATTGCTAATGTGTGAAAATTAATGATAATGATGTTAGTGTGATAATAATAGTAAATGTATGATCAATCATAGCAGTGCGGCAGAAATCAAAGTAATTTAAGCATATGAGTAGGCATCCAGGTGTATTCGCAGCTGAATGTTAACCACATAACGAATCATACTTCTTAAGGGATAAATGTCACATGGAACGAAAATATTATAACACCACTTCAGTGTCATGGGAATATGCTCGCCATAGTCAAAAATGTGCTGTTAGCGCAGAAGAACAACTTAAGGAAGAACTTCTGGCTATTAAAGAATTGGCACATTGTATTGAAGCTCTTTCGGAGATGGCAATAAGCGGCGATCAAAGCGGGGTCGCTAATTTAACCATTGTTCATTTGGCTAAGAAAATCGAACAGATGATTGATGTTTGTAACACATTGCAAGTCAATAGTGATGAAACTAATCAGGTAGATGACTTGTTACGATCGTTTATGAAGAAATCGAAAAAATCTGGATTTTTTCCTGAATAGCCCTACAACTGCCTCTTGCGCCGAGAATGAGATTAGTTGGCAGGAAACTGCTTATATATTTTTGGAGTAAAAATGACCACCCCCCCCCCTCCCCTGCCGACCGGCCTAATTAATAACAGGTAACCCTCCAGCTTTGCCGAGGGGTTACCTGTTATTAATTAAAATCATTTTATCCCCGAAAAATCCGGCACGATTCAGCTGATTATTCATTAGTGGGCATGGTTAACAAGAGAGCTTCAAGCCGATCCGTTGCGACATGTATTTTCTCATTTAATTTCTCACAATGAGCATGCGTGTCTTCAAGTTCTTTACGCAGCTTTATGATTTCATTGGTTGCATCCCGATGCAAACGTAAAAGTTGAGAAACTTTGTCTTCTAAAGATTTCAATTCTGTTTCCATAGGGCACTCATTTCCGAACTATTAAAATGTTGGGGCTGTAGTAGATTAGCTTAACTGATAAGCTAATTTAATGAAGATAAGTCATTGTAGATTATTAAAGAAAACGCAATCAAGGTTGTTGGAATATTTTGTGTTGGAAGTTACAGCGCGATCAGCAGCCGATATATTGGGAATTCAACCTAATAGTGCAGCACTGTTTTATCGCAAAATACGGGAAGTGATTGTTTATCATCTAGAGCAAGAATCTCACGAAATTTTTCATGGTGTAGTGGAATTAGATGAAAGCTACTTTGGTGGTATTCGTAAGGGCAAGCGTGGTCGCGGCGCTGCGGGTAAGGTTGCTGTTTTTGGCATATTGAAGCGCGGTGGCAAGGTTTATACGAGGGTTGTTGGAGATACTAAGACAGAAACGTTGATGCCGCTAATTACTAGAAAGATAGCGCCTGACAGCATAGTTTATACAGACTGCTATCGTAGTTATAATGCGCTCGACGTGAATCATTTTTACCATAAGCGTATCAACCATTCCACACTATTTGCACAAGGTAAGAATCACATCAACGGCATTGAAAACTTTTGGAATCAGGCCAAACGCGTCTTAAGAAAATACAATGGTATTCCTAAAGGATCATTTCCATTGTTTCTCAAGGAATGTGAATTCAGATTCAATTATGGAACTCCTAAACAACAGTTAAAAATTTTGAAATCTTGGACTCATATTTAACCTGATCTACTACAGCCCCAAAATGTTAATAGGTAATCAAATGCTAAATTCTTATGCTGTGCCCTAGATAGGGTCGTCACAAGATCTTGAGTAAGAATGCGAGGCAGCGGGCAAACAAGGAAAAGAGGTTATTGGTGTAACGAGTAGCGCTGCCGCGACACAGATTCTCTACGTGTGTTCTGTTCCTCCAACTCACCGAATGTCTGAAAGAAATTTTTTGGCGAGCACATCATGAGCACCAAGGCCACACATCTCTTTCATGTCGTAAAGAATCTGCTCAAGCATCGCAAGATCCGCCACAAAGGAATGGAAAAAATAACCGCTTAGATGATTTACGAGTGATTGTGATCTGTGATCTTCCGGGAAAATCCGGCAACCAACAGCCAATCCCCGTCAGAATGATTAACCCGTTTATACAACCGCCCCCTGCCCCACCCAAACTCCAATCGATTATTGTTGATGCAAAGCGGACAGAGGTAGACCCAAAAATCTTGCCCGGGCATCATGCAATCCCCGAAATAAGAATCACCTTCAAGCGGATTTTGGCAATGATCACAAATCTCCGGTGGATCACCGAAATAAAGTGGATCAACATAAGCACGCGTCAGATCGGCGCGCGCAGCACAATACGCTTTGCTAGCGCTGTCTTCCATTATTACTTCCCTTTTCTTGCAGCGCCTGCTTGGCACATGGCTCGCTCGGTTCGATCTGTAATCGACACACATTGTGATCTATCCTGTCCTAACTCCACGCGGCATCGTATCCTTAAATCTGCATTGACAATGGATGCACAGTCCGTGGAACGCTGGTTTTCCTTGGCGAGGCAATATGCGCGGTCATCCGGTTGCGACAGCATCAAGCAAGTACTCGCGGCAGCCATCCAAATAGTAGTTGCCCCTCCCATCATTGTTGCGCCCACTCCTCGAGTCCCTTGAAAAAAAGGCAGTCAAAGACTGCTTCAAGACCGGAATGTGTCCCTCTGAGGCCCGCGACCACTCGCGCCGCCCATTCAAAGTAAGCGCGTTTGCGTTCTGCAGACCAATCGGCGGCGGGAGATGCAAGAATATCGCGCAGATTGCAGATCTTGTCGGCCAGTTTTACAAGCTTGGCTTCAGCCGAAATGTAAGGGGCGTGCCGAACTTGCTCTTCTTTGCGAATCGATTTTTCCAGATTCTTGTCGTCTGTTAATTCCAAAACGATATTCGTAACTTTATCGCCAAATGCAGCCCGGAGCTCATCAGCCGTGGTATCGGTATCCTCGATGGTGTCATGAAGGAGCGCAGCGCAGATTACATCCCGATCGTGGATTCCACCTTCGGCTGCTAGAACAGTAGCCAACGCCAAAGGGTGATTGATATACGGCGATGCCTCCGCGTCTTTACGGCGCTGGTTTTTATGTTTTTCTGCTGCAAACTGAGCTGCTTTCAAAATTCGTGCTGCACTCATGAGTCCACCTTTCATCAATCGTCTATGAATCACCCAAGTTTTGCGGAGACTGATAAGTCAGAGTCCGGCTGCATCGGTTTTCCCCTTTAATTGATGGAATATTTCCATATCGGTTCTAGTAACTTGCGATTGTTGAACCAATCCACCCATTCAAGCGTGGCGAACTCGACTTCTTCGATAGTGCGTCATGGCTGCGATGCCGTATGACCACCTTTTGATCCAAAAGAAATCATAGTGGCTTGAGGAAAAACTCCTGCGATTTTTTATCTTCTCTTATTAAAAATTCCGCAATTTATTGATCGTATAATTAATCTTACGAGTACTGATAAACGCAGCAAATCGCACGCGCAAGTAATTAATCGATTTTTTAAATATGATAGTTGCTTTTACTTTTATTAAAATGAGTGCCAATACTCAATTTTCAATAATCGACTAGGACATGATCATAATGTGATCTTGCTCTGCAAAATCGCATTACTTAGCCGAGATCACGCTATACGTTAGGGAGATGAAGAAATGAGAGTAGAAAAAGGAAAGGAGGAAATATCGTGCATATTGGAATACAAATCGGAAGCGGTACGATCTGCTCAGGGAAGGTAATCATGCAAAGTCAGCGATTGTTGCGGAATACTATAATTTTCTGAATTTTTAAACCAAGCACCATGCTGGACAATAAAAGCGTTATCAGATTAGCCAATATAACGGGCACACTACCGATCAGATAACCATAAAAAAGCCAAAACCCGACGCCGATAGTGAACATGGCGTACATCGGCAGCGATACACCCGATAGATTGCGCGTTTTCCAAGAATGATAAGCCTTTGGCACAAAAGCAGCAATTTAACCAATAATGGGTCGACATCCCTTCAAACATGTTTGATGAGTCTTTTAAAATTCAGCGTTTTTCATAAATCACTTTAGCTCGTTCAATAAAAGATTCTACAGAGCTATTGGCGATTTTATGAAATACTGGCCCGACTAGCTTCTCAAGAATTTTGTGGGAAAAAGTAAAATTCAATCGGAATTTAATCAGGCAAGTGTTTTCCGATATCGGAATAAACTGCCAATGTCCATCCAAATGCTTAAACGGACCATCCAACAGGCTCATCTCGATCAATTCAGGCGGAAAACGTTTGTTTTTAGTAGTAAAGCTGTGTTTGATATGATGATAATTAATCTTGACGGTCGCATGCGTTGTAACCTCGTCTTGCGGTTCGGATGAGGCTCCTCCACACCATGGAAGAAATTTTGGGTATTCCTCAACATTATCGACTAATTCGAACATTTGATTTGCTGAGTATTCAACCAAAGCCGATCTTTCTATTTCTGCCATAAAAGTAAATTACTCCGTATTAATGGAATGATACTGAAACAATTAAAACACATTAAAAATTACTGTTTCCCACCACTCATATTGCTGTTTGAATATAGTGAAAAAATAATAAAACTTTTCAGGATTATTATATGAGTGAAAATTGGTAGACCAGATTTTACTGATGGATCATATTCGAGAGAGAGAAACTCAAAGCAATTCGCGATGACCGTATACAGTTAAAGAAGCTTATCTCTTTATCCATACAAACAGCGAATTTTATCTGATCAGATTTCATATCAGTGCGCCTAAAAATGCTTCAACCTCATTATTTATAAGTGATCAAGTTGGTCATTATATCAAGGCGTACTTTCACGGCCTAACCAAAAAGAAAGTATGGCACAGCTGATGGCGCTGTATGCTCTATTAAAATCCGTAAATGATGCGACAAAACAATCAGACCCTTATTTTTGGCCAGAAAACGGCAGTATGCTTTCCAGCAAATACTGTAGGTTGGCAGTGGCCGATGAGTAATCCTCAAGAAGCTCTAAAAAAGGTAGTGAGCGACACCAGGTAAGTAGAAATGAATCGGGAAATCGTAATTTACAAATGATAAATAAATGTTATAGCTTGATTCAATGCAGTATTGCCGTGTACAGCAGTTTCTCAGTGCTTTCGTAGAGAAAATATATTACTGGCGATTTTTCGCATTATTAATCGTAAGAATTGAATGCACTCATCGCCTAATTTGCAGTCCATAAAGGTGAATTAATAGCATAAGATATTTTGAGGAACTTGGGTTTACCGGAGCCACAGGAGCATTGTCTTCACCGTGAACTGGGTTATCTAGTGTGCTTGAGCAATCGGATGAAGTGGGTTGGTTACTATCAGAAAGTAATATAAGATGCTCCGCGTTAACGGCTAAAGGGCTGGTAAGAACACAATAAATATGTAAGGAATCGAAACTTCTTGGTTTAGCAAAAACTACGCAGGAGATACAGTAATGCTTGGGTTGTTTAAAGATAGTCCTGTCATTGGTAAGGGCAGTACAATTATAAAAAGTACCACCGATAAGGTTTTCAACTTTATTGGGAATGATTTACTTAAAAATTATCCCCGATGGTCACCGGAAGTCAAGGAGTTAGAAAAACTTACCGATGGTCCCATCAAATTGGGTACTACTTGCCGTCAAGTACGTATTGATCAAGGTAATCGTTCCGAGTCGACATTCAAAGTTAAAATATTCAATGAAGGTTCACGTATCTGTTTTGAGGGAGTTTCTAATCCCTATCGTTGCGATTATTTGATCGAGCCAGTTGGTTCAACGGATAGCCGCATTACTTTCACTTTCGAATTGTTGAGCTTAGATTTACATGTCAGGCCTTTTGAGAAACTGGTCCGCATAGCAGTGCAGGATGGCTCTGAACGAACAGTAAGAAATATTAAGAAAATCATAGAAGAAGATCAAGCAAGCTCACAATAATATGTTGTAAAAAAGTTTTTAAGCGAATAGTAAGTTAACCTGGAGAGAAAATATGGATTTTATCGTTGAAAAAGACCCTGGATTAATTCCACAAGTATTGTCTAAAATCCTTGACTCATGCGTCAATGGCGTAACATTGGCTGATCCTGATCAAGAAGACTTACCCTTGGTATATGTTAACAAAGCGTTTGAATCAATAACTGGTTACACGTTAGCGGAGACAGTAGGTAAGAATTGCCGTTTTCTACAAGGAAATGAACATGATCAAGCAGGTGTTAAGCAATTGCGCGAAGCGATAAAAAATAAACAGCCTGTCGAAGTCGTACTGCGGAATTATCGTAAGAATGGTGAGCTGTTCTATAATCATTTATTGGTATCGCCTTTATTTGACTCACACGGCAACTTACTTTATTTCCTCGGAGTTCAGTTCGATATCACACCTCAAATCCGTGCCGAGGAAGAAATTAAATCTTTAAAAGAACAGATAGCTGCACTGAGAAAACCTTGATTTCATTCAATCCTGTTGACTCCGATCAGAAATTAAACAAGTAACTCAGGTATCTTGCTACACTACAGTTGAATCTACAGTTGCTTTTTTAGAAGCTCACATACTCGTATAGATCTTTTGTTCCGGTGAGACTACCTTGGTATCGCACTGTTAAGTTTGCCTGCCTCCGCCATCTTCACCCAGTTGCGTAGCGTTTGCTCAACCAACCCCGGTTTCTTTGGGATGAATCGCCCCGGGTTCTGTGGAGGCTGTTTGGTTTAAGTAACACTGGCAGAATCCGAGTTGTCTAACTGCCGGTAGTATTGTGCCTCAGCTTCTTCCGGCGGTATATAGCCGATAGATCCCAGCAAGCGCTGGTGATTGAACCAGAATACCCAGTTTAACGTCGCCAATTCAACAGATTCCCTGTTTTTCCAAGGCCCTCGTTTGTGAATCAATTCAGCCTTGTACAGCCCATTAATCGTTTCGGCCAGTGCGTTGTCGTAACTATCGCCACGGCTTCCTACTGACGGTTCTATTCCAGCCTCGGCAAGCCGCTCCGTATAACGGATAGAAACATACTGGGAACCCCTGTCGCTGTGATGAGTCAAGGCACCTAGCTCCGGTTGCCGAGCGTATAAAGCCTGCTCCAGTGCATCCAGTACGAAGTCCGTGTGCATGCTGGAACTGACGCGCCAACCCACGATGTACCGGGCAAACACGTCGATGACGAACGCGACATATAGCCAACCTTGCCAGGTGGAAACATAAGTAAAATCCGACACCCACAACTGGTTTGGGCGATCCGCCTTGAATTGCCGGTTCACGCGATCCAGTGGGCATGGCAGCCTCTTGTCAGGAACCGTCGTGCGGACAATCTTGCCGCGCCGCACACCTTCCAGCCCCAACCGTTTCATCAGCCGTTCTACTGTGCAGCGAGCTACCAGCATCCCTTCGCGCTTGAGTTGCCGCCATACCTTGTCGGCACCATAAACCTGCAGGTTGACCTGCCAGACTCGTTGTATCTGCGGCATCAGCTCATCATCGCGAATAGTTCGGGCACAGCGCAATGCCGGATTACGCAGCTCGACAGCGTGACGTCGATATCCTGACGGGGCAACCTGCAATACCTTGCAGATCGGCTCGACCCCGTGGGTGTCGCGATGCCGATCGATGAATGACCTCAGGATTTGAGTTTGCGGTCGAGCTCCGCCTGGGCGAAAAAAGCACTGGCCAGTTTCAGAATTTCATTGGCGCGACGTAATTCCTTGACCTCACGTTCCAGTGCTTTGATATGCTGACGCTCTACACTGGTGACGCCATCTCGCAGGCCTGTGTCGATCTCGTGCTTCTTTACCCAATCATGCAATGTCGGCGATGTGCAGCCAATCTTCGGCGCTATCGATTCTATCGTTGCCCACAGCGAAGAATACTCACTGCGATGCTCTTGCACCAGACGAACTGCTCGTTCTTTGACTTCGGGGGAAAATTTATTTGATTTGTTCATGACTCCATTCTCTCAAGATTTGGAGCCTCCTCAAAACCCGGGGCGATTCAGGAAGGCACAATATCGATGCCTTAAAAATGAGTATCGATGCTTATTTCTCTTACACTCAGAATCAATTAGCATTTTGAATCAGAATAAGCATAAGGAGAGTTTTGTGAAAACTAAAATATTTGTGTTGTTTTTCTTAATGACTACTGCGATGTTTGCTCACGCAAATATTGGTAATACAACAACCCAGCAGCATTGTACTTCGATCGGTACCGAGTCCGCACCGCTACCTCCCAATCAAGACAGCACTTGGGCAAACGGTGGATTAAACCGTTCTCACGATAGACAAATCTATGGTGTAGACATCGTTGCTTACAAAATTAAATGGTCTTCAGGCTGGAGCGATTGGTTTGTCAAAGGTGTGAATGATCTTTATGCTTTCTCAACACCGAACTCAGCTTCACCCAGTGATCAAGATGCACGATTAGCATGGATATATTTCTATGATCACAATTTTATAGCGATTTACTGTCAATAGCTGTTACTAAACAACCCTTTTTAGTTTACGCAGTAACAATGTAGTTAGTGAGAAAAATGCAGCATTAAGTGTATCGTTGCATGATGTTTTTGGTAGATAGCAAAGTTAAGCTTTTTTTTCATTTTTTTAGGCTCTAGACTAGCGGACATGATCTGTTAATCTAGGGCCATCTTTGTAAGATGGCCCTGAAATAGTGAGATATTTTTTGCCTTCTTCTCTCATTCTCATTTTCAGAAGGGTAGAGATATCCAAAAATAATTAAGCTCTACGAAAACCCATGCTCTAGCTTTGCAAAGCAATTTTTCCAATCATTTTTATGTGCTACGGTTGCGCCTTGTCAGTATTTGCAAGAAAAAACCTTGGAGCCATCTAGTAATTCCTCGGCGCTTTCTTGCATCAAGAATATCACTGCTGAGTTTCTTCAGGACTTGTTCAACAAGAAATGATCTTACAGACATAATAAATACCAAATTGAAAACTGTCAGCGTTTATGACTTTTGCATTTGCCCGATCCGTCCTCTTCCTTCACAAATGTTCTAGGCTTCCTAAAAATGGCACTTATTTCACCGGGCATTGACGCAAACACTCCTTCTTCTCGCAATGACCGATAATCAGCCCCCTCTACAGTTAACACATCTTTTAGTATGCCAACTTCACAAGCTTTGGATAATACCGGGTGCCTGTAATCATTGGCATTCGTGATAGCAAATACCGTATTGACACCTGAATTGCGGGCAAAATTTTGCAGTCGCGCCAGCAGCAAATTTTGAGAGCGATCCAGTACCGATAAGGGTAACTCACTTAACGATAATACATATCCTGTTGCACTGATGCCTATCAAGTTAAAAAACTGATCCCGTCTCTTTAAAGTATGGCCTATCTTTGCAAGATCCTCCGGTGAAGTTATTTTCTCCAAGAGCAGCTCATGACTTTTATAGTGGTTATTCTGATAACCACCCGCCAAGTCCCGCATCCAATTCATAAAATCGACATGACCATCTTTATCAATGACACTGTATTGACTGGTATTGATAATGACATGGCCTTTGAAACCCGGAACAGTTGATGCAATTATTTCTGTAAGCCTGATATCCTGATTCGATGGCGTAGCATTACCCGATGGATGGTTATGCAATAACCAGTACCCATCTGCTTTAACATGTCGTCTAGTCTTTTCTACCAAAACACCCAGATCATGTTTGTCATGCCCAATTTTTTCCAGATAGACTGCGCCCGGTAATCTGGAACTCACAGCCGTATGATGAACGATGCGATTCATACGGGTATAGAAGATTCGCAGCGTTTCATAACGCGGATCACGCAGTATTTGCGCCATTATTGCCAGATCATGGCCTGACTTAATAGGCTGATTTAGGAAAGTGGTTTCTCCTTTTTCTCGGAAGTCTTTTGGGAAATCGCAACCCAGTAAGGTGCCACCTGCCCATCGAGCATGAGCTTCGAGCAATTCTGTATAGGCACCTCGCCCTGCTTCCCTTTGTTTTTCGGTAGTACCGGGACGAGTCTCAATGTTTTCATAAAGATCACCTTCATCAGAATGGAATGAATTTCCTGGAGTCTTTAACCTATTATCGCGCATCTTGTAGTCTCCTTAAAAGATTACCTGGCCAATGCCCGTTTTTGCTTGATTTCCTGCTGCTTAGGTTCAATAGGGACTTGTAACTTCAATAAGCTGTCCTGTTTAGCCTGCTGAGAAACTTTCTCAAAAACCGATCCGACCTGACGTTTTACCGCCTCAATACCCAGCGCGCTTTTATTGGCCAGATCATTAAAATCATTTAATTTCTTTGAGTCCTGCTCACCCGGTGCAAAAACCGGAAATACCGCAGCCCCATTGACCAATACCGCTGCTTCAAGCGCTTTTTCCTTGCCGGGGTTTTTGCTAAGGGTCGATTCCAGATGATGATCATCGTCGCCTGCGATAATGATTGGCTTATGTGGATACTTTTCATGCAAATCCTTAGATACTTTGGGTAGGTTACCTGAATCAAATGCGGCGATGACAGGATAATCCAGCGCCTGGGATAGCGTGTCTGCGGTGGCATAGCCTTCAGCAATAACAATGGCAGGTGCAGCATCCAGTGCTGTAAGTCCCTGACTCTCGCCACCAACGACATGAAAGTTATTCTCCTTTCTGCTACCCGCTGCAAAAAGCTTTGCACCACTGGGTTGTATCGTTTGTACACCCCAGATTTGTCCATGAACATCTTGTGCGGCCAGCAACAAATCACCGGCACTCAGTACAATGCTATTTGGATTTTCTTCTCGCAATACTTTGACTTCCTGCCAGTTCTGACCAATTTTGATGATTGAGTCATTGGGTAAATCATCAGCATTCTGCGGCACAATTCTCAGATCGCCTGGCCGGGCGTGCTTGTCTTTCAGATAAGGATGTTCGGAATCGGCAGCAGGTGCGATAGTCAGCAATTGTTGAATTGCATCAGCAACTTTAATTTGCTGCGCATGTTGTTCGGCTTTTCTGTTCTGCTGCTTGATAGCAGCTTGGGCGAATAGCTCGGCTTTTTGCTCATCCGTAAGAGAGTACCCCCTGGCCTTCCAGCGAATTTCAATACCGGTTCGATTATTCTTGAAATATCCGGCAGGATGACCATCCAGATGCGCCACATAAAACCCTGATTTCTCGACCGACTTGTCGCCTTCGACTTTAATTCTGTGTTTACTGCCATCCATCACTGGATGATTGCCATCAACCAAACAACCTTGAGCGCGCAGCAAGTCAGCAAATTCCACGTGAGGATCAGTAGCTAGTTCCTGTTGGCTGGAAACATTCTCCGGTAACCAACGTTGTAATGTTTGAATATCTGCTTCTGGCCCTACATACCAGGAACGGGCCTTTTTGTCCCAACGAGCGCCAGCAGCCTTTGCTAAGTCCTTATCACGATAAGGAACGATCAAATATTGACGAGCATTGTCATCGTTTTGCTCGGCCTTGGTTCCTAATATCGATACTTCAGTGCTAATTGGATCATTTCGGATGCGGTTTTCATGGATGTTAGCAAGCTTAACGGCCTTTTCATGTTCATTTTGTTCTGCGGCGGCGTCGATGAGTGCAAGCAGATCAGTCAAATCCTGCGCTTCTTGTTTGGATTCACAGTCTTTCACCCATTGGAAAGTCTGATCATCACGCTGCATAGTCACACCCCAAAATTGTGGCTCCATGTTTATTAAATCAGCGGATACTATAGACTCAATACCATTTTCATTGGTTTGAATCGTATTACCCTGAATCTGTAACTGTCCATTCCAGTCAGCCGGAATTCTAAAACCCAATTTGTCTTCCGCAACTTCTTCAAACTCCAAGTTATCAATACCGCCGCCCCTCGTAAATTTGAGTGCATCAGCAACCAGAATGATGGCATCCTGATCCTTTTTTGACATATCCTGTGTCAGATCATTAAATCGTTTGATATTGTGGGATGAGATGGTGGCCAGATCATGTGAGAGATTCAGTAAATAAGCTGCGGTGTTTTGCTTGATTTGATCCATCTTGATTGCCTCCTGTGCATAAACTTTCTGTGCAATTTCATGTTGTTGTGACAATGCCAGTACAAAATCCTGGATTTTTTCTGCATCAGCGGCGGCACGGAATATCTCTGTCGGATCCTCCTGCAGCGCTTTGATCCATGAACTCACATAAGCCACATGCTGCCCTGGATCATGACCAATCCCCAGCTCACCACTGAGCAGCATGCTGGCTATCTCAGCGCGTAATTCTTCGCGGCCGTAACCTTCGCTTCCAAATGGATGCGATAGATCACGATTTAAGCGCAATTCATGGCCTGTCCAGTGCCCCAGCTCATGCAATGCAGTTGCGTAGTAGCGATCGGGGGTCGGAAACTGGTGCTTATGGGGTAAGTGGATACTGTCTGTGGATGGTCGGTAAAATGCGCGGTCTGCCTCACCATGACGAATCACGGCATTGGATGCCTGTAATATGTGTTCAGCCCGCTCCAGTGGATCCCAGTCGGGGGCTTTAATGTCAAGTTCTGGCAGATTATCCATTTGTTCCGCATTAAATACGGAGGCATAAAACACTCGGGGGCGCTCTAGTCTGACTTGTTCTTTAATTAGATTGCCTTCACTATTTAAAACAGGATTTCCGTTATCATCTTTTTTGATGTGCTCCTCAGTAAATTTCCAGTATTGCACGAGCGTGCTTTTTTCACCTTTACGCACCTGCGCACCCAGGCTTATCGCTTGCTTGTAGGTTAGCCAACGCGGATCCGTATATGCACGACTCATCAGGTTTAGGCTATTGATGCCCCGGTAGCGCTTACCCGTAGTTGGGTTGATAGGTAATGCGGCTAGCAGATCACCTGGTTTCCACGGTTTTTGCCAGGGTGCAGCGCCTTTTTTGAGTTGCTCAATCAAATTCTCGGCGACTTGTTCATGAAAAGCCTTTTTAGCCTCTTTCATCGTTAACCTCCGCTACATGATCAATTGTGCTATCCAGCGCATCCTGTTCACTCAAGGCATCTTCCGTGAATGCGCCCAGCCTTTCAGCCTCTAAAGGATCAAATTCAGCCTGAAAGCCCGGTATTTCTGCATCGAGTAGCTTGTCCGTTATGACTTCTTGTATGTCAGGATTGTTTGTTTCAGCATCAATCAGTGGTCTATGCATGGCTTTGACTCCTATTAATTTTTGATTAATGACTCCAGGTAAAAATCGGACGAAAAACTTGCTTAATCTGATCACGCGTAATCAGTCCGAAATAGCGCGCGTCAAAGGATTGCGGGTTCAAATCGGATAGCAGCAGGTACTCAGAATCATTGAGCACAGCTTTAAGCCTGTATTGCGGCAATGGTTGACCCTCAGCATCTGCTATTAGTTGAGTGCTGTTGGGTAAGTGTTTGCCATTCACAAAGATGCCAGCCTGATCGATGGAAACCGTATCTCCGGATTGTGCAAACACACGTTTGAGCAACAAACCATAGCCACCAGGGCAATCCCCTCGGTTGATGTAGGATCGATCCATAGCCATATCAAAAACCACATCCTGTGGTGGGCAAAAAGCGACATAAGCGCCGCTGACAATCGGTTCATCAACCATTTTGTAAAAACCTACTGGCAAACTGGGTGTGGTATTGATATAAATCCCGCTGATTCGTGCACCAATACTTAGTACAAATACGCTAACGCTTAGGGTCAGAATCAAAACACCCAGGATTTTGATGGGTTTTTTCATGAAATTGACTCAGTAGAGTTCGAGGTATCTCAAAGTCCGGTTAATTTGTCGCTGAAGCTCGGGGGATTCACTTGTGCCCGTGCCGTAAAGGTTTCATCCTGGAAATACAATGGCTGCGTGCCATAGATGGCAGGGAAACCAGCCACATAAATAATCATGTCGCCAGGCTTTGTGATCTTGCCTTCAGCATCTTTCATCGGGCCTGGCAGTCGCATACACTCATCCGGCGTTAATAACGCGCGCTGCGTCTCCTGTAGGGTACGGGTGACATGTCCATGCATCATTGATGAGCGGCGGCCGCTGGTGGTAATCTGTTCTTTGATGACCGTGGTTTGCCCGGTCAGTTTGGATAAATGCTCCGCTGTTTCAATCCGGTTGGGTGCAAATGCGGTCTGGATGTGACAGTTGGAAGTAATCGCTTCATCATGCCCGTAGCCGGTCTCGCGACTTTTGAGTTGATTTAAGTCTTGGCAAATCAGATAGGCTTTCATGCCATAGCCTGCGATAAACGCGAGAGATTCCTGAAAGATCTCAAGTTTTCCTAAGCTTGGGAATTCATCCAGCATTAATAGCAGTTTGTGTTTGTAATGCGCGCTGGGTTGACCGTCTTTGAACGTGATTCTATCGGCTAACTTTCTGATGATCATATTGATCAGAATGCGGATTAAAGGGCGCAACCGCGATTTATCATTGGGGTGTGACACAATGTATAAGCTGACGGGATGCTCATGGTGCATGAGGTCACGGATTGTAAAATCCGATGTGCTGATATTGTTGGCCACGATCGGATCTCGATACAGGGACAAATACGATTTGGCTGTCGACAACACGGAGCCGGCTTCTTCTTCAGGGCGATCCAGCATATCGCGCGCACTGGCTGCAATCACTGGATGACTCTTGCCATCCAGATAATCTTGCATGGCCATTTCCATCCACAATTCCCTGATGTCGCGATCAGGATCGGATAGCATTGCATCGACAGTCGATAATGTGGCAGGGGTTCCTTCTCGCTGCGATTTGTACAAAACATGCAAAATGACACCTACCAGCAATGCCTGGCTGGTTTTCTGCCAGTGGGTTTGTAATCCCTTGCCATCCGGATCAACAATTAAGGTAGTCAGGTTTTGAACATCGGCGACTTCGGTGCCGCTGCCAATTTGGATTTCATCCAGCGGATTCCAGTGCGCGCTGCTGGTTGATGCCGGGTCAAAGCGCAGCACCTTGTTTTCGGCGTGAAGCTTTCTCCAACCGGCGGTCAATGCCCATAACTCACCTTTAAGATCAGTAATGACCGCGCTCTGAGTCCAGGAAAGCAAAGTGGGTATGACCAGACTCACACCTTTGCCTGAGCGGGTTGGGGCATAGCACAATACATGTTCCGGGCCGCGGTGTTTCAGATAGTGGGTTTTGCCGGAATTATCCCGCCAGCCGCCGACATAAACCGCATCGCTTTTGTGATTCTTGCCTGTTGCCAGTAGTCCTGCGGCTACAATGTCCTGCTTATCCGCCCATCTGGCTGAGCCATGCAATCCCTGATTGGTCCGGGATGAATTGGCCAATACCATTTTAATGACCAGCACCAGAATCAAACCGATGCTGGAAAATAAAATACCAAAACCTGCCGCCAGATCGAAGATGCCCGAATACTCGCCATACCATTTATTCGCCCACACCAGAATTGCCCAGGGTTCATAAATATGAAAAAGGTGTGTACCTAATTGCGGTTGATAATTGAATTGTTGCGCAAAATACTGAGTGGCGACTTGGAATCCGCCAACAAGGCAGACAATGGATAATGAGCGGACGATAATCTTGTCTTTTTTGATATTTCTGCTGTCTTTAGAACTCAGATTGATGTTATTCATCAGAAGCTCCTTCGGGTGGTGATGGAGGTGGTGGGTCGTTTTTGACCTGCCGATTGCACTTTATTGACCCTGTGCTGTTTCATTAACTGCTGACGGTATTGTTCAAGCGGCTTATCGTCAAAAGTGATGCGCATTTGATTTTGTGCGGTCACTTCAGCGATCTCAAGACGAAACGATTCAGTTCCATTGATCGCCAGGTGGCTGCCGTACTTCTTCATGGCCACTTGTAAAATATCCACTAATGCATCTTGTGTTGTATCCGGCAGCACGACTAATCGCTTGCCGTCATCACGGATGGTGGTTGATCCTGCTTTATAAGTGACTGTGCCGATCTTGGTGATCGATTCAACAGAGCTGTCTTTAATAAAGCCATCTTTGAAGTAGCCATTAGGTTTATCATGGCTTTGCTTGGCCGATACCTGATTGCCCTTAAATTGACCGGATCTTCTGGATCGCAACACGGCCAATGCTTCAGCATTGCCATTTCTGGCCTCAAATGTGAGCCAATCCAGCCACCCCATTCTGGAATGATGGGCCTTAGAGTGCTGATAGGATTTTTGATAATCACTTTTAATGACTTCGATAGTCGTTTTGAATTGCTGATGTGCGGTTGCATACAGCGCTTTTTTGGCCAATCTCCCAGCTTTGATGCTTTTAATGATGTTTCGCTTGAGTTTGGCTTCCCGTTTGGCGCGGTCAATGAGTTGATCTCTGCTTTGGCGCAACATAACCCACTGGCTTGAATTCTGTCTGGCGCTATTTGCTTGCTCTTGCTGGTATCGCGCATAAAGCTTTGAAGTATCGATTCGATTCTGCAGTGGTTTTGGCTGGTATTGTTTGGCGTTTTGTTGTGACGATTGTCCAAAATTATCACTAGGTACAAATGCACCCAGTCTTTGAGTTAAATTCCCTTTGGATAAAGAGCGATCAACTGAACTGGCCTTAACAGCCACGCCATTATTGGCAACCAACACAAACCCGTTGCCACGCTCCTTGATTTCAAGGCCATGCCTAACTAGAACCTGATGCAAGTCATGCCAGTTGTCCGCGCCTTTGATTTCAGTAAGTGCCTCACGCTTGATCCAACCCAGCAAGCTCTCTACACCTGTTCTGGTTTCGATTTCTTGCGCTACTCTGGAGGCTTTATCATTCACGGTTTCATGATTAACTATTGTTAAACCATATTCCTGTTCGATTTGTTCACAAAGCTTCGCTACTTTCTTGTAATCATAATAAAGATTGTGGATTGTTAAGTTTCTAGAATGTATCTTATTGATTGCGATATGCATGTGAAGGCTATTGGTATCATCATGCACGACACTGATCCGTTGATGATCTGTAAAACCCAAGACATCACAAAATTGTTCTTCAATGGCATTAAGACTCTCAAGGGATAAACGCTCTCCTTCCGGGAAGCTCAACACCAAATGGCAGGTTTTGTCTGATTTGGCGCGCTTATTCATTTCCTGTGTGTTTTGTATCTCTATCAATGCAGCTATCTGATCATCTGAATAACAGTTTGATACCTTGATCTGGCTGACACGTTCACTCTTGTCCTGAGGATCGGTCAGATACTGTATCAGTGCAGAGTAGTTGCTTTTGCGCACTGATTTGATGGGTATGATTTTAGCGATCATCGTATTTAAGCTGCTTAAGTCAAAAAGGACTATTCCGAAAGTTATTTTTTAAGCTTCATAATGACATCCAGCATCGCGCTTTGCGTATTCCGGATACTGTCCAAGGTTAAGTGCAACTGCGACTTGCCAATTAATTTTGTGCGCCTGTCGTTGGTGAGCCAAAACTTGATTAATCCACCCAGCCTGCCAAGATCCGCATTGATTCTTAACAAAGCATCCACTTTCCGGTTATCTATAACACTGGGCACTTGATAACCTAGGCCCAGATTGCGCAGGTACTCGGCAACGGTTAATCCGGCATCCGTAGCTTTGCTCTTTATTTCAGCGTCTTCGATTGGCAAAACAGGAACCCTGAGCTTTTTGTCTCTTCTCTCTTTTTTAATTGTCTTGAGGTTCTTTTTGTCAATCATTTCAGTTTTCCTCGAAGAGCAAGATCAACGTTGAGCACAGAGTGCGAATAAGTTGGGGTGGAGATGGCCATCTCCACATATCTTGCCCGGCTGTGTGAGATTCAAGAAATATACTAACACTATAATCGATGTTTGCAAATAGTTTATTTTCGTTATATCATAATTACAAACAGTATTAAAATACTTGAAAAAAGCTTTATTCAACTAAATAACAGTCACTTGGAAGCAAAAAAAAGGATAAGCAATTAATTGATACTGAAAGCAACAAAAATAAACAGAAAGGAAAGCAAAAAAACAAAAAGCTGTTTGGACGCCAAGATAACTATTTTTTTGGAAATTGTGTGATGAATAAATCCTTATCAGATCGAATCGCACTTTATGCGGATAAAAACAAAAGTACCGGTAAGCAATTTTTACCAGCGTTCATCGCATTGAAACCTGATATTGAGCAAGCACTCAAGGATGGCTGGACGATTCGACAGATCTGGAACATTTTGCACCAGGAAGAAAAAATCAAATGTTCTTATCAATGGTTCAGGACTTTGGTCAATCGACATATTGGTGAGGACAGAAAGCAACATCTACGCATTGATCAAGGAAATTCAGCCGGGAATGGTCATGAAGGATTTCGTTTTAATTCTGCAACTGAAAAAGAGGAGTTGATCTGATGGCTAAAATACATATGATTCTGCAAGGGAAGGGCGGAGTAGGCAAGTCGTTCATATCATCCACGCTAGCACAACATAAGTTTGCTAAAGGCGGCAATCCAATATGCATTGATACAGATCCGGTTAATGCCACTTTTTATGGATTTAAAAAACTCAATGTTAAGCAGATTAATGTGATGAACAATGATGAGATTGATCCGAGAAAGTTTGATGATTTAATTGAACTTATCGCCAATGCTGAAAATGACGTCATTATTGACAATGGTGCCAGCACCTTTGTGCCGATGTCGCATTATCTCATCAGCAATCAGATACCCGCCTTGCTTTTAGATATGGGGCATGAGTTGGTTGTGCATACCGTCATCACCGGCAGCCAGGCTCTATTGGATACATTGAATGGTTTTGTACATCTGATTAAACAGTTTCCGAAAGAAGCACTGTTTGTTGTCTGGTTAAATCCTTACTGGGGAGAAATCACCATGAATGGCAAGCAGTTTGAGGAAATGAAAGCGTATATGGATAACAAAGGGCGAGTATCCGCCATCATCCGAATTCCACATTACAAGCCTGAGACTTTCGGCAAAGATTTGAGCGAAATCCTGCAATCAAAATTTACCTTCGATGAAGCGCTGAAGAATAGTGCTTTGCCGATGATGGTACGTCAACGATTAACGATTATCCGCAGGCAGCTCTTCACCAACATTGAAAATGTGGCTGCGGTTTTAACATGAATGCCGACAAATTAGATGCGATCATTGAAAGAATAGCGTCAGAACACGGCATTGTTCTGTCACAGGATGATCCGGTGTTGATGATGCACACCTTGAATGAAGTATTGCTGGAACAAAATGAAAAAGCTCATGCTGAACTGCTAAGCAATTACCAGGCGATATTAGAAGAAAACTTTAATCGATGGTGTGAGTATTCTACCAAAAAATCCAATGCCATTATCAGTGCATCCATGGGTAATGCACGATTAACACGAGACCAATTTCTGGAAAGCTGTATTCAGCTGATTAATGAAAAAATAAAAAGTAGAGAGGGTCAGGAGATTTATGAGCTGACCAGAATTTCCAGGCAGGCGGCCATTATTAATTTACTGGCATCAACCTTACTCTTAATTTCGGTTTTAATCATATTTTTGATTTTGCTATAGCCAATCTTTTTTAACAATGCAATGAGATGGCGCATGAGAACATTAAATTTAAATGAAGCTGCCCAATTCTTGAAGTTGCACCCTGAAGAAGTGCGCCGTCGCGCTAAAGCAGGAATTATTCCGGGGGCAAAATTAGGGAAACGGTGGGCATTTATTGAAGATGATCTTGCTGATCACATTCGCTCGTTATATGCTTGCACTCGGCAAGCGTTGCAAGTGGGACATGAGGAGAAACAATTATGTCACTCTGTAAACGTGGTAAGACGTGGTGGATTAGTTTCACCACACCAAGCGGCGAGCGAGTTAGATGCTCTGCTGCAACTGAAGATAAAACCCAGGCGCAAGAATTCCACGATAAGCTGAAAGCGGAATCCTGGCGGGTTGCAAGACTGGGGGATAAGCCAAAGCGCACTTGGGATGAAGCGGCTTATAAATGGCTGATGGAGACGCAACATAAGGCTTCACATAAGCAGGACATGAAGCAGGTTGCATGGTTTCAACAGTTTTTTAGGGGCCAATTACTTTCTGAATTAACTCGGGAAGTAATTGCTGAAGTGGGCGAGATAAAATGCAAAGAAACTTCACCTTCAACAGCTAATCGTTATTTGGCTACAATTCGAGCCATTCTACGAAGAGCCGCTTTAGATTGGGAATGGATTGAGAAAGCACCCTTTATCCGGCTATATAAGGAACCCAAACGGCGGATTCGTTGGATAGCTCCTGAGCAAGTACAAATATTACTAAATGAATTACCTGAGCATTTGGTTGATTTGGTAAAGTTTTCACTTTCAACAGGATTGCGCAAACGCAATGTTACTGATTTGGAATGGTCGCAGGTTGATTTGCAGAGAAATGTTGCATGGATTCATGCAGATCAAGCCAAAGCACGAAAAAGCATTCATATTTCACTGAATGCAACGGCTATGGGAGTTCTGAGAAAGCAGGTTGGCAAACATTCGTTAAGAGTGTTTACTTACCAAGGAAAACCAATTATTCAGGTCAATACCAGGGCATGGCGAAAGGCATTAAGAAGAGCAGGCATAGAAGACTTTCGTTGGCATGATTTGCGCCATACTTGGGCCAGCTGGTTAACTCAAAAAGGTGTACCGTTAAATGTAATTCAAGAAATGGGAGCTTGGGAGTCAACTGAGATGGTGAAACGTTATGCTCATTTGGCGCCCGAACAATTCAGAAAACATGCAATGGTTGTAGATGAAATTCTGAATGACACAATTTTGACACAAGTGAAAAATTAGAAGATCACAAAATCAATCTAACTCATTGATTTTATGGTGCCGACACCAAGAATCGAACTCGGGACCTTCTGATTACAAATCAGCTGCTCTACCATCTGAGCTATGCCGGCAAATTGACAAGTACAAATTAAATTTAAAGAAACTTACTTGATGATGCGAAGTTTTGGTTTACCAGAAGTTTTGGGTTGCGCAACCAGTGAATCTTGAACTGAATCACTTGATTTTTCAATGGCAATTTCATTTTTAATCTCTTCGTCTTCCGATGGGAATGCTATGCCTTGATTGACTTCCTTTGCAAAAATTCCTTTAACTGCATCGATTGGAATATTAAGCTTTCTTGCTATCCCATTAAACCGAGCATCAAAACTAATTGATTCATTATTTATGATCAGTGCATGAACTGCATTTGCACTAATATTAAAAACTATTTCGCCATTTTTTATGTATTGCATAGGAACATCCAGCTCTGGATAAGCTTTTACCGATACAAAAGGGGTAAAGCCACTATCATTGCACCATTCATATATGGAACGAATCAAATATGGTTTCGTTGAATTATCACTCATTTCCGCATTACTTTCTCTGATGCCGATAATGCATCTATGAATAATGGACGACTGAACAATCTTTCTGAATATTTCAATAATGGTGCTGCTTGCTTAGGAAGACGAATTCCATAATGCTCCAGACGCCAAAGCAATGGTGCAATGGCGACATCAAGCATTGAAAATTCATCCCCTAGCATGAATTTTTGCTTATCAAAAATTGGCGATATCATCGCAAGATTATCAGCAATAACTGTCCGAGCTTTGTCAATGACCTTCTGATCTGTGCCATCAAATGCATCGATATGACAAAATAATTCCTGCTCAAAACGAAACAGCAACAACCGTGCTCGTGCACGCATTACTGGATCTGCAGGCATTAGCTGCGGATGTGGAAAGCGATCGTCAATATATTCATTAATGATATTTGACTCATACAACACTAGATCGCGTTCCACAAGTACCGGAGCTTTGCCATAGGGACTCATCACCGCTATATCTTCTGATTTATTATTTGGATCAACATCTATTACTTGAAAATCCATATCTTTCTCGTGCAACACAATTCTGCAGCGATGACTGTATGGACAAGTAATTGTTGAATATAGCGTCATCATAACTTCTAATCTTTGACTAAGTTACCTGTATATCCAGCAAATTTGATATTAATGAATATCTTTCCAATATTCTTTTTTGAGCGCATACGATAAAACTAGCATGCCTAACAAAAAGATCATCACTTCAATCCCTAATTGTTTTCTCGCATTAGCATGCGGTTCGCCCAGATAAACCAAATAATTAACTAAATCACCAACGAATTTATCATATTCGGTTGCACTCAATTGTCCCGCTTTTTCGAGTGTCAGGCTTTTTTGCTCGCCTTTATCTGACGTTTTAACCACCAGTCTTTGCTCACCTTGCAGCTGATACAAAACGTGTGGCATCGCAACACGATCAAAAACCAGATTGTTCCAGCCTGTATGAGTCGCATCATCACGATAGAATGCACGCAGGTACGTGTACAACCAATCGGCACCGCGTGCACGAGCTATGACCGACAAATCTGGCGGTACTACACCAAACCACTCTTCACCTTCTTTTTTCCGCATAGCTGATTGCATCAGATCGCCAACTTTCTGACCTGTGAAAACCAGCTTACTAAGAATTTCTTCGTTTGTATAACCAATATCCCGATGCCGGTTATAACGCATATAACTCGCGCCATGACAGGTCAAACAGTAGTTCACAAAGCTTTCCGCTCCACGTTGCAAGGAAGCATTGTCAGTTGTATCAATCGGAGCTCTATCCAATGGCATACCGGATTCACCAGCAAGAACGCCAAACGGAGCCATGCATAAGATTAATAAAGCAATCGTTATTTTCTTCATTTTTCTACTCTTTTAGTCTTTTTGGTTCAGGCTTTGTTTTATCTATCTTGCTATACCATGGCATCAAAACAAAGAATGCAAAATAAATGACTGTAAAGATTTGTGCCAGCAACGTGTATAAAGGTGTTGGAGATTTTGTTCCCAGCCAGCCCAGTACAAAAAAGCTAATCACAAAAAGTGTCAATGCTATTTTGAAATAAGGGCCTTTATAACGTATCGATTTGACCGGACTTCTATCCAGCCATGGCAAGAAACAGAAAACCACTACAGAGCCTGCCATCAAAATAACACCCCAAAGCTTAGCATCAATACCCAGAAAGTTGACTGTTACAGCCCGTAACATCGAGTAGTAAGGAGTGAAGTACCAGACCGGTGCAATATGATCCGGTGTTTGCAAAGTATTTGCTGGGATAAAATTGTTATATTCCAGGAAGTACCCGCCCATTTCCGGAGCAAAGAAGATAATCCCGCAAAATACAATCAGAAATACTACGACACCAACGATATCCTTGACAGAATAATAAGGATGGAATGGAATACCATCCACGGGAATACCCGTTTCAGGATTTTTGTTCTCTTTAATCTCTATGCCATCAGGATTATTAGATCCCGTCTCATGTAACGCTAAAATATGCACAAAAACCAAAACCAGCAATACTAAGGGTAATGTCACAACATGATAGGCAAAGAAGCGGTTCAGGGCAGCATCGGAGAGTGTAAAATCTCCCAACAGCCATTGTTGCAATGTTTCCCCGATACTCGGAATTGCTCCAAACATACTAACAATTACTTGCGCTCCCCAATAAGACATTTGCCCCCATGGAAGAATATATCCGGTGAAGGCCAAGCTCATCAGCACAAAAAATATAACCATCCCGATCAACCAGAGCAGCTCTCTCGGCTTACGGTATGATCCATACATCATTCCACGAAACATATGAAGGTAGACCACGACGAAAAACATCGATGCGCCCGTCGAATGCATGTAACGGATTAACCAGCCATAATCCACATCACGCATGATATATTCAACCGATGCAAAAGCTTGACTGGCATCCGGTTTGTAATTCATGGTAAGAAAAATTCCCGTCAGCAACTGATTGACAAGAACCAATAAAGCTAATGAACCAAAGAAGTACCAGAAATTAAAATTCTTCGGTGCATAATATTCGGACAAGTGTGCTTTCCAGTTTGACGACAACGGAAAACGTTTATCGACCCAGGCAAGCATTGAATTAAATATATTACTCATTTACGCAGATCCCTCGCTTTCAGATCCAATCAAAAGCCGACTATCGCTCAAATATACATGAGGAGGAACAACCATATTAGTTGGAGCCGGCACACTTTTATACACGCGCCCTGCCAAATCAAATTTTGAACCGTGACATGGACAGAAAAAACCACCCAACCAATCGGGACCCAGATCTGCAGGCGCCACATCCTTCCTGAATACAGGCGAGCAACCTAAGTGCGTACAAACACCCTCAGCAACCAAGATCTCAGGTTTTATTGAACGTGTACGATTTTTTGCATAATCCGGTTGCTGTTTCTTATCCGAATTCGGGTCAGCAAGCTGACCTTCAACTTTAACCAGACTTTCCAACATATCTGGCGTACGATTTAAAATCCAAACGACTTTTCCGCGCCATTCAACCATTAACAGCATTCCAGGTTCAAGCTTGGATATGTCAACTTCTACAGGGGCTCCAGCTGCTTTCGCCCGTTCGCTAGGCATCATGCTCAATAAAAAAGGCGTTGCAATCGCAGCGCCAGCAATTCCACCTGCTACCGAGGTTGCAGCCACAAGGAACTTTCTCCTGCCGCTCATCTCTTCATTAATGCTGAAACTATCCGCCATGTTCAATCATTCCATCAGTAATAATATCGTAAGTTATATACAACAAAGGAAAAAACTTCTTCCAATCCCTATTAGATTTATTTGTTAAATTACGTTACCCAAACTACAAAAGCGCGCAGTATACCACAATCGTTTTAAGGATTATAGCAATCCTGGAAGTATTTCTATTTACCATAAGATCACTTAGCTCAACCACAGCAAGATATTGTTCTTTATGATCTATTTTATTTTTCCATGACATTGCTTATATTTCTTACCTGAACCGCAAGGGCAGGGTTGATTGCGGCCTACTTTCTCATTCTGACGCACAAAGGGCGGGGTTTTATCATCCTCAGTTTTTATATATCCACTGTCTTCCGCTGATGCTTCTTCATAAGCTTCATGATGAAGTTGTATATTTTCCGGTGACCGCAAAGTGTCTGTCACAGCTTCTACCTGCTGCTCATTCTTGATTTGTACCGTCAACAGTATTTTGGTAACTTCTCGCTTGACTTCTTCGAGCATAATCGTAAAAAGTTCAAACGCCTCGCGCTTATATTCCTGTTTGGGGTTTTTCTGCGCATAGCCGCGCAGGTGAATGCCTTGGCGCAAATGATCCAATCCCGCCAAATGCTCCCGCCAATGTGAATCGAGGATTTGCAACATCACCACACGCTCGTAGTGATGCATGATATCCGCGCCGACTTGTGCAACCTTAATCTGATAATGGTCGCTCGCCAGATCAATAATGCGTTGGAGTAAATTCTCTTCATGCAGGCCGGATTCTTCTTCAAGCCACTCGCGCACCGGGAAATGCAATTGATACTCCGCTGCCAATGCCTTCTCCAGCCCTGCCACATCCCACTGCTCTTCAACACTTTGCGGAGGAATATACAGATTGAACAAGTCTCCCAAAACATTCTCACGTATCGCGGTTATCGTTTCCGAGATATCCTGCTCCGCTTCCAACAACTCATTGCGCTGCTGATAAATGACCTGCCGCTGATCATTCGCAACATCATCGTATTCCAGCAACTGCTTACGCATATCGAAGTTTCTTGCTTCCACCTTGCGCTGCGCGTTCTCAATGGCACGGGTAACCCACGGATGCTCAATAGCTTCACCTTCCGGCATCTTAAGGCGCGTCATGATACTGGCTACACGATCCGAGGCAAAAATACGTAACAAAGGATCTTCAAGCGAGAGGAAAAAACGGCTGGAACCCGGATCTCCCTGCCTGCCGGAACGTCCGCGCAATTGATTATCCACCCGCCGGGATTCGTGCCGCTCTGTACCGATGATATGCAAACCGCCTTTCTTCAGCACTTCCTCATGCGTCAATTTCCATTTTTCTTGCACTTCTTGAATGCGTTTCTTTTTTACTTCATCACTTAATTTTTCATCATGTCGTATCTGTTCTATCTCAGGTTCCGGGTTCCCGCCCAGCACAATGTCCGTTCCGCGACCCGCCATATTAGTCGCTATCGTAATCATTTTAGGCCGGCCTGCTTGTGCGACAATACTCGCTTCGCTGGCATGCTGTTTAGCATTCAAAACTTGATGCGGAAGTTTGTCGCGATCCAGCAACCTGGACAATAACTCGTTATTTTCAATAGAAGTCGTACCAACCAATACCGGCTGGCCACTTTCATAACATTCTCTGATTTCACGAACAATCGCTTCATTTTTCTCTTTCATCGTACGGAATATCTGATCCATACGATCCTCCCGAATCATCGGTCTATGTGTTGGAATAATGATGGTTTCCAATCCATAAATCTGTTGAAATTCAGCTGCTTCCGTATCGGCAGTACCGGTCATACCCGACAATTTTTGGTACATACGGAAGTAATTTTGGAAAGTAATGGAAGCAAGTGTCTGATTTTCTTTCTGAATAGCGACACCTTCTTTCGCCTCCACCGCTTGATGCAAACCATCGGACCAACGGCGGCCGGACATCAAGCGCCCGGTGAATTCATCCACGATCACTACTTCATCGTTTTGCACGACATAGTGCTGATCAAGCAAATACAAATTATGAGCGCGCAGACCTGCAATAAGGTGATGCACTAAATTGATATTGGCCGGATCATAAAGGCTAGATCCTGTTTTGAGCAGTCCAGCCGATTCCAGCAACTTCTCCGCATGTTCAAAACCGGCTTCGCTCAGCGTGACCTGATGAGACTTTTCATCCACACTATAGTCACCTTGACTTTCCTCCGTTTCCTGCCGGATAAGTTTTGGCACCAGTGCGTTAATGCGCACATAGATCTCGGTATCACCTTCCGCCTGGCCCGAAATGATGAGCGGCGTGCGCGCCTCATCAATTAAAATCGAATCCACTTCGTCCACGATTGCGAAATTAAGCACGCGCTGCGCACGTTCATTCGCATGCGCTACCATATTGTCGCGCAAATAATCAAAGCCATACTCGTTATTGGTGCCGTAAGTGATATCAGCCGCATAAGCAGCTTGTTTTTCGTCATGCGGCATCTGCGCATAAATAACTCCGACACTCATTCCAAGAAACCGGTAGATCTTACCCATCCACTCAGCATCGCGCTTTGCCAGGTAATCATTCACGGTGACAACGTGCACGCCCTTGCCCGACAATGCATTCAAGTAGGCCGGCAATGTTGCCATGAGCGTTTTTCCCTCGCCGGTACGCATCTCGGCAATTTTACCGCCGTGCAAAACCATGCCGCCGATAAGCTGCGCATCAAAATGACGCATCCCGAGAACCCGCTTGCCAGTCTCACGAACCACAGCAAATGCTTCGGGCAGCAATGCATCCAGTGTTTCGCCATTTTGAATACGCTGCTTGAATTCATCCGTCTTGCCACGTAAGTCGGTATCCGGCAACTCTGCAATAGCCGGTTCCAGTTCATTGATAGATCGCACAGCCTGGGTATACTGTTTGATCATCCGGTCATTGCGGCTGCCAAAAATTTTCTTAAGTAGATTGCCTAGCATAAGTCTCTAAATATTCCGTATGAATACATTGTCTAAAAAAACAAAGGGTGAGCATATTTCTCACCCTGCAAAAATCCTGAAGAAATCAGTGCTCCCATTTAACCCGGCTTTTTCAAAAATTTGGCTGGATTCTGCGGTTTGTCTTTATGCCGGATTTCAAAATGCAAATGCGGCCCCGTGGAACGGCCGGTATTGCCAACTTCAGCTATTTTCTGCCCCTGCAATACAACCTCTCCGAGATTCACCAGACGCTTCGATGCATGTGCATACCGCGTAACCAAATCATCACCATGATCAATTTCAACCATATTACCATACTCAGGATGCCTATCAGAATAGATCACCACACCGCCCGCAGCGGCTTTGATGGGTGCGCCCACTTCCGCAGTAAAATCCACACCTTCATGAAACGCTCGCTTTCCAGTAAACGGATCGATCCGGTATCCGTAACCGGAAGAAAACCAATCGGTCTCAACCGGCATCTCGGAGGGCAACACAAACTTTGTGATCCGGTCATGCCGCAACAAGGAATCTAATGCCCCCAGCTTATCCGTTCTTTCATCCAGCATATTGGATAATTCCTGCAACTTGAGGCTGAACTCAGAAAATGACAGCGCTTCAGCGGACAGATCATTCCGCGCACCGCCCTGTCCCGGCATTTGATTAAATGAGAAATCCCCCGATTTGATTCCTGAAGATTCCGCCAGACGCTCACCCAAAGCATCCAAGCGGAGTAACTGCGCCTGCATTTGGCCTAATTTACTCGCCATGATATTTAAATTATCTTGCAGATGCGTTTGAATCTTCTGATGCCGTTCTTCTTGCGGATTAACCAATACGGCTCTCAGAAGAGGCGCATCGATCCGATCGGCGTAGCGCAATGAAACAAAATTCAAGCTCAGCGCCACCGTCACAATGACCAGTAATAAAGCGCTCATTAATAATACAATATGGACTTTGGTTAACGCCAGCTTACGCGCTCGTTCCGAATTATTTGAAATAAAAATAATATTCATACTTTGTTTTCACTGGATATCGATTAAATACCCATGGCCTCTCATAAAGTTAACGCTTACTTTAACCTGCTTGGCAAAACACCTGAATACGCGAGCCTGTTCACAGCGGCTCAAAAACTGCATGAAGATCAATCCACATTTTCCAAGCTGATCCCAACCCAATTGGCACAGCATTGTAACCTTGGCCGGATCACGGACGGCAGACTGACTATAGTGGCCGAGAATGGCGCAATCGCCGCAAAACTAAAGCAAATCTCTCCATCATTGTTGCTTAAGCTGCAGAAATTAGAGTGGCAAGTTACTGCAATTCAAATTTTGGTGCAAGCGGATTACGCTGCCAAAAACGCAAAACCATCAGCAAGACATGGATACAACAAGAAAAAATTAAAATTAAGTTCAAGCGGAAAAACATGCTTAAATCAATTAGCCGCAACACTGCCGGATTCCGAATTGAAAAACACCATTCAGTCGTTCGTTAAAAAGCACCAGAACGATTAAATCTCTTTTTCACTTCAACAATATGCAGTTCATTGACAGCACGCGCGCCACACCTTACCGGAAGCTTTTTAATTCAGCTCCGATCTTCCTCATACCGGCGCCAGAGAATTGCTTGATCAAGCATCAGTAACATCCCGGACATCAATCAGTATCCTGAGAAATACCGGCACCATTCCCGGCAATCATGGTCTACTGTTTTTTTATTCAACCGATGTCTCGTATATAATGCAAACCGCTGAGCAGTTTTTCACATCACAAAAAAAGTCTTATAGTATTGTTTAAGCCTTTAATTTTATGATGATAATGCATTTCCTCCCGACACAATAACTGAACCCCGATTATTCAATCGACCCTGCAAAAACAATCTCATGAATGTTTTTTATGAAGAAGCTGGAACCTTTAAGATAGGCACTATTCTGGCTGACAATACAACGTCGCTGCAAATAGAGGCTGTGCATGGCAAACGATCGAAAATCAAGGCCTCGTCCGTGTTGTTCAGGTTCGATAAACCGCCTTTAACCGAATTCATGGGGCATGTACAAAAAATAACCGATGAATTGGATCCTGATTTTCTTTGGGAATGCTGCGCGCAAGAAACCGAATTTACCAGCGATACGCTGGCTGCAGATTACTTTGGCCATTCCCCGAGCCCGGTTGAATCGGCCGCGACCTTGCTGCTGCTGCAAAATGCGCCGATGTATTTCTATAAAAAAGGACACGGCCGCTACAAAGCCGCGCCGCCGGATGCACTGAAGGCCGCGCTCGCCGGTCAGGAAAAAAAGCGCCTGCAAGCTGCGCAACAAGCACGCTATGTTGAACAGCTAAATCAATTCATCCTGCCCGAGGAATTCCAATCGTGCATCTCCGGTTTACTCTATAAACCGGATAAGAACTCGCTGGAATGGAAAGCCCTCGAGGCCGTCTGTACGGATAAAAAACTCACTGCCGTAAGATTACTGGAAAAATGCGGCGCTATTCCGTCTTCTCACGATTACCATTTCAATCAATTCATCTGGGAATATTTTCCTGAAGGCATTGGTTTCGGTGAACTGGAATCACAGTCGGTTGATGATGTTCCGCTTGATTTAGCGGTAGCCAATGTTGCGGCATTCAGTATTGATGATGCCTCAACGACAGAAATTGACGACGCATTTTCCGTAACCCCATTGCCTTTGGGAAGTTTCCGCATCGGCATTCATATTGCAGCACCGGCATTGGGAATTATCCCTGAATCAACACTCGACAAAACCGCTTCATCCAGACTTTCCACGGTGTACTTGCCCGGAAAAAAAATCACCATGCTGCCAGATGCGGTGATCAATCACTTTACGTTGGCTGAAAGCAAATTGTGCCCGGTCCTGTCCTTGTATCTGGATGTATCGGATGATTTCACCGTCACGGCTACTGAAAGCCGGCTTGAAAAAATCAACATTGTCGCAAACCTGCGCAACAATGCGCTGGAGCAGCATTTCAACGAAACCGCTTTAAACAAAGGCGATTTCACGCATACCTTCAGCAAAGAATTGAGTCTCTTATGGAAATTTGCTTGCAAAATGGAAATTCAGCGTGGCAAAACCAATGACAGTAATAGCGATAAAGTCGATTACAGCTTTGAAATCAATGGCGATCATGTCACGATCAGCGAGCGCAGACGCGGTTCGCCGATCGATAAGGTCGTATCCGAATTGATGATTTATGTGAATACGGAGTGGGGCAAACAACTCACCGATGCCGGTATCATCGGTATTTTTCGCAGCCAAACCAATGGCAAAGTGAAAATGGGCATCTCTCCCGCACCTCACCAAGGATTGGGCGTTTCCCAATACGCCTGGAGCAGTTCTCCGATGCGGCGGTATGTCGATCTGATCAATCAAAGGCAACTCATCGCCATGCTACGCAATGAAGCACCACCCTACCACAAGGACAGCAACAGCCTTTTAATCGCCATGCGCGACTTTGAAACAGCCTACGGGATTTATGGCGAATTCCAGCGTGCCATGGAACGTTACTGGTGCCTGCGCTGGTTATTGCAGGAAAAGATTCAAACCGTGAACGCTCAGGTTATCAAGGAAAATTTAGTAAAACTCGATCATATCCCCTTCGTCGCGCGAGTTCCTTCGTTGCCTGAGATGGCGCCGGGTGCTTATGTCAAACTTAAATTATCTGGGATCGACTTGTTGGAACGCACCTTGCATGCGGAATTTTTGCAAAAACTGGATGCATAAAGACCTATCTTCCATAAATCTGCATGAATCATGTGACAAGCCCATTGTTGTTGCCTAAAATAATGCAATCATCTGTAGCGTATAGACTTAACTCAAGGTTTAACCCTTAGGCTGTGATCACTCAAACTCTCGCAACTTCACCTTTAGCGCTGGCTGGTTATCAGTACTTACAGAGCCATCGTCTAGTTGCCGCGATGATGGCTTCTCTGTTGTTACATGCCCTTGTATTCTTCGGTGTGACTTTTCAGTTTCCGCAACTGAAATCCGACAAGATTGCCTCATCCTTGGAAGTCGTGCTGGTTAACAACAAGACACAGACAAAACCGAAAGAATCCCAATTACTGGCGCAAGATAATCTGGATGGCGGAGGCAACACGGAAGAGGATCGCCGGGCAAAAACGCCGTTCCCGGTACTACCAAGAAACAAACCGGTTATCGCTGAGAGTATTGCGCAGCAAAAAGTTAAACAACTGGAGCAAGAAGCCAAGAAGCTGATGGCCGCTGCCAGCGAAACGCCCCAGATCGAGCTGCCCAAGGAACACAAGAACGAATCGGAAAGCAAATCGGTCGCAATCGACTCGACCGACTTACTGTTGCGCAGCCTGGATATCGCCCGCCTGAGAGCACAGATCGATCAAGACCATGACAGTTATCAGAAACGCCCCAAACGCAAATTTGTCGGCGCGCGTACCAAAGAGTACCGATTCGCCCGCTACGTTGAGGACTGGCGTATTAAAGTCGAACGTATCGGTAATTTGAATTACCCGGAAGCCGCCAGAAAAGAAAAGCTCTATGGCAACCTGCAACTGACCGTCGGTATCCGCGCCGATGGCAGTCTGGAATCGATTGAAATCAATCGCTCATCCGGAGAAAAAATCCTCGACGAAGCGGCTGTCAATATCGTTAAACTCGCCGGGCAAAATGGATTCGCGCCCTTTCCACCGGATATAAGCCAGGACACGGATATTTTGCACATCACCCGTACCTGGGTATTCGCAGCTTCCGATATGTTACTGAGTCAATAATTGTTGAGTCTTAGGAAATTTAATCAGAGATACCAGCCATGCTTGATTCTTATGCCGTAATCGGCAACCCTGTCTCACATAGCAAGTCACCGTTGATCCATACCGCCTTTGCACAACAAACGAACCAGGCCATGCAGTATGTGGCCTTGCTAGCACCGCTGGATGGTTTTCAGGCAACCGTGCAAGACTTCCACCAACGAGGCGGAAAGGGATTGAATGTCACCGTGCCATTTAAGCTGGAAGCCTATCAACTGGCGACCCGTTTAACCGAACGAGCAAGCATCGCACAGGCCGTCAATACACTTAAATTTGAAAACGGCGAAATTCTCGGTGACAACACCGATGGCATCGGGCTAGTGCGCGACATCGAATCCAATCTGGGAATTCCCATCGCGAGAAAACGCATACTGCTCCTGGGCGCGGGTGGTGCCGCACAGGGCGTCATCCTACCGTTGCTGCAGCATATGCCCTCGCTGCTGGCAATCGCTAACCGTACCCCTGAAAAAGCAGCAGCGCTACGGAAACAGTTCAACACTTATGGCAACATTGCCGCAGGCGATTTTATGTTTTTCGCCGATGAGCATTTTGACATCATCATCAATGCTACTTCCGCCAGCCTGCACAATGCACTGCCTGAATTACCCGCTAATGTATTTGCAAAGGCGACTTTCGCCTACGACATGATGTATCAGCATGAACCAACTCCTTTTCTCAAATTCGCCCTGCAACATGGCGCGCAACAGATAACCGATGGAATTGGTATGTTGGTTGAACAAGCGGCCGAGTCTTTCTTTATATGGCGCGGGATCAGGCCTCAGACAAAACCCGTCATTGCACAGTTGAAATTATTAATTTGATTCAGTTCACCAAGCATGCAGACCTAATAATCCAAGAAATACGGTGATTACGCACCTGATCGGCAAACGTAATCACCATGCAAAATCTCTAATAAACAATCGAAGCTACATTGCTGGCTGTCGATATATTACCCATCGCATCGAAAGCCTTCACTGTGTAACTATAAATAGACCCAGTAGCATTTCCAAGTGAATCTGAATAACTCGTTGAAGTACTAACTGCAATTTTTGTTCCATTCCTGTAGATGTAATACCCCGCAACAGCGATATTATCGGAGGATGCATTCCAGGATAGCGAAACCGATGCAGAGGAAATAGTTCTTGTCTTACCTTTTACCTTCGTCGTGGTTGTAGTCGATTTTAATGCCGCCAGAAGTGAAGAGGGCACAGTCGGAGCAACAGAATCCGCGCTGAAGCAAGACACTCCATCGCCACAAGGGAAGTCATTCCATATCTCCAATCCGGTGATGTGATTATCCACTGACACATGACCGCCACTATACGGATTGCTCACAAAAATCCGGGTTATAGGAAGATTGTAATCACCCATATTTGGCCCGTGGTAATCCGCTATCACTTCGCCATCGACCGCTGCCCAGAAGCGTCCATCAGTGCCACTTGACCGGTGCCAGTAAACTTCAAATTTAAACCATTTATCTATCGGCACTGGCACAACATGATTTTCTTCACTCCAGTAGTCGACCCTGGTGGGGAATACGCCACCCAAATTATCACCCTTTGTTAACCAATAGAGTTTGTCATCAGTTCCTTTCATCACAGTCACACTCATTCGATAATCACCTTCTCCAGTGTTATTGTATCCCCCAGTTTTGAGTGTGAATTGTGACCGCCAATTCGCGGACGAAACCGTATTATCCAGCTGCGTTTCCAAATTAGCCTGATACTTAAACCAGTAAGTAATGTACAAATCATTCACATCACCTATCGTCCATGGTCTTCTAATCAGCAGTGGCGCCTGTGAACCAGCTCGTCCCAACTCGCCGGTTATTTTCACTTGTTGAAAAAGCTCATTAACCGCTTCCCCTTTTGGCCCAGCTACTGATCTGATTTCACCACTGATGTAATCTCCGATCGTCGTAGAAGTAATAGGATCGACAGTAATCAGTTGCACACCCGAGAAATTTGCACCTAGAGCAGAGACCGGCCAGCTATAACCAGTTTCTTTATCTGTACCTATAATATCCTGATAAGCCCCTTTAGTAGCAAAGCCATAGGGTGCTCCAAGCGATATACCCGCGCCAAAGTTAGATTTAAACAGCAGACCGGCCGCATGGGTGACGGGAGCAGCCGCCAATACCAGCATCATGAGCACTACACCAGCACTCAGCTTGGTCATGTAACTTGTTCCGGCGTTTCTCATTAACTCTGTTGCGTCATCCGTTGCCAGCGGATTGGCAGTTTGTCGTTTCTGATGATTGAAATTCATATTAGGGTTCCTCCTTAACGTTAAAAGGACGGAACTGCGTGGATATGCTTGTATCAACATTACTTCGTTCGATACTTGTCGAATCATTGCGGTGATCAAGACAAGAGCTATCTGGCAGTCCTGCCATCCTGGGGCATTGGCCCGTTAGATCAGTGACTTTGCGTCCCCTGCTTTCGCAGGGTTTGCCTTTTTCATACTACGAACCATCTATAAGCAGGAACTGTGCCAATCAAGAATTTGCCGGTCGACAATTAATGAAAATACAATTAACAAATACATTAAATGTATTCTTATCATGGGCACGCAGGAATCAAGCAAAGAGTAGGTGACGTTTCTTGTCAGCTGGCGACAAGAACGGTCAGCGCCGCATAGTAAAAATACAAAAAAGTGGAACGACCCCGGTTAGCCGTCCAATATTTTGTTGGTGCTGACATAGCACGGACGGTTATACTTCCCGGTCATCAAATTGCAAACTATTCAGCGTATAAGCAGGCTGAATTTATTCCCAACGAGAAAGCTGCCTCACTAGCGCAAACCTGTTATGACAGAAACGGACAACAACAACGATCAGGACAATTCACCGACGCCGCTGCAGCAGGTCACGTTTCTGTTACGCAAATACAAGCTGGTCGAAGGTCTGGTGAATCTGCAGGATGCGCCGGATGAATCGCTGGCTGAATCGACGGTGCAGAAACAAAATCTGTCCGAGCTGCAAGCTTTCCTGGATCAGCTCCATCCCGCCGACATCGCGCTGATCCTCGAAGCGCTGCCGCTGGAAGACCGGTTGCTGATCTGGAGCATGGTCAAAACCGACCGGGACGGGGAAGTGCTGCTGGAAACCTCCGATGCCGTCCGTGCCTCGCTGATTACCGACATGCACAATCAGGAACTGGTCGCGGCGACGGAATATCTCGATGCCGACGAAATCGCCGACCTTGCGCCCGATTTGCCGCAGGAAGTCATGGACGACGTTTTCCGCTCGCTCCCCGTGGAAGAACGCGAACAACTACGCGCCGCCATGTCGTACCCGGAAGATTCCGTCGGCGCCTTGATGGATTTCGATGTCATCACGATCCGCGAAGATGTCCGCATGGAGGTGGTGTTGCGCTACCTGCGCATGCTGGACGAAATGCCCGATCATACCGACCAGCTCTTCGTGGTCGACCGGAATGAACAATTGAAAGGCGTGTTGCTGATCAACCGCCTGCTCGTCAGCGATCCGGACACCTTGGTTGCCGATGTCATGACCAACGAAATCATCAAACTGCAACCGGACGATGTCGCTCAGCAAGCGGCCAATGCGTTCGAGCGCTACGACCTGGTTTCCGCTTCCGTGGTGGATGAAAACGACAAACTGCTGGGCCGCGTCACCGTCAACACCGTCATCGATTTCATCCGCGACAAAGCCGAGAACGAAGCGCTGAATCTGGCCGGTTTGAGCGAAGAAGAGGATCTTTTCGCGCCGGTGTTAAAAAGCGTGCAAAACCGCTGGGTGTGGCTGGCCGTCAATCTGGTCACCGCGTTCATCGCCTCCCGCGTCATCGGCCTGTTTGAAGATTCCATCGAAAAACTGGTCGCGCTGGCCGCGCTGATGCCGATCATCGCCGGCATCGGCGGCAACTCAGGCAATCAAACCATCACCATGATCGTGCGCGCGCTGGCGCTCGATCAAATCAACACCAGCAGCGCCTGGAAATTGATCACCAAGGAAGTCGGCGTCAGTATCGTCAACGGCCTGCTGTGGGGAACCATCGTCGGCCTGTTCACCTTCGCCATCTACCAGAACGCCGAACTCGGCCTGGTCATGACCTTGGCGCTGGTGCTGAACCTGCTACTCGCCGCGCTTCTCGGCGTGCTAATCCCGCTAACCCTACGCAAATTCGGCCGCGACCCGGCCATCGGCTCCAGCGTGATGATCACGGCTGTGACGGATAGTGGCGGATTCTTTATTTTTCTAGGGTTGGCAACGATTTTCTTGTTATAAGCAGGTTAGATCAGATCTACATCACTATGCAGCTGTATTCAAACTAATCACTACCTAGCTGTTACATATTCTTAAGCATAGTAGATATACACAGGCTTAAGAATTACTCGCAAGTATGACTTTGATTGGAGGCTTATTTGAAACGTGTAAAAAGAGACCCTGAAAAATTTGAAGTGATAGATCTCTTCACTGCAATGGGGCTTAAGCACAATTACAAACTGTCTGTGCAAGAAGATGTAGATCACTTTATCAAACACATTAGTAGCTCATTGAAATCCTCTCAAGACAATCCGATTCTCATTTATGGTAAACGCGTAGAATCACTGTTCGCACATGTTGCCGGCGCCTTAGGTCAGTGTCAATTCATAAAGCAAGAAGATAGTGGAGAAACATTTTCATCGGAGCAAAATATATTAGCCCCAGATTACAGAGTAATACTTAATAATGGGCAACAAATTTTCATTGAGGTTAAAAATTGTCATTTCCCAAATATTAAATCTCCATACCCATTCAATAAGAAATACTTAGAAAAGCTCGAGAACTACGCAAATATTCATTCAATTCCCCTAATGTTTGCAATTTATTATTCCCGATCAAACAAATGGTTTCTTTTGTCAAAGTCTTCTCTCTTGGAACAGAAAACGCGTTATGTGACAGACTTTGTTAATGCTATGGCCAAGAACGAAATGTCTTTACTTGGCGATCGCACAATTGCGACAGAACCTAACTTGGTAATTGAGTTGATTGCTGATGATAATAAAGCAGCATCAATTGATGAAGTAGGGCAAGTAAATTTTATCATTGGTGATGTGAAGCTATATTGCGCTGGCAGAGAACTGTCTGATGATACAGAGAAATCTATTGCATTCTACTTAATGCGATTTGGAAATTGGAGAGAGCAAGGCAATGAAGCACTCTTTGATGGCAAAACCTTTAAGGGAGTAAGATTTACCTTTTCACCAGATTTCCCACCCGAGGATCAAATCTTTTCAATGATTGGTGAATTAAGTTCAATGATAAGCAGTGCTTACAATGAAGAAACCATTTATGAAAAAAGTGTCATTGCCTTGGATACAAAACTTGAACCTAGCGTGTTTTCGATTGAGATACCCAATGATTTCAAAGGGAGGAAGTTACCTCTATGGCAATTCATAATAAAACCCAACCCAGACTTCAAAGGCTAACAAGATTCTTAAGCAAAAATGCAATAAGTTATGCCATTTAGCTCGTCACCATGTTCTCATAATAATATGGACTTAGAATACTAATGAAATTCCTAGTTTTCCTTGGCACAGTTCGCGACAGCTCCCCACCCAACCCACCCCGGCTTGGCCTGCGAGTCGCAACAGCTTGCGTGGCACAGCTTCACCAAGGCGACATTTCAGTGGAACTGATCGATCCGCTGGATTTTGATCTAGGTATCTTATTCAAACCGCACTTTTCTTATGCGCGAGGCAAAGCGCCCGCTCAACTCCAAGCCTTGGCGGACAAGATCGCAGCCGCGGATGGTTATGTCATGGTGAGTCCGGAATACAATCATTCGCTGAGTCCAGCTTTGGCGCATTTGCTTAATCACTTCGGCAGTTCGCTGTTTTCATACAAACCCAGCGTGATTGTCACGTATTCGGCGGGGCAATGGGGCGGTGTCAGGGCGGCGGTGGGGATGCGGTCTTTTCTGTCGGAACTGGGTTGCTTGCCGGTTTCAGCGATGATTCATGTCCCGAAGGCACATGAAGTGCTCGCCGAGGATGGAAGCTTTCTCGCGTCTGTCGACGCGGAAAGATGGACGAACTATTTTGTCAGATCCTTCGCGCAGCTCACTTGGTGGGCATCCGCCGCCAAAAATCAGCGGGATGCTATCGACCCGCACAAACTGGTACCCGCTTTTAAAAAAAATCCCTCGCAAAGAAATGCTCCCTAAGCGCATGAATTGTTAAATTGCTTAACCCGCAGGTTGCACGCTGGGTATGAAAAATATCTAACGAGTGTTCAAATGCTTTAGGCCCGGGCGGATGCACCACGTATAATACAGCCCAGTTAACAATTTACCCTGTCACCATGCCCGCCCCTGAAAGCAACCAGCACCCTCAAACCAAAAACCCTTTGCAAGGCGTTACCCTGGAAGCGCTGCTGACCGAGCTGCATGCGCAGGTTGGCTGGGAGGGGCTGGCCAAAAGGATCGATATCAATTGCTTCAAGCAAGATCCCAGCATCAAATCCAGTTTGAAATTTTTGCGCAAGACGCCGTGGGCCAGAGAGAAAGTCGAGGCCCTCTATATCCAATTGAAACAAGGCAGCCATGAGTGAATTCAGTCTTAAAGGGCACGACACGATTGCATTGAACGATCTGCTGAAGATCACCGGCCTGTGCGGGAGCGGTGGCGAAGCCAAGGCCGTGATCGCCAAGGGTAAGGTCAAGGTGGATGGTCAGGTCGAGCTGCGCAAAACCTGCAAGATCCGCAACGGCCAAGTGGTGGAATACGCCCGGGAGCAAGTCACCGTAACAGGCTGAACCACCCGGTTCAAAAAAGCCAGCGCGCTGGCAGCACATTCGAGTATCCTACGCGGTTATTCAGCCCAGACCGTAAACCATGACGCAATACCAACTCTTCGCCACCACGCCCAAAGCGATGGAAGGCATACTCGCCAACGAAATCCAGGCGCTCGGCGGACAAAACGTGCAGCAGAAACTCGCCGGGGTGGCATTCCAAGGCGACCTGGCGATGGCGTACCGCGCCTGTTTATGGCTGCGCACCGCCAGTCGCGTGCTATTGCTGCTCGGCAGTTTCGAAGTGAAATCGCAGCAGGATCTCTACGATGGCGTGCAACGCATCGACTGGTCCGGGCATCTGAACACCGACGACAGCTTGGCGGTATCATTTAACAGCAAGAATAATCCGGCGATCAACAACACGCATTTCGGCGCGCTCAAAGTAAAAGATGCTATCGTCGATCAACTGCGCGCCAAATTCGGCAGCCGCCCCAATGTCGACACCGAGTACCCAAGCATCCGCGTCAATGTTTATCTGCACAACGACACCGCGCAGTTGAGTCTGGATTTATCCGGCGAGAGTTCGCATAAACGCGGTTACCGCGAAGTCAGCATCGCCGCGCCGATCAAGGAAAACCTGGCCGCGGCGATTTTGCTGCGCGCCGGTTGGTCGGACATTGCCGCGCAAGGCGGCTCATTGATTGATCCGATGTGCGGCTCCGGCACGCTGCTGGTGGAAGGCGCACTGATCGCCGGGGACATTGCACCGGGGTTACAACGCGATTATTTCGGTTTTCTCGGCTGGAAACAGCACGACCCCGCACTGTGGCGCGACATCTGGAACGCTGCGCAGCAGCGCCGCGAGATGGGTTTGAGCAAGTTGCCGGTAATCGCCGGTTTTGACCAGGATCGCCGCACCGTCGCCGCCGCGTTGCAGCATGTCGAAAACGCCGGGCTGGCGGGAAAAATCCACATTGAAAAGCGCGATATCGCCGATGCCTCCGCAGCAGAAAGCTGGGCAAAAGGGCTGATCGTCTGCAACCCGCCGTATGGCGAACGGCTCGGCGATGAAGAACAAGCCGCCTTGCTCTACCGCCAGTTCGGCGAGGTGTTAAAGCAACGCTTCGCCGGTTGGCAAGCGGCGATGATCATCGGTAACCCGGAGCTGGGTTTCCGCTTGGGCATCCGCTCGCACAAGCCGATTACGCTGTTCAATGGTGCGCTGGAGTGCAAGTTATTGCGCTTCACCATCGAGGAAAAAGCCTTTTTTGAACCGAAAGCCAAATCGCAGCAGGAACGCATTGAACACATCAGCCGCCGCGCCCAGTCCGGGCAAGTCGACAGCCAAGCGGAAATGTTCGCCAACCGCTTGCGCAAGAATTTGAAGAAACTGGCCAAGTGGGCCAAACAAAATCAGATCCATTGCTACCGGCTATACGACGCCGACCTGCCCGAATACGCGGTGGCTGTGGATGTGTATCAAGGCGAGCAGACCTGGGTCAACGTGCAGGAATACGAATCGCCGAAAACGGTCGATCCCGCCAAAGCGAATCAGCGGCTGGCCGGTGTGATGGCGGAAATCCCCAAAGTGCTGGAAATTCCTGCCGATCAGGTTTTTCTAAAAATCCGCCGCAAACAGAAAAGCACCGATCAATACGAGAAACTGAGCGACTCGCGTCACTTTCATGTGGTGGAAGAAGGTGGCTGCAAGTTTTGGGTGAATTTCGAGGATTATCTCGACACGGGCCTGTTTCTCGATCATCGGCCCATGCGTTTACTGATTCAGCAGCAAGCCAAGGGCAAGCGCTTCCTGAATTTATTCGCCTACACCGGCAGCGCCACGGTGCATGCGGCGATCGGCGGAGCGGTGTCGAGTGTCACAGTGGATATGTCGAACACGTATCTGGATTGGGCCAGACGGAATTTCGTCCTCAACGGCATTGACGGCGATCACCGGCTGGTGCGCGCCGATTGCTCGCAATGGCTGGCCGAACAAGCCAGCACCAAACAAAAACCGCAATTCGACCTGATCTTTCTCGATCCGCCTACTTTCTCGAATTCCAAGAAAATGGACGAAGCTTTCGACATCCAGAAAGACCACGTGCAACTGATCCACAATGCTGCTGCTTTGCTGGCGCCGGGTGGAATCTTGTATTTCTCAACCAACTTCCGCCGTTTCAAAATGGACATGGAGGCACTCAGCGATTGGACCATCGAAGACATCAGTGCAAAGATGATCCCCGAAGATTTCGCCCGCGATGCCAAGATTCATTATTGCTGGAAGATTTACGATAAATGAGCGTGGCTAAATTCCGCTTTAACGAACGCATCGTTACAATTCGAGAAGACCAATCCAGGGATACTCAGGATTGGTCTTAATTTTTCTTACCGGTTGACTGCGATTTGTGTAGCAATACGCCGCCGGATTCAGGTTGGCTCGCAGTTATTGCGGCGGTGGCGTGCGGCAAACCCCAGCAGCCCTAATCCGGCCAGTAGCATGGCATACGTTCCGGGTTCAGGGACGGCCGTCACAACGATATTATCAAAGTATACGTTGCCCGCAATTGCGTCAGATCCGACAAAATCTTCCAGCATAAGATGCAGCGGCATACCATTCATGGGGGTGCCGCCATAAACAAATAGAGCGGTATTGGCATCGATCGTGATCGAATAATTTGTCCATGCTCCATTGTGGGTCAACACCACGTTGAGTCCCGGATAACCGGCCTGAGTGCCCGCGATCCAAGTGTGCGATCCCGGTTTACCGTCACTGATACCCACGAATCCACCCATATCGTTGGTGGGAGCACCGGGTGTCTCGACACTCAAATAATCGAAACTAACGGTATAAATTTGTGACGGCGCAAAGAAGGAGTTGGCGGTAAAAATATCACCGCCGGAGCCGAGTCCAGTAAATGACAGCACGTCATTGCCACTCAGCGGATTCGTTGGATCGGCAACGACAACACCGGTTCCAACGGGATTCCATTGACCCAGACCGGATTCAAAATCTTCACTAAAAAGCGCAGTGCTCGCTTGCACGGAAAAAGACGCAAACACCGCAATCAATGCACCCAAATAATTCGAGTATTTCATGATGATCTCCCTTGTTAAAAAATCTTGATACTAAAACCCCTCGCCGCAAACGGCAGGGCATTCAGTACACCTATCCAATAATCACTCAAAAACATCGCAGCCGATATCAGTAGAAATACGCAGGATCGGCGCTTACACTTTATATCAGTGTTTTATGTGCCTCAACATTGAGCTCACCAAACCTGAATCAAAACCTCAACTAGCCGTTGCATTCCGCCGGTGCACCAATTGATACAACACCGGCACCACCAGCAATGACAGCAAAGATTGCGACAATGTGCTGCCGATCATCACGGTCGCCAGGGTGCGTTGCACTTCCGCGCCGGTGGTGGTGCTCAGCGCCATCGGCAAGAAACCTAGCGATTCGACCCAAGTGGTGATCAGGACCGGGCGCAGCCGCAATAGCGCCCCGGTCCTGATGGCTTCTTCGAGCTTTAGCCCCTGCGCACGCAAATCGCGAATGAACGACAGCAGCACCAGACCATCCAGCACCGCCACGCCGGACATGGCGATGAATCCGACCCCAGCGGAAATCGATAGCGGGATATCGCGCAACCACAGCGCAACGATGCCGCCGGTAATCGCCAATGGCACCGCGCTGAACACCAACAAGCTATCGCGCATACTGCCAAGCATGGTGTACAACAGGAAAAATACCAATCCAAGCGCCAGCGGAATAACAATCTGCAAGCGTTCCGCCGCCATGATCAACTGCTCGAATTGTCCGCCCCACGACAACCAATAACCGGCGGGCATTTTGACTTGCTTGGCAATATGTTCTTGCGCCTCCATGACAAACGACCCGATGTCGCGGCCACGCACGTTGGCGGTGATCACCACGCGGCGCTTGCCGTTTTCCCGGCTGATTTGATTGGGGCCTTTGGCAATGTGCAGATCAGCGACCTCGCCAAGCGCCACATACACCGGCAATGGCGCGGCTGGAGCATTTTGGCCGCCGCCTGCTAACAACGGATTCACTGCCATATTCTGCGCTCCCGGCGCGACCGGTACCGGCAGCTTGACTGGCAGGCGTTTGAGCATTTCGATATCACCGCGAATCTGTTCCGGCAGCCGCACTTGCAACTCGAAACGGCGGTCGCCTTCAAAAATCAAACCGGTCGTTCTGCCGCCGATAGCGATATTGATCGCGTCTTGCACATCGCTGCCATTAAGGCCGTAACGCGCCATTTTGGTACGATCCATCTGAATCGATAGCACTGGTAAGCCGGTAATTTGTTCTACCCGCACATCTGCCGCGCCGGGCACCGCCTTGATGATTTTTTCAATCCGTTCGGCAAGATTGAGCATGACATCGAGATCGTCGCCGAATACTTTCACCGCGACATCCGCGCGCACGCCGGATAGCAGTTCGTTGAAGCGCATTTGTATCGGCTGCGTGAACTCGTAATTGTTACCCGGCACTTTGCGCACCGCCTCCTCCATCGCCGCGATCAATTCCTGCTTGCTGCGATACTTACCGGACCATTCGGATTGCGGCTTGATAATGATGAAGATATCCGCAACACTCGGCGGCATCGGATCGGTCGCGATTTCCGCTGTACCGATTTTGGAAAACACCCGGCTGACTTCGGAAAACTTCTTGATCGTTTCTTCCAGCTCATTCTGCATCTCAACGGCTGTACTGAGGCTAGTACCGGGAATACGGATGGCGTGCAGCGCAATATCCTCTTCGTCCAAGCTGGGAATAAACTCACTGCCCATGCGCGTGGTCAGCAGCAGCGACAAAATCACGATAACAGCAGCGATAGTCACCGTTAACCCCTTGTTATCCATCGCGGCATCCAATGCAGGCGCGTAGATTTTCTTCGCCCATAGCACTGCGGCACCTTCTTTTTCCATCATTTTGCCGGAGAGAAACATGGCCACCGCCGCCGGCACAAACGTCACCGACAGAAATACCGCGCCCAGCAATGCCAGCAATACCGTGTATGCCATCGGATGAAACATCTTGCCTTCCACACCGGACAGCGCAAACACCGGCAGATAAACCACCATGATGATAATCTGCCCGAACAGCAGGGCTTCCCTTACTTCTTTGGAAGCATCGAAAACGATCTCGAAGCGTTCGTCAGGCGTCAATTCCCGCCCCATTCGCCCTTGTTCCAGCGAAAGACGGCGAATACAGTTCTCCACGATGATGACAGCGCCGTCGACAATGATACCGAAATCAAGCGCACCCAGACTCAGCAGGTTGGCGCTGACATTACTGGCCACCATGCCGCTGATGGTGAACAACATCGCCAGCGGAATAATCAGCGCGGTGATCAGCGCAGCGCGCAGGTTGCCGAGCGATATGAACAAGACCACGATGACCAGCGCGGCGCCTTCCATCAAGTTGTTTGAAACCGTGCTGATGGTTTTGTCGACCAGCGTAGTACGGTTATAAACCGGTGTTGCAGTGATACCGGCAGGCAGACCGCGGTTGATTTCGGCCAGTTTTTCCGCCGCCGCCTGCGAAACGGTGCGGCTATTTTCCCCGATCAGCATAAACGCCGTGCCCAGCACCACTTCGTGGCCGTTCTGCGTCGCGGCACCAGTACGCAGCTCCTTGCCGATCAGCACATCGGCGACATTCTTGACGCGTATTGGAACACCCTGATTACTGCCCAGAATGATCTCGCCGATTTCGACCAGATCGGCCACTTGTCCCGGCACCCTGACCAGATACTGTTCGCCGCTTTTCTCGATGTAACCCGCACCGATGTTGAGATTGTTACGCTCCAGCGCCAGCACCAAGTCTTGCAGCGTCAAACCAAACGAAATCAGTTTCTCCGGATAAGGCGTGACATGAAATTGCTTGACATAACCGCCGACCGAGTTGACCTCCGTCACCCCTTTCACCATGCGCATGCGGGGTTTGACGATCCAGTCTTGCAACTCGCGCAAATCCATCGACGTATACGGCGTGCCATCCGGTTTGCGCGCTTCGGGATCGGCATCGACAGTCCACATGAAAATTTCACCCAGACCCGTCGAAATCGGCCCTATGGTCGGGACAATCGCGACTGGCAACCGGCTTCTGACTTCTTGAATGCGCTGACTGACCAGTTGCCGCACCAGGTAGATATCGGTGCCATCCTTAAAAATCACCGTGACTTGCGATAAGCCGTAGCGCGACAGGGAGCGGGTATATTCCAAACCGGGCAGTCCGGCCATCGCCATCTCGATCGGAAAGGTAATGCGCTGTTCGGCTTCTAGGGGCGAATAACCAGGCGCCGTGGTATTGATTTGCACCTGCACATTGGTGATGTCCGGCACCGCGTCGATCGGCAGCTTCAGGTAGTTGTACATGCCGAATGCGGCCATTGCCAGCACTGCCAACAAAACAAGCCCGCGCTGGTATATCGATATTTTCAAAATCCGTTCAAACATGATCTTTCCTTGGGTAGCTTGTTTTAGAGTTGGCTAATGGTCATGCGATGCACCGGCTTTATCGATATCGGCCTTGATGGCGAAGCTGTTGCCCGAAGCATACCGCTCCCCGGCAGCGAATCCTTTCAATACCTCCACCATTTTGCCGTCGCTGCGGCCCAGCTCCAGCGGACGCGCTTCGAGATAACCGCCGTAACGGCCAAACACTACCGTCCAGTCGCGGAACGTTTGTATCGCCTGCGCCGAAACCGCAACCGGTACCTCTATTTCGTCGGATACCAGCTCGATGTTGACGAACATGCCAGGATGCCAGCGGCCGTCCTTGTTATCCAGAATGACCCGCGCAGTGGCCGTGCGCGTCTGCCCGCCGATCAACGTGGTGATATACGTGACAGCGCCTTCGCCTTCGACGTCGAATGCAGTCGCTTTGACCAAGGCTTTCTGCCCGACTCTGACGATACTCAGATCTTTCGGGTACACCGTCACGGCGGTCCACACCGTCGACATATCAGCCACGGTGAAAATGGTGATATCCTCTTTCAACGCCGCGCCCAGAGCCACCGTCCGGGTAATGATGAGCCCGGAAATCGGCGCGCGCACTTCGTAGCGGGTCAGTTCTTTTGCCGGCAATCCCGGCTCAGGCCGGACACCCAGCGCTTTCAGCTTTTCCGCAGCCAGATCGACCGCGATCTGGGCTTCGTTCAATACCAATTCCGCCGCCAGATAATCCTGTTTGGCCGATATTTTCTCTTCCCACAATTGCTTTTCCCGCTGATAAACGGTTCGCGCCAGCGACAGCCGTTTCTGAGCGGCCATGTACTGACTATGCAAATCCGCCAGCATTTGGCTTTCGATAACCGCCAGCACGTCGCCTTTTTTCACCATCTGTCCCGGCTCGAAATTCACCTCCGCCACCACGCCGGGCAAACGCGGCACCACTTGCACGATCCTATCGGGATTAAACACAATTTCGCCCGGCAGCTTGAGTGTTGACTTGATCATGGCCGGACCGGCCGTTTGTATCTCGACACCCATCGTTTTGAGCATCTCATCCGTCATTTCCAAGCGCGCCTCAACTTGGCTGGAGCCCCAGCGGAATGTCTGTCCGTTGCGCTCGGCGGCAATCGCCAGATCAAATGAATGCGGTTCCTCCACCACTTGATCGCCGAGCAGATAATCGGCTTCCGGTGCAAACTTAATCAGCTGCACCGGCGCCCCAAGCCGTGTCAATGCGATAGACACCTTGGCGGCAGCCGGTGGAAGCGGCTTGCCGTTTTCGTACAGATAAATCCGGAACTGCGGCGGCACGCCTTTTTCAAAGATCGTCAATTCCAGCCCGAAACCATTGTCAGTAAACAACTTGCCGCCTCTTGGACCGGTATCCGGCTGATTCTCACCCGCTATCCCGCTGGCATCGCCAGCCGCCGTCTCCGCTGTGTCTGCCGACGGTTTATCCAGCAACAAAATCAATCCCGCCAGTACAACGCCTATGGCAATGACGATCAGGATTGGCATCAATCGCGTTTTATTCATCATGTATCCTTTTTACTTTTTCCGCTGTTAAGGCAAACGTCCGTTGATTTCATGCTTGGGTTTGATGCTATCGATAGGCGCTGCGATCAGGCGTTCTATGTCGTTCATCAGACGTTGATAGTTTGCCAACGCACGCACATAGAGCAGTTGATTCTGAAACAGCACGCGCTGCGCATCGAGCAGCTCCAGCAAACCGAATTTTCCCAGCTCATAACCTCTACGCATCACATTGAAGGCGCTCCGGGCGCCGGGCAAGATTTCATCGCGCAGAATATTGATTTCATTCCACACCGCCGACATCGTTTCATACGATTGCGCCAGCTCGGTTCTAAGCCGTATGTCGGTCGCCACTTGTTCATCGACGGCTTTATCCACGCGCTGATAAGCCTCCTTGAGATTGCCTTGATTGCGATCGAAGAGCGGCAATGGAATCATCACGCCCGCGACCGCCGTGGTGCCGCCCAATTGCGCATGATGCACAGCACCGGCACTCAGGGTCAGATTGGGGATGCGGCGGGTTTGCTCGACTTCGACCAGCGCTTTGCGATGTTCAATGTTTTTCATGGCACGCAGCGCCATCGGATTTTCTAGCACACGGTCTTGCAGCGTTTGAAAATCGGGCGGTGCAATCGATGTTTCCAGAGTCCCCAAGGCTTTAGCAAACTGCGGCACGGCGCTATCCCATAGCAAGGCAAGCCGTTTCCGGGCGGAAATCAGATCCCGTTGCGCCTGCTCGAATTCGATGCGCGCCGTAGACAGTCCGACTTTGGCTCTGGTTTCTTCAATAGGAGGCACCTTGCCTGCCTGCACCCGCAAAACCACGGTATCCACCACATTTTGCGCCAGCTGCCTGGTTTCCTCCGCGAGCTTGAGCCGTTCCTGGCCGGCCAGCACTTCGGTAAACACATTAGCCACCCGGGCTATGATTTCCACGCGCCTGGACTCATAGTCCCGCGCAGCCAGTTCCTCATTCAACCGGGCGGCGCCAACCCGGGCGGCGCGTTTGCCGCCCAGTTCGATCAATTGCCCGATACGGATGGTGGTCAACTGCTGCACCACCTCCTGCGATACCGAATCCTGCGAATTGATGTCGCCGCTCAGCTTTTGTATATTCCCGGGATTCTCAACATTCACCGACAATTCCGGGTTTCTCAGTAACCCCGCTTGCAGGGTAGCCCCTTCCAGCGCGCGCATTTCCTTGGTAAACGACGCCAATTCGGGATTACGAAGCAAAGCCAGATTGACGGCGTCACGCAACGTGAGATCACCCGTCTCATGCGCGGACGAGTCTGCTGTTTGACTTTTGATACCGTCAGGCGCAACGCCGAAAGCATCGGCGCTGACATCGACCTGGAACGAAAAACCCAGTAAAAAAAAGAACCCCGGCAAGATACGCCGCAATCCGGATACCGCCCAATAGCACGGCGCGATCGATAAGCCGCTCAATGTCATAAATCCTCCGCATAAACCTATGCTATGCAAATGTGAAACGGATCATCGAAAAATCAGAACTGATCTGTTTTTTGCATAACTATGGATTATTACCATCCATCCACAAAAAATACTTTTTAAAATCTGGTTTATAGCAAACGAAGGGCGCGCGGAGGACGCAGGGGCAAATCCGGGATTGTCTCGGGAATCAAGGAAGAAATGAACACCGCCATGACTTCCGTCACAACTACATCGGGAATCAAGGGGAAAGAATGAAAGAAAAACGGCTGGTATTGTCCTGCCGAATGCAGGCACAAGTGCGTTGTCGCGTCGAGATCGACACCTTCCCACGACACATTATTGCGATGCAATTCCAAATGAGTCGCAGGATCGGCGGACAAGGATTGACGGACATGATCCAGTTCATGGGCAAATACTTCACCTCTGAACGATAAGCTCAATCCATTCGTCAATATGCTGACAATAAGCATAAAGATGATTGGATAAGCCGAATATTTCCGCATAAAGTATTTAATCTATAAAAAATGAAAATTTCATTTAAGCGCAATCATTCCACAGAATGATGCTATTTGCAATTTAGAAGTTTATGAAAAAAATCAAACTTTATAAAATTCCAACGTCCTCAGCCATCAGCATATCCACCAGCGCAATGAGCGGCAATCCGATCAGGCCATTCGGATCATCCCCGGTCATGCGTTCAATGAGCGCAATCCCCAGTCCCTCCGATTTTGCACTACCGGCGCAGTGATACGGCTGCTCCTTGCATAAATAATTTTCAATTTGCCGGTCGCTCAGCGGCCGGAATTTCACGTGATAGGGAATGACACGCGACTGCAAGCGATCCGCTGCGCTATTCAGCAGGCATAAAGCGGTATAAAAAACAACTTCTTTACCTTGAACCAATTGCAATTGTTTTATCGCATTCTGATGATTCAACGGCTTGCCGAGTGGAATATTCCCCAATGCCGCGACTTGATCGGAACCGATAATTAATGCATGCGGATAAGTCTTCGCCACGGCACGCGCTTTTGCCTCAGCCAAACGCACTGCTGTTTCTTCGGGCGATTCATTGGGCAGCGGTGTCTCATTAATATCCGGATGTTCCGTTTCAAAGGGAAGCTGCAACCGTTGCAGTAATTCCTTACGATAAATCGAACTGGATCCCAGTATAATTTGCGGGGTAATGTTTTGTGTTTTCAAAATTTCCTTCTGTAATTTTTGACACTTAGGTTTAAAAAATATAACATGCGCGCCTTATGTCTGATAGGTTAGTCATAGACTCTCTGGATTTTGTGCGTAATGCGGGCAGTCGTCATGGTAAAATCCCGTTGGTTGAGCTTGTGCGCTTACATGATCTGTTATTTGATCAGGAAGGGGAGCTAATCTATCAAATCAGCGGCCAATTCGACAAGAATGAAAGGCCGGGGATATACGTTGAAATAACTGGAAAAATCCATCTTCATTGTCAACGCTGTCTTGGTAAACTAGTGCATCATATTGATTTGAAGACGTTTCTGATACTGGCTAAAAACGAAACAGAGCTGGAACTGGCCGATGATGACGATACGATTGATGCGATTATAGCAGCCCCTGATCTGGATGTTTTTAATTTAATTGAAGATGAAGTGATTCTCAGCTTATCGATCGCATTGCGTCACGCGGATAACGAATGCAGCATGTTTAAACTGAAATCAAACGGTAACGGCTTAGCTGATAAAACACAACCGGCACACCCTTTTGCAGCATTGGCAGCATTAAAAAAGACAAATTGAGTTCAAGGAGTTATTCACATGGCAGTCCAGCAAAATAAAAAATCCCCATCAAAACGCGGCATGCACCGTTCACATGATTTTTTGACCAATCCGCCATTAGCGGTAGAGTCAAGCACGGGAGAAATGCATTTACGCCATCATATCAGCCCTAACGGCTATTATCGCGGCAAAAAAGTGGTTAAAACCAAAAACGATTAAAAACACAATTCTTATTGCTACAGATCGCATCAACTATAGCTTCTTCCAGCCGCAAGAGCACCGAAATTGGATATCACTGTAGCAATAGACTGTATGGGGGGCGATCATGGCCCCCACGTGACCGTTCCATCCGCGCTCGAATATTTGCGCCAGGACCCTGAAGCCAATATTATTTTAGTCGGCATTCCCGATGCCATCGAGGCAGAACTGCGCGCCGCTAAATCCGATTTTGGCCCAAGAATCCGCTTACATCCGGCAAGTGAAGTTGTCGGCATGGATGAATCACCGGCCACAGCCTTGCGCGGCAAAAAAGACTCCTCCATGCGTGTCGCCATAAATCTCGTCAAAACCGGTGAAGCGCAGGCTTGTATCAGCGCTGGCAACACTGGTGCGTTGCTGGCTACTTCCCGCTTTGTCTTAAAAACGATCCCAGGCGTTGACCGCCCGGCGCTGGCGGTAATATTGCCGACCAGTACCGGCCACACTTACGTGCTGGACTTGGGCGCTAACGTCGATTGCACGGCGGAACACTTGTTCCAATTTGGCATCATGGGCGCATCCCTGGTATCCTCGGTAGAAAATAAAGCCTTCCCAAGCGTCGGATTGCTCAACATCGGCGAGGAAGAAATCAAAGGCAATGAAATAGTCAAGCAGGCGGCTGAATTACTGCGCAATAGCGGTCTCAATTTTTATGGCAACGTGGAAGGCAACGATATTTACAAAGGAACCACGGATGTCGTGGTATGCGATGGCTTTGTCGGCAACATCACGCTAAAAACTTCCGAAGGCTTAGCACAAATGCTGGCAGCCTATCTGCGTGAGGAATTCAAACGCAATCTGCTGACAAAACTCGCCGGTGTCATTGCGATGCCGGTCATCAACTCCTTTAAGCGCCGCGTTGATCACCGGCGTTATAACGGTGCCAGTTTCCTGGGTTTACGCGGCATCGTGATTAAAAGCCATGGCTCGGCGGACAAATATGCTTTTGGTTTTGCCATCAAGCGCGCCGCCGACGAGGTGCGCGGCGGCATGCTGCGGCGCATTAGTGAACGGGTAGCCGAGTTCTCCCGTCATTCTCAAACTTCCTCTAAAGAAATAATACGATAATGTATTCAAGAATCACTGGAACAGGCAGTTATTTACCGGAGAAAATTCTCACTAATCTTGATCTGGAACGCATGGTGGATACCAGCGATGAGTGGATCCGCACGCGCACCGGCATCACGCAGCGGCATATTGCCGGAGAAGGTCAAGTGGCCAGCGATCTGGCGCTGTATGCGTGTCAGAATGCCATGCAGGCTGCCGGTGTAACCGGTCAGGACATCGATCTCATTATCGTCGCCACAACCACACCGGACATGATTTTCCCGAGTACCGCCTGTATTTTGCAAAACAAGCTGGGCATCGAAAATTGCCCGGCTTTTGATGTGCAGGCCGTTTGTAGCGGCTTTGTTTATGCGCTCGCCACAGCCGATATGTTTGTCAGTTCCGGCAAATGCCGCAATGCACTCGTGGTCGGCAGTGAAATCTACTCAAAAATAATGGATTGGAATGACCGCAGCACCTGTGTTTTATTCGGTGACGGTGCGGGTGCCGTGGTGCTTTCGCAAAGCGATCAGCCCGGCATATTATCGACGCATCTGCACGCCAGCGGCAGCCATAGCAACATTCTTTCCGCACCGGGAAGCATCAGCGGGGGAAAAGTACAAGGCACGCCTTATATCAACATGGAAGGCAATGCTGTATTCAAATTCGCCGTCAAAGTGCTGGAAGAAGTCGTACAGGAAGCGGTGGCAAAAAACAATTTGCAATCCACCGATATCGATTGGCTGATTCCGCATCAGGCGAATATCCGGATTATTCAATCAACCGCCAGAAAACTTGGATTGCCGATGGACAAAGTGGTTGTAGCCGTGGACAAGCACGGCAACACCTCCGCCGCTTCCATCCCGCTCGCACTGGACATGGCTGTGCGTGACGGACGTATTCAGCGCGATCAATTGGTTTTACTGGAAGGTGTCGGCGGTGGTTTTACATGGGGAGCAGTCTTACTGCGTTGGTGATTTATGAAATTTGCATTTGTATTTCCGGGCCAAGGATCGCAATCCGTCGGCATGATGAATGGGTACAGCGATTTACCCGTCATTCAGGAAGCCTTTCAAGAAGCGTCCGATATCCTTAAGCAGGATCTTTGGTCCATGGTCGTTAACGGCCCGGCGGATGATCTCAATCTGACGATCAATACCCAACCGCTCATGCTGACCGCAGGGATCGCAGTGTACCGCGCCTGGGGAAGTCTGGGCGGCGAGCCACCGGCATTGATGGCCGGGCATAGCTTGGGTGAATATACCGCGCTGGTCGCCTCGGAAGCATTGAGTTTTGCCGATGCCTTGGCATTGGTGCGTTTTCGCGCACAAGCCATGCAACAAGCCGTGCCGGAAGGTGTTGGCGGCATGGCGGCGATTTTGGGACTGGACGATGAAATCATCGAAACCATCTGCCGTGATATCACCAGTCAAAACAGTGAAGAATCGCTTGAACCGGCCAACTTCAATTCACCGGGACAAATCGTCATCGCCGGGCATAAGAATGCCATTGTGCAGGGAATCGAACTGGCCAAATCCAAGGGAGCGAAACGCGCCATCATGCTGCCCATGAGCATCCCGTCGCACTGCTCGTTGATGAAACCGGCGGCTGACAGCATGCGGCAGCAGCTAGACCATGTGACCATGCAACCGCCGCGCATCCCGGTTCTACATAATGCCGATGTAAAAACGCATAGCGATACCGCGGATATCAAAGAAATTCTGATTCGCCAGCTCACCAGCCCTGTACGCTGGGTGGATACCGTCAAAGCGTTTGCCGCCAACGGCGTTACGCATGTTGTTGAATGCGGCCCGGGAAAAGTATTGGCCGGACTCAACAAACGCATTGACCCAAACCTGCAGCAGCTATCGCTGACAGATGGTGAAGCCGTCAAACAAGCGATTAACCATTTAAGGACATAGCATTACAATGAACATTCGTAACACATTATCATGGCTCGATTTAAGGAGGTATGGTTTTGGAAAATAAGATAACGTTGATCACGGGCGCCAGCCGGGGTATCGGGCAAGCCATCGCAATCAAATTGGGGCAATCGGGCGCTGTCGTGATCGGAACCGCAACCACGGAAAACGGTGTCAGCGCGATTAATCAATATTTGGAAAAATCCGGTATCAAAGGAATGGGGATTGCTTTAAACGTCAACGATGCCGAGCAAATCAATCACGCCCTCCAAACCATACGGGAAAAATTCGGTGAAGTGGAAATACTGGTCAATAACGCCGGCATCACACGGGACAATTTATTGGTGCGCATGAAAGACGAGGAATGGGACGATATATTGGAAACCGATTTGAAATCAGTATTCCGGTTAAGCCGCGCAGTTCTCCGCGCCATGATGAAAGCCCGTTACGGCCGCATTATCAACATTTCCTCTGTTGTCGGCGCGATGGGCAATTTGGGGCAAGCCAATTATGCCGCCGCAAAAGCGGGGATGTTCGGATTCAGTAAATCATTGGCGCGTGAAGTGGGCAGCCGCAACATTACTGTCAATTGCGTTGCTCCCGGTTTCATCGATACCGACATGACCCGCGCGCTGGCTGATGAATTCCAGCAGAGCTTGATTCAACACGTTCCACTGGGGCGATTAGGCCGTCCGGAAGAAGTTGCTTCAGCCGTTGCTTTTCTGGCATCGTCCGCCGCAGGCTATATCACAGGCACGACACTGCACGTGAACGGCGGCATGTATATGGATTAACACAGAAACGGAATAGATTGATTCAATCGGATCGTAAAATCAGATTAATCACAAAACAATCACAAAAAGTTCTTTATAATGCGCCACCTAATTAAAAACTTAAATAGGAAGTTATGTGACCGCAGTCATGTTTTGGTTTTGCTGGCATTTAAAATTTGTTAGAATGGCACGCATTTTTCTTACCTGAGAAGGAAATACCTAGATGGAAAATATTGAGCAGCGTATTAAAAAAATTGTAGCTGAACAACTTGGTGTTAATGAAGCAGAAGTCAAAAATGAATCATCTTTCGTCAACGACCTGGGAGCAGATTCGCTCGATACGGTTGAACTGGTTATGGCATTGGAAGAAGAATTCGAATGTGAAATCCCAGATGAGCAAGCTGAAAAAATAAATACCGTCCAGGAAGCGATTGATTACGTCACCGCCAATACCAGCGCCAGTTAGTATTTTGTTTTTCAAGAATAAGTAAGCGGAGTTATTTTGTCCAAACGCAGGGTAGTCGTTACCGGATTGGGTATTGTGTCGCCTGTAGGCAGCACAGTATCCAGCGCATGGGAGGGCATCATCTCAGGAAAATCCGGTATCACCCGGATAACCCGTTTTGATGCATCGAGTTTTGCTTCACAAATTGCAGGCGAAGTGAAAGATTTCGATATTCACCAATATCTTTCTGTAAAAGAAGCGCGCCGCATGGACGTTTTCATCCATTACGGCATGGCAGCCGCAATTCAAGCCGTCAAAGACGCGGGTATCGATGATATTTCCCATCTTGATGCGGAAAAAATCGGCGTCAATATCGGTTCCGGTATCGGCGGCTTGCCGATGATCGAAAATACCGATACAGCGTATCATGCAGGTGGACCGCGTAAAATCTCTCCATTCTTTATTCCCAGCACCATTATCAATATGATCGCGGGTAATTTATCCATCATGTATGGCTATAAAGGACCCAACATCGCAATCGTAACCGCTTGTACCACGGCCACACATAGCATCGGCTATTCAGCCCGCATGATTGAGTACGGCGATGCCGATGTCATGGTGTGCGGCGGCGCGGAATCCTGTGTAACGCCGCTGGCCATCGGCGGATTTGCAGCGGCAAAAGCATTATCTGGAAACAATGACAATCCGGAAACTGCCAGCCGTCCTTGGGATGTCGACCGCGATGGCTTTGTTCTGGGCGAAGGCGCGGGGGTTCTGGTACTGGAAGAACTGGAGCACGCCAAACGGCGCGGCGCAAAAATTTATGCGGAATTGGCCGGTTTTGGCATGAGCGCGGACGCATTCCATATGACCGCTCCTTGCGACGATGGCGAGGGTGCGGCACGCTGTATGACCAATGCGCTCAAGAATGCGGGCATTAATACTACGGAAGTCGATTACATCAATGCACACGGCACATCCACTCCATTGGGTGATATCGCCGAAACCATTGCAGTCAAACGCTGCTTCGGTGAACATAGCAAGAAACTGGCGGTTAGCTCAACGAAATCAATGACCGGGCACTTGCTCGGCGCGGCCGGTGGCGTGGAAGCGGTTTTCTCCGTACTTGCGCTCCATCAGCACATTGCACCGCCAACCATCAATCTGGTCAATCAGGATCCGCAGTGTGATCTGGATTTCATTCCCAATACCGCGCGAGACATGAATATCAAGGTTGCGCTATCCAATTCCTTCGGGTTTGGAGGGACTAACGGAACACTCGTTTTCCGTAGCGTATAAATCATCATCTGTGGCGCATGCACACGCTAAAACGCCTCCTGTTCTACGCGTTTTTCGCAACCCTCCTGCTTATCGGATGGTTTTATCTTCATGTTCATTCCAGTATCACGCTACCGGTCAAGCCGTATGAATTTTCTATCCGGCATGGCAGCAACCTGAAACAAACCGCCCAGCAGTTGGCCGATGCCGGTGTCATCCACACCAAATGGTCACTAATTCTATTGGCGCGTTACCTGAACCTGGAATCCGCCATCAAGGCCGGAGACTATCTGCTGACCGAGAATATCACCCAGATCGCGCTGTTAAACTATCTGACCAAGGGCGATGCCAAGCAGCATGAAATCAGAATTCTTGAAGGTTCGACGTTTGCGCAGCTGCGAAAAACCTTAAATGAAAATCCGGCCATACAAAATCATACAGCCGGACTCAGCGACCCGGAAATTTTACGCTTGATCGGAGCGGCTGAAAGTGCTGCCGAAGGATTATTCTTCCCCGATACCTATTTTTTTGTGCGCGACAGCAGCGATATCGACATCTTGCAGCGCGCCTACCGCACCATGCAGAATCACCTGCAAACCAGCTGGGAATCACGCGCCGGATCTTTGCCGCTAGCCTCACCTTACGAAGCGCTCATTCTTGCTTCGATTATTGAAAAAGAAACCGGTCTGGAGAGTGATCGCGCTGAAATAGCCGGTGTATTTATCAACCGGCTACGCAAAGGAATGCGGTTACAGACAGATCCCACCATCATCTATGGCATGGGCGAACAGTTTAACGGTAATTTGCGCAAACAAGATCTGCTTGCGGATCAGGAATACAACACATATACTCGCGCAGGTTTGCCGCCCACCCCGATTGCCCTGCCCAGCCTCGCTTCCATTCGTGCGGCAGTGAATCCGGCTGAAACGGATGCGCTGTATTTCGTGGCCAAAGGTAATGGGGAATCTCAATTCTCCACTAACCTGGCAGACCATAATAAAGCGGTAAATAAATACCAGAAGCCACAAAAATAAAATCATGCCGCCAATCGCCACGCCTCAACGTTAATCTGTGGAACTACATGACTCAATTTTCGATTGTAGTGCCCACATTGAATGAAGCCGGGAATATTGATTTACTGCTAACTCGTTTATCCGCACTTAACTTTGCCCCGGATAGCTTTGAAGTAATTTTCGTTGACGACGGTTCTACCGATGGCACACCGGACAAAGTGCGCGCGTGGAGAAATCAGTCTAACGTTCATCTCATTGAACGGCGCGAGAAACCCGATCTGACTGCCGCGATTCTCACCGGCATAGCCGCAGCCAAAAGTGATGTCATTGTCGTCATGGATGCCAATCTGAGCCACCCGCCGGAACAGTTACCGGCAATTGTTACGCCGGTTCTGAACGGAAACTGCGATGTCGTGATCGGCAGCCGCTACGTGGCAGGCGGTAGCACGGAAAACTGGCCGCTGTATCGGCAATTATTATCTCGTGCTGGCAGCTGGATAGCCCGCCCGCTGTGCGATGTGAACGATGCCACCTCGGGTTTCTTTGCCTTCCGCCGTGAATTGGCTGCCAGCATTTCCAACCATACGCGCGGTTACAAAATCCTGCTCGAATTGCTCATGGTCAATCAAGGGAAATTGCGCGTCATGGAGGTGCCGATTTGTTTTCGCGACCGCGCGCAGGGCTCTTTCAAATTATCATTGTCGCACCAGCAAGCCTATGTTCAACGTCTGATCACTTTGGCGGGCGGCACAGCTACACTGAATACCGCCGGACGTTTCGCCGCGGTTGGATTATTCGGCGCACTGATCGATGCCGTCGTTTTTCAGTGGATGATCAGCCGTGACGCCGGACTCGCGCTGGCTCACTTCATCAGTTTCTTCGTCGCTGCGGTCACCAACTATACGTTCAATTCAAAGTGGTCATTTCGCGAACATCATGCGGGTTATCTCAAATGGCATCAATTCGGCCGTTTTCTGACCGTCGGCGCGCTTGCATTATTACTACGCGGCGGTGTCCTGGCCCTGCTGGTTTATGTGTGGCATATACCGCCTTTACTGGCCATATTTCCCGCTATCGTGGCCACTGCGGCGGTCAATTATCTGGGCTCGGCCTTTTATGTATTCCCCAGCGAAAAAGATTTGCCCTCGCTGGATATACGCTGGCGCACCGCGGCGATCGGCATCGTACTGTTTGCCATATTGTTGCGCCTGGTTTATTTCGGCCTGGCACAGCTCATACCGGATGAAACGTATTACTGGCAGTATGCGCACCACATGGACCTAAGCTTCTATGACCACCCGCCCATGGTGGCGTGGTTAATCTGGTTCGGCACCGCTATCGTTGGTCATAATGAATTTGGTGTACGCATCGGCGCACTGCTGTGCGGTTCGATCACCTTGGGATATTTGTACGCGCTGGCACAGAATCTGTACGACAAATCCACCGCGATGCGCACATTATTATTGCTGGCCATTCTGCCGCTGGGATTTGGTTCCGGTCTGCTCATGACACCTGACGCACCGTTGGTCGCCGCCTGGGCTGCCACGCTGTACTACATGGAACGCACGCTGGTTGCTGGTCAACGCACGGCTTGGCTGGGCATGGGAATCGCTTTCGGCGCCGGATTATTATCCAAATATACGATCGGATTACTGGGTATCGCGGCGCTGGTGTTTTTCATCCTGGATCCAACAGCGCGGCGCTGGATGAAACGTTCCCATCCTTATCTGGCGGCATTGCTGGCGTTATTACTTTTTTCACCGGTCATTATCTGGAATTATGAGAATGACTGGGCATCGTTTGCCTTTCAATCGAACCAGCTGCTGGCGGATGACCATGAATTCGCCGTGCATTTTTTAATTTTTCACATTTTGGTGTTACTTACCCCGATCGGCTTTGCTGCGGCGCTGCTCGCCTTGTTTTCGAATAAACCCTCCGGGGATCGGCCATTCGAACGCAGACGTCAGTTATTTGTACAGATCTTCACCGGCGTTCCGCTTTGTATTTTTTTCGCCATCAGCACTTTTGAAACACCGCGTGTTCATTGGACCGGACCGATTTGGCTCGCGGTTTTACCCGCCATCGCTTGGATGATCGGCCAAACAGATCAAGTCAGCGCCTTCGCCAGACGGATTCAAGCCAGCTGGCGATTGACCATCATCAGCTGCATTTTTGTCTATGCTTTCGTATTGCACTACGTGGTGCTGGGAATACCAGGTGTACCTTATCATATGTTCACGGAACATTATTTCTGGCGGGAGACGGCGGGTGAAATCAAGCAGATTGCCGCGGAAGTGAGGCACCAGACCGGTCAGGAACCGATTATTGTCGGCATGAGCAAATGGTCCGTTGCCAGCGCGTTATATTTTTATACGCACGGCGACGATCCATTGGATATCCGATCACGCAATATGTTTGGCGACAGCGGCGCCATGTACGAATACTGGCTGCCTTCGCAGGAAGCAGCTGACCGCCCTATCATTCAGGTGGGTATGAAACGCCGCCATTTGGAGAAAACCCGGAAAAAAAATGACATTAACCACATGCTGAATCACCCAGGCCCTATCGAGTACCGGGTCATCGAACGCTACGGCACACCGGTGCGGCGTGTTTATTACCGGATTTCCCAGGGATTCAAGGGAGTCAGCTGATCCGGGATACAGCGAAATCCTTTATTTGGCCTCATAGTCGGCAATTTGCCAGGTATCATCTTTTGCTTTTGCCAGCGTAATGGTCTCTAATGCCAGACCATTCTCCCCGAAAGTAGTGTAAAACTGCAGCACAACATACTCTCCGTCGGGAAATCCCGATAGCGACTTGGTCGCACCCGCAGTTGCAATATAACGCGCGGTTATTGCGCCACGCGGCGCTCTGATCGCAGTGATCGATTTAATCCATGCGCCTTCGGAAGTTTTCCCCTTGAATAGCGGCGATGTGTTCTCCCAGCTATCTTTATAATCACCGCTGTCCACTAGCTTTAACCATGCGCGTGCGCTGCTTTCAGTTTTTTCGAGAATATTTTTGTCCTCTTGCGCATACCCCGTATTGGTACAAAAAAGCAGCAATAACAGCATTATGAATCGTTTCATTGTGGAATACCTCGTCAGTAAAGTCTCTTTGAGCATCGCGTCAATCATGCGGAAAAAATCCTCCCATGATCCAGATCGAAGCGATGCCCAGTAAAATCAATGTCACCTGTTGGATGGTCGCATGAATCTCCGGGCGTTTATGCAAACCGGGAATCAGATCCGACATCGCCACATAAATCATGCTCGCCGAAGCGATCGCCAGTAACGGTTGCACCAGAAAATTCATATTATGCAACATGAAATAAGCCAGCACACCGCCCACGAGCGTGGCAAAACTGGATAGCAGGTTCATTAGAAATGCCATGCGGCGCGTATAGCCTGAATTCAACAGAATAATAAAATCACCCGCTTCCTGCGGGATTTCATGGGCGATAATCGCAATCGATGTCACGATTCCCAACTGCACATCCACCATGAAGGCAGCGGCGATCAAGATGCCATCGACAAAATTATGGAAAGTATCCCCGACAATCACCATCATACCGCTGCGTCCATGATCATGATCGTGTCCGTGGTGACCGGCAGCGGATGAAACCGCAGCTACCGGCGCGTGTGACAGGTCATGCGCCTCGCAATCTTCCAAATGGCAATGACGCCATAGCACCAGCTTTTCCAGGATAAAAAACACCAAAATACCGAGCAATACGATGAGCGTTATTTGCTTTGGATCGTCCGAATGTTCAAGCGCTTCGGGCAAAGTATTCAGAAAAGCAGCGCCCAGTAAGGCACCGATGGCATACGATACCAGCATGGAAAGCCACGATATCCGGGCATTGAGTGCCAATATTGCGGCAAATAGTAAACTCAATATCCCGCCCAGCAAGCTGGCGGTAATGATCCAGGTCAGCGTCGACATAAAACCAATGACAAAAGAAAGGCCGGATTATACGCTGTTACAATCCAACAAATTAACAAGTTAAAGAATTTTTACGCCAGCCAGATCAAGGCCGCCATGCGGCCGGTATCACCATCGCGGCGGTAAGAAAAAAAACGCGCGGGGTCGCTATAAGTGCAAACATCACCGCCATAAATTTCCGTGACACCCGCACTAATCAGCCGCTGCCGCGCCAACAGAAAAATATCCGCCAGCCATTTTTTTTCATGCTGACTGTCTTTGGGCCCAAAGGCTTGCCCCGCTTGCGCGTCATGCCGCACAAAAGTGTCATAAACATCCTTGCCGACCTCAAAATGATCCGGTCCGATTGCCGGACCCAGCCAAGCCATCAGTTTGCCGTGATCCACCTGCATTGCGGCAATGGATTGCTCGATGATTCCGCCCGCCAGACCACGCCATCCGGCATGCACAATACCCACCGTGGTTCCTGCCGTGTCGCAAAGAAACACCGGCAAGCAATCCGCCACCATGACAGCGCACACAGTGCCTGACTTGCGGCTGAGAACGGCATCGCCCTCCGGCGTTGCCGCTGCTGCATGATCGATCCAGACCGGTGAGGTACCGTGTACTTGTTTCAACCATTTCGGCTCACTCGGCAAATGGCGGCGCAGTAAAGCGCGATTGTGCGTCACATGCGTGACATCATCATTGACATGCGCCCCTAAATTCAGCGAAGCGTAGACGTCATTCTCGCCACGGCTGACACCGCCATTACGGGTTGTGAACAACGCTTTCACATTGGCTGGCGCCGGCCAATCCGGGATTATCCAATCGTTCATAGAGATCTACCCGTCATTAACTACCGCAAGTGAATTCATACTATTTTTACTGATAAAATAAAGCTTATCTTAACCAGTCAATTAGAACGAAGAAAAGATATTTCTAGGTTAGAATACCGGCCATGAAAATCAACGATCCAACATCAGTGCAAAAAGCATTGATCAGTTTATCCCGAAATTAAATCCTGAAAGTCGATCACTACAATACAAGCCCGATATAGGTGTCATAGATGAATTATATAAAAAACTTTGTAAATTTTACGCGCGCATTCGTTATTTTTCCGGTCATCGCAGCGCTATTGACCGTTTCTGCCGCCAACGCTTCTTCCGATGATGAAGCCGAATTTCTTAAAGCGGCATTCTCCGGACAACCGCAAAACCTCAAGCAGTTACTGGATAAGGGAGTCAACGTCAATTACCAGAATGACAAGGGATTCAGCGCGCTGATCGTGGCTTCGCAATACGGGCACGCCGACAACGTCAACTTGTTACTGGACAAGAACGCCGATGTCAATCTGAAAAACGCCGGTGGTGCGACCGCACTGATCATTGCCGCCAAAAACGGGCATGCGGATGTAGTCAACGCATTACTGGCAAAAGGCGCGCAAATCAATGCACAGACAACGGATGGCATCACCGCCTTGATGCTGGCGATTCAGAAAGGTCATGAAGCCATCGCCAATACACTGCTGGAAAAGGGCGCGGATATCCATTTACAAACCCAGGACAAACTCACCGCTCTGATCATTGCCGCCATGGACGGCAGAGCCAATATCGTCGACACACTGCTGGAAAAAGGCGCGAAAATCGATGCGCAAGCCGCCGACAATACCACCGCGCTGTATATGGCGGCCAGAAACGGCCATACCGCGATTGTCAAAACGTTGCTGGCGAAGAATGCGCCAGTCGATATCGTGGCGATCAACGATACTACGCCACTCTACATCGCCGCGCAGAATGGACATGGTGAAATTGTCGATGCGTTACTGGCAAAAGGCGCCAAAACCGACGTACAGGATAAAAACGGCGCAACACCGCTCACGCTGGCAGCATTGATCGGGCACGCCGACGTGGTCAAAGCCTTGATCAAACAGGGCGCCAAAGTCGATCATCAAGCCACCAACGGATTCACACCGCTGATCCTGGCAGCGCAAAACGGGCATACCCCTGTCATTGAGATATTGCTGGAAAATGGCGCAAAAATCGATCTGCAAAACGACGACGGCATAACCGCCTTAATGTGGGCTGCATTACACGATCATGCGGACGCTGTGAAGGTACTGCTGGCTAAAGGCGCCGACCCAAAAATCAAAAGCAAAACCGAAAAAACCGCAGCTGAAATAGCCAAGGATCCTGCCATCATTGAGCTGCTGCAGGCTGCTGTGAAGTAATCAAACTATCCATCGACGCGATGTCCGGACTCAACAACCAGCCGCGCAAAAAGTCCCTGGTGTTCGCGCATCGCGGCGCTAACCGGGAAGCGCTGGAAAACACCCGTAGCGCTTTCGATAAAGCGTTAGGGTATGCCATCGATGGCATCGAGACCGATGTGCAGTTGAGCCGGGATGAGATTGCGGTGCTCTGGCACGACCGCTTTCTGAATAAAATCGGTTTGGACGGCAAACGCATCGACGATTTCGATTACCGCGAACTCAAGGCATTGATTCATCCGGAATCGGACGGCGAGGGCATCATGACCTTGCAGGATTTTCTGGCCGCTTACCGTACCCGCTGCCGCTTACTCATTGAGATCAAGAATCGCGACTGGGAAGCGGTTTCCCGTCATCAATTGAAAATCCGCCAGACGCTCGATATGATCGGGCAAAACACGGAGCAACGCATTATCGTTTCCTCGTTCAATCTGCCCAGCCTAGCGTACGCGCATCAATACAACCCGGCATTTCCGCTGGTATACAATTTCGAAGACGATCAAACTGTCGCGGATGCGCGTGCACTTTTAAGCACGCATGCATTCCTTCACGGGCTTTGTGTGCCCATTCAAAATCTGGATCGCGAGATGGTCGATCTGTTACGTGAACAGGGTAAATGTGTCGCGGTTTATACCTGCAACAGCGACGCGGAGATCACAGCAGCTCTGCAATTGGGCGTGGATATTCTGATCAGCGATGTGCCGCAACAAGCGCTGACGCTGCGCGATCGATGAAACGGGACTTCGCCGCATTACACCATCAACCCTTCGATCTCTTTGTTTGCGGCGGCGGCATCTATGGCGCGTGGACAGCTTATGACGCCGCATTGCGCGGCCTGAAAGTCGCCCTCGTCGAGCAAAACGACTGGGCCAGCGCCACATCGTCCGCATCGAGCAAATTGATTCACGGCGGTTTGCGCTACCTGGAAACCTACGATTTCAAACTGGTCAGCAAGTCTCTGAAAGAACGCACTCTGCTGCTGCATAACGCGCCGCACCGCATTTGGCCGCTGCGCTTTGGCGTGCCCGTGTACGCGCAGCAGCGTTTTAACCGTCTGCAATTGAAACTGGGGTTAACGCTGTACGATTTTCTGGCGCAAGACCCAGAACCGCGCATGCGGCACCAGTATTTCAATCCGGAACAATTCACTGCGCATTTTCCGGCACTCACCAACGTTGCACTGAAAGGCGGCTTCACGTACGCCGATGCGCAAACCGATGATGCCCGCTTAGTGCTGGAACTCATCGCCGGTGCGCAACAAGCTGGTGCGCACTGCATCAATTATTGCCAGCTGGTGCGATTATTGGAAACTGATGGCAAAGCAGACGGCGCGATTATCCGCGATCAGCTCACGCAAGCCGAACAGGCAATCCGTGCCAAGCAGATCGTTTTCACCACCGGCCAGTGGCTGGCAACCGGATCACCCAGCCGCGACTGGTGCCGTTTGGCCAAAGGTGTGCATCTGCTCATGCCCGCCGTGCTGCACGATGAAGCTTTATTGCTGACAGCCCAGTCCGATGGACGGGTGTTTTTTATGATTCCCTGGTACGGTTTAACGCTGCTCGGCACCACCGACACCGATTTCACAGGCGATGTGGAAGCAATCCGTGCCAATGACAGCGATATCGATTATCTGCTCGCCGCCGCCAATGGCTATCTGAAAACACCGTGGACTAAAGCCGATATCATCGGTTGCTTTGCCGGTGTGCGGGTTTTTAAACAACCCATAAAAACCACTTCTGCCAGTTCACCTTCCGCAGTCAGCCGCGATTGGGAGCTAAAAACCGCCGCTAACGGTGTGCACTATGCCATCGGCGGAAAAATAACCTCATCGCGCCAGGATGCCGCTTGCATCGTCGACACAGTATGCACGCAATTGGGCATCGTACAGCCTTGCATCACGCACACAACCCGCTTTCCTTGGGCGCCGCAAGAAGCTTTTCCAGCATGGTTCAGCACGATGCAGAACCGCGCGATACAGCTAAACATTGACGCGGAAAGCGCAACATGGCTGCTACGCCGTCACGGCACACAAGTGACTGAAATTTTTCGCCGCATCGAAGCGGACACCAGCCTGGCACAACGTATTGTCCCGTCGCTACCGTTCATTGTTGCCGATCTGCTGTACTGTGCAACGAACGAAATGATCGCCCACCTCGACGATCTATTACGCCGCCGCTTGCCGTTATTGATTCTCACCCAACTGACGCAGGATCAGTTGCGGCAGATCGCCTTACGCGTGGCGGTGCCCTTGCAGTGGTCTGATGCTCGTTTGCATCACGAAATTGAGCGCTGCGCGCCGTGGATCGCGCACTGATTTCAGCTGCTTCCGTTGCGCTCGATTTGGGCTCAACCTCGATCAAAGCCGCTTTACTCGACCGGCAGGGAAACCTCCAGCATATCGTCACTCAACCTGCACCCGCGATCGATAGCCGCGATGGGCGGTACGAAAGCAGCGCGTCGGATTATGCCCGGATCGCCGCGCAAGTGCTGCAAGACTGCATCGCACAAGCAGACAACAAACCGCCGCTGGGATTGTGCAGCCAGCGCTCGTCCTTTCTGATCTGGGATAAAGCCAGCGGAAAGCCGGTAACACCTCTGATTTCGTGGCAGGATGACCGGGGAAAAAGCTGTTGCGAGCGCTTGCATGCGTCGGAGGAGACCTTGCACTCGCTGACCGGCTTGCGTTTGACGCCCTATTACTTCGCCCCCAAGCTCAGTGTTTTATTACAGGAAAATCCGTCATGGCGTGAGAAGCTGGTTCAAGGCGAATGGCTTGCAGGCACACTGGATACTTTCCTGATCTGGCACTGGACCAACGGTGCGCATTTTGTCACCGACGCTTCGATGGCCGCGCGCACGCTATTGATGGATATCCACCGGCAACAGTGGTCGGATACGTTATGCCATCTGTTTGATATTCCCCGCTCGATTTTGCCGCACCTCAAGCCATCCACCGGATTGAATTTATCGCTGAATACCGGTGTAACTTTACAAGCCAGCGTGGGTGATCAATCCGCCGCGCTCATTGCCAGTTTGACCGATCGTTCTTCCGAAGCTTTGGTGAATCTCGGCACCGGCGGTTTCGTGATCCGCTCCCTTGCCGCCGATACATCCGCGTTTGGCGGTTACCTGCACACATTGGTTTATCAGGATAACCAGCGGGAAACAAAGTTTGCTATCGAAGGCACGCTCAATTCCATCGCCGCTGCGCTCGCGCCTTATCCGGTCAAAGATTGCAACACCGCAGATTTAGCGCAAAATGATATTTTCTGCCTGGCGGAACCCAGCGGTTTAGGCGCGCCGTATTTTCGCAATGACTGGGGCATACACTTTTCCGAATCGACATCCGCGCTGACCGCACGGCAAATCGCCGCGTTATTGCTCGAAGCCATTATTTTCCGGGTGTCACGCATTGTGGAAGATTTTCACCGGCACTCGCCATTAACCAGAGTCTATCTATCAGGCGGACTATCCGAACTACCTTGTCTGCAACAGGGCATCGCGCAGTGCGCTCCTTGCCCGGTTTCGCATTTGCAGCAAAAAGAAGCAAGTCTGCTGGGCGCGGCATTACTCGCGAGCGAACATAAAATAAAATACCATCGGCACGCCGAGGACATCATGGCTTTCAATGACAACAACGCTTTAGTCAAAAAATACCAGCGCTGGAAAGTCTGGTTCGATGCGTTATTGAAAACACCTAATCATTAACCTTAAAAAGGTTACCCGCACAAATTATCAATCCTGTAGAATCCGCGTTGCAAATATTTAACCGGTTTACTTTTCTCTAGCATTTAACAAGAATTCATTGCATAACAGCATGATATACAATGCATAGCTAACGACAATCGCTGTTAGTTATGGTGATTAACCTCGTAAACATTTAAAAAGGAAATTTTATGGCAACAAATATACCTGGCTATACCTACGGTACCGCTGCTGTTGGAAAATCTCCCGTATCCCTGGATGATTTCGCCAAACTGAAACAAGCATCGCTGTTCGGTGATGACGATGTGCGTTATCTGAAAATGTCGCACGACATATTGAAAGATCAAGTCGAGCAAATTCTCGACGTGTGGTACGGCTTTGTCGGCTCAACCCCTTTCCTGCTGCATTACTTTACCAACGCAGCCGACGGTCAACCCAACATGGACTACCTCGGTGGCGTGCGCAAACGTTTTGGCCAGTGGATTCTGGATACCGCCAATGCGGAATACAATCAAGACTGGTTAAACTATCAACACGAAATCGGTCTGCGTCACCACACCACCAAGAAAAACACCACGGACAACGTCAAAGCGGTGCCGATCATTCATGTGCATTACATTTTTGCCTTATTGATCCCGATCACCACCACTCTGCGTCCGTTCCTGGAAAAAGGCGGTCATTCCCGCGATGATGTGGATCGCATGCAAGACGCATGGCGCAAATCCGTGCTGATGCAAGTAATTCTGTGGTCACAACCTTACATCAAACAAGGCGAGTTCTAATTTCGCACTGGAGAGCGGTCCCCCGCTCTCCATCCTGAATCCGCACATTCACTTTCAATTCCAAGCTGGCCATGCATCTGTCGATCGTCATCCCCGCTTTTAACGAAGAACAGCTGATCCTCGACTGTTTGGATTCCATCAAAGTATCAGTCGGCGCCAACGCAAAACCCGGTTTTACCCATGAAGTCATTGTCGTGGACAACAATTCCAGCGACAAAACCGCGGAACTGGCCACGCAAGCAGGCGCAAAAGTCGTGTTCGAGCCAATCAACCAGATCGGCCGCGCACGCAACACCGGCGCGGCAGCCGCCACTGGTGACTGGCTGCTGTTTGTCGATGCCGACAGCTTGCTGAATCCCGGCATGATCACCGACATTCTTCACATGATTGAATCGGGTAAATACGTCGGCTGCGGCAGTGTCATGCATATGCCCGGGTTGCCGTGGTGGGGTAATGCCGCGATGCGGCTATGGACCGTGTGCTCAGTCACTTTCCATTGGGCATCGGGCGCACTGGTGGTTTGCCGTACCGATGCGTTTCGCGACGTGGGCGGTTTTAATCAGGAATTATTCGCCGCCGATGAAATCGATCTCAGTCAATTGCTTAAGCAATGGGGCCGCAAGCGCGGCTTGAAATTCACCATCCTGACCCGCCACCCGCTGGTGACTTCACCGCGCAAGGTAAAACTCTATACCGGCCGGGAAATCGCCGGGCAAATCTTCAGCGTCATGTTCAGTCCACGTAAGACGTTGCAGGATAAAAAGAAACTACCAATTTGGTACGATGGGCGGCGCTAATGTAAATTGTAATACCTGACTTTTCATGCAGCTCTCTATTCCAACTCCCATACCTCCGAATACAACTCACTTGCCATCCCTTAAGCTTGCGCTGATCTGTGGCGGCACCGGCGCCGAACATATTGGCAGCATCGAAAGCGCTCTCTGGCTCTTGAGTCAGTTCCGGCCGGATCACCAGCCAGGATTCTTTTATCAATATCCGGATGGGCGTCTGGCGGAAGCAGCCGAGTTGCCCGCTTTATTTGAAACCTGGGCAGTTCATCCTTACATCAAAGCTTGGATCGATCCGGCCGGTGCCGAACACTGCCGCGCTGTTTTCCGGCAGGCCACCCATTGGACTGGACCAGCCTGGACCGCTCTTACCAGCGGTAGCTGGGATCTGATTTGGCCAGCCTTTCATGGCCGAGGCGGCGAAGATGGCAGTTTCCAGGGATTCTGCGAGTTCCTTGGCGTTCCCTATGCGGGTTGCGGTATTGCCGCTTCGGTTATTGGCATCGACAAGATCAAGACGAAAGCCATTCTCCAGGTATCCGGCCTGCCTGTGCTTCCCCAAGTGATCATCGAGGATTGGGAACTAGGCTCCGTTGATACCATCGCAGCAATCAAAGAACACATAGACCTTCTACCCGGCACAACTACGCCCGATCTGGGGACTCTCAAAGCTATCCACCCTCTCCTTGCCGAGCGGGTGCAAGAATCCGAAACTCGCTTCAATTATCCGGTCTTTGTCAAACCCGCCAGCCTGGGATCTTCCCTGGGTGTTGCGAAAGCCGGAGATCGCCGGTCTTTAGCCGCTGCCCTGGCACAAGCTCTGATTCTGGATCGCCGCGCCTTGGTGGAACCTCAATGCAACTGGCCGGAATACGGTATTGGGCTCTGTGGTCTGGATGAACCTCAAGTTTCATGGGTTGTTGGTTACACGCTCAATCCCGATTTCTACGATTATGAAGCCAAGTTCGGTGCTGAGGCTCAAGAGGATGCCATCCCTGCCCGTCTCGATCCCGCTCAGACGCGGGAACTCCAGGATTTGGCCAAGTCTGCCTGGCAAGCTTTGGGCTTGGAAGGCTGCGCGCGTGTCGATTGTTTCTGGGAAAATGGCCAGCTCGCGATCAACGAGGTCAATACCATGCCCGGCTTCGGAGCACACAGCGTTTACGCGCAGGCTTTCGCCAAGGCTGGTTTACCTCCATCCGATCTGCTGGATCAAATCATGGCTGCCGGCCTGGAACGCCACCGGCGCCGGAATCAATTTAACATTAGCTTTAAGGACCGGCTATGAGCGACACTCGTCAGCCTATTACTGTTCTCTTCGGTGGGAAAAGCCCCGAGCATTGGGTCAGCGTTAAATCCGGATTATTCGCTCTGCTCCACCTGAATCCAGCACGCTACCTGGTTCGCGGTGTTTATTTTGATCAAACCGGCCAGCCAACTTCCTCAGCCACCTGCAAGGAAGCCATTGCCACTTTCTTTGCTCGTAATGAAGTCAGTTTTTTCGGTCCCGGTGAACATGCTCCAGCTGATGATATTTGCTCTTGGCTTCAGGATCGCGCTCATCCATCCGGCGCCAGCTGTCTCCGGGATGGGGGATTGGGAGATTGGGGGCTTTTTCTGCCCGTCTTTCACGGTCAAGGCGGCGAAGATGGCAGCATACAGGGCCTGTTGGAATTCTTAGGCCTAGCCTACGGCGGCTGTAATCTGGAAGGCTCGGCGTTGGGTATCGACAAGATCCTGACCAAGCAGTGCTGTGAAGCCGTAGGGTTGGCTGTGGCGCCGTGGGCCGCCATCGACAGCGCCGCCTGGGCCAGAGATCCGGCAGCTTGCCTGGAACGCTGCCGCCCTTTGGGGTTGCCGCTCTTTATCAAGCCCGCCCGGCTCGGTTCTTCCATCGGCCTCAGCCGGATCACACGATTCGAAGATCTGGCTCCAGCCATCCAAGCGGGCTTGAACTGGGATAGCCGCATTCTAATTGAAGCCCAAGTTCAGGGCATTGAATACGGCATCGGCATCGTCGGCAACCAAGCCCAGCCAATGATGTCAGCAGTAGCGGAATCCACCCTCCATTCCGATAGCTACGATTACGAGGCAAAGTATAGCGCTGATGCCTTGGACGATATTGTGCCCGCCCGGCTGGATGCTGACACCACCGCCCGGCTTCAGGATTTTGCGCTCAAAGCGTGGCAAGCCTTGGATATGTGTGGATTGGCTCGTATTGATTGTTTCCTAGGCCCGCACGGCCCAATCCTGAATGAAGTCAACACCATGCCGGGTCTGTCCGCTTGGGCTCCTTTTGTCATGGCCTGGCGCCACATCGGAGTCAATGCTCCCGGTCTGATGGATCTGATTGTTCAAGAAGCTCTGAATCGCAATCTCGTTTCTGATAGAAAACGTGCAGACAATATTGTCTTAACTGTAAGAATTACTAGCGTTGTTTACAGTATTTGGGAGAATACTGTAGATGAACATACACAAACGCACCCGATTAACTTTATTAGATCGTCAGGAAATCTGGCGGCTTTATCAAACCCGGCTGTGGAAGGTGGCGCATTTGGCGGAACGCTTTCATGTCAGCCGGCCAACGATTTATGATGTACTGAAACGCGCGAGACTGCAGGAATTTACGCCGCGTGACAGCACCAATCAGCGGTTCAAGACGTTGCAATACGGTCTTAAGCGCCTGGCTAAGGTCGAACAAGCCATCCAGGAACGGCTCAAGGAGGTGTAAATAATTTTGTGTAAATGGTCATATTGCAGGAAACTGTTTATATATTTTTGGAGCAAAAATGACCACACCCAAACCCCTGCCAGCCGGCTTAATTGATAGCCTGCTGGCCGATTACAAAAAGCCAGAAGATTTAATCGGTGAGCATGGTCTTCTCAAGCAACTCACCAAAGCGTTGGTTGAACGTGCCTTGCAAGCAGAAATGGCCGATCATCTTGGTCACGATAAGCACGAAACGGTAGTCAATGCCACTGGCAATACCAGAAATGGTAAAAGCCGTAAGACCCTGAAAGGTGAATTCGGTGAGTTACCCATCGAGATCCCCCGTGACCGTGAGGGCAGCTTCGAGCCTCTGATCATTTCCAAGCATCAGACCCGCTGGGCGGGCTTTGATGACAAGATCCTCTCGCTGTATGCCCGTGGCATGACAGTGCGTGAAATCCAACAGCACCTCACTGAAATGTATGGCACAGAAGTATCGCCTACGCTCATTTCTACGGTCACTGATGGCGTAATGGATGAAGTGAAGCAGTGGCAATCCCGGCCTCTCGATGCGGTGTATCCTGTGATCTATCTCGATTGTATCCATGCCAAAGTTCGTGACGCTGGTAGCGTTCGTACCAAAGCGATTTACCTGGCGATCGGCATTAACATGGAGGGCCATAAAGAAATACTGGGCTTATGGATTGCTCAGACCGAGGGTGCCAAGTTCTGGCTCAGCGTTGTCACTGAACTCAAAAATCGTGGCGTGCAAGATATCTTTATCGCCTGTGTCGATGGCTTAAAGGGCTTTCCCGAAGCGATTGAAACCATCTATCCACATGCCATTGTACAACTCTGTATCGTGCACATGGTTCGTAATAGTCTCAACTACGTCGGCTGGAATAAACGCAAGGAAGTAGCTGCTGATTTACGTTTGGTCTACAGCGCCGCCACGATTGATGAGGCTGAACACGCGTTAGCCGACTTTGAAGATAAATGGAACTATGCTTATCCACCGATCGCCCGATCTTGGCGCAATAACTGGCAACGCATCATTCCATTCTTCGACTACCCGCCTGAGATACGGCGCATTATTTACACCACCAATGCGATTGAGTCAGTCAATATGAGCCTACGCAAAGTCAGCAAAAACCGTGGATCGTTTCCCAACGATGAAGCTGTGATCAAATTGTTCTATTTGGCTCTCAGCAATATCGCCAAAAAATGGTCTATGCCACTAAGAGATTGGAAACCGGCACTAAACAGGTTTACTATTCAATTTAACGAAAGAATGCCTCGGCATTATTAACCACCGTTTACACAAAATCTAGGACACCCCCCGGCTCAAGCGTGAAGCCAAACGCTATAACAAGTCTTACCCAGGCGAGCTTGTTCACTTTGATACCAAGCGGCTTTCCTTGTTGAAAGGGCAATCCGCCAATGAACCTCGCGAATACCTGTTTGTGGCCATCGATGATTTTTCCAGGGAGCTGTATGCCGATATTTTTCCCGATAAAACTCAACACAGCGCAGCTCGCTTTCTCATAGACACTGTCATTGCCCAATGTCCGTATCAGATCGACTGCGCTTATTCCGATAACGGCAAGGAATTTAAAGGAACTGACGGCCATGCTTTCGGCAAAGCTTGCACACAACACGGTATCGGACAGAAGTTTACCCGCATCAATCGTCCGCAAACCAACGGCAAAGCCGAACGAGTCATCCGCACCCTGATGGATATGTGGCACAGCCAGATTTCCTTTAAAGACTGCGCCGATCGGCGCATTCTGCTTTCCCGTTTCATTAACTTCTACAATACCGTCAAACCTCATAAGAGTTTGAATAATGCTACCCCTTATGAAATACTTCACGCTTATTTCAATCAACCTCTCTGTAAACAACCCTGAGATTTCTTACATCTTAACCAATTAAATATAATTTTAAACCAGCAAATTAGGCAGCTCTAGACTTACAAATTGTATCTGCAAGTCTAGAGCTATGGCATTAATCCAAATCTATTACGAATAAACAATCAAATACCATTGGATCACCAACATTACCTGCAAAATTAGCCATACTCACCATCCCGGATAAGCGTACTTTTCCTGAAGCATCTGCGAAGCGTCCGGTCCCACCGATAACGGAATTTTGATCACTGGCAGCACCCGTAATATGAGTAACCGTGAGTCCCCTAGGGGTTGTAGTCGGCTGAAGGACTGGCTGTACACTGGTCTTGCCTCTGGTAACCAAAGTACCAGCGGGTAAATGAAAGTATGTTGTACCGACCAAAGCAACCCCAGTTCCTGTTGGAGTAACTTTTGACAAACAATCGGTTCCACGTCCTACGATCTGATTATTTTTCGCATTAACTACATGAACATCAAAACACATTGCATTATCTTCTACACCATCTCCATCGATATCCGGAACTTTACTTTCATACATATCTCCAGATCCTGTCAAATTGAGGACCATGTGTTTACCTGCATTATCATCATGATCTTTACTGTCATTACGATCTTTAGCATGAACTGCCAATGGAATTAAAATACAAATAAATACTGGAACAATTACTTTTTTCAGATTCACATTACTCTCCTTTAAAAAAATTTACTTAAGGAAGTTCTGAGAACTACTGCTCTTTTGGCTATGCTGCGACATGATCAGATTCAGAATGCTCGCTATTCATTCCCAGGTCACACATTTTCACCTGACTTCATCTTGCTTCGCCATCGTTTACTATCTTTCTCAGAACTTCCTTAAATACCGGACTTCCTGAAACCCAATGCGATCTTCAAGATTTGCACTCAGTTAATCGCATCGGTTTTTCTATTTTTAACCGCGAATAACTATCTCATTAAGTCATGTTTTCTTGTGTGACTTTTCTCACAGCCAACTTAACCTAGTTTATCTAGACTACAACTATTAACTCAACATAACCATAGCGAATTAGCATTGATTTAAATGAAATAATAGCTATTTTCAGTAGCTACTGAATATTACGTTGCGTTAAGTTTTAAAAATTCAGCTCTTTTTATCCACGGAGAAGGAGGAAATAAATGAAACACCAAAATATCAGAAGAGTCGCATTTGCAACTTTGGGCACCGCAATGTATTTTTGCAGCCAACTAACCATTGCAGAAACTATCGTAACGAAATGGAATAATGCTGCGCTGGAAGCCATTCGCACCACACACCCAGGCCCGCCAATTGTGGCTAGATCGCTGGCAATCACACATACTTGCATGTTTGATGCGTGGGCAGCCTATGACAAAAAAGCAAAAGGCACGCAACTAGAAGATCATCTGCGCCGCCCTGTCAATGAACATACCCATGCGAATAAAGCAAAAGCCATGAGCTATGCTGCTCATAAATGCTTATCCGATCTGTTTCCCACACAAGTTATCAGTTTCAATAGCTTGATGGGTACATTAGGTTATCCTTTGGACAATTCGACCGATACTTCCACTCCAGCAGGTGTTGGCAATGTTGCAGCGGCGGCGGTCATTGAATTCCGCCATCATGACGGCTCCAATCAATTAGGCGATCTGAATGGCGGCGGAGCTCCCTACAGTGATTACACCGGATATACACCAGTCAACACGTCTTCATCCATTAACGATCCGAATCACTGGCAGCCATTATCAGTCGGCGGGCACGATCAGGTTTACATTGCGCCGCATTGGGGAAACGTGAAACCTTATGCTCTGAAATCCGGCTCGCAATTCCGGAAAGATATTCCTGCACCCGCCAACTATAACACCGAGCCGGAGCGCTATCGTATTCAAGCGCAACAAGTTGTCGACTACGGCGCTCATTTAACCGACGAGAAAAAAGTCATCGCTGAGTACTGGGCGGATGGTCCGTTATCCGAACTGCCACCCGGACATTGGACATTGTTTGCCACATTCGTATCGGATCGTGACGCGCACAATATCGATCAAGATATCAAAATGTTTTTCGCTTTATCCAATGCTATTCTGGACGCCAGTATTGTGTCGTGGGATATCAAACGGTATTTTGACTATGTCAGACCCGTTACTGCCATACACTTTCTCTTCGCTGGTCAACATATTCCCTCATGGCAAGGGTTAATCGACGGTGCCGATTGGAAACCTTATCAAGCCGCCAGCGTAGTTACGCCTCCATTTCCGGAATATTTCTCGGGACACAGCATCTTCAGTGCCGCAGGTGCGGAAACGCTGAAGCTGTTTACCAAAAGCGACAACTTCGGACATAGCGTAGTCATACCAGCCGGATCATCAAGAGTCGAACCTGGTACCGTACCGGCTAAAGATATTGTCCTCTACTGGGCTACTTTCTCCGATGCTGCTGATGAAGCAGGTGTTTCCAGACGCTACGGCGGTATCCATTTCATTGACGGCGATTTAGTAGCGCGCAAATTTGGACGTATCATAGGACAAAGCGCGTGGAAAAAATCATTGAAACATTTCGGTGAGCATAGCGGTAACCAGGACAAATCCGATAAGAATGAACGAGAATAAAAGCTTTTATTTGATTTACTGATCAAACTAATTCTAATTAAAATCAGTACTATAGCAGCAAGAAGACTACCAATCCGCGTTTGGTAGTCTTCTATTCAGCAGTTATCCTCCGCGAAACCTACCCCCTTCGGAACTTTTTCTACACGTAATTTCAACTTAATTCAGCAGATGTGACTTTTCTCACAGCCAGTTTGCTCTAGGTTAATTAGACTATAACCACTAGTTCAACAAGACTATATCCGGTCTTTATTTATTCGACTAGACTACGCCGCAATTTTCAGCATTTAGCTGAAACTTTGTTGCGCTAAATTTTGAGAAAAATTTAGCCATTTTATTCACAAATAGGAGAAAGTAAGTGAAGAACAATATTAAGCTGCAAGCAATATCAGCATTACTTATCATGCTGGCAGCACCCGCGTTTGCCAAAGACAGCCATGATCTCGAGCATGATGATCATCCAAACCGCCTGCCGAATATGTTCAGCGCGGAAAATAGCCATGGGAAAGATGCGACCTATAGCACAGCAGGTTTTATTGATCTTAATAACCCATTTTTCAAAAGTATCGGAACCAATGGCCGCAGCTGCGCTTCTTGCCATGCACCGGATCAAGGATGGACCATCACCCCGCAAGAAGTAAAGAAACTGTTCAATAAAACAAAAGGTCTGGATCCGCTTTTCCGTCTGGTGGATGGCGCCAACTCCCCCCTCGCGGATGTAACTACGGTTACAAAACGCCGCGCGGCTTACAGCATGCTGCTGGAAAAAGCCAATATTCGCGTGGGAATCGGTATTCCCAGCGGCGCGGAATTTGAATTGATCGAAGCCGATGATCCTTATGGCTTCGCCAGCGAAACCGAATTGTCTCTATTCCGCCGCCCGATGCCAACCACCAACCTGAAGTTCCTCAGCACCGTCATGTGGGATGGCCGCGAAACAACTCTGAAACCAGGCTCCAGCGATTGTATTTTCGGCACATCGACTTGTTTCTCTCCGGTATCGTTTGACTTGAGCACCCAAGCCAATCACGCCACACGAGGCCATGCCGAAGCGCTGCGCGATCTGACCGAAGAAGAGCGCGACGCGATCGTGGCATTTGAATCGGGATTATTTACTGCGCAAATTGAAGATAATGACGCCGGCAAACTTACCGCAGAAGATGCACTCGGCGGACCTAAAGCACTGAAAAAGCAAAATTATCACTTTGGCATTAACGATACATTAGCGGGTGACTACCAAACACGCGAACCTTTTAATCCCAACGCAATGTCACTCTATGACAGCTGGAATCGCTTTAAAGCAACCAAATCCACTCATGGCACCAAAAGCGCACGCGCTGCCATTGCACGCGGACAAGCGTTATTCAACAGCAAACCGATCTTGATCAAAGGGGTAAAAGGCATTAATGATGACTTGGCCGTTAGCGTACTGCCAGGCACTTGCACAACATGCCATAACACCCCGAATTCAGGCAATCACTCCACACCAATGCCTCTGGATATCGGTATTGCCGATGAATCGCGCCGCACACCGGATATGCCGCTGTACACCCTGAAAAACAAAACGACGGGTGAAATCGTCAAAACGACCGATCCAGGCCGTGCGTTGCTGACCGGCAAATGGAAGGATATTGGCCGTTTCAAAGGACCGATCCTGCGTTCGGTTGCTTCACGCCCACCTTACTTCCACGATGGCTCTGCACCGGATCTGCAATCCGTGGTTGAGTTTTACAACACCCGCTTCAGTATCGGTCTGACCGAAAGAGAAAAAGCCGATCTCGTGGCTTTCCTCGCAGCACTGTAATAATGTTGAAAACTGCATCCGCCGGTTAGGGGATGAAAACGGGCCAATTTATACTTAACTGGATAAATTGGCCCTTCATAAATTCTTCAATCCCCTGCGCCGCAACCAGTATTTTTCACATTCAATCGCTATAAACAAAATCAAACTCACTGCGGCAATACGTCCCCAAGCCGCAGCATCCAGTGCAACGGTACCAAATAATTGTTGCATGACGGGTAAATAAGTAAGCAGCAACTGCAATATCAGTAACGAACCCGCCGCCAACACCACATAGCGATTACCCAGCATGCCCTGACGCGAACACACGGAAGCGATCAAATAGCGGCAATTGAATAAGTAGACAATTTCACATAGCACCAGCACATTCACCACCACGGTACGGCCAAGCTCAACACTCGAACCTTGCGCCAGCTCCCAGAAATATAAGGCAAAGCTGCCACCAATCATCAAAAGCGTGACAAAAACGATACGCCACACCAGGAAGCCCGACAAAACCGGCGCACGGGGATCATGCGGCGGGCGCGACATCACATTCATTTCGGGCCGTTCAAACGAAAGAGAAATCGCCAAAGTCACCGTCGTGACCATATTGATCCATAAAATTTGCAGCGGCGTAATTGGTAACGCCATACCAAACATGATGGCCAGCAGCACCAATCCGGCTTCACCGCCATTGGTCGGCAGCACATACACCATTGTTTTGCGGATATTATCGTAAACTGTGCGGCCTTCTTCTACGGCATGCGCAATTGACGCAAAATTATCGTCCGTCAGTACCATTTCAGCCGCTTCCTTAGCCACCTCGGTACCTTTCCGTCCCATGGCTACACCGATATCGGCGCGCTTTAAGGCTGGCGCATCGTTCACACCGTCGCCGGTCATGGCAACAATTTCACCGTTATTCTGTAAAGCGTTCACCAGACGCAGCTTGTGCCCCGGATCGGCGCGGGCAAAAATATCCACATCCGCAGCCGCCCGGCGCAATTGCGCATCGTCCATTCCATCCAGCTCAATTCCCGTCACGGTCTGCTGACCATCCCCAATGCCCAGGCTTGCACCAATCGCAGCAGCGGTGATGCGGTGATCGCCGGTAATCATTTTGACGCGTATGCCCGCGGCATGACATTGCTGCACAGCGGCAATCGCTTCCTCGCGCGGCGGATCCATAATGCCAACCAAGCCGAGCAAAGTGAATCCGGTTTCCACATCGGACATCGCCAATGTGTGCTGCTTTACCGGCATCACACGGCTGGCAATGGCGAGGATACGCTGTCCGTTCTCGCTTGCTTCGCGTATTCTGGCCTGCCAGAAATCGGACTGAAGCGGGCGGTCTTCCCCTTGGCTACGCTGATGACTGCACATAACCAGCACTCTTTCCGGCGCGCCTTTGACATAAACCAGGCTTTGCCCGGTGTGATCATGATGCAGTGTCGCCATAAAGCGGTGCTCCGGCTCAAACGGAATCACATCAATGCGCGGCAGCTGCTCATGTTCCCGCGCGGGATCCAGCGCGGCCTTCGTCGCCAAGGTAATCAGCGCACCTTCTGTCGGATCGCCTTGTATCTCCCAAGTATCATCGCCCTGCCGCAGTAATGCGTCATTACACAACAAACCGGCGCGGCACAGCTCCCGCAGATCGGCATGACCGGCGCTGGAAATTTCCGCGCCATCCCGGCTAAAACCGCCCTTTGGCGCATAACCCGCGCCACTGACCTGCAATTGATCGCCGGCAGTGATTACGCGTTGCACGGTCATCTCATTGCGCGTCAGCGTTCCGGTCTTGTCGGTGCAAATGACCGTTACGGCCCCCAGCGTTTCAACCGCCGGGAGTCTGCGCACAATGGCGCTGCGCCGCGCCATATTCTGCACTCCCAATGCCAGCGTGATCGTCATGATGGCCGGTAACTCTTCCGGGATAGCCGCGATCGCCATACTGACTGCCGCCATAAAAATTTCACTGAGCGGATAGTCTTGCCACAACAATCCATACACAAAAATACCAGCGGCCAGCAATAAAACCACCAGCGTCAGCCAACGGGCAAAAATCGCCATTTGCCGCAGGAGCGGCGAGGTCAGCTTATCGACTTGCGCGATCATCTGACTGATACGGCCGATCTCGGTCTGCTGGCCGGTGGCAACCACGATACCCGTTCCTTGTCCATAAACCACCAGCGTACCGGAGTACGCCATGCAGAACCGGTCTCCGATAGCTGTCACGGCCTCAACCGCACTGATGGATTTCTCCACCGCTTGCGATTCTCCGGTCAATGCAGCTTCCTCGATACGCAGGTTTTTACAATGGAGCAAGCGCAAATCGGCCGGTACCTTATCGCCCGATTGCAGCAGGACAATATCACCGGGCACCAGTTGCTCTGTCGGAATCTGTTCCCGTTGACCCGCGTGTATCACAATCGCAGAAAGCGACAGCATGTGCCGGATTGCATTGAGCGCTTTTTCCGCTTTGCCTTCTTGCACGAAACCGATGATGGCATTAATGACCACCACACCCAGAATGACACCGCTATCCACCCAATGCCCGAGAACCGCCGTCAGCACGGATGCAACCAGCAAGATATAAATCAGCACATTATGAAACTGCAATAGAAACCGCATCACGGCACTCTTCGCCTGCGGAGTCTTCAAACGGTTTGCGCCATAGCGCTCAAGCCGCTGCTGCACTTCCGTTTGCGATAGTCCGTCGCTTCCGGTATTCAGCGCATCCAGCGTGTGCTGCGGTGGATAGGTATGCCATGCGGGTGTACCGTTGGCTTCCGATGCGTGTTCATGCGGCATGAGCGTTTTTCCTTTGATGAAATTTGTCGGATTGCATTGCGTCCATTCAATAGACCGGAACCGGCAGGAATAATTTGTATTTCATTATTCAGTCCGGCTACAATGAAAACAATCTTTTTTCACTTAACACAGCAAATGGGGCTTTCTATGAAATACTCTATCATTCTGATTACGCTGGCGGGCATGTTGTTTACCGGCCTTACACAAGCATCGGGTGGCCGCGTGCCATTCGCGCACCAGGTAATTCCCGTACAAAATTACAGCCGCGCTACGGAACAAGTCGCCATATCAGGAATGATCAGCGATGGCGGCGTGCAAGCACTATCAGCTACCGGCTTCAAAACGGTTATTGATTTGCGTACCAAAAACGAAGGAACTGCCGAAGAAAAAGGATTGGTCGACTCGGTTGGTATCGCCTATTTCAACATCCCAACGACAGTGGCCGGTATCACTAAGGAGCAAGTGGCCCAATTCGCCAAAGTGTTCCAATCGGTGCAAACGCCAGTACTGATTCATTGCGGATCGGGTAACCGGGCCAGTGCCATGTGGGCCAGCTATCGCATCACCCAAGGCATCGATCCGGAAGTCGCCATTGCAGATGCCCGGAAAACCGGATTGCGCCCTCCACTGGAAGAAAAACTACGTGAAATCATGCTGAACTGAACGTTAGCTTCACTTGCCAACCGGCTCAACGCAATTTAACAACATCCATGAACGAAACACTTGCAGGAACTACAGCGGCCTCTGCTGTAGTTCCTGCTTTGCTGTTGGTAATCAGCAGGTCATCAAACATACTCCTTATAACCCACTGATAGAATAAGACAATCGAAAAAATCTGCTAAAAACGGTATCACGAAAAACTGCCGTCAAAACGAACTGCTCAAGCCGGTATCAGTATGATCGCGCCCTTCCTTCAATCGGGATGATTTTTACAATACAGACTGAATAAAGTTTCCATGATTTTGACGGCGTCCTGGCTTGCCAAACTGTAGTAAATGTATTTCCCTTTACGCTCCGTCGCAACCAAATTCTCTTCACGCAACACCGTCAATTGCTGCGACAAGGTGGGTTGATGAATTCCCAGCAATTCTTCCAGCTCCCCCACATTACGGGTTCCTTTGGTCAATTCGCATAAAATGAGCAGCCGGTCTTCGTTAGCCAATATTTTCAGTAAAGCGCAGGCCTCCGATGCGGATGAATGCAGCGCTGCGATATTGTTTAAGGCTGAATCTGTTTTCATGATTAATTAATTCTTTACGTTAACTTATGTTAATAAGACTAGGATAATAAAATAATATTTATCTGACATTCAAGATTCTAATTCATTTACATCAAATCAGCCACGATCTTGCATTATTTGGTAGATCCCCATCCCCAGTAGCATCGCAACCAGAAACACCAGAGCATCACCGTTGCCCGTTCCCATTAATACCAAGGCCGGCCCGGGACAAATGCCTGCAATTCCCCAGCCAATTCCGAACAAGAGACTCCCTAAAAGCAAGCGGCTATCTACTTTAGCCACACCAGGTATCTGCATCGGTAAACCGAGATAGGATTGCTCACGCTTTCTTGCCAGCATAAAAGCAACAGTACCAACAGTCACTGCACCGCCCATCACCCATAGCAACGTAGCATCCCAATCGCCTGTCACATCAAGAAATGCCAAAACCAATGCCGGATTAACCATGCCTGAGCCGATGATTCCGAAACCGAAAATAATCCCAGCGATTAACGCGATAAAACTCACCATTTTGATTCTCCAATAATCCATTTATCCAGGCTAAACTAAAACATGCCGCAATAAATAAACCGCTGCGAAACCAGTCAGCATGAATACCACCGTCGCTGCAATGGAGCGCGGCGACCCGCGCGATAGACCGCACACGCCATGACCGCTGGTACACCCCGAACCCAGACGGGTACCATAGCCCACCAGCAGACCAGCAAGCGCGAGCATCGCATGGCTGGTTTCTATTTGTATTGGCGGCATGTCAAAAAAAAGCTTCCAGATGACCGCCGACACTATAAGTCCAAAAATAAACGCAACACGCCAACTGATGTCGCCTTTTTTTACCCGGTATAATCCACCCACAATCCCGGATATGCCTGCAATGCGGCCGTCAAAAAATAATAGCAAAGTCACCGCAATTCCTATGACAAAACCACCGGTCAGCGCATGCCATGGTACTAAATCAAAAGTGATGGACATGGTTGATTTCCTCCTTCTATTGCATTTCGATCACAATGCATAAATTAATTACAATATGTAATATTGTATAATTATAGATAAATGCAATATAATATGTAAGATTTTTCCTAATAATATAACAGGAGAACGCAATGAAGCCTACTATTCAAGCATTCTACGATCCGGCAACCTGGACCGTCAGTTATGTTGTTTTTGACGAATCGGGCGGAAATTGCGCCATTATTGATCCAGTTCTGGATTACGATCCCAAATCGGGCAGAACCAGCACGTATTCTGCTGACAAGTTGATTGCATTCATCCGTGAACGGCGGTTATCGGTAGAGTGGATACTGGAAACGCATGCGCACGCGGATCATTTGTCATCCGCCGATTACCTCAAACATCAAGTAGGTGGAAAAACCGGCATTGGTGATCATATTCCCGCCGTACAGAAGACCTTCACGAAAATTTTCAATCTCGGCGATGAATTTGTCCCTAACGGCCATCATTTCGATCACCTGTTTGCTGATGGCGAGTTATTCTCAGTTGGGAATCTAACGGGCAAAGCCATCTCCGTATCCGGCCACACCCCCGCTGATTTAGCATATCAATTCGATGATGCCGTGTTTGTGGGCGATACACTCTTCATGCCGGACATAGGTACGGCACGTGCGGATTTCCCGGGAGGGGATGCGCATCAGCTATTTCATTCCATCCGGAAAATACTGGCTCTGTCGCCAACAACACGGCTCTTTATGTGTCATGACTACCCTCCCGCCACGCGCGCGGCCGCATGGGAAAGCACCGTGGCACTACAACGCGCGCACAATATTCATGTTCATGACGGTATTGACGAAAACACCTTTGTCAGCATGCGTAATCGCCGTGATGCAACCCTGGAGATGCCCAATTTATTGCTGCCTTCGATACAGGTGAATATCAGAGCGGGGAAACTGCCGCCGGTCGAGACAAATGGTGTTGCCTACTTTAAGATACCGGTCAATTTGATTTGATGTAACCTACTGTGAATGACTTAAGACGACGACTTTATCATCGGTTTATACCTGCACTGTGACAAAATTCCCATAGCGCTGATCAAATTTAATGGCAATAAAACGAGTTCCAACCGAAAGCCCTTTTTTCTCATGCCGCTTATGCGTTACTTCAGCCACGGCCTGAAAACTGGGCGCATCAATTTTAATGACGTCATTGGAATCGAGCATCTCAGTAGTCATGAAGCGTATTCCCATCGGTGAAAGATCCTGGCATGTGCCCAGGCATGGCTGCCCCGGCCAGAATAAGTAAAACTCAAACCTTCCACTGATATTGATCCGCCGCATGGCGCGCTGCGATGACTCCAGATTCTCATGATGCAATAAAAGCAATGGGCTCCCGCATTCGAGACAATTTTCACTTTGATACACGCCGGGTTGCGGCACATTGGGCGTTTTGCAAAACGAGCAATAACGCGTGATAACTGGCCGATACTGCTCAACAGCAAATTGTGATGCATTGCTTTCCCGAACCGTCAATCCAGACAAGCTATTATTTTGTTGCGTGATTTTTCTCGCTGCACGAAACAATCCTCCCGCGAATATATCATCATATTGTTGACGCATCCTGGGATCGGACAAAATTCGATAGGCTTCATCAAGTAACGCGGTATCTCCGGCAGTACTCTTTTTTAGCGCCAGATAACTAGCCTTGATTGTGGCAATCGGCGCATCGGGCTGGATTTGCAGTATCCGGTAATAATTGCGTTGATTCAATCCGGATAACTGTTCACTTCTGGCGCTTTCTACTTCAATTTCCGTTTTAGAACCCAGCGCACCCTGGCTCAGCACTCTAATATGATAACGTTTCAGCAACTCACGATCATAAGCAGCACGCTTAATAGGATCCCGCAAGGTGCTATAAGCTATATTGAGTAAACTGGCATTCCAATCCGGACTATTCAGATCAGCACGAATGTTCAGCTTTTGCATCAACACCCGATAGCTCTCCGTTATCACCGCCATCGGAGCATCGGGCTGAACATGTAGAATTCGATAAAAATTACGCCGTTCGATCATCACTGTAGAATCAAATCGCCTTACTCATTCATGATGAGCAGCTCAATTGTTTACAAAAACTTTAACTATACATCTCAATAGCTTGCAATCACCTAAACAGCAAATTTGCAGTATACACTTATCTATTGACTTCACCAATAAAACCCCTGCAAATTTTGATGGCTATTCGGACTCATCTACTTTTCGCTATTCCAGTATCAAAAAGCCGCTCAAACAAAATTTCTAGCGAGGTCTTGCATTTCATCATGAATTACATATAATGAGAATCATTCTCATTATATGTAATTCTAATTAACCATGAATACTACAAACCCATCTCAAGTAATCGTAAGAAATTCACCCAAACCTGATTTATTGAATTTAAGTACATTGATCAATAGCGATGTGCTATTCAAGAATGGCGATGTTGTGCTGATACTGCATAAAGGCGAGCAATATTCGCTGCGCCGCACCCGGAATGGCAAGTTAATTCTGAACAAATAGTGGATAAAAGACACATATCATGTATATTAATGCGTGCAATCTGTTAGCACTCTCGCTAGCCGTAAATCATCATGAACCGTAAGGCTGAGTGGATGCCTAATCTGGGGTAATGCCGGGGTTTCCTCTGCAAGAATGCTGGATCCAGCAAGTGATAAATACCATACAGAGCAATATCTTCTCACCACCCGGATACATCAAGAGAGATTCATCTTAGGAGCTAAAAATGAAAGGTAACGCAGATATTATTCGCTGGTTGAATCAGCAATTGCAACATGAACTAACTGCCATTAACCAATATTTTCTTCATGCACGCATGTACAAAAACTGGGGATTCAACAGTTTGGGAAAACACGAGTTTGAAGAATCGTGCGAAGAGATGAAACATGCCGATGCATTAATTGAACGGATCCTGCTACTGGAAGGATTACCCAATTTGCAGGATCTCGGTAAGTTGATGATCGGAGAGACCGCTGAAGAATGCGTCGCATGCGATTTAAAACTTGAGTTAGCTTCGCGAGGCACACTGCTCGCCGCAATAGCGGCTTGCGAATCAGTGCAGGATTATGTATCACGCGAAGTTTTTGAACGAATTTTGGAAGATACCGAGGAACACATTGATTGGTTGGAAACTCAACTCAGTGTCATGCAAAAAACCGGTATTCATAACTGGCTACAAAGTCAGATGTAGTTTTTTCTGCCGCTGAAGTTTACCTCTTCCTTCTTCAGCGGCACATTCAGCCAGCCAGCCTGTCTCCAGGTCAGCCAGCCAATTTTTTATTCGCTGATGATTTTTTAGGAGATATCACAATGAAATTTCTAAAGAAACTGGCATTGGCCAATACCACCGGCACGATTCCTCATAATCATTTCACGGTTTCAAAACCCACGGATACTTTTTTATCCTGCTGCTTACGCAGTCTCACACAACTGTCACGCGCGTGGAAGCAAAGTCTCGATCACGCCAGCTCAAAGATTACCAGTTCCCGCAGGAGATCGGATAAGAGCACCCCTGTCGCTAATTGGGCACCGCTGGTCAAAGCGAGGTATTCAACTGAGGCCAACAAAAAGTACAACCAAACGAGCCATCAAAATAATTCCGGTTGCCGGTTAGCTGGACGATCTGTTTTATGTGTTGGGGGCCGGATTAAGCTTTATCCGGAATACAACCGATTGGTAAAAAATTGTGACGGTTGTTTCATGGGATTCCATGGCGGCTCGCACGATTATTTGGAGGACTTGCCGCAACTCTTGAAACAAGCAGATATGATCATTTGCCCGGTTGACTGCGTGAATCATGAAGCTTTTTTCACTGTAAAACATTACTGCAAGTATTCCGGCAAACCGTGCGTGCTGCTTGCGCATTCCGAAGTTAATACTTTTGAAGCGGGGATTGGAGTTCTGGTTGCAATGGCTACATCAGGATAACCGCCATCTTGCTCAGGAAATACTACCAGCAGGATTGTGAAATCCATTGAATGAAGAGTTCATCAGGGTTGATACCCACGACGTACAATGCCACTGCGATAAGAAACCATAACCAATATCCACTAAAGTTTATTTTTTTTAGGTCGTTGAAACAGCTTCATTGCTGTTAATTTATTGACTAAGCCATTAATAAATAAAACTTACCTGGAAAAAAGTTATGAAAATTCTTGTTCATTTCAAGTCTGGATTCAAGCAAACCTTTATTGTCCCCAAATGCATGCTAGCGCTCGAGTTCAGAAATATGGCCAAAGATATTGGCGGCAGTATCGAAAGCATTGAATTTTCATTACCACCCCGCCGGCAATCAAACATCTCTATCGCAGAACGTCGGTTGGGAATAGTCCGCTTACCTGAAAAACGTTGACACAATCGCATTCTGGCCGGTCAGAATGGAATATCATCATCCATATCATCAAATCCACTCGGTGCCTTGCCTGACGAAGAAGACCGGTTAGAAATTGAGCTATCCTCTTCATGGTCAGGTGCCGACTCAAAACTGCCGCTTCCTGATCGATTTCCCAGCATTTTCATATCACTGGCAATAATATCCGTCGTATACCGTTCCACGCCGTTCTTGTCCGTCCATTTACGGGTTTCAAGCCTGCCTTCGACATAAACCGAACGACCTTTCTTTAAATATTCCCCTGCGATTTCAGCAAGTTTACGGTAAAAAGTGACACGATGCCACTCCGTTTTCTCTTGCTTTTCGCCACTTTTATCTTTCCATGTATCCGTCGTTGCCACTGTAATATTGGTCACCGCATCACCATTTGACATGTAACGCGTTTCCGGATCTTTACCCAAATTACCGATGAGTATGACTTTATTGAGCGATGCCATTTATGTTTCCTCCCCAAGCAATTTAATCACTTTCTCTTCATCGAAGCCCTTCATATCAACTTTCAGATACGCCACTCTCTCATTGACCAGCACCAAGGCTTCATATACACCGGGTATCGCGGCAAGCTGACGTGAAAGCGCTTCTGATTGAATAGTATCCATCTCGTTCACATGATACATTTTAGAGCGAACTGCTGCCGGCGCCTGCATCGTAGCAGCCAGTATCAACCATACCAGCAATAACGCCCCGCAGAATGCATATAACGCATCGCTTCCATAAGTGGCAACCAAGTGACCGCCTACTGCGGCCCCGGCAAACGCCCCCAGAAACTGCGTACTGCTGTAAATGCCGATTGCCGTTCCTTTCGCTCCGACTGGTGCGATTTTCGAGATTAAGGATGGCAAACTGGCCTCCAGCAAATTGAATGCCGTGAAAAAAACCAATAATGCAGCAGCCGTGCCCCAGATTGAATCCAAAGTAATCGCCAGTAATAGTTGGCCTGTCAGCAATGTCGCAACGGCCGCGATAAATACCGGTTTTAATTTGGCCTTTTTCTCGGCATAAATAATGGCTGGAACGATCAGAATGATCGACAGAATCAGAACCGGCAAATATATCTGCCAGTGATCGTCCGCAGCCATGCCCGCTTTGCGTAAGGTCAGCGGCACCACCAGCCACAGCGCCATCAACGCGGCATGCAACGCAAAAATGCCGTAATTCAAACGCAGCAACTGCGTATTGCGCAATACGCTGGCAAAACTCGCCGGCGATGCTTCCGTATCGGAATGAAAGCGGCTTATCACCGGATCGGGAATGACTTTCTTCACTACAATCATCGCCAGCAGCGCCAATATACCGGTCATGGCAAAAATTCCCGGCACACCGATCCATTGATTTAGAACCGGCGCGGCAATCAAGGAAATGGCGAACACTGTGCCGATCGTCATACCGATGGTTGCCATCGCTTTAGTACGATGCTCTTCGCGCGTAAGATCCGCTGCCAGTGCCATCACAGCCGCGGAGATAGCACCGGCGCCTTGAATGATCCGCCCCGCTATCACCCAATAAATATCGGTGGCCATCGCTGCGATCAAGCTGCCCACAGCAAACAGAATCAATCCCAGATAAATGACGGGTTTGCGTCCGATACGATCGGATAACCAGCCGAAAGGGATTTGCAGCACAGCCTGCGTCAGACCATATGCTCCCAGTGCGATGCCGACCAAGGTGTAGTTGTCCCCGCCCGGCAAGTCCTCAGCGTAAAAAGCAAACACCGGCAAAATGATAAACAAGCCCAGCATGCGCAAGCCATATACACCGGCTAAACCGATGGTCGCACGCAACTCCGCCGGGGACATTTTTTCAGTTGAAGAGGAAGCAGACATGAATCAGGTTGTGATATTCCTAAAAAGTTGGGTATATTAGCAGGTTGACTCTTACATAGATAGTTCATGGAATCCATAAAAATACGGGGTGCGCGTACGCACAATCTGAAAAACATTCATCTCGATCTGCCACGTAACAAACTCGTGGTCATTACCGGTTTATCGGGATCTGGAAAATCTTCGCTCGCATTCGATACGCTCTACGCGGAAGGCCAGCGTCGTTATGTGGAATCGCTTTCAGCTTACGCTAGACAATTTTTGCAGCTGATGGAAAAGCCCGATGTCGACTTGATCGAAGGACTTTCTCCGGCCATCGCTATCGAGCAAAAAGCGACCTCGCACAACCCGCGTTCGACGGTCGGCACGGTCACGGAAATTCATGATTATCTGCGTTTGTTGTTCGCCCGCGTCGGCGATCCTTACTGTCCCGAGCACAATATCACGCTGACCGCGCAAAGCGTGTCGCAAATGGTCGATCATATATTGCAGCTGCCGCCCGATACCCGCCTGATGATCCTCTCCCCATTGATCGTGGAGCGCAAAGGTGAAAACACTGACTTATTCGATGAATTGCGCGCACAAGGTTTCGTGCGCTTACGGATCGACGGCGAAGTGCATGAAATCGACGCATTGCCCAAGCTGCAAAAAACCAAAAAACACACGATTGAAGTTGTGATTGATCGCCTGAAAGTTTCTCCGGATGCCAAACAGCGGCTCGCGGAATCATTTGAAGTGGCATTACGTCATTCCGAAGGACGCGCGCTGGCGGTTGAGATGGATAGTGGCCATGAACATTTGTTTTCCGCCAAATTCAGTTGCCCGGTATGCAGCTATTCGCTCTCCGAACTGGAACCGAGATTATTTTCATTCAATAACCCGCTGGGCGCTTGCACCAAGTGCGATGGCCTGGGGCAAATCACATTCTTTGATCCGTTACGTGTGGTCGCTTTTCCGCACCTTTCACTGGCGGCCGGTGCGGTCAAAAACTGGGACCGGCGCAACCAATTTTACTTTCAGCTATTAACCAGCCTGGCGGCACATTATCAATTCGATTTGGAAACTCCCTTTGAGAATTTGGATGAATCCATCCGCAACATTATCCTGCAAGGTTCCGGTAAGGAAAAAATCCATTTTTCCTATTTAACCGAAAACGGACGCAAGCAGCAAGAAACGCATCCTTTTGAGGGGATTATTCCGAATCTGACGCGGCGCTATAAGGAAACCGAATCGCAAACCGTGCGCGAAGAACTGGCAAAATATCTCAATGCGCAAATCTGTCCGGAATGCCAAGGTACGCGCTTATGTCAAGCCGCGCGGCATGTGCATGTTGCCGGACAGGCGATTTATGAAATCAGCGCTTTCCCGCTCAAAAAAGCCAAGCAATTCTTTGATCAAATTGCATTAACGGGTCACAAACAATCGATCGCCGAGCGCATCGTCAAGGAAATCTCCAGCCGCCTGCAATTTCTCAACAATGTCGGGTTGGATTACCTATCGTTGGATCGCTCAGCCGACACATTGTCCGGCGGCGAATCGCAGCGTATCCGTCTGGCCAGCCAGATCGGCTCGGGCCTGACGGGTGTCATGTATGTTCTGGACGAGCCTTCCATCGGTCTGCATCAGCGCGATAATGGCCGCTTGCTGGATACACTGAAGAACCTGCGTGACCTTGGCAATAGCGTGATCGTCGTCGAACATGACCAGGATGCCATTCAAATCGCGGATTATGTCGTCGACATGGGGCCCGGTGCCGGTGAGCACGGTGGTTTCGTGGTAGCTCAAGGCAGTCCGCAAGCCATTCAGGAGGACAATCATTCTCTGACCGGCAAATACTTATCCGGAAAATTATCGATCCATATCCCGGAAAAACGCCACGCACCGGATCACGACCGGATACTGCGGATTGAAGGCGCTTCTGGGAATAATCTCAAGAATGTTACGCTGAACCTGCCGGTTGGACTCTTTATCTGTGTCACCGGCGTTTCAGGATCGGGAAAATCCACGCTGATCAATGAAACACTACATCGCGCGGTCGCCCGGCACCTGTACGCCAGCAACGCCGAGCCCGCACCCTATCTAAATATTGACGGACTGGCTTTTTTCGACAAAGTGATCAACATGGATCAAAGCCCGATCGGACGCACACCGCGCTCCAATCCGGCCACGTATACCGGTTTGTTCACACCGATCCGGGAATTGTTCGCTGGTGTGCCGCAAGCGCGCGAACGCGGTTATGCACCCGGCCGTTTCTCATTCAATGTCAAAGGCGGACGCTGCGAATCTTGCCAGGGCGATGGCGTCATCAAAGTAGAAATGCATTTTCTACCGGACATTTATGTCACTTGCGATGTCTGCCATGGCCGTCGCTATAACCGCGAAACATTGGAGATTCAATACAAAGGCAAAAATATTAACGAAGTGCTGCAGATGACGGTGGAAAATGCGCATGAATTTTTCACGCCGGTACCGGTGGTTGCCCGCAAACTGCAAACGTTGCTGGAAGTCGGTCTCGGCTATATTACCCTGGGACAATCCGCTACCACGCTATCTGGCGGAGAAGCGCAGCGGGTGAAATTATCGCTCGAACTATCCAAACGCGATACTGGGCGCACGTTGTATATTTTGGATGAACCCACCACCGGTCTGCATTTTCAGGATATCGATTTACTGCTGAAAGTGTTACACCGGCTGCGCGATCACGGGAATACCGTGGTGGTCATCGAACACAATCTCGATGTCATTAAAACCGCCGACTGGATTATTGATCTGGGCCCGGAGGGCGGTGACGGGGGCGGATGCATTATCGCGGAAGGCACACCGGAAGACATTGCCGCCAATACAAACAGTTTTACCGGCCATTACCTGCAACCCATGCTGAAAAAATGAATCCGCGCGGCTATTTGCTGGAAAGTTTCTCAGTGGCTGTGAAAGCTGCCGATCCCGCACATATCGTGCCGCAGCATCTCCCCAATCCTCCCACAGGCCGCACACTGGTTGTCGGCGCCGGGAAAGCGGCGGCTGCCATGGCGCAGGCGGTTGAAAATGCCTGGCCTGCGGGTGCACAGATCGACGGTCTGGTAGTCACGCGCTATGGACACACGCTACCCACGCATAAAATCAGAGTCGTTGAAGCCGGGCATCCCATCCCTGATGATCATGGCGCGCAAGCAGCGCAAGAAATTCTCTCGATGGCTCAGGCATTAAGTGCAGATGATTTGTTATTATGCTTGTTCAGTGGCGGCGGTTCCAGCTTGCTTTCCCTGCCCATAGCGGGCATTTCATTGCCAGACCTGAAAGAGGTCACGCAGCAATTATTACGTTGCGGTGCAAGCATTCAAGAAATCAACACGGTGCGCAAACATTTATCGGCCATTCAAGGCGGCAGGCTCGCGGCTGTTTGCAAGGCGCCGGTACTGGCCTTGATCATTTCCGATGTTACCGGCGATGCCGCAACGCATATTGCTTCCGGCCCCTGCGCACCCGATCCGACAACCTTCACCGATGCGCTTGCAGTATTGGATCGCTATGCTCTCAATGTGCCGCCAGCAGTTAAAGAAGTATTACTGACAGGGAAAGCCGGTGCTGCGCATGAAACGCCTAAGCCCGGTTCCGTTATTTTTGCCCGCGTGGAAAACCGGATCATCGCCAATGCCCATCAATCACTGGTTGCAGGCGCCGAATATTTCCGGGGTACCGGGATTACACCTTTGATTCTGGGTGATACCGTTAGCGGTGAATCACGCGAAATCGCCAAAAGCTACGCTGCATTCGCCAAAGAGATCCGTCACCACCCACAATGGTTAAGAGCGCCCGTGGCTCTGTTATCGGGTGGCGAAACCACAGTCACAGTCAAAGGTAATGGCCGCGGCGGCCGCAATGCCGAGTTTTTGCTATCGCTATTGATAGAGCTTGCAGGCACAGAAGCAATTTACGCCCTTGCCTGCGATACGGATGGATTGGATGGCAGTGAAAACAATGCCGGTGCAGTCATTACACCGGATTCACTCCACCGTGCGGAAAAACTTGGCTTGAATGCTACTGCGTATCTAGCCAATAACGATGCCTACACATTTTTTCAGCAACTAAACGATTTAGTGATTACAGGCCCAACCTTCACCAATGTGAATGATTACCACGCCATTCTCATTCTTTGATTGAGCATGTGTAATTCAAAGAACTCTTTTCTCGATTGCGGTCCACTTGTATTGATGACAATATCAGTCCTTGCTGAAACCATCTGGCGATGACATATTCATAAAATTTCCGGTTTCCCGGCGCCTTATAATTCAGCGCTAATTTCTTACCGCGCTCGGTCAGCAGCACATGCCCCAAGTCCAGGTAATTACCGGCATCCTGTTGGAATCCTATCTTCGTTGGCTTACCGTCATAAAACAACCGCGTATGTTTACCGTAGCCTTTCTTAATAAAACCATTGTTCTCAAACACAATCAGACCGATTTCTTCAAGGCGCTCAAGTGTCGATCGGGTAATTCCTTGCGTCGCATAAATCTCATTTTCCACATCAAAAATAAGTGGCAGCAAATCACCCTGAATCCATACAAATTGACAAAGTGCCTTAAAAATCAAGCTATCTTCCGCACTTAAATCCGATGATTCACACAAATCATCTTGCAAATGATTTTTTTCTGAATGCGCTACTTTGGAAACAACAAATTGAACAAATGTTGTCCATAAATTACCCATTTTCATACCGAAGTTGGCGTTCTGATTTCTCTTTCTTTATTTCTTATCAGTAACCTGAGATTCCGTTACAGATGGCTCTTGCTTGTCACCCTCTTTGATTTGCTCATCCATTTTATTGGTGGATTTTGAAGTATCTTTCAATTTTCGCGCTTTAATCTCTTTGTTGATCTCGGCCAGAAATCCAATATTGTCTTTAAGTTGCTTGTCACTTCTGTACCAGGAAAAACATGTCACTGCGCCCATAACGATCAATATCACACTCATCACATCGATACCATCAAGAAAGATAAATGCGACTCCGGTGGAAATGGCAAACGCACCCAAAAGTGCTGTCAATAACCACATTTTTGAGCCCGCGCCCGAACTCTTCCTTCTTTTATCCCAAGCATCCAGATTGTTGCGCGTAGTAATCAGTTCTTCGTCAGTCCATTTCTTCATACTCATAATTGCAAACTCTCCTTTAAAAATCCTTCAATATTTTCTTGATTACAAATTCGTAACCAGAAAAAGACTAGTAAGGATTTATTATATTTCTTTCTGACAATAAAAAAGGCACCAATCGGTGCCTTTTTTATGAGACTAAAACTTTCTTAGAAGTTGTGACGCATACCTATGCTATAGGTGTTGCTATCTCTGAATACAGCGTTTCTATCATCAACCATTGCGCGCTGATAACCGCCAAAGAGGCTAGAACGTTTGCTGAGATGATGTATAGCACCAACGGTAAAGCTGCTCACTTCGCGGCGTGATGCACCACCTGCTAACCCATGTGCATTTGTCATACCGCCTTGAGCGATAAAGCTGGTATTACCCCAGTCATATTGACCGCCCGCAAACCAGATGTTACCGTCACCGCCCCAGTTCATCGCTGAGTTGCATTGTCCACGTGAATCAGGTGAGCCCGTTGCTGGGTTACCTAACATACCAGCATTGGTACAAGTAGCTGCACCTACGGCATTGTTAATATTTTCATACTGGCCATTCAACTTGAAGTTTTGGAAGCTCCATGATGCACCACCACGCCAGATATGCTCGTTGTTAACTAAAGCTGGATAACCTGCGTTGCCTGTTCTTTGACGGGTGCTGAGATTATCACGAGAATAACCACCAAATACGGCTAAATTATGACCTTGGAATTGAGCTTCGTATTTACCTGCAACTTGGAAGTCCCATTCACCATCTTCACCACCTGAATTTGACTGACTTCCAGCAAAGCTACCCGATGGAACGATAACATTTGCAGGATCTAATCTGTTAGAGTCACCTGGCATTAATATACCTGAGAAGCTAAAACCTTCGACTTTAGGTGAGTCATAGCGAGCTGCGCTATTTACGAAGCCATTTGCTCCTGATCCCAGACCATTTGCTGATGCTGACATAGTACCGCCACTACCTGATGCTTGGAGAGTTGTATATGCGAATGGATCAATGGTCATACCACCAGCGAAATCTTTAAATGGTGATTGAACACGGCCAAATTTTACTTCACCCCAATTGTCATTGGCCAATCCAACCCAACGCTCACGCGCAATACCCAGAGCGCCGCTGCCTGTACTAAAACCATACTCAACATGCGCTTTTGCTTTCAAGCCGGCACCCAAATTTTCGGTAACGTGCATACCCCATCTGGAACGACCTGTATCGTCACCGATATGAGCCTGGCTACTTTGACCTTCTTTGTTCACTGTTGCATATTCAGCTTGTACACTACCAAACAGTGTTACGTTTGTTCCTTGTGCTGATGCAACCATCGGAGCTGCAAGTGCACCGGCTACTGCCAACGAAATAAGTTTCTTCTTCATACCGAAGTTCTCCTTTAATGTTAAAACGACTGGGGCCGTCTTATTTTGTCTCACTACATTCCGGTGGAATGCACCCCGCTTGTTCGGACCTCCCCAATCGGGAGGTTTGATTTGATTGTGCCCCAATACAGAAACATACTGCAAGAAAAACAAACAAATCTTGCACATTAAGCAACAAATATGTTGTTCTCATACAACATATTTGTTGTTTTTCTGATGATAAATTTTATTTTACATCACTGGGAAATTCGTTCAGAATTTCTTAAACTTACTGATATTGAAGCAATATAAATTAATTGCCTCCTCACTCGAGAAGACATATTTATACTGTTTTTCATGTTTTAAATCAGGGAATTTCAGCTATCATCCGCTACATTCATGACCTCATAACTTAAGCAGGACAACACCTTTGTAAGGTACGACTTATGCGTAAATCTTCTTTGCTTCTCTTTGCAATACTGAATTTGATCGCCGCTTTTCCAATTAAAGCTGAAACATGGGTACTCCCACCCTCTGATATTGATGTTTTTGGCCAAATACGAACAACACATGCAAGCAGTGCGGAAACACTACTCGATATCGCACGCCAATACGATATTGGTCAAATTGAAATTCTACTGGCCAATCCCAATGTAGATCGATGGTTACCCCAGGATGGCGCAGAGGTTATTCTACCTAGCCGCTATATCATTCCTCACGGCGACCGCAAGGGATTATTGCTTAACTTGCCTGAAATGAGAATTTATTATTTCCCGGAACCTAAAAAAGGTGAAAAACCAATGATTATTACACACCCGGTCGGCATCGGCAGAATGGACTGGATAACCCCCTTGGGAACAACAAAAATAGTTGATAAAAAGAAAGACCCCACCTGGATACCGCCGAAATCTCTCCAAATGGACAGAATTGCCAATGGGGAACAACCCTATCCCAGTATAGTTCCGCCAGGCCCCACGAATCCCTTAGGACGGCACGCCATGCGCTTAGGTATCAGTAGTGGCAGTTATCTGATACACGGAACAATCAAACCATTTGGTGTCGGTATGCGCGTTTCCGCAGGATGTGTTCGCATGTATCCGGAAGACATAGAAGCACTCTTTGATAAAGTCCCGGTGGGAACAGCAGTGCAAATAGTGAATCAACCCATTAAGCTTGGCTGGTTACTGGACTCGCTTTTCATTGAACTTCACCCGCCATTAGAAGAAGACGAAGGGAAATACGCCAACTATAAGCACATGATAGTTACCGCCATCAATGATTTTCTCGCATTAAAAAGCAGCAAAAGAACCATACCCGTAGATTTTGAAATCGACCAAGAAGCACTAAAGCAAGCGATCATGGAAAAAAGTGGCATGCCTGTGCTGATCTCTCGCTCTACTGCACAAGCCCAATTACACACGCAAAACAGCCATTAATCCCATCGAAATGAAAGTTGCGTAAACGTATAAAGACACACATAAAAAACCCCTCGAATGAGGGGTTTTTTATGAATGCAAATCCAAATTTTACTTTGGTATTACTTATGCATTGCTTTTTTGAACATGCGATCGATTTTGGATTCTGTATCTATTGAACGTCTGTTTGCTTCGTCCGCAATACGCAGCGCATCATTTGCTTTAGCGTTAGCTGCATCTGCCGCTGCTTTTGCTGCAGCTGCGTCAGCTTTTACAGCCGCAATATCAGCATTCACTTTATTTTGCAGTTCTTCTAATTGACCTGTCGTCGCACATCCTGTCAACCCAATAATAGCGCCTGCAATTGCTGCCAGTGTTAACATGCGAACTGGATGCTGGATTTTTCCTTTCATTCCGATCTCCTCAGTTGTTTATTCTATTCAATACGCAAAAACATCCACTATTTCTACTAGTTAATGATATTTTGATATCATTAACGCATCGGAATCTTATCCGATTTTTCCCGCAAAATAAATGCATTTCATGACAAATTTACCACGCGCCGCATCAACAAAACCATAAACACAATCATAAGTAATTAATAGAAATGACTATTTTCCTATATTATGCAATTCAATTAATTAACAACAAAGAACGAAGACCTGCATAAATAGTCATTCCAGCACTAACGAATATTCACCCATACACCGGGTCTGATCCATTTGCCGAGCTGATCGATTTGCTCATTCGTCAACGCAATGCAGCCGTTCGTCCAATTATACTGATGATGAATCTCTCGATCACCCCTGCCAATCCCATGTATGCCGATATGGCCGCCCAGCGGTGTATTCTGAGGTGGTGTCTTACCCATACTTTTTGCCGCCAAGATTGATAACCAAGTATCTTCATCGATCCTATTTTCCTCCAGTGCGCGTTTTGCAGTATCAAGATTCGGATAATTAAGGCCAAAAAACCGATAATAACGGCTTTTCTCATTGACCCAGCCAATCTTGAATCTACCCAGCGGCGTTTTATCGTCTTTTGTCATTTTTGACCATGTCGTACCGAAACGCCCAATCGCTACATTTTTAAATACCGCTTGAACAGTATTTCCCTGCATCACAGACAAAGTGTGTTCAATGGTATCCACGTCGATCCACACGCTATTATCCGCACGCGCTGAATTGTGCATGACGCACAAGCCAGCTAATCCAATCAACACAATTATCGAATATTGAATAAAAAAATTTCGCTTGATCACTTTCTGACTATCAATAATGAGGATGATTAATTATGTCATAATTTCACTCTCCGGAAATTCCCATTAAGCGCCCATGTGCCTTGCTATTCCTGCTTGTGTCGAACAATTGACTGCGCAAAATCATGCCATCGTAAATCTCAGCGGCGTGCGCAAAGAAATTTCACTGGCATTGGTTGAAGATATTGTTCCCGGAGATTACGTCATCGTACATGTTGGTTTTGCGCTACAAAAGCTGGATCCGCTGGAAGCGGAGCGCACCTTGGCGATGTTCGCCGAAATATCGGCGCTCGATAACAATCTTTTATGATGAAATATATCGATGAATTTCGCGCAGGCGCTCTGGCACAACAAATTGCTGCAAAAATCGCATCAGAAGCCAGCCCCGGACGCGATTACCATTTCATGGAATTTTGCGGTGGCCATACCCATGCCATTTCGCGTTTCGGTATCGTCGATCTGCTCCCCGGCAATGTGCATATGATTCATGGCCCGGGTTGTCCGGTCTGCGTTTTACCTATCGGCCGCGTGGAAAATGCGATTCACTTGGCACAAATGCCGGGATTGATACTCTGCAGTTACGGGGATATGCTGCGCATACCGACTGCCAATGGGATGAGTTTGTTGAAAGCAAAGGCACAGGGTGCGGATATCCGCATGGTTTACAGCAGCGCGGATGCCATAAAAATCGCCCAGGAAAATCCGCAACGGCAAGTCGTTTTCTTTGCCATCGGCTTCGAAACCACGACACCGCCCACGGCTGTTGCAATCCAACAAGCGCAAGCACTGCGCTTGAATAACTTCACAGTATTCTGCAATCACGTCCTGACACCTTCCGCCATCTCACATATTTTGCAATCCCCGGAAGTCCGTGAGTTTGGATTGGTTCCGCTAGATGGTTTTATCGGACCGGCGCATGTTTCCGTCGTCATCGGCAGCCAGCCGTACGAATATTTCGCCGAGGAATTTCAAAAACCCGTGGTGATAGCAGGTTTTGAGCCGCTCGATGTCATGCAGGCCATCTTAATGCTGATACGCCAAATCAATGCGGGTTACGCCAAGGTAGAAAATGAATTTACCCGCGCGGTTTCTCGGGAAGGCAATCGCAAAGCACAATCGCTTGTCGCCGAAGTGTTCGAATTACGCCGTACATTTGAGTGGCGCGGCTTGGGGTGGGTGCCTTACAGCGCGCTGAAAATCAAATCCAGCTATGCTGATTTTGACGCCGAACAGCGTTTTCGCATTTCCACAACATCCATTGCCGATAACAAAGCCTGCGAGTGTGGTGCTATTCTGCGCGGCGTTAAACGGCCGCAGGATTGCAAAATTTTTGGCACCGTCTGCACGCCCGAAAACCCGGTCGGCTCCTGTATGGTTTCTTCTGAAGGTGCTTGCGCCGCTCATTACAGCTATGGCCGTTTCCGTGAAAATAATCATGTTGCAGCGCAGGAAAATTAATGTCCGCAGGTAAAGTTAAACCGGGTTATACCCGCGCACTTGACCTGAAGCATGGCTGCATCGAAATGAGTCATGGCAGCGGCGGACGGGCGATGGCGCAATTGATCCAGCAATTGTTCATTACCGCATTTGATAACGAATTCTTGCGGCAAATGAATGACCAGGCTAGCTTCCCGAGCGTTAATGGCCGCATGGTGATATCTACCGACAGCCATGTCGTTACCCCTTTATTTTTTCCTGGCGGGGATATCGGCAGTTTGGCAGTGCACGGCACCATCAATGACATTGCCATGTCTGGCGCCAAGCCTTGCTACCTGGCTGCCAGTTTTATTCTGGAAGAAGGTTTCCCGCTATCCGATCTGAAACGCATCGTGGATTCCATGGCCAAGGCAGCGCAAGCTGCGCAAGTACCAATTGTCACCGGTGACACCAAAGTGGTGGAAAAAGGCAGCGGCGACGGTGTATTCATCACCACGACCGGCATTGGCATGGTGCCGGAAGGGATTCATATTTCCGGTAACAACGCCCGGCCTGGCGATAAGATATTGGTATCCGGCACACTCGGAGATCATGGCATTGCCATCATGGCGCTGCGTGAAAACTTGTCTTTCCAAACCAGTATCGAATCGGACAGCACAGCCTTGCATGATCTGGTCGCCGCCATGATCGCAGCCACACCCGGCATCCATGTATTGCGTGACCCTACGCGCGGCGGCTTAGCCACTGCCTTGAACGAAATTGCGCAGCAATCGTCGATCGGGATGATGATCTATGAGAACGAACTGCCGATCCAGGAGCAAGTCCAAGCCGCTTGTGAATTCATCGGCCTGGACCCGCTGTACATTGCCAATGAAGGCAAGCTGATTGCAATCTGCGCCGCGCAAGATGCCGAAAAGCTATTGCATGCGATGCATGCCCACCCACTGGGCAAGCATGCCCGCATCATCGGCGAAGTCATCGAAGACTCACACTGCTTTGTGCAAATGCAAACCCGGTTTGGCGGCAAACGCGTCGTTGATTGGTTAAGCGGCGAGCAACTTCCCCGGATCTGTTGATTCCCGTCAATTGAAAATTCTGTTTCTCACGCACAGCTTCAATTGCCTGTCGCAACGTCTGTTTGTCGAATTGACGCATTGCGGACATGATATATCCATCGAGTTTGATATCAACGACGCGACGAGCTGTGAAGCTGTCGCGCTATTCCAGCCGGATCTGATTATCGCGCCTTATCTAAAACGCCCCATCCCGGAAACCATCTGGCGCAAACATACCTGTTTTATCGTTCACCCGGGAATCATCGGAGACCGCGGCCCTGCGGCGCTCGATTGGGCGATCATGCTGGATCGGCAAGAATGGGGCGTAACCGTATTGCAAGCCAATGCAGAAATGGATGCGGGCGATATCTGGGCTGCGGAAGTTTTTCCGATGCGGCTGGCCCGCAAAAGCAGCTTGTACCGCCACGAAGTCGTCGAAGCGGCAACCCGTGCTGTGCTCACAGCGGTAGCGCGTTTTCAGTCCGGTGCTTATCAACCGGTTCCGCTGGATTATTCACGCGCTGATGTCTATGGCCGTTTGCATTCACCCATCCGGCAAGCTGACCGCCGCATCGATTGGCAACGAGACAACACGCGCACTATTGTTAGAAAAATCCATGCCGCCGATGGATTTCCCGGTGTTCTGGATACGCTGTTGGGTAAATCCTATTATTTATATGATGCATGCGGCGAAGAGAATCTGACCGGCATACCCGGAGCAATTATCGCCAAGCGTCACAACGCCATCTGCCGGGCTACCGTGGATGGCGCGGTCTGGATCGGTCATTTAAAACATAAAAATGACACTGAACTCACTCTCAAACTGGCCTCCACGATTGCTTTAAAAGATTATCTCGACGCCGTGCCGGAAATATCTTTTGATTCTTTCACCGCGAAGTCTGGCAGCACTTACCGGGATATCTGGTTTGAACGAAAGAAAGACGTCGGCTACCTGCATTTTGATTTTTATAACGGCGCCATGGATACCGGGCAGTGTGAGCGTTTGCGTCAAGCTTACTTGCAAGCCACGGCAAGCGATGTTCGTGTGATCGTGTTGATGGGTGGACCCGATTTCTGGAGCAATGGCATCCATCTCAATCACATCGAAAATGCAAATAGTCCCGCCGATGAGTCTTGGCGCAACATTAATGCCATGAATGATCTGGTACAGGCAATCATTACGACCAACCGGCAACTCACGATCGCAGCGCTGCAAGGTAATGCCGGTGCCGGTGGCGTGTTTCTATCGCTAGCTGCCGATTACATTTTTGCGCGTGCCAGTGTTTTACTCAATCCGCATTATAAAAGCATGGGAAATCTTTACGGCTCGGAATATTGGACTTATTTGCTGCCGCGCCGGGTCGGCGCATCGTGTGTACACGCATTGACACAGAATCGTTTGCCGGTCAGTGCACAGAAAGCCCGGGATATCGGATTGATCGATGATTGCTTTGCTTTAAACCTGGAAGACTTTAAGAAGGAAGTAGTTCGTATTGCCGGAACGCTTGCTGCAAATCCGGATTTCTCTTCGCTCTTGCAGCACAAAACGCAGCAGCGACAATTGGATGAGCAACTAAAACTGTTACAAAACTACCGCACCGAAGAACTCCGGCGCATGCAACTGAATTTTTACGGCTTTGATCCTAGTTATCATGTGGCACGTTATCATTTCGTGCACAAAATCCCGCATGGCTGGACACCGCGTTATCTTGCACGACATCGCCGCCTCTCCGTGCAATCCGGTTCAAAAATTAAAACATGATTTATTTCTTAACGCTGACTTGTCTTGGTATCCGGCTTATGTGAATCGACCAGGTTGGGGTCAAATTCCGGCGGTTTTTCCGCAGGTGGGATCACGCCAGGGCATTGTTTGATGACCGCCCATTGTTGTATCGCATCATATTCATTCTTTAATTGTGCATATTCGGCTTCTTGTTCTTTAGTTCCGCCGAGTGCAAACAACGCTGCCCAGGAAAGCGATAAATCGGCGCCCAGTATCCATTTATCCTTGGCCGGTGTTTTATCATCCGGCTTACCCGTCAATTGACTGACTCTGGTTTGAATTCGCTCAATTTCTGCCAGTAATTCGTTGCAATTATAAGTTTGAAATTGCGCTGGCGAGATATAAGGCGCCTGATGATTCCCCGATGAAGCCACGCAGCCGGATAGTGTAATCGCAACAATAAAAAAAACAGCAGCAATTAATCTCTTCATAACAACCACTTCCCTCGCAAGTTATCACATTAAATCTGACTGATACGCATCCAATTCCGTGAATTGTACACCGATATTTACTCTCGTAAGCTCGCATTATGGAATTGAGTGCGCCAACGAATGTGTTATCGATTTTATAGACAAGATGGACTAAACCAATCAGTCCAAACAGATTCAAGAGCAATCTATTTCTTTGATATGTCGAGAGCAAGGAATTGATTACCGGAAGCGTGCTTCGCAATCATTGCTGGTAGCGCATGTATTAAATTACCTTAAATGCAGAAGACAAAAAAGCCACAGAGAAAATCTTATCTCTGTGGCTTCTAAAACTTGTTTCTAATTACACTGCGCTACGGCGGCGTGCTGAGAAACCGATCAAACCAAGACCTGCCAGTAACATTGCATAGGTTTCTGGTTCTGGAACGGCCATAATGTATTCATAACCGAAAGATGCTGATTGACCATTAGCAATGGCGCCCAAATCATATGCCAGGTTAATTGAACTGTCTGCAAAACCATAATTACCAACTGCTTGAGCAGCACCTAACATGGCAGCAGGATTAACCGGGCTGCAGCAGCTGAATGGATCGATATAACCAGCAATGTTAAATGCCGATGCACTGGTTGTGTTAGCCAGTGTTAACGACCATCCATCCAGGCTGGTAGCTCTTACAGCAGCTGCATTTCCTAATCCCAGAATTTCGTTTGTTGTGCCAAATCCGAGACCGGCTGGAATACCTTGGTCAGCATCGATACCAACGCCCCATTGCACGCCGGTTGCATTGACACCGGTGTTGTTGGTCAATTGAATTTGAACAGCTACGTGACCACTTGCTGGAACACTGACTGTCTCAACCAGACTCCAGCCGCCACCACCGCCGCCAAGATTGGTAACAACGGAAATGCTGCCACCTGCGCCAAAAGCAGTCGTTGCTAATGGATTGTTACCGGCCACTGAATCAGCAACGGCAACAGATCCGCCGTTGGCGTTGAGCGACCAATTGGATGCGAATGTGCCCAGATTAACAAATTCTCTGCCGTTGAAGCTTAAGCCGAGTGCGCCAGCAGGTGAGAAATAACCTGCATCGTCAATCGTTGCGGAAGTAGTGCCGAAACCGCTGATTACGGTTGGAGCAGCTTGTACTGCAGAAACAAACGAACCGCATAAAGCGATTGCTACAACTTGTGCCAGACAATTTTTTCTCAATTCGAATTTCATAATTAACTCCCTAAATTTATCGGTGCAACATAAAATAGTTGTTAGAATCTTAGCTCTTCACAACCAACTTAAATTTCAAACCACCCATTAATCAATTAAACTTTGTATATTTCAATGCAAAATTTATTTAACGATTACAGCGTGTTCCATTATAGGTTTGAATTTTTTTAAGTACATAGAACATCATTCCCTTTTTGTTAGTACATGTGTACTGCAATTGTCACATCGGAATGTTCACTATTTCGCGCCGTTTTGAATTTGTACAGAACTAAATTCTGTTTTAGTTAACGCCGTGATAATCTTCGTTATGCAAAGCGACAATAATCCACTTCCGATGATTTATAACTATCACCGCCAATGACCACACTAGAAGAACAAACTACCGCGTCAACCGGTAAAAGTGACACGCAAGACGAACCGATCAAGATTGTCAAAACCGGCAACGGCAGCATTACATTACTGGGCACCGCACATGTTTCAAAAGCCAGCGCAGACAAGGTTCAAGAGCTGATCGCCACCGGACAATACGATGCAGTGGCGGTTGAGTTATGCCCAAGCCGGCATAAAGCCATCGTAAATCCCGACGCGATGGCTAAAATGGATTTATTCCAAGTCATCAAAAACGGTCAAGCGAGCATGGTCGCGGCCAGTCTCGCATTAGGCGCTTTTCAGCAGCGCATGGCGGAGCAATTCGGAATAGAACCGGGAGCGGAGATGCGTGTCGCCATCAAGGATGCGCAAGCGGCGCAATTACCGGTGTTGCTGATTGACCGCGAAATCGGCACGACCATGAAGCGGATTTACCACAGCGTGCCTTGGTGGAAGCGCATCAATATTTTTGCCGGTTTGATCGCCAGCGTTATCAGCCAGGAAAAATTCAGCGCAGCGGAAATCGAAAAACTGAAGGAAGGCGATGTACTGGAAAGTTCTTTCTCGCAATTCGCGGAAGATGAAAAAGATTTATTCCGCCCACTCATCAGCGAACGGGATGAATACATGGCCGCGCGGCTCGTCAAAGAATGCCGGGAAAACAATTACCGGCATATTTTAGCCGTGGTCGGCGCCGGTCATCTGAATGGCATGTCACGGCAGCTTGCTGAGCACCCCATGGATAATCCGGACGAGCGCATTGCACAACTGGACAACATCCCGCCACCATCGCCGTGGCTCAAGCTCATCCCTTGGCTGATCGTGGTATTCGTTTTGGCCGGTTTCGTTTTTGGCTTTATGCAAAGCCCGGATATCGGCATCAGCATGGTCATGGACTGGGTGCTGATAACCGGCGGATTGTCCGCGGTGGGGACAGCCATTGCTTTTGCGCATCCGCTGTCCATCCTCAGCGCTTTCCTGGCAGCTCCGTTCACTACGCTGCATCCCGCTATTGGAGCCGGGATGGTCGTGGCTGCCGTCGAGGCTTATTTGCGCAAGCCCAAGGTCAGTGATTTTAACCGGCTAAGAACCGACACAACCAGCTTGAAAGGCTGGTGGAATAATCAAGTCACACGAATTTTATTGATTTTCATTTTCTCCTCACTGGGCGCCGCGATAGGCACTTATGTCGCCGGATTCCGGATTTTCGAACAACTAAGCGGCAGTTAAATTAAGAGTATCGCAACCATGTTCGGCTTCTTCGAGCGTCTGATCGACCCGTACCCGCCGGAGCACCCCGCCGAACCGCCGCAGGGGCTGTATCAATTTTGCCGCCACTACATTCGCGGCATCGAGCGTTATTTGGTACTGCTGGCGCTACTGACTACTCTGTTAGCAGTCAGTGAAGCAATGCTGTACAGTCTGGTCGGGCAAATGGTCGATTGGCTCGCGGCGCATAAAACTGAACACTTCTTTGAGAGCGAATGGCCGACGCTGCTGGCCATGTCGATCTTCATTCTGGTATGGATTCCTTTATTGGTGCTGTCGCACGCTTTAGTGATCAACCAGTTGCTAATGGGCAATTTCCCGATGCGCGTGCGTTGGTTATCGCATCGTTACCTGCTCAACCAAAGCTACGCATTTTTTCAACACGAATTCAGCGGACGGATTGCCGCCAAAGTCATGCAAACCGCCTTGTCGGTGCGCGAAACTGTGCTAAAACTGCTCGATGTCATTTTGTTCGTCATCATTTATCTGGCCACAACTCTATTGTTAGTAGTCAACGCCGATCCGTATCTGTGTTTGCCGATCGTAGCCTGGTTGATTTTGTACATCGGCATACTGCTATATTTTGTGCCGCGCTTAAAACGCGTTTCCACTTTACAAGCGGATGCGCGCGCGTTGATGACCGGACGCATCGCCGACAGTTACACCAATATTCTGACGCTTAAATTGTTTTCCCAAAGCCAGCGGGAATCGGCCTACGCGCAAGCCGGAATGGAAGAATTCATGGCCACGGTCTATCCGCAAATGCGTTTGGCGACTGGTCTGAATTTCAGCGTCTGGACCATCAATATGCTGATGGTATTCGCCACCGGCGCGCTGGGGCTCGCAATCTGGCTGCAAGGCGGTATCGGTCCTGGTGCGATTGCAATTGTCATGAGCTTAGCGATCCGCATGACCGGCATGTCGCATTGGATCATGTGGGAAGTCAATGCGTTGTTTGAGAACATGGGCACCGTGCAAGACGGTATCAACACCATTTCCAAACCGCAGCGGGTCACGGATGCGCCAGATGCCAAGGAACTCATCGTAGCGCAAGGCGCGATTGATTTTAACCGTGTCGTTTTTTCGTATCACCCGGAACAATCCGAATCGCTGCGTATTTTCTCCGGTCTCAGTGTGCATATCGCCGCGGGCGAGAAAGTCGGCATCGTCGGCCGTTCGGGTGCGGGCAAATCGACTTTCGTCAATTTGTTACTGCGTTTTTATGATACCCAGCAAGGCAGCATCACCATCGACGGGCAGGATATCCGCACTGTCACGCAAGATAGTTTGCGCGCCAATATCGCCATGGTGACGCAGGATACTTCGTTGCTGCATCGCTCGGTGCGCGACAACATTCTATTCGGCAAGCCCGATGCCAGCGATGCGCAAATGATCGCAGCCGCCAAACAAGCGCAAGCGCATGAATTCATTCTGGGATTGCGCGACATCAAAGGCCGCACCGGCTATGATGCGCACGTCGGCGAACGCGGCGTAACGCTCTCCGGCGGGCAGCGGCAACGCATCGCCATCGCCCGCGTATTGCTCAAGAACGCACCCATCCTGGTACTGGACGAAGCCACATCGGCGCTCGATTCCGAAGTGGAAGCCGGTATTCAGCAAAGTCTGTATCAATTGATGGAAGGTAAAACCGTCATCGCGATCGCGCACCGCCTGTCGACCATCGCGGCAATGGATCGGCTCATCGTTTTCGACAAGGGTCAGATTGTCGAGCAAGGCAGCCACGCCAAACTCATCGCCAACAATCAGCTCTACGCGCAATTATGGAATCATCAATCGGGAGGATTCCTGGGGTTGCTGGAAAACGAACGCACATAATACCGGCACAGCCACTCTTATAGCGCCAAACTAACGCACGTTTTCCCGTTTATTCCAAGTTGTTAAGAAGAAGTTTCAGGACTACAATCCTGACTCTCATGATTTTGCGCGCAAGAAATTTCTTACAAAAACACCCAGCACATTCATTCATGATCGCGACTTCCAATAAGCAAACAACGCGCTTAGCTTGGCTTCGTCTGCTGTTTTCTCTCTTATTTTCAGTTACGAGCACTGCAATCACGGCGCAAAATATGCCATTGAAGCAAGATATTTCCGACGCCTCGCTGGCCGAACTGATGAGCACGAAAATATCAACCGTTTCACGCAAGCCGCAAACCTTGAGCGACACACCTGCGGCAGTTTTTGTCATTTCCCAGGAAGATATCCGCCGCGCCAGCGCCAATAGCATTCCTGAACTGCTGCGCATGGCGCCCGGCTTATCCGTGGCGCGCATCGACTCAAACAAATGGTCGGTAACCTCACGCGGATACAGCGGCCGCTTTGCCGATGATTTGCTGGTCATGATCGATGGCCGTACGGTCTATTCTCCGTTGTTTGCCGGAACATTCTGGGAAACACTGGATCTTCCGCTGGAAGATATCGAACGCATCGAAGTCATCCGCGGGCCGGGCGGCACCATCTGGGGCGCCAATGCCGCCAATGGCGCCATCCACATCATCACCAAGCATGCCAGAACCACACAAGGTAATTTAATCACCTCGGGCGGTGGAAGCGAGGAGCGAGGATTCACCACGCTGCGCCACGGCGGAAAAATCGGCGACAGTTTTTTCTACCGCTTCTTTACCAAGGGGTTTACTCGCGACAACAGCTTCAGTCCGAACGGGGCCAACGATAGCTGGCGCATGGGAACGGTAGGTTTCCGCGCGGATTGGGATGTCAACGACAGCAATGCCGTGACTTTTCAAGGTCAGTACTACGGTGGTAAAGCCGGTCAGAATACGGCTTTCGCCAACCCCGCTGATCCAGAATCCGCCACTATTCGCGCGGAAGACGCCAATCTAGCCGGCGGGCATGCACTGGCTCGCTGGCAGCGCACCACCGGCGAGCGTTCCAATACCGCATTGCAAGTCTATTATGATCGCACGCATCGCAACGAATTATCTTTCCAGGAAACCCGCCAAACCGTCGATGTGGATTTCCAACATCGTTTTCCGCTACAAATTCCTTTCGTTCCTATTCAGCAGGATATCGTCTGGGGTGGCGGTTATCGCTGGACAACGGATCACTTGGGTGTAGGCTTGCCGATTTCTTTTGATCCCGCAAGACGCCACTTACAAACCGGCAATGTTTTCGCGCAAACGGATATTCCTCTGGTGGAAGACCGGTTAAAACTGACCACTGGGATTAAATTTCTCGACAACACCTATTCGCACGGAAATTTCTTACCGAATGCGCGGCTGTTGTGGACTCCCGATGCCAAACAGTCAATCTGGGCTTCCGCTACCCGTTCCATCCGCTTGCCATCCCGCTTTGAACGCGACGGCAACCAATTGATCCGGGATGGCGCGGAATTTATCCGGCTCATCAGCAATCCTCACCTTCTCGCCGAAACGTTATGGGGATTTGAAACCGGGTACCGGCGTCAAATAACTTCGGATTTGTCAGTGGATATCGCCGGTTTCTTCAATGACTACACAAATTCGACCAGTGAAAAAACTGTAACTGCGGATACTATTCAAATCACCGATCAGCGCCACACCCACATTTTTGGCTTTGAAATTTATGGACAGTGGAATGCCTTTGATCGCTTGCGCTTCATGCCCAGTTATAGCCATCTACAAGTAAGGAACCGGGTACCGCTGGATCAAGAAGCCGAATCGGGCGAAGATCCCAAACATCAATTCACCCTACGCACTCAACTGGATCTGGTCAGGAACGTTGAACTGGATGCCTTTTTCCGCCATATCGATAAATTACCGGGACTGAAGGTGGCCAGCTACCAAGCGCTGGACCTGCGCTTAGCTTGGAAGCCTAAAGCAAATATGGAACTATCAGTAATCGGGCAGAATTTGTTACAGTCACACCATCAGGAGTTCGCACCGGAGTTGATCCCGACGATGCCAGTACAAATTCAGCGCGGCGTTTTTGGCCGGTTCACGTTGCGTTTCTAACAATATCGCACGATGACGGCAACGCTCAAGCTACTCATCCACCGGTTATGCAGGCTGTTCGCACGCAGAATGGCTTATGCAAAACTCGGCTTGCTGCTATGCAGTGCCAGCATTGCTTTGGCATCGAACGCGCACGCGGATGAATCGGGCGAGTACATGTTGAAAGCGGCTTTCTTGTATAACTTCGCGATTTTCACATCGTGGCCCGAGCGCAGCATGGATAACTTTAATCTATGCATTTATGGAAAAGATCCTTTCAACCGGGATTTCGATTCATTGATGCAGAAAAAGAATGTCAATGAGCGCAAAGTAATCATCCATAGAATGAATACGACCGATCGTCTCGATCAATGCCAGCTTGTTTTCATCTCCCGCTCCGCGATTGGCGATTTGGCGGGCGTGATCAATAGCATCAAAGACAAACCGGTTCTAACCGTGGCGGATAGTCCTGGGGTAAGTGAACAAGGTGTTGTACTTAACATGAATGTTAAAGATGACAAAATCACATTTGAAGCAAACTTAAACCGGGCGAGGAAAGCCGGCTTAAACTTAAGCTCCCAATTGCTGCGCCTTGCCACCGAGGTACATCAGTAATAGCAAGCCTAATTCATCCACCGCTTCCATTCAGCATAAATCCATATTCTCTATACAGATTTTTATTGAATATTTGGATTAAGATAAGAATAATCCTACTTCTCTTCATTTTGATACTCAACTCCCCATGTTTAAATTCCATGATTTGAGAATTAAATCTGCCGATTGTGTTTGCTCTGCCAAAACTCCTTTTTTCCAGAAAAAATTCTGACGTAAGAAGATACTTACTTCTTTATTTGGTCTTTGTACCGGTATTTCCAGTTTTCGCATCATCGAATCTGGAACAGATGAGCCTGGAACAATTGATGAACATCAGCGTTGTCGGTGCCGCCAAATATGAGCAAAAGCAACAGCAAGCCGCAGCCGCTGTCAGTATCATCACGCGCAAGGATATCAGAACGTATGGCTGGCGCACGCTGAATCAAGCTTTGGCAAGTCTGCCGGGTATTCATCCCACCCACGATTATCAATATGAATACCTGGGTACGCGCGGTTTTGGCTTGCCGGGAGATTTCAATACGCGCGTGCTGATCACCATCAATGGCAATCGCATCAACGACGCTACCTACGACCAAGGACCGACAGGACGCGATTTTCCCCTCGATATCGATCTGATTGAACGCATCGAATTCATTCCCGGTCCCGGCAGTGCCGTGTACGGTCAGAACGCCATGCTCGGCGTAGTCAATATCGTGACCCGTAAAGGCGCCGACATCAAAGGCGCCGAGCTGTCCGCCTCTTACCAAACCGCGGAAGTCATGCCGCAAGAGCGTGTCACATTGGGTAAGCAATTCGATAATGGCGCCGATGCGCTCATTTCCTTTTCCGGTTTACAAGCGCGCGGCGCAGACCGCTTCTTTGAATTCGGCGATACCGGCATTTCCGGTATCGCGCACCGCTTGGACGGAGAGAACGTCAAGCAGATGTTCGCCCGTGCCTCGCATGGCCCATTATCGTTTGATTTTATCTACGGCAACCGGCACAAAGACGATCCAATCGGTATGTTCTTGACCGATCCGCTGACCAAAGGCGCCTCAGTAATAGATCGCCGCCTCAACACACAAATTCAGTATAACGATAATTTTCTCAATGACACCCTCAATGTGCTAGGCCGTGCATTTCTCGGCCGATACAGTTATGAACAGCCAGGCTTCTACAACGGCGAGAAAACCTTGAGTACCGGTCCGAGCGATTGGCACGGCGTGGAGTTGCGCTTGCTATCGACCGCCTTTAACGATCACAAGCTGATGGCGGGATTCGAATACCAAAACAACACCAGCATCACGCAAACATTCCAAAACTTCGATAATCCGGATGAAAATTTCCGTATTAAAAGCTCCGTGATGCGCCTGGGCGTTTACCTGCAGGATGAATGGCGTATCACCGGCACGTTGTCCGCCACCGTTGGCTTACGTTACGACCACAACCACTGGATCGGCAGCCGCCTGAGTCCGCGCGGTGCATTAATCTGGCAGGCCACGCCCAAAGCCACATTCAAAGCGCTCTATGGCCGCGCGCACCGTTCGCCCAATTCATACGAACGTGATTATGGCGACAATATTTCACAGGTCGCGAACCCCGGATTGCACAGCGAATCAGTCGATACCGCCGAATTGGTCGCGGATTATCTCGCTCAGCCTACCCTGAACCTGCGTGCGAACGTCTATGCCTGGGATATGTACAACCTCATTGCGCTTGGTGTCGATCCGCTCAGCGGACTGTCCCAGTATCAACAAACATCGAAAAAAGTATTAGCCCGGGGCGCAGAACTGTCGCTGGATAAAACCTGGGATTGGGGCGCGCGCTTACGCGGCAGCTTCGGCATCCAAAATGCCGAGCAGCAAAATTCCCATCTGCCCAATTCCCCCTATTATCTCGGCAAAATCAATTTTTCCCTGCCCATCCCACTGATTACCGGATTGCGGGCCGGCTCTGAATTTCAATACTACGGCAAACGCAAAACGCTCGATGGCTCCAATACCGATAGCAACGTGCTTGCCAATCTCAACTTAGTCACTAATGTTCCGCAAGTAAAAGGATTGGAAGCCTCACTCAGTATTTATAACTTGTTTAACGAAAATTATCTGCACCCAGCCGCGGATACCAATTGGCAGAATACCCTCTTGCAGCCTGGCCGGACGGTTCGTTTCAGATTGGATTATCGCTTCTAAGTGCGCACCATCATGATGCTCCCGCAGCGTTACAAGCAAAAAACACCCACAACAATGCATTGCTATACAGCATTGCTGCTATCCCTGCTTCTCACCCAAGCGATACCTGGCTATGCCGCCAAGGATTTAGAGCAGATGAGCATAGAAGAATTAATGAATATCCGTGTCGTGGGCGCTTCAAAATATGAGCAGAAGCAACAACAAGCCGCTGCCTCCGTCAGTGTGATTACGCGCAAGGATATCCGCACCTATGGCTGGCGCACGCTGAATCAAGCATTGGCCAGCTTACCCGGCATTCACACTACATACGATTATCAATATGAATACCTGGGCACCCGAGGCTTTAGTCAGCCCGGAGATTTCAATTCTCGCGTGCTGATTACGATCAATGGCAATCGCATCAATGACGCAACCTACGATCAAGGCCCCACGGGGCGGGATTTCCCGCTCGATATCGACTTGATTGAGCGGATTGAATTCATTCCTTGGTCTGGCAGCACCATCTACGGTTTGAATGCCATGCTCGGCGTGGTCAACATTATTACCCGCAAGGGCGCCGACGTGAAAGGCACTGAACTCTCCGCGTCATATCAGACGGCGGAATTGATGCCGCAAGAACGCGTCACCTTGGGCAAGCAATTCGATAATGGTGCGGATGCATTAATTTCCTTTTCGGGCCTTCAGTCCAGGGGAGCAAACCGGTTTTTTGAATTTGGTGATTCCGGCCTATCCGGGGTGGCGCGGCACATGGATGGAGAAAACGTCAAACAGATGTTTGCCCGCGCTTCGTACGGCCCGCTTTCATTTGACTTCATCTACGGAGACCGGAAAAAAGAAGATCCAACGGGCGCTTATTTATCGGATCCGCTAGTTACCGGTCAGTTTCAGCGCGATCGCCGTCTTAATGCGCAAATTCAATATAACGATCATTTCGCCAACGATACGTTGAACGTGCTTGGCCGGCTGTTTCTCGGTCAATACCGCTACGATAACCCGATGGTCTATGGTGGCGAGAGAACTTTATCCACCGGCCCCAGCGATTGGCACGGCGCCGAATTACGTCTGCTTTCAACTGCAATCGCTAATCATAAGTTAATGTTCGGTGTTGAGTATCAGAACAACACCGGCATCAAACAAACTTTTCAGAATTTCGACAATCCCGGTCAGAATATCGCGATTCACAATTCCTTGCTGCGGATGGGCGTCTACATTCAAGACGAGTGGCGCATCAACGACACTTTGTCGGTAACCGCGGGACTGCGTTATGACCACAACAAGTGGATAGATAGCGTGTTTAGCCCGCGTGGGGCAGTTATCTGGCAAGCAACTCCGAAAACCACATTTAAGGCGCTGTACGGCCGCTCGCATCGCGCACCCAATTCGTTCGAGCGCAATTACAGCGATGGCGCCTACCAAGTGGCCAATCCGGGATTACATAGCGAAATGGCTGATACCGCTGAGTTTGTGGCGGATTACCTGCCATTGCCCAGCATGAATCTGCGCGCAACGGTTTATCAATGGGATATGCACAATATCATCGCACTGGGTGCCGATCCGGTCAGCGGGCTGTCGCAATATCAACAAACCGGAAAAAGAGTTCTAGCCAGAGGCACCGAGCTATCGCTCGATAAAACATGGGATTTTGGAGCCCGGCTGCGCGCCAGCTATGGTATCCAGGATGCCGAACAACACAACTCCCATTTGGTTAATTCACCATATCACTTGGGGAAAATTAACGTATCCATCCCGATACCGCTCATTGCCGGTTCATACGCAGGCTATGAATTGCAGTATTACGGCAAGCGTAAAACGCTCGACGGCAGCAATACCGATAGCTATGTCCTTGCCAATCTCAATCTAGTCACCCATGTTCCCCGGGTGAAAGGGCTGGAAGCTTCGTTCAGTATCTATAACCTATTTAACGAAAACTATCTGCATCCGGCAGCAGATTCCAATTGGCAAAACACTTTCTGGCAGCCTGGCCGGACAGTTCGTTTCAGATTGGATTACCGTTTTTAAGTACGCGCCGATATGACCTTCCTGCTCGCAAAATTCCGTCAGTTAATCGAATGCATAGCCAAAGTTCGGGCTATGCTGTTCGGTATGCCGGCTAAACAGGTTGCCAATCATCGCCACAACAGGAATCAATCCTGCTTGCTACATTTACCAATTGTTGCGCTATGCTGCTTATTAATGACCTATTCCTCATGGACACATGCAGAACAACCGCCGGAATATCGCTTAAAAGTAGCTTTCCTATACAATTTTATTGCTTATACTGAGTGGCCGGATCAGCAAAATCTCAATTTAAATTTTTGTATCTATGGTGAAGATCCATTTGGTGAGCATTTACAGCATTTACGGGGCAAAAAAACCAATGAGCAGGAAATATTGATTCGACATACACAGAACATTGAGGATCTTTCCATGTGCCGGATAGTTTTTATCTCCAGATCCGCCATGCACGACCTTAATGCCATCCTCAATCAATTGAACGGGAAGCCGATATTAACCATCAGTGATAGCCCTAATGCCAGCCTGCAAGGTGTTGTAATCAACATGTCTATCAAAGAAGGTAAAGTAACCTTTGAAGCCAATATTGCCAGCGCAAAAAGAAGTGGCTTAAAACTCAGCTCTCAATTACTACGTTTCGCCAGTGAGGTGTATCAATAATGAAGAATCCATCGTCAACCGCTGTAACATTACGCGCCAAATTGCAACAAATCAGCTTTGCCACCCAGGGCACAGCAATGCTGTTGGTTGCAACACTGGTTATCTTGAGCAGCTTCTTCATCAGTTTCTTCTCGTTACTGCAAACCAGTCAATCGACGGCAAAATTACTGGCCGAAAACGCGGTAGCAACCTTGATGTTCCAGGACACGACCACTGCCAAAACGCTGTTACATTCGCTCAACAATACCCCGGAAGTCCAGGCTGCAGCGATCTATAATGAAGAAAAGAAGCCATTCGCGCAGTACTCGATTGAAAATAAATCACTCCCGGAAACGTTACCCTCTTTAAATGAAAGCTATGCATCGGATACACACTTATTAACCATTACGCAGCCCATTTACTTCAACGATCAGCTTTTGGGCGGCCTTTATCTGGAAATAACTTTATCCCCGCTTTACTGGCAAATTCTTTGGTATGTTGTCATTACCCTCGCCGCAGCTTTCATTGCTTTATTCGTCGCCAACCTGATGTTGCAGCGATTTAACCGCTCCGTGCTCGACCCGCTCAACGAGCTTTCTTCCGTAATGGTGCATGTCACCACCAAGGCGGATTACACCAAACGGCTAGAACCGGGCGCGATTACCGAATTGAATACGCTATCGAAGGGATTCAATAACATGCTCGAGATGATCCAAGAACGCGATGCAAAGCTGGCAAACCATCTCGATCACCTCGAAGACGAAGTCACGAAAAGAACCGCCGAACTGGTGCTGGCGAAAGAATCCGCTGAAGCCGCGAGTAAAGCCAAAAGTGAATTTCTGGCCACGATGAGCCACGAGATCCGCACGCCGATGAACGGCATTCTGGGTATGACCGAGCTGTTACTGGATACACAACTGGACAAGGATCAGCGCCGTTTTGCAGATACCGTCCAGAGCTCGGGACAGCATCTATTGGGCATCATTAACGATATTCTTGATTTCTCCAAAATCGAGTCGGATCACATGGAATTGGAAATCATTGATTTTGATTTGGTCAAGATGATTGAAGACACACTGGCTATGTTCGCGCAACCCGCTGATAAAAAAGGCCTGGAGCTGGCGGCACAGTTTACCCCGCCCAATATCGCCTTCATGGTGCGCGGAGACTCGTTCCGCTTACGTCAGATCATCGCGAATCTGCTTAACAATGCCATCAAATTCACCTCAGAAGGCGAAGTAGTCGTCCGCACCACGCTTACCAATGAATCGGGGACACGATCAAATATCAGTATATGCGTGGAAGATACCGGGATCGGTATTCCTGCGGAGTATCATGACAAGATCTTCCAGCATTTCTCCCAAGCCGATGGTTCTACAACGCGCCAATATGGCGGAACGGGACTCGGATTAACGATTTGTAAACGATTATTGGAACTGATGGGTGGAAGCATCCATGTCGAAAGCTTGCCGGGTCAAGGTTCCAAATTCTGGCTACATGTGCCGCTGGAAAAATCGCAGCTGGAATACAACCATTCCTCCAATATGGCCGATTTAATTGGCATCAGGGCATTGGTTGTCGATGACAATCAGACCAACCGGGAGATTCTTAAAATACAGTTGCAGAACTGGCAAATTAACGTTGTATGCGCCAATGGGGCCGAGCAAGCGCTCATGTTTATGAATAAGGCGCTGGAAAACAACGACCCCTTTCATTTAGCCATATTGGACATGCATATGCCCAATATGAACGGCTTGCAATTGGCCGATAAAATTTATGCGCACCCCGGCATGCGCAAAACACGCATGATGATGCTCACTTCAACCCATAGTGATGCAAGCCAGCTGGAAAGACAAAGCATCGGGATTCTGCGGTGCGTCAATAAGCCAATCCGCCAGAAGGAGTTATTTGAAATTATCCGTGACGTAATGGGCCGCGATCTCGCTAAATCGGCTACGGAAGACGTTATTGAGCAAGCTCCGCCAGCTCAGCTTACGTCTGGAATAAAAGGCAGGATTCTGGTCGCCGAAGACAATCCGGTCAATCAGGAAGTGGCTAAAGCGATGCTGAACAGACTTGGCATGGAGACAACCATTGCGAACGATGGAAAACAAGCGGTAGAACTGGTTTACAGCAATCCGTACGATATTATCCTCATGGATTGTCAAATGCCGGTGATGGATGGCTTTGCAGCAACCTCGGAAATCCGCAAGCAATTCAACAACATCCCCATCATTGCACTGACGGCAAATGCAACTGAAGATGATCGCACGCATTGCTTAAACGCCGGAATGAACGACTTTCTTTCCAAGCCCTACTCAATCGATCAATTACAGCAAAAAATTACCGATTGGTTATCTAAAGAAAAAAGTAGCTCATTGAATGCTGTAAAATTAGAAGCTATTGATATGAAACATGATGCTAACATTATGCCTGCACTCAATCCAACGCGGCTGAATCAAATCCGGGAACTTGATTCATCGGGCGGAGATAGCTTATTGAACAAAATTCTGCAAGCCTTTCTCGAATCCGCTGAAAGTAATATCCGTCAGCTTGAGCAGGCCATTTTGAATTGTGATGCCGATAGTCTGCGCCAAACGGCCCATGCGTTAAAATCCAGTTCGGGCAATATTGGCGCCGAAGACTTATCTGCCATCTTCAAACAATTGGAAGCAGATGGCCGATCGGGAGAACTCGCTCATGCGCAAACGCTACAACAACACATGCAGCAACAATACCAAAGCGTAATTACCGAGATTAAAAAAATACTCAATCCATCGTGACAACAGAATCTTTCAGAATCCTACTGGCCGATGATGATGCAACGGTCAGATTACTCATGCAGGCCGCTTTAGAAAAAGCAGGCTTCAATGTCACCGTGGCATGCGACGGCGTGGAAGCGGTTCGCTTGTTTGAAGCAGGGCCTGCGGATATGGTCATGCTGGATGTTGAAATGCCGGGTATGGACGGTTATGCGGTTTGTTCGTATTTACGGGAGAAAGTAGGCGACGAATTACCCATCATGATGGTCACCGGAATGGATGATATGCAATCGATCAACCGTTCCTTTGAAGCCGGCGCGACCGATTTTATCGCTAAGCCCATCAACTGGAATCTGATCGCCTATCGCATTTTATATTTGCGGCGCGGCTATCTGAACATGCTCGCGCTCAAAGTCGCCAATGCGCGCAGCACAGCCATTTTCAGCGCCATTCCCGATACCATGTTCATCTTGAACGATAAAGGCAAGATCATCGATATCTGTAGCCATCCGGATAACACACCCTGGTTGACTTCCGGTGTGAAAAGCACATTGAGCCAAAGCCTGCCGGAACAAATTGTCAACCTTTATCTAGGCGCGGCCGACCGTGCACGCAGCCACGGCACGGTGGAACTTTTCGAGTACCCGCTCAAACTGGCCGATGGCAAAACCAAATACTATGAAAACCGCATCGTGGTTATCGATCCCAAGGAAACACTGTGCTTGGTGCGCGATATTACGGAACGCAAAGACTCCGAAAATAAAATATTTCACCTCGCTTATTTCGATAATCTGACCGGATTGCCCAATCGGCAATCGTTCATGGAACGCCTGGAAGGGGAAATCAAACGCGCCAAATTTACGGGCAATAAATTAGCGGTACTGTTTCTCGATTTGGATGGATTCAAAAGTATCAACGACACCATGGGGCACAATACCGGTGATACCATTCTGCAGTGGGCAGCCGAACGGCTACAGAGCAGCACGCGCCCTTCCGACTTTGTTTCCCGCAACAATACCGAGCAGCCGGAAGTGAAACTCGCCCGCCTCGGCGGTGACGAATTTACCGTTGTCATTCCTAATCTCCCGCGCACCGAAGATGCCTTGATTCTGGCGCACCGCATCCGCGAAGCCATGCGCCGCCCTTTTCAGCTTGAAAGCCGCGATGTCGTGTTAACCGCAAGCATCGGAATTGCTTTATATCCGGACGATGGCGCAGACGCGGAAACTTTGCTCAAGCATGCGGATACAGCCATGTATCACGCCAAGAATGAAGGCAGGGATAACTGTCAGTTCTACAACGTCGACTTGACCTTCCAAGCCGAGAAGCGCATGCATCTGGAAAATGATTTACGCAATGCATTACAACAGAATGAATTTTATCTTGTCTACCAGCCGCAACTGGATGTAGCGGAGGAAAACTTCCAATCGGTGGAAGCGCTGATCCGCTGGCAACATCCCAAACAAGGACTTATTTCGCCGCTCGACTTCATTCCGCTGGCGGAAGAAAACGGCTTGATCATTCCGATCGGTGATTGGGTGCTGCGAACCGCCTGTACCGAAGCGGCACAATGGCATCAGCGCGGACGCTCGTTACAGATCGCTGTCAATCTCTCGCCACTGCAAATTAAGAATCCCGATTTTGTTAAAAATGTTCTCGGCATCCTGGCGGAAACCGGTTTTCCGCCCGACAAGCTGGTATTGGAAATTACCGAGGGCGCCTTGATGGAGCATAGCGAGAATATCTTGGCGACACTGCTTGCGTTGCGTGAACATCATATCCAAATCGCCTTGGATGATTTCGGCACTGGTTATTCGTCGATAAATTATTTAAAGCGCTTGCCCATTAATAATATCAAGGTGGATCAGAGCTTTGTACGCGGCTTACTGGATAAAAAAGAAAATATCGCAATTGTCCGGGCGATTATTTCGTTATCGAAGAATCTTGGCTTTTCCGTTACCGCCGAAGGTATCGAATCGCTGAATCAGGCGCAGGTCTTGAAATATTTCGGCTGTGAAACTTTGCAAGGCTACTACTTCAGCGAGCCGGTCACGATGCAGGAAATGCTCGCGCTGAACGATAAGCAGTGGTGCATTGAGCCGCTCAGACCGAATGGAGTCAATCATGAAAGTAGCTGACATCAATCAATTAAATATCAGCACTTCATTGCCCAGCCCAAAAGGCGTCGCGCTTGCCCTGCTGGAAGCCTGCCGGCAAGAGGATGTCACCATCAGTGAAATCACCAAACTGATCCAGACCGATCCGGCGCTCTCGGGCCGCTTGATTCAGCGCGCCAATGCCACCAAGCAAACCGCGCGCGCCGTCTCATCGATCTCGGACGCGGTGTCGCGCGTCGGTTTGACCGCGGTCAAGCAATTGGCCATGGGTTTCTCATTGATCGACCAATATCAGAAAGGCTCCAGTCAAGGATTCGACTATCAGGAATTCTGGTCACATTCGTTGTTGATGGCGATTGCCATGCAAGAATTGGGCAAAGTAACCCGGGTAACAGCCCCTGATGAATTATTTGCCTGCGGTTTGATGATGCGTATCGGTTGCTTGGCATTGGCTTCAATTTATCCGGACAAGTATTCTGAAATATTGCTGCAACAATCACCCGGCATCACACTGAGTCAACTGGAACAACAGCATCTGCAAACCGATCATAACGAATTGACCGCAGCCATGTTGATCAATTTCGGCTTTCCCACCATTTTTGTCGAATCCATTTACTATCATGAAACCCCCGATGAATCGGGTTTCTCCGAAGGCTCCCGCCCTTACCAGATTGTGCATCTGCTGTATTTGGCCAAACAAATCGCGGATTTCGCACTCACCGAAGAATCCACACGGAATCAGCATATATCCCCACTGATATTGCTGGGCGGAAAAATTGGCCTGGATACCGAAAAATTCGGCGCTTTTATCGACCAAATCATACAAGAATGGCACGCATGGGGCGCGATACTGAAGATCCCGGTCATGGATTTTCCTCTGCCATTCCACAAGATGATGAACGCCTCGGCGCCACGTCCGGAAAATGCCACGAATGCCGCTGCGTTGCGTATTTTATTGGTCGAAGATGATCCCACCAGTCTTATCCTCACTAAAGAATTGCTCGCCAATGTACTAGGCCACACCGTGTTCACCACCGGTGACGGTCAGCAAGCGTTGGCGCTGGCAATGGAAGTTTTACCGCATATCGTTATCACCGACTGGATGATGCCGGTTATGAACGGGCTTGAATTGACTCGATCTCTGCGCGCAACCGAGTGGGGGCAAAATTTATACGTCATCATGCTGACCAGCATCGAAGATGAAGAAGAAGTCATTAAGGCATTCGACGCCGGCGTGGATGATTACATCACCAAGCCGATTAACATCCGTGCCTTCCGGGCCAGACTGCGGGCAGCCTGGCACTACCGCCAACTGCAGGAATCCTGGGAACGGGACCGCGAACAACTCAAGCGATTTGCCGCTGAACTGGCGGTTACCAACCGCAAATTGGAGTACTTTGCCTTAACCGACATGCTCACGGAGCTACCGAACCGGCGCTCCGGCATGGAAGCACTGGCGGAAACCTGGAGTGTCGCCAACCGGTCTGGGCAATTGATGGCTGTGATGCTCCTCGACATCGATCATTTCAAAGCAATCAACGACAACTACGGCCATGCGGTGGGCGATAAAGTATTGAAAGAAATATCCGCGATCATCCGCAAAACCGCCCGAAAAGGCGATACTTTCTGCCGCATGGGCGGTGAGGAGTTCTTGGTCGTGTGCCAGCTTGGCAATTCGGACGCTAAGTCGGTCATTCTGTTCGCCGAAAGGTTACGCCAGCAAATCAGTCAGCAACAAATCAATATCGGTGAAGTCCATATCCAAATCACCATCAGCATCGGAGTTGCATTAAAAGAACCCGGCATGAAAAGTGAAGACCATTTGGTCAACGCAGCCGATAAAGCGCTTTATGCCGCCAAAAACGCAGGGAGAAACCGGGTGTTCCTGACATTAAAAAACAGACTTCTGCCAGCACCGTCCGTCATCGAAAAACCACCCATCAAAACTTAGTCCGTAAAATCATTTTTTGAAAAACAAGCCTGAATTTGCTGTAATTAAGGCTTTGAAGAATTCTCTGACGCAGTATCATGGCAAATTCTGACAAGTATCGTTTTTAACAAAAACAAATGCCGTACGATCTCACTCACCGGAAATTGATGACTTTTGGTTTCGATGCTTAATCCGGCAAAACCATTCCATCCAAAGCTCTTCATCGCCCTTGCTCTCTGCTGGCTGGTAAATGCCGCATCGGCTGAAAGCAAATCGATCAGCGGAAAGCAGCCGGTGAGCAATCCTTTCCTCGATCTGAGCATCGAAGAATTGATGAAAGTCGAGGTTACCTCTGCATCGCGGCATTCGCAAAAACTATCCGAAGTCCCTTCCGCTATTTTTGTCATCACTCAAGACGACATCCGCCGCTCGGGCGCAACCAGCATCCCGGAAGCCTTGCGCATGGCGCCTGGAGTCGAGGTAGCCCGCATCGGCACGGACAAATGGGCCGTTAGCATACGCGGCTTCAACGGACGTTTTGCCGACAAGCTGCAAGTCATGATGGATGGCCGCAGCGTCTACAATCCGCTGTTCGCCGGGGTGCAATGGGAGCAACAGGATACGCTGATGGAAGATATCGAGCGTATCGAAGTCATACGCGGCCCCAATGCAGCCGTGTGGGGCGCCAATGCGGTCAACGGGGTGATCAATATCATCACCAAGAAAGCAGCGGATACGCAAGGGGCATTATTCTCCGGCGGCGGCGGCAGTTTTGAGCGCGGCTTTGCGGGCGCGCGCTACGGCGGAAAAATCAACGATGACACGCACTACCGTTTTTATGTCAAGGGATTCACCCGCGACCACATGAAAACAGTCACCGGGGAGAATGCCAACGATGCCTGGCATCAAGCCAGAGGAGGCTTCCGGCTGGATCATGCGCGCGGCATCGATCTGTTTACCGTGCAAGGTGACATTTTTTACAACGCCTTTGGCGACCGGCTGGACAAATCGCAATTGAGCGCGCCGCTCATCCAGGCAGAAACGGCCAGAGGGCATAACGAAGGCGGCAACATCCGCCTGCGCTGGGACCGGAAGTTCTCGGAAAAGTCAGCCATCATGCTGCAAACGTATTACGATCGTGTCGATTACCGCTTATTAACCAGCTCCATTTTCAGCGCCGAAAGTTTTGACATTGATTTGCAACATCGTTTCCCGCTTTTTGACAGGCACGATGTGACGTGGGGAGCGAACTACCGTCTTTATCACAACAAAGTATCCGACACCGAGCTGATTTCCTTCAGTCCGCGTGAGCAAACCAATCATCTCGCCAGCGCTTACATCCGCGATGAGATCACGCTGCTGCCCGAACGCTTGCGGCTCAATCTGGGCTCGCGCTTTGATCACAATGATTTTACCGGTATGGAAATCCAGCCCAATGCACGTTTAATGTGGACACCGGATATCCAAAATTCGATCTGGATGGCTGTTTCCCGCGCAGTACGGACACCTTCCCGTGCGGAAAATGATATCCAGCTCAACACCCGGACACTCGGTGGAATTCCCGGCTTATCGGCGTTGCTTCCGTTCCCGGTTTTGGCGCAACTCAATGGCGCGTCAAACTTCAATGCGGAAAAACTGATCGCTTACGAAATAGGCTACCGGCATCAGTTTTCACCCCAGGCCTCCATCGATGTTTCGGCTTTTTATAACGATTATAGCCAGTTACGCGATCTATCCGTCGGATTGCCACTGTTTCACGCAAGCTTCCCGCCCCATTTGATACTGCCGGTCGGACTGACCAACAAAGCTTCGGGACATACACATGGTGTGGAAACTTCGATTGAATGGAAGCCGACTGACAAATGGCGTCTGCAAAGCAGCTACAGTTACCTGAATATGCATATTCACTCCGATTCGCCACTACGGCGAATCGACCCGACGACCGGCAGTGCCGACAAAGTCAGTCCGCAACATCAGGTATCCGTCCGCTCGAATTACGATTTATCGGAAAAATTGCAGCTCAATCTTTGGTTGCGTTATGTCAGTAGCGTGGATTTCTACCGCATTCCCGGCTACGTCACCATGGACGCCAAACTGGTGCATCGGCCGCTCAAAAATGTCGAATTATTTGTGGTCGGGCAAAACCTGTTCAGCCAGAATCACAGAGAATTCTCTGCCGATTTTCTCCCTTCAATTCCGGTTTATATACCGCGTGGCGTTTATGCCGGAGCGGAATGGCGGTTTTAGCGATGAATACCGGACAAACAACCCATCAGCGCATTGGAATGCAAGCCGAACCGGCGATCCGGAAGCAGGCTCTAATGCGTAAATGGCTGGTGCAACTGACCATTCTCTGCCTCCTGGGATGTTTTGTAACACTTGCACCGGCAAACGGCAAGCTTGCCGAAGATCAGTTTCTGAATTTAAGCATCGAAGAACTGATGAACGTCAAAGTGACCACGGTATCACGACGCCCGCAAAAACTGACTGAAGTCGCATCGGCTGTGTTTGTGATCACCCAGGACGATATCCGCCGTTCCGGCGCGACGAGTATTCCGGACGCGTTACGCATGGCGCCAGGGGTGCAAGTGGAACGTATTGACACCAATAAATGGGCGGTCAGTGTGCGCGGTTTCAACGGCCGCTTTGCCAATAAATTGCAAGTCCTGATGGATGGACGCAGCGTGTACTCACCCTTATTCTCAGGTACGTTGTGGGAACACCAGGATACGTTGATGGAAGATATTGAACGTATCGAAGTGATCCGTGGACCTGCTGCTGCGGTATGGGGAGCGAATGCAGTGAATGGTGTGATTAACATCATCACCAAAAAAGCCGCCGATACTCAGGGGACACTGCTCAGCGCGGGTGGTGGAAGTTTTGAACACGCCTTCGCCGGTGCGCGTTATGGCGGGAAAATTAATGAAGACACGCCTTTCCGCGTCTATGCCAAAGGCTTCACCCGGGACAACACCGCATCGTTATCCGGAGAAAATAATCGCGACCAATGGCATTCGTCCAGGGGAGGATTCCGGGTAGACCATAGCCGCGGGATTGATCAATTCACTCTGCAAGGCGATGTTTTCTTCAATTCCAATGGCGATAGGATTAATAGAACGGTACTCGATTTACCGACCATTCCGGTGAACGGCTACCGTGGCTATGAGGAAGGGGGAAATATCCGTTTCCGTTGGGACCGGACAATCTCTGATCGTTCTTCCATCATGTTTCAAACGTACTATGACCGTATCCGCCAAAAAATATTACCGGTTGTAGATTATGATGCTGAAAGCTTCGATCTTGATTTCCAGCATCGTTTTTCCTTGCTCGACCGGCATGACTTAACCTGGGGCGCGAATTACCGGCTTTACCATAATACGTTCTTCGATACCGACATCATTAATTTTAGTCCGCGCACTCGGACCAATCAGCTCTTCAGCGGTTTTATCCGCGACGAAATCGCGCTCATACCCGATTACTTGCGGCTCTTAATCGGCACTCGTTTGGATCACAATGATTTTAGCGGATTGGAAGTACAGCCCAATGCACGCCTGATGTGGACGCCCAATGCTGAGAACTCGGTCTGGATGGCGGTTTCACGCGCAGTTCGCACCCCTTCCCGGGCTGAAAACGATATTCGTATCAATGCGGCGCAAATCCGTGATTTTCCGGGATTATCGATCTTACCTTTCCCGCTATTGGCGGTAATTCAGGGCTCACACGGTTTTAATTCGGAAAAACTCATCGCTTATGAATTAGGCTATCGTCATCAATTCTCTCCGCGCGCGTCCGTCGATATTGCCGGATTTGTTAACGATTACAGTCAGCTGCGCGATGCCAGCTTCGGCGCATTGTCGCTCAGCACAGGGATGCCCATTCAACTGTTATTGCCGGTCATGGGCAATAATAAAGCATCCGCATTAACTTACGGATTTGAGATTTCCGCTGATTGGAAGCCGACGGACAAATGGCGCATGCAAGGCAATTACAGTTTCTTGCACATGGATATCTCCGCGAGTTCATTGACAAAAAGGTTTGATCCCATTACCAGCGGCGCTGATAAAGTCAATCCGCAACATCAATTGTCGCTCCGTTCCAACCACGATTTATCGGATAAATTGGAAGCCAATTTCTGGTTGCGCTACATCAGCGATATCTCGTACTACAGCATCCCCGGCTATGTCACGATGGATGCCAGAATGACGTATAAACCGGTCAAAAACCTTGAGCTGTTCGTTGTCGGGCAAAACCTGTTCAGTCAGAATCACCGGGAGTTCGTGGCTGATTTCCTGCCCTCATCACCAGCCTTTATTCCGCGAGGAATCTATGGCGGAGCGCAGTGGCGCTTCTAAGCAGAAATGAATATGCCAACACTTAACCAGCTTATCAGATGCTCAGGCGCCATCGTGAAACGATGTGTCCTCGGCTTCATTCTGGCCCTAGGGTTAGGTTATGGTCTTTCGGGTACGCACTCGATTGCCCAAGCGGCCGGTATCACCGAATATCAGGTCAAGGCGGCTTTTATCTATAACTTTGTCGCATTCACGCAATGGCCGGACACTACCGGACCAACCATCCATCTTTGTGTCTATGGTGAAGATTATTTTGGCAGTGAAATCGATAAACTACAGAGCAAGCCGGTGGACAAGCGCAATATCAAGATCATGCGCATCGATAATCCGGAGAAATTGGCGGATTGCCAGGTGGTATTTTTCTCCAAATCGGCCGGCAGCTCGCTATCAAGCTTATTGAGCAACTTACCGGCACAACCTATCCTGACTTTGGCCGATAGTCCCAATGCCATAGCACAAGGGGTAATCATCAACATGAATCTGGTCAATGAAAAAATTGTATTTGAAATTAATCTGGAAATTGCACGCAAGTCCGGATTGGATATCAGTTCAAAATTACTGCAACTAGCTGTCAAAGTGTATCAATAACCCCCGCCACCCGATTGCCGGGGTCATCCCCGAACGGCCACGGTGATTATCCCTTCACGAAAGCTCCTGCTTTCTGCAAGAAATAGTCCTTTTTTATCAGCCAATTCCTGCCTTAGCGCTAACCCGTAAAATGCGAAAATTTCATCCGAAAATTAGCCGGTGAAGCCGTCGCAGTCATCTCAAGCAATTGCGCTGCCACATCCGATCTAACCAGCACCGCTCGGGAGTGTGCTGAAACTTGTTCAGCTCAACCCTGGAAACCGGTTTGCAGTATCCACATCAGCGCAAAGAGACCGTTGTAAATGAAAACGTCCCTATGAAGATATTTTGTCCATTTACTCAATTGCATCCCATTCATCGGCAGCCAAAGCAGCAGCATGGAAAAACCCTGACGCTGCGGCTTGCAAGCTTGTTTCTGCTTGGATGTCTTGCGAATCCGGCGATGGCAGAGAACAAACCGGTCAATAATCAGTTTCTGAACCTGAGCATTGAAGAATTGATGAACGTCAAGGTAACCACGGTCTCGAGAAATCCGCAACGGCTTACCCAAGTGGCATCGGCAGTTTTTGTCATTACCCAGGACGACATCCGCCGCTCCGGTGCAACGAGTATTCCCGATGCATTGAGAATGGCACCTGGGGTACAAGTGGAACGTATTGGCACCGATAAGTGGGCAGTAAGCATACGGGGCTTCAATGGCCGCTTCTCCAATAAGCTGCAAGTCCTCATGGATGGCCGCAGTGTCTACTCGCCACTATTTTCAGGAACTTTGTGGGAACAACAAGATACGTTGATGGAAGATATCGAGCGTATCGAAGTGATCCGTGGCCCCGCTGCCACGGTTTGGGGTGTCAACTCGGTGAATGGTGTCATCAATATCATCACCAAAAAAGCCATTGATACCCAGGGTACATTGCTTAGCGCAGGCGGTGGAAGTTTTGAACATGGTTTTGTTGGCGCACGTTATGGCGGCAAAATAAATGAGGAAACTCCTTTCCGCGTCTATGCTAAAGGCTTCAGCAGGGACAATACATCATCCCTGTCCGGGAACAGTAATCACGACCAGTGGCATTCGGCCAGAGGCGGATTTCGTATCGACCATAGCCAGGGAATAGATCAATTTACATTGCAAGGCGATATCTTTGCTAATGCTATAGGCGACACCTTAAACAAATCTGTGCTTGATTTACCTTCATTCTCTGCTAATGGTCATCGTGGACAAACTGAGAGTGGGAATATTCGCTTTCGTTGGGATCGAACGCTATCTGACCAATCTTCCATCATGTTACAAACGTATTATGATCGCGTCCGCTACAAACTGTTGCCGATTGCAAACTTCGATGCCGAAAGTTTCGATATAGACTTTCAGCACCGTTTTCCTTTATTCAATCGGCATGACTTGACTTGGGGTGGCAATTATCGCCTGTATCATAATAAATTCTTAGATACTGACATTATCTCGTTCAGCCCGAGAACTCAAACAAATCACATGTACAGTGGTTTTATCCGGGATGAGATTACGCTTATCCCGGAACGATTATATTTCAGTATCGGCACACGTCTCGATCACAATGATTTCACCGGACTAGAAATTCAACCGAATGCACGCTTTATGTGGACACCCAATCCGGAGAATTCGATCTGGATGGCCGTTTCCCGTGCGGTGCGAACTCCATCTCGAGCTGAAAACGACATCAAAATCAAATCTATGCAATTGGATAGTATTGCCGGATTTCCTACCTTGCCTTTACCCATTTTAGCGGTATTCCAAGGGGCGCATAACTTCAATTCTGAGAAAATGATTGCGTATGAACTGGGTTACCGCCACCAATTCTCTTCGCAAGCATCAGTTGATATTGCTGGATTTATTAATGATTATAGTCAATTACGCGATTTCAGTTTTGGTGCATTAGCACTTAGCACCGGATTGCCAAAGCAATTCTTATTGTCCACGATGGCCAACAATCAAGCCTCTGCATTGACCTATGGATTCGAAGTCTCAGCTGATTGGAAACCCCGGCACAACTGGCGTTTGCAAGGCAACTACAGCTTCATCAATATGCAAATCTCAATCAATTAACGAGAAATTTCGATCCAACCACTAGCGGCGCAGATAAGGTAACTCCTCAGCACCAATTTTCCGTACGCTCAAACTATGATTTATCGGACAAATTGGCAGTCAATCTTTGGCTCCGTTATACCAGTAATATTTCTTATTACCATATTCCCGGCTTTGTCACGATGGATGCAAAGCTGGCATACCGGCCAACAAAAAATACGGAATTATTCGTTGCCGGTCAAAACTTGTTTAGTCAGAACCACCAAGAGTCAATCCCAGACTTTATTCCCTCAGCACCCGTGTTGATTCCGCGTGGGGTTTATGCAGGGGCGCAGTGGCGCTTCTAGCGGGGATAAGTGAATATGCGCATATTTAACCGGCTGCTCAGATTACCAGATCACTTCATGAAACGAAGTATCTGCCGTTGTCTTTTAGCCTTATGCCTAGCCTTTGGTCTGTTTATTTCACATTCCATAGCCAGAGCCGATAACATCCTGGAATATCAAGTTAAAGCCGCTTTCATTTATAACTTCATTGCATTCACGCAATGGCCTGACACTACCGGTTCAGTGATTAATCTGTGTGTCTATGGCGAGGATTACTTTGGCAGTGAAATCGACAAATTGCAAAGCAAACCCGTAGATAAGCGGCATATCAAGATCATGCGCACCTCCGCCCCGGAAAAATTGGCCGATTGCCAGGTCATTTTCTTCTCCAAATCGGTGAGCGGCAGCCTGTCGAGCTTATTGATCAATTTACCCGGTCAACCTATCCTGACCTTGGCCGACAGCCCCAATGCCATATCCCACGGGATAATGATCAATATGAATCTGGTCAATGAAAAAATCATATTCGAGATTAATTTAGGAATTGTCCGCCAATCGGGACTGGATATCAGCTCAAAACTGCTTCAGCTGGCAACCAAAGTGCACCAGTAAGCACTATCTTACTTGCAATGCTCAGAAATGTCCGCTTTTTCCCGGTCAAATCCTTCTTTAGATCGAATACTCGAAATGTACAATATTTTTTATCCTTTCCATTGATGATCAAGAAGAAAGTCCATCACGGATACTTATCCATACCACCCAATTAATTGGAGATTTAACTATGAAACGGCTCATCCTATCGGCTTGCGCATTTATTCTGATCGCTCACATTCAGCTTGCTTTCGCCACCCTATCCAGCGACACGGAAAAATTGCTCAACTGGGCTGAAAAGACCTTCCCGCAATTCTTCCCCAGCCCTCAAGCCACACAAAACATCGAACCCTGGTTATTCCGCTATTATCCGGAGACTGGCGTTTATGCCGGTGTCAATAAAAGTGACAATGCTGTTTATGTGCTTGGCGGACCTTGGGGAAACACTCCGGCAGTAATCGATACACTCGCTAACCTGATCACCCAGATCGACAGTTCCGGCGGTAACGGCGGCATCGCGGGTTGTGATACGACTGATGCGCTTTCCGGCGTATCGTACAGTCAAAGCGGCAATGTCGTAACAGTGACAACCAACGGTCAATGCGTCACCGCCCCGGATATCTCTAAAACCAATCTCTGCCAAGTGCCTCAGCAAACAGCGGCGAGCGGTGTTTCCTTGCTCGGCAGCAATACCGTAACCGAATCCAGAATCGAAGGTCTGTCTACCAGCATTCCGGGATTACCCAATCCGTTCCAAGCCATTGTCGATGCCGCGGCCAATGTTAAACACTGCACGATGAATGCACCTGCTGCTACTGCCAATCTGGTTGTGAATTCCGATCTGTGTCTCGATATTACAGCGCCCATCAGCGAAACCCTGGCGGGTCTGCCAATCACAGGCATCGTAGTTTCTCCGCCAGTAAAATATTACACAAAAGGAACCTATACCAGCCAAACTGTCAGCGATTGCTTTGCTACCGACGCCACTACCATCAGCGACGCATTTACAGGAGAAGTTTGGGTGAAACAAAGCGGCAGTTTCGTCAAGATTCAATAACAGGTGGGGATTAAGGCTGGCGCGAAACCATCCGCGCGAATCATCTCAAAGTTGTGAGCTCGTTGAGTGCAGCCGACAAACGGACAAAACGAGGTTCTCCAGGCGACAATTCATTGGCCGCTTGGAGACTATGGCGTGCTTCTTCAACCAGCTCCGGGGTTGGACCTTTTTTCTGCATATAAGTAATGATCACATACGCCAGATTGAGTAGCACGCGTATGTTGGCGGGCATCGCGCTATAGGCGTCGCGCATCGCGCTCACAGCTTCTTCATACTGCCCTTTACTGATCAGCAATACCCCACGATTCATAATCAGCATGGCTTCTTGGCGCGAAGTTTCAATCAACCGGCTGCCTTCTTCGCCCATGCCGGCCTGATCAAATATTTCTGCCACATCGCGCAGTAGAGTAGCGCTTTCAGGATTATTCTTGATTTCACTTTGCAGTAACTGAATGGCTTTCTCTTTATCGCCGGTCGTCAAGAGCAGACGGGCAATTTCCAAAGCTCCGTCAGAATCCGGATGTATGCTGTCATTGCTGATCGACTGACCCAGCTCCTCGGCGATCTGTTTCGCCTTTTCGGTATTTCCACTTTGATGATGAATCAGCCCTTCGACCGCCAATGCTTTCGTGCGCACCTCGTCTGCCGCAAAATTCTTATTGAGCTGCCCCAGCACTTTCAATGCTTGTTCGGCGTTTTTATTGGCGCTGCATGCCTTGGCAAGACCCAAATAGGCATCCGCTGTGCGCAACACGGAATTTTCTCCGAGCGACACACTCTTGCGGAATGCGCGCTCGGCATCTTCCAGCTTACCGAGTTTCATCGCAACCTGACCGAGGTTTTTCTGCCGTGTAACAGAATTCGGCGACAGCTTTACTGTACGTTCAAGAACATTTCCGGCTTCTTCCAAGTCACCCATCACTTGCAGCGTATGCGCCAGCAGATCTTGCGCTTCAAGATAAGCCGGATTGGCTTCCGTGGTTTCTTCCAGCAAATGCTTGGCCGCATCCAAATCATTTTTCTTCAGTAATATTTTGGCCAGCGCCGCTTTGGCCCAGGGAAGATCTCGTACAGCCAGAATATCTTCCAATACTTGTTTGGCACGGTCATATTCGCCGCTAACCAGCAACAAATCACACTTGGTGCGAAGCAAGTCAGCTGTATGAGCCTTATCCGAAGCCAAGCGCTGATCGCACAAAAACATGGCTTTTGAATAATCCTGCTGTTTCATGGCTTTGTATATTTCCGCAAATGCCTCTTTTTTTGTCCAAATTTTGGCTAACCGTGAACGCAAGCTCGCTTCCGTGACCGGTTTCAACAAATAGGCATCCGGCTGATATTCCGCAGTCCCTGTGACTGCTTCCATGGTTTTTTCCGCAGTGATCATGAGCCAAAGACAAGAAGGCCCGACAAGCGATTGATATTTTGCTTCTTCAAGCACTTGCTGGCCATTCTTTCCGGAACCCAGAATAAGATCGCAGAGCACAATGTCAAATGGCACCTTTTTCAACCAGGCGATCGCTTCATTGCCATTGGTTGCCATATGTATCTTCTTCATTTCAGCGCCGCAACTACTGAGCATATCGCGCAAAATACTGCGCATCTCCATGTAATCATCGACGATCAATACATTTTTCCCGGAAAAATTTAATTCAGTGGCAGGCGATGAGATGTCTAGCGGATTAATATGCATGATTCAAAAATTAGAATGAATGGCTGTTACGGCAGATGGAGTACGAAGCAGGCGCCTTGCAGTGAGCCGCCGTTTTCCAGGCAAAGATCGCCTTGAACGCCTTGATTACGATGCATTCGTGCCACCATGGCGGAAAAATAAAGTCCCAGACCTGTACTGCCGCCATGGAAATCGACGCTCTGCATGACATTACCGTCCCCTTGCAATAACTCAGGCGGATAGCCATCGCCATCATCTTCAACCCGCAGCACTAATCCACCCTCATGCGCTTCGGCACTGATCAAGATATGATCATGCGTATGGCGCATGGCATTATTTAGAGCATTACCGATGACACCGCTGATGAGATCTTCGTCAAAATACCAGTACAGCCCGGGATCTACCCGGACTTCCAGGTGGATTTGGCGAAATTTGAGCAACTGCGCATATTGCGCAACGGTCGTACGCAGAAAGTCGTCCAGGCAAACGGATTGCGGATCAAAGGGATATATTTTCTGACCCAGCTTATAGAGTGTCAGCAATTGAATCAGGCGGTTATTGATGCGTTTCGCTTCATGATTCATCTGCACCAGTTCGGCATGCGTGGAAAGTTCGGCCGCTTCAACCGATGTCAGCACCTTATCCAGACCGCAAATGAGCATGCTGACTGAGTTTTTCATGTCGTGCACGGAAGAAACCAGAAAGTTTGCCATATTGAATACAACCGGGATATTGGTTGTATTCGTCTGCTTTTTATTCGATATCCCTACCATGTGATTCCCCGCATAGCATGCGCTTTCGATTCGTTATCAATGGGGAGTCTAACGGCAAATCACTTTAAACCTGTAGTGTTGAAGCGCAATCAGCAAGTTAGGGATAGGTTCCAAGAATCACATGGCATTTTCTTAAGTTTTGCAATATTTCGATGCCTCCCTGAATCACGGCATCGGGTTGAGGATGATTCAGCTCTGCGGCAACTTGTTGCAGCGCCGTCCGTCCCGGCACAGGATCATCGCCGGAAAGCAATTGCAGCAGCCGCGCAGTTACCGGATTGATTTCGATAAAGCGCACGTCAAACTCAGTGTCGCGATAGACAATCAGATGGGTTGGCTTGCCATCGGCCGCCCTGGGTTGAAAAGCCGGACCGATTTTGTGCACGGGAAAGCAGTAGCTCAATGTCCAGGCTAACGGCGAAATCACCGGAACACCATCGAGCAGATCGCCGTGCACATCAATTTCCGTCGCGTCGATTTTTTCATCCAGCAGCGAAAGCGCTAATTCAACCCACTCATAATGCGCCAGCTCCAGCATAAAAGGCGGATCATCCGGTTTCGGCTCGCGTTCATGTTCCAGATACTGCAAAAACTCGCGCGGCATTTCCGGAAATAGCGGCGTATGCGATACGTGATGGGCGAAATAGTCGCGGATCATGGCGTGCCAGCGGTCATCCGGCAACACCCGGCGCAACACCGGAAACGTGTTGGCGATAAAATCCTCCACGTTGTTATAAAACAATTCGCGGTAGATTTTCATGCGCCGGTCTTCGATCCCCTCCGGGCAAGGATTCCTCTGCGGATCGCGGATATGCGCCGCAAAAGCATACTGTTGCCGCACAAAACCGGGACGATCAGCCGTGTTGTGCGTGCTCACCAGTTTGATCCTGCCATTTGGATTGCAGCGCGTGAATGATTTCCACTTCTTGCAGCAGCTCCGCCAGTGGTGGAAGATTGAAATCACGCTCCAGCAAGGTCGGAATAACGCCAAAATGCTGATATGTTTTTTCGAGTAATTGCCAGACCGGATCGATCACATCCGCGCCATGCGTATCCACGATCAGATCCTCGGCTTCCCGGTAGTGTCCAGCAACGTGTACATAGCGAATGCGTGCTGCGGGCAGTTGTTGCAGGAATGTCTCGGCATCATAGCGATGATTGATGCTGTTCACATAAATATTATTCACGTCCAGCAGCAAATCGCAATCCGCTTCCTGCAATACCGCAGTGAGAAAATCAATCTCTTCCATCGCTTTTCCCGGCGCGGCATAGTACGAAACGTTCTCGATGGCGATGCGTTGTTCCAGAATATCCTGTACCCGCCGGATGCGATCCGTCACATAGCGTACGGCTTCTCCGGTAAACGGAATTGGCAACAGATCGTATAAATGTCCGTCGTCACTGCAATAACTCAGATGCTCACTGTAAGAGCGGATGCGGTGCTCGCGCAGAAAACGTTTCAGTCGTTGCAGAAAAGCTTCGTCCAGTGGCGCCGGTCCGCCGATTGAGAGCGACAGTCCATGACAAATGAATGGAAACTTTTCAGTTAGCTCGCGAAACGTTTTGCCGTAACGCCCTCCGACATTGATCCAATTTTCCGGAGCCACCTCCCAGAAATCGACCGGCTGGGCGGTTTGATCTGCCAGCGAACTGAGCATCGCGCGCCGCAGACCCAAACCGGCGCCATGAACAGGATAATGCTGGCTGCTCATGGGTGTTGCGGATTACTTCTTAGAACCGCATTTACCTTCACCGCATTTACCCTCTTGCTCGGCTTTCTTACCGCCGCATTTACCTTCCATGTTCTGTTTCATTTCTTCTTTTTTAGCGCCACACTTGCCCTCGCCACACTTACCTTCCATATTCTGCTTGGTTTCCTTGCCGCCGTCTTGCGCCGGTTTATTCGCGCCGCTGGCATCGGCCAGTTGCATGTAGCCGCCGGATAACTCATTCATCGCAAATGGGTTGGCAACGGTGTCAGCCGAGAGATTGCTGGCCGCCAGACTGGTGACTAATGCAGTACCTATTGCCAGTGAAACGGGTTTCATCGATTTTTTCGACATTGATTATTTTCTCCATAAAAATTGATCGTAACTGCAAACGCCAATGATAACGCCAAACCGGCGCGAAGTCGCCCGTTTCTGTACGCTCAACCTGACCTATCTTACTTTTGTTGCCTGCGCCTCTCTGATAAACTCAGCGCTTCGAAAAATATTATAAAAATATGCCAGTTAACTAAGGAGCTCCGAATGTTTGACAAACCCAACCAGCTTGTTTTTTACATCAATGCCGCGATCTTTGTCTTTGGTGTATTGGTTGCACTGCTGACGAAATTCATCGTGATTGCACTGATCGTTGCAGTCTGCGCCGCGTTGCTAATTTACGAGCAAATCCGGCAAAACAAATTCGCATTTTCCATCGCGGATTTAAGAAAAGTATTGACCGTGCACGATACTTGCGGAAAAAAAGCGACCTTGACACAGACACAAATGACCACCGCTTGTCATACCGATAATTCAGAATACTGGTTTAAAAATATCCGCTCGGCCGGCAGCATCAGTAATTTCCGGGTTAACGGCAACAGTCCAGCCGAGCAAAAGCATGAAAACGGAAGCTACCAAGTCTGTATAAAATTCCCGCCAGAATTGAAAGTCATTAACGGTTCCGACTTAACCCTCACGTATCAATGCGAAGGTGCGTTCACGCAGAACGAAGGCATACTCTCCCATGTCGTTGACGATGACACGCAGCGATTACGCATGGTCGTTGAATTACCGGGAGGGCGCGCCATCTCGACCGCCCGTTTTTTCAGCATCCATGACGGCAAAGAAGAAGCGCTGCTACCACCCGTCATCATCGGACAAACCATTGAAGCGGATATCAAAAACCCAAAACGGGGAGTGGAATACTGCCTGCAATGGAATTGGGAAGAAGAAGGCTTGATCAAAAAAGTAAGCTGCATGTTCTAAGCGGCCATCAAACTGTCATCCTGCCCATTTACAGCAACAGGATTGAATCAGCAGAACGATTGCCTAAATTTCCCAACCGGGCGACTGGATTGAAAAATCCGGTTTGCCCGGCTTCTCACCGCCGCCTTGATAGCTCAAACATCGCAAACCATTGAATCTTCTTAAAGCACTCGCTGCGGTCAGCAGCATGACTTTCATCTCGCGCATTCTCGGTTTTGTGCGCGATATCATCATCGCACGGATTTTTGGCGCGGGCATGGAAACGGATGCTTTCTTTGTCGCATTCCGCATTCCAAACCTGCTGCGGCGGATTTTCGGAGAGGGGGCCTTTTCGCAAGCATTCGTTCCCATTCTCGCCGAGTACAAGAACAATCGCACAGCTAAAGAAACGCACGATTTCATCGATCACATCACGATGATCCTGGGCATCACGCTGTTCGTGGTCACTGTTATCGGTATTATCGCTGCGCCGCTGATAATCTACGTCAGCGCACCGGGATTCTCCACCGATCAGGACAAATTCAATTTGACCGTGACGCTGCTGCAAATCACATTTCCCTACATATTATTTATAGCGTTGGTCGCTTTGGCGGGAAGCATACTCAACACATTCGGGAAATTTAACATTCCCGCGCTGACCCCCGCATTATTGAATCTGTCCTTTATTGCTTGCGCGCTATGGCTTACCCCCTTGATTGATCCGCCCATTCTGGCACTGGCTTGGGCGGTTTTTATCGGTGGCATATTGCAACTGGCTTTCCAGATTCCTTTCCTCTTACGGCTCAAATTAATGCCGCGGATCCGTTTTAAAAATCCGGACACCGGCGCCTGGCGCGTGCTCAAATTGATGGGGCCCGCTATTTTCGGTGTATCGGTGAGTCAAATCAGTCTGCTGATCAACACCATTTTTGCTTCATTGCTGGTAACCGGCAGCGTATCGTGGCTTTATTATGCCGACAGGCTCATGGAGTTTCCCGCAGGCCTGCTCGGCGTCGCGCTGGGCACCATCCTGCTGCCATCGCTGGCACGGCATTACACCAGCAACAGCCGCGAAGAATACTCCCGCTTGCTGGATTGGGGATTACGCATGACCATCTTGCTGACCTTACCGGCAGCGCTGGCGTTTGCATTGCTGGCCACCCCCTTGATCACCACGCTTTTTCATCATGGCGCATTCACGGATCATGATGTCTGGATGACACGCGAGGCGTTGATCGCCTACAGCGTAGGATTGCTCGGATTAATCCTGGTGAAAGTGCTCGCACCGGCATTCTACGCGCGCCAGAACATCAAAACGCCGGTAAAAATCGCCATCATCACGTTAACTGCAACGCAACTGATGAACCTCGCCTTCATCGGCACACTCCAGCATGCCGGACTGGCGCTGGCCATCGGCTTGGGCGCATGCCTCAATGCCGGATTGCTGTTTTACCAATTGCGCAAGCAGGAAATCTTCCAACCGCAACCCGGCTGGCTCATCTTCTGTGTAAAAATTTTGCTGGCATTGGCGGCAATGGGCGTTGTGTTATGGTTTGCAGCAGGAAGCGATGCCTCGTGGCTGACCGACTCGACACTGACACGTGCCGGGCGGTTAAGCTGGGTAGTCGCAGCCGGTGCAAGCAGCTATTTTGCCGCACTCTGGCTGCTCGGATTCCGCCTGAAAGACTTCACCCAGCGGCAGACGTTGTAATTCGTCCAGCGGATATAGCCAGCGAAATAGGGAATGCCAAGCTCTAGACGATTGAGCAATTCTTACTGATAGGATCACTTAGCTCAATACGAGAATTTGCCTGTTCATACAAGAAATATGCTATCCGATCCTTGCTTATCAGTTAGGTCTGATACTTGGATGATCATAATCGGTTACATAAAAATCGGAATTTTCTTACCCCATTAGTGATTGTTAACCGGAAATATTGATGTTTTAATGCCGGTAGTACCCAACTAAGCTCATCATAGAAGTTCATTACACCAAGTTTAATTGAGCAGCCGGCATTACTCTTCAATACACAATCAGCACTAACATATTGATACCTTAAATATATGTGCAGATCCTGATGGGAGGATGAATCATGCTTCGAAACCATTGCAGTCCCCAATATAACCATCTCCTCAATTCACTAACACCAGAGGAATACGAGCGTATTTCTCCTTATCTGGAATTAGTTGAAATGCCATTGGGCAATGTGCTTTATGAATCCGGCGAGAAACTGCATTATGTCTATTTCCCAATTGACTGCATCATATCGCTGCTGTATGTGATGGAGAATGGCTCATCAGCAGAGATTGCTGTGGTCGGCTTTGAAGGGGCCATCGGCATCGCTCACTTCATGGGCGGAAAAACCATGCCTAATCGTGCGGTGGTGCAAAGTGCAGGGTATTCCTACCGGATACGGCCCAATCATTTTATGCAGGAATTTGACCGGCATGGTGCGATGCTTCATATCATGCTGAAATATACGCAGGCGATCATCACTCAAATGGCACAAACGGCCGTTTGCAACCGCCATCATTCGGTCGATCAACAGCTTTGCCGCTGGTTGTTGCTCAGCCTGGATCGTCTGTCTACCAATGAGCTGGTCATGACTCAGGAATTGATCGCCAATATGCTGGGCGTGCGCCGCGAGGGCGTCACAGAAGCTGCTGGAAAATTGCAACAGGCAGGATTGATTCAATACAGTCGAGGCCATATCACCGTGCTAGACCGGCAAGGACTGGAGGAGCGGGTCTGCGAATGTTACCAAGTGGTTAAAAAGGAATTCGAGCGCCTATTGCCAGCAACCAAACGGCAGGGAGCACCGTTAGCTGGTATTTCCTTGGCGCGTCACCTTGAAATTCGCGCAGCAAACAGACATTCTGTTTCTTAGAAAATTGAGGAACGCTCAGCAGACAGTCAGGCTGGTCATCACACTGCGATCCATCGATACGATTCATTGCCCATGTAGTTGATTGTATTCATCATGCTGTCTCGGTTGATGGTGAAGCAGCCCATCTGAGCAATCGCATTAAAATCGCCAGTACGCTCCATTTATTTATTACTGCATAAGCGCTGTGCAGTTCTTCATGCGCTACAGCATGAGCCTATTTTCCTATTGAAGATTACATATCTTCATACGATTTATCCCAACCGACCGTCGATATTCACTCAATTACGCCCAATGTGCGGTCACGTACAGAACAGCACGCGCATAAGGAGGATTATTGTGATGCTAAGTCCAATCTTGGGAAATGCCAGAGCTTAGCATCCAATTTAATCACAAGGAGTCTTATCATGATTCAAGTTAAAAAAACCTCAATAATCACTTTGGTTATCAGCGCCGCTTTTTTGTTAACCAGTACCGCCGCCCTTGCCGAATACACTCAGACACAGAATAAAATTGATGACAAGCAGGATTCAGGCAAGCAATCACAATCCAACGCGGATTCTAAAAAGAAAAGCGATGAAGACAAAAGCGGAAAAAGTGCTTCCGATAAAAAAACTGACAGTAAAACCAGCAAACCTGCCGAAGTGGACAAAAAAATCCCTGCGGGAACAGAAAAAAAAGGAAATTACTAATTTTGAGGTGATTCCCAATAACCGAGCCGGTTTTGGGCACAACTTCACGAAGATAAACCTCCGGATAATTGATTCGGAAGTTTATTGGACTAAATGTAAGAATTACTAGCGTTGTTTACAGTATTTGGGAGAATACTGTAGATGAACATACACAAACGCACCCGATTAACTTTATTAGATCGTCAGGAAATCTGGCGGCTTTATCAAACCCGGCTGTGGAAGGTGGCGCATTTGGCGGAACGCTTTCATGTCAGCCGGCCAACGATTTATGATGTACTGAAACGCGCGAGACTGCAGGAATTTACGCCGCGTGACAGCACCAATCAGCGGTTCAAGACGTTGCAATACGGTCTTAAGCGCCTGGCTAAGGTCGAACAAGCCATCCAGGAACGGCTCAAGCGTGAAGCCAAACGCTATAACAAGTCTTACCCAGGTGAGCTTGTTCACTTTGATACCAAGCGGCTTTCCTTGTTGAAAGGGCAATCCGCCAATGAACCTCGCGAGTACCTGTTTGTGGCCATCGATGATTTTTCCAGGGAGCTGTATGCCGATATTTTTCCCGATAAAACTCAACACAGCGCAGCTCGCTTTCTCATAGACACTGTCATTGCCCAATGTCCGTATCAGATCGACTGCGCTTATTCCGATAACGGCAAGGAATTTAAAGGAACTGACGGCCATGCTTTCGGCAAAGCTTGCACACAACACGGTATCGGACAGAAGTTTACCCGCATCAATCGTCCGCAAACCAATGGCAAAGCCGAACGAGTCATCCGCACCCTGATGGATATGTGGCACAGCCAGATTTCCTTTAAAGACTGCGCCGATCGGCGCATTCTGCTTTCCCGTTTCATTAACTTCTACAATACCGTCAAACCTCATAAGAGTTTGAATAATGCTACCCCTTATGAAATACTTCACGCTTATTTCAATCAACCTCTCTGTAAACAACCCTGAGATTTCTTACAGACTAAATATTAAAGCATAAGGAGAAAACACATGATTAGCTGGGCAGTTACATTCCTCATCATTGCGATTATTGCAGGTGTTCTGGGTTTTTCAGGTATTGCGGGTACGGCAACCCAAATAGCCTGGATTGCATTTGTGGTCGGCATTATTATGGCCATCTTTTTCTTTTTAACGGGAAGAGGATCGCCTCCATCCTGAAGCAGGCATTCAGTTAGCGTTTCGTGTGAGGCTATGGGTTGGCTTTGCGATGCATGAATATCTGCAACATGAACCTTGATCAATGTCAGATCCCCCCCTTGACTTTCTCCCGTGTTATGCAGATTTCTTAACAAAGCCAATACCAGAGCCTGACTTCCCATTTTACCCGGGAAGTTTTAGGGTCATCCAATCATCATAACTGTTTTAAATGCAATTTCAGTCCCAATGGTCATTATGCATTGCACTCACCCTGGCAATCCGGCGTACCGGCAAGTGACATTACGCCGCGCTGCGCTGCTGAGTTCTAATGTATCTAATTGGCAAATTGCATACAAATATTAGAGCCAGCCCTGCAATCGATACCAGGCGATGGCATCTCGCGCAGCCTCACGTATCGGACGAGGATGCAATCCAAGTTCCTTTGCGCTGGCGGTAGAATCAAAAAACATATGACGGCGGGTCAGGCGCACCCCGGTTAGGGTGGCCATCGGAATTGTTCCACTGACATGATCCGCCCACTTTTCACTGAACCATGCCACCAGCAAGGCCAGTGCATAAGGAACTTTCCAGCGCGGCAGAGGTTGTTTCGTTTCTTCGCTCAAAATACTTAACCAGTCCGAAAGCCGGATATTTTCCGCGCCCAGTAGATAGCGAATCCCTGGTCTCCCTTTCTTCATGGCCAGGATCATGCCTGTCGCCACATCTCTCGCATCGATCAGATTGAAATTGCATTCCAAGTAACCCGGCAGTTCACCTCGGCAAAAAGCCAGCGATAAGCGAGTGGGCGGTGTCTGTAAGCGGTCTCCCGGGCCTATGGGCAACGTAGGACTGACGACGATAATGGGAGCGCCTTCTTCCCTGACCAGACGAAAAACCTCTTTCTCTGCGTGAAACTTGCTAAGGCAATAAGGACCCACCATATCACTGGCCTTGAGGCGAAGTTTCTCAACGAAGCGCTCCTCCACATTATGCGACGACAGGATGCTCTCCGTACTGGTATACAGGATTCGTTTAGCCCCGCTGTCAAGCGCGGCGCGCATGACATGGACAGTGCCGAGATGGTTTATCTTGTCAAATTCCCTGCGGTCACGGCACCAAAGATTAGGATCGGCAGCGAGATGATAAACATAATCGCAATTACGCGTGGCCTTACGGATGGAGGGCTCATCACGAATGTCAGCACTGACCAGCTCAATTCGATCCAGCGGCAGATGACTGACGGAGGCTCCCGGACGCTCCAATACGCGAACGGACTCATTCGCATCCAGTAATTGTGTCACCAGATGCGAACCCAGGAAGCCAGCGCCGCCTGTCACCAAAATCAAGATAGAACTCCCGCTGGCAACTGCGCAGCCAAATCCCGCAAATGCTGATATTGAGGCTTCAGACCTTCAGAGGTTATCTTTTCCATGCGCGCAAACGTCGCGCGATTCAAAGCACAAGGAAACTCTCCGGCAAGCCGGATAAGATGACCGGTGTAGGCGTCGATTTCTGTGCGCGCATTTTCGGCGTGAATATCCGGAGCCATTGAGCAATACGTCCCGCGTAACGATGGACGGAAAAACATCGCCATGAGTGCCGGTAACCAAGGCGTGCGCAGGATCATTGACACCGTATCGGGATGAAACGGTCCGATACGCGCCAGAGGAATTTTTGCCTGTTGCAGAATGGCGTAATTTTCAAGCAGCAAGGCAAAGAAAAGCTTCTTTGCCAGCGCGTCGGTCAATAATTCCCCGTTATCCACGCCAGCCATCGCCGCCAGCGGCGAGATGGCAGCGTTGTACATCAGCTTGGTTGCTTTATAAGGCCGGATATCCGGAACAAGTTCGACGGGAAATAATATGTTTTTGCCCAGCGCCATTGCCAGTGACGTTATTTCAACCTGCTCACCGGCAGTGGTCGACCGGCGCGCTCCGATATGCAGTTTTCCGGGTCGCGTGATTCGGGTGATGGGGCGATCGCGTTCGCATTCCGATACAAAAGAAGCAATGCCTTCGCACGCATGGCCGCGCCGCTCCAATTCCGGATCAAAGCCATTCTGAATCGGCACTAGGAAGGCATCATCCGGCAAACGGGAAAGTATCGCGGGATTATCATACGTTTTCGTGCACAGCAGAATAAAACCTTCATCCGGCGGCACCCAGTCAGCAAAATCCACGATGGGTATCCAACGGGTTTTCAGTCCAACCACCGATATACCCTTCTTTCTACCTTCTGCGACTTTACCGGGATGATTGTCAATCAGGATCACGGAATATCCGTCACGAGCCAGAGCCCATCCAAGTGCTGTGCCAATACCGCCTATGCCTAAGATATGAATCGGTTTGTTGAGAAATTGAGGCATGATAGAGACCCGTAAAATTGATCGCGCTAAGCAGCCTATGCGGACGCACCGGAATGAATCCACACCCAAAAACATAGGCGGATTCAAGCACTCACTACAGCTAATGATGTTAATTACTTAGGCCAAGGGTGCATTGTATAAACCCCCATGAACAGCGTATGTGCGGTGACGTACATACGGTATATTTGATTGCAAGATAGGCGGGTGCCACACCCATGCGCTACTCAGGGTGGACTATCAATAACAGCAAGCAGGAGGCAAAGCGGCATGCGCTTCATGCATATTCAATGAAGCGATTCATTGTGATTACAGATGAAATCAAGCTGTCTTGCAGCTACGGCAATTCAATCCATCGTCAGGGATTGGATAAGCACACAGTGCGCTGGAAATACAGCGATTACCTGCTCAATCCGGTTTTTTTTGTTGCGTGATATCGGTCAGAGCAACTCGCAGCACCGGGGGTTCATCTACTGTCACTTTGCGCAGGCAGTCGAGATGGCCATCAAACTTCGATCCATTGGTACGCACCATCTCCAGACGAAATTTTTGTGGCTCAGAATACTCATGCTCCATCATATTCATGAACTGACGATGCCAATGATCTCTATCGCTGTCGGCGACAAATGCCGAGAAACGATGATTGATCAGTTTTGCGCGCTCGGCAGCCAACAACACAGAGCCCGTCAGATTAATTGTGTTAATCAAGCCGTTCCGGTTGATGGTGATGTAGCTGATCGGAGCAAACTCATAGAAATCCACATAGCGATCGCGCGCTTCTTCCATTGCGGCATGCGCTCTTCGCAACTCTTCATTTTGCGTTTCCAGCTCAACTTTATGCACCAAAAGCTCGTGCACCAGTATTTCGGTAGGATTGGCTGCATTAGCACTTCCCGAGAAACTTTCCACCATAGCCTCGGCCTCTGCTCTCAACAGTTCGCGCCGTTCAATACCATCCCACTTTTTTTTCATGCGCTAGTTTCCTTTATTTCACTGAAAGGCGGTTGATCGCCGGCACTTTCAATCATCAATAGAATCAACGATAATTCACTGGATTTTCCGACAATGCGGCGGGCATTCAAGCGTATCTTTTGGTGCCCGATCACAGGAAAATCATGTTCTACTATAAATCCCTCAAAGGCCTGATCACGCGGCAAAATAATCTCCAGCAGTTCCCGCAAGGCTGGGATATTCCATTGACCGTTACCCAAATCGTAAATCTTCCGCTCAATTGTATCAGCAGCGGTTACTTGGAAATACTGAAAAAAAACACGATTGGCCGAAATAACCTTTAACCCCCCATCCATGACTAATAGCGGCTTATCGATAGTATCGACGACGCTCTCCGCCAGATCACGCGTCAATCGCATATCCGTCTCTGCTTGGACGCGCTTGCTGATATCGGTGAACGTCAGCACAACGCCATCTATCACATTATCCAAGGTACGATAGGGTTGAATACGCACGAGATACCAGATCCCGTTATCGGTTTGCACTTCCTGTTCGAACGGTATCAGCGTTTCCAGCACGGTATGCGCTTGCGTCAGTAGTGCTTCACCGGCGATATTGGATTTTATATCGCTCAAAGGCCGCCCCACGTCGGTAGGTACCAGCCGGTAAATCATGGTCGCATCACGCGTAAATCGTCGAATAATCAACTTTTCGTCAAGGAATACCGTGCCAATATGCGTATTATCAAGCAAATTCTTCATGTCATTCTGCATGCCAGCCAGCTGCTCAATTTTGGCTTGCAGTTCAGAATTGACAGTGATCAGCTCTTCATTGACCGATTGCAGCTCCTCTTTGGAAGTTTCCAGTTCTTCATTGGTTGACTGCAATTCCTCATTGGTCGATTGCATTTCCTCATTGGTCGACTTGAGTTCTTCGTTAGAGGCCTGCTGTTCCTCCAAGGTGGCTTGGTAGTTTTCTTTCAGGTAGGCAAGATCACGCTCTAATTCTTCGATGCGCCCCAGCTCTGCCGGCTTAGCACCCCGTTTGGATCGCGGCTTCACGTTTTTTGGACTAGCGGTCTCTTGGAAGCTCACCAACAGAAGGCTCTGATGGCTATCATAGCTCGCAAGCGATCGGACACTCAGCTCAACCGTTGTGACACCATCATTCGTTTTGATCTGCACGGCCTTGTTCAGGGTTGGCGTGCCTTCATTGGCTGCTGCGCGAATGGCCGCACGCAGCTCCAGTTCCAATCCCTCACGAGCCATCTCAATGACATTCAGGCTGGCCTGCCCTGGCGCCGGACGCAAATATTTGCCGGTCTCGCCATGTACATAAAGGATATCACCATTGAGGTCGGTCACTACCGAAGCCGGTGAAAAACATTGCAGCAGCACGCGGCGGGTGAGTTCAGCAAAATTGGTTTCCTTCGGTTTCATCATGATTTCCTCAGGTGCTTTTCCAGCCACTCCTGTAGTCCAGGTTAAAACGTTCGTCATCACGGCGCGAGAAGAAGCGATCGAATGGATAGCCCGGTAGAATTTCCATTTGCGATTGATGGGAAAAAACAGCTCGGTATGATTGCCAATGCTTTCCGAGGGTGAAAGAAACAGAACGCCGCCGGGCCTGAGCGCGTAATGGAAGGTTGGAATTAATTGGTTCTGTAATTCCGATCCGAGATAAATCAGCAGATTGCGGCAACTGAGCAGATCGAGTTTGGTGAAAGGAGGATCTTTCAGTACATTCTGAATGGCGAATACCACCATTTCGCGGATTTCCTTCTTTATCCGATAGCCAGTATCATCTTTGGTAAAGAAGCGGCGCAATCGTTCCGGGGTAATCTCCTGAGTGATATTGGATGGATAGATACCGGCACGAGCGATAGCGATGGCCTCATCGTCCAGATCGGTGCTGTAGATTTGCACTTTAAATTCGCGATGATTTTCCTCCATCCATTCTTTGAGCAATATCGCGATAGAGTAAGCTTCCTCGCCGGTAGCGCAGCCTGCAACCCAGGCGCGGAATGTGGATTGCTCCGATTTGTCTTTGCATAACTTCGACAGGATCTCTTCCCGCAGCACGCCAAACGCATCCGCAGCGCGAAAAAAGCTGGTGACATTGATCAGCAACTCTTTGAATAAGGCGGTTACTTCCGCGGGATTTTCTCTGAGAAACCGGGCATACACATCCGTATCCGCAATCGCATGATGCAACATACGCCGTTCAATTCTACGGGTGATGGTGCTTTTTTTGTAGAGTGAGAAATCGTGACCGGTTTTGGCGCGCAATTGCATCAGGATATGACTCATTCCACCGGCCCTTTTAGGGTCATGGAACGTTTGATCATGCTCATTCAACGGACGGACACCCAATTGCAGCGCTTCCGGCATTTTGTCGACCGGTAGCACATGCGTGGCACAACCTGCCTGAATGGCGCTGGATGGCATACCGTTATATTTGGCGGTAGTTGGTTCCTGCACCAGCGTCACGCCGCCTGCACCGAGAATGGCGCGTAACCCCCGCGTGCCGTCAGATCCGGTGCCGGATAGAATGATCCCGATAGCATTTTCACGCTGATCTTCAGCCAAGGATTGCAGAAAAGCATCGATGGGCAGACGCTGTCCGCGCGGCTCATCAGGCAAGCTCAATTGCAATTTTCTGTGAAAGATCGTCATATCGCGATTAGGCGGAATGACATAAACGTGATTGGGTTCAACTAATATTTCATCTGAAGCTTCGGTCACCGGCATGGCCGTAACACGCTGGAGAATTTCAGTAAGCAGACTGGTATGGCTGGGATCAAGATGCTGCACCAGCACAAAAGCCATACCACTGCTGGCGGGAACATAGCGGAAGAATTGTTCCAAGGCTTCCAAACCACCGGCTGAAGCCCCAATGCCCACAATAGGAAAAGTAACTGCTGTGTTTTCAGAGGTCATGAAAGCAACACTGAACTAGTAGGTGGCAGATAGCTGATCTCGGATGGTTGGTTTGCTTTCAAAAAAGTTCTTTTACAGGGTTTCCCGAGGCTTTCTTCATTATATCCTTCATGTTCTTGATTTGCATACCCGCTCTCATCTTTTCACTCTCACCCGGCAAGCAACCAAAGTACTTGTAATCCTCTCTTGATTGGTTTAACGTCTCGGTTGGCAATCGATTAACCTGCTGAACTCGACGGCAAGGGCGCAACGCTATGTTCAACTTAGGTTCCATGCTCAATCTGGGCTCTACCGAGCCGGTCATCGGACGGGCGCACACCATCGTGTCCTGCTCGGCCGCGGAGCTTTTCCAGTATATTGGCGTGGGTCTATTCGATAACTATCCGAAATGGTCTCCGGAAGTGAAAGAGCTGGAGCAAATCACGCCCGGCCCTGTCCAGCTTGGAACGGAAGGGCGGCAGGTACGCGTTGATCAGGGGCGGCGTTCGGAATCGAAGTTCAAAATTTCCGCCTTTGAGCCAGGTCAGCGCATCACATTGGTTGGCGTATCCGACCCTTTCCGCTGCACTTATGAATTACAGGAAATCAGTCCGGCGCAATCCACTAAATTGACATTTTCTTTTGAGCTGCTGGAAATTCTGGCGATTATGCGGCCTTTTGAAGGATTGGTACGGGTTGCCATCAAAGACGGCGCGGGCAGGACCGTACAAAACATCAAGCGCTTGGTTGAAGCGAAGCCATCATGAAAATTCCCGTTTGTCCGCAACCGCTTTGGCTGATGATCTTCACCGCAATCGCTTAATGTTCAAGGAGAACTAATGACACAACCTACCTCTTCCAACATTCAAATACCGCGTGTCGATGATCGTCCGGTATGGGATGTGGTGTTCGCGGTTTATGGTTATCCTGCTTTATTGCTGGCGCACCGGCTCAAAGTGTTTGCCTTGCTGGAGGATAATCCGCGCACGTTGACAGAGATTTGCGATGCGCTCAATCTCAAGCCGCGTCCGGCAGAAGCGATTCTGACCGTCGCTACCGCACTGGGTTTTTTGTCGCTACAGCAGGAGCGTTATGCTCTCACTGCGGTGGCGGAAGAATACTTACTGCTGAAAAGTCCCAATTACTTCGGTTTTCTCTGGGATCTGATGATCGACAATTATCAGGTATGCTCCTTCACAAGCCTGGAAAAATCCATTCTGACCGATTCACCGCAGATTTACGGCGGCGGCGACATTTATCAATCGCACGAAGAACAGCTCGAATTGCTGCATCGCTTTACCAGCGGCATGCACAGCATGAGCATGGCTTCCGCGCTGATTTGGCCGGGCATTCTGGATTTCTCCCAGCACCGGATGATGCTGGATATCGGCGGCAGCTCCGGCGCGCATTCGATCGGCGCGGCTCTGCGTTTGCCTAATCTGCAAGCGATTGTCCTGGATTTTCCACAGGTATGCGAAGTGGCCGAAGGATACATTGTGGAATACAACCTGCAAGAGCGCATTAAAACCTGCGGCGTCAATATCTGGAACGATCATTGGCCATCCGCCGATCTGCATTTCTTTTCCAACATGTATCATGACTGGCCGCCGGAAAAATGCCATTTTCTGACCGCAAAAAGTTTCAGGTACTTGGAATCCGGCGGGCGTATCGTGATTCATGAAATGCTGTGCAACGACGATAAGACCGGCCCGTTCGCACCGGCCGCTTTCGGCATGATGATGATGGGCTGGACGGAAGGGAAGCAATACTCCGGTTTGGAACTCTCAACCATGCTGAAAGAAATCGGCTTTGAGGACATCCAAATCCATAAGGCTTCCGGCTATTACAGTATCGTAACCGGGCGAAAGCCTTAATTTCCAGTGATTGCGCTATCCGTCTGCGCAGCGAGGCTTTTCGCTAGATTTATAAGTGATTCCGAGTCCTCGAGTCCATCGAGAAAGCGCTGAGGGATACCAGCCAACCCCACCTGGGCACCCACTAGCGCACCGGTAAGAATCGCACGCGCTTGATTCTGGCCTCCGCCATTGACGGCATGCAACACAGCGGACTCAAAATCATCCCCAAAACGAGCAGCAAGATAATACACGGCGGGCAGTTGGTGATAAATGGCGCACGGCATGCCATAGACGATCGACACTTTCCACGCCGGTTCGATGCGAATATCCTCATCCGCCGCCGCTTGGGCCATATAAGACGGCGTCAGCAATGCATCCGGCGATGCAAAACGCCCGGCGCGTGGCGGATCAGGATCGCCTGGGCGCGGCGGTTGCAAATCGGTGAAGGTTACGGCATGAAAGGGCAGTTTCCCGGTTTTCACCAGTTGCATCAATTTTCCGGACAACGCCGCATCCAAAGCATGCCCTTGCATCAGCATGCTCAGCACGGCCGCATAAGCAACCGTCATTGAAATTACCGTATCGTCGATCTGGGTCAGGTGAGTATTGCTTACTACTGTAGCGGCCAGCTCGGCAGGCTGGAAAGCATAGCGGACAGCAAGCGCCAACGTGCGCTCAATCGCTTCGGTGGTATCCGCATGTCCGCCTGTTTTCCCCCACGGCAATTTTTGCTCCACCCGGCAGCGCCAGGCATCACGAATCGATTGGCTGGTGTAACCGCCCGGCCCGCTCATGGGCGTGCCGTCGAGAAATGGAAACAGTTGTTCGTCCAACCTGCGGCAAAAATCGGCTTCGTCGTATCGGCCATTTTCAACGAGGGAATGCAACATGTGCGTGAGGATGATGCCTGATTGGGAGAGCTGACCGGCCTTGCGTCCGCTATGGTAGCGGCCCGGTTTGGGATCGGTATAAGTGGTGATCCATTCCCCGTAATCACGCCGCAATTCGGCGAGATTGTAATACCAATGAGGACCAAGCGCCAAAGCATCGCCGATGAAAGCGCCCATAATGGCACCGGCGGCGCGTTCCTGGTTAGTCGTGTGCGACATGAAAGCCTCCTTGACCGGTCACAAGTGCTGCGGCAGCACTTCTTATGCTGCTGAAACCATTGACAGCTGCGGCGCCTCCGGTTTCAGGTGCATTCCTAGCTGTACTAGCCGCAAAAAAGCTTCAAAGCGGCGATTTATTCCAGCGCTATCCCCGAGGATTGGGTTTTGTCATTCTTAATCAGTGCATACGCTGAATGATTATGAATCGATTCAAAATTCTCCGACTCAACCACATAGGCATCGATTCGTTCATCGCGGTTCAACACTTCGGCGATATCCCTGACGATGTCTTCGACAAATTTGGGATTGTCGTACGCTTTTTCAGTCACGTATTTTTCGTCCGGCCGTTTCAGCAAGCCATAGAGTTCGCACGACGCATTCGTCTCGGCAATCCGGATAACATCCTCAATCCATACAAAACTGTTGGTGCGTACGGAAATCGTCACATGCGAGCGCTGGTTATGCGCGCCGTAATCGGATATTTTCTTCGAGCACGGACAAAGGCTGGTGACCGGAATGATGACTTTCATGGTGAACAGGTACTCACCATCTTTAATTTCACCAATAAAGGTCACTTCGTAATCCAACAAACTTCTGACCTGAGAAACCGGAGCGGATTTATTGATGAAATACGGAAAGGACATTTCGATATGACCCGAGTCCGTTTCCAGCTTCTGAATCATTTCCCGCAAGATGACCTGGAACGACTCAACGGAAATTTCTCGTTCATGGCTGTTGAGGATCTCGACAAAGCGGGACATGTGCGTGCCTTTGAAGTTATGCGGCAAATTCACGTACATGTTAAATACCGCGATGGTATGTTGCACACCATCGCTTTTATCCGCCACAACCACGGGATGGCGTATAGCTTTAATCCCTACCCGGTCGATCGCAATACGCCGGGTATCGGGCGAGCTTTGCACATCGGCAATCGGCAAATCTATCTGTTTATTCATGTCTCTCTCCTGTGCGATGAGGAATTCATTCCCGGCAACATCGAATCAAATATTCAGCCGATCCCAGAAACGTTACGCAGGCAAAATTGCTCGCACTGATTTAATAATACCGTCTTTATCCAGCCCGCAATCCGCCAGCATTTGCGCATGATCGCCCTGGTCGATAAAAACATCCGGCAAACCCAGTTGCAGCACCTTGACATTGATCCGTTGACTGTTGAGTGACTCTGTTACAGCACTTCCAGCGCCACCCAGAACCGTATTCTCTTCCACCGTCACCAGCACATCGTGACTGGCTGCCAGAGAGGCCACCAAATCATCATCTAAAGGCTTGATAAAACGCATATTAGCGACCGTCGCGTTCAATTCTTCCGCTGCGCTCAGACACGGTGTCAGCATGCTGCCAAACGCCAGCAATGCAATCTTCCCCCCCTGGCGGCGGATTTCCCCCCGGCCTATGGGCAACGCCTGCATGTCCTTTTGAACCTTCACACCCGGCCCGGTTCCCCGCGGATAGCGCACCGCCGACGGTGTATCCAGTTTAAAAGCAGTATACAACATCTGCCGGCATTCATTTTCATCCGCCGGCGCCATGACGGTCATATTCGGAATACAACGCAGGTACGACAAATCAAAGCTACCCGCATGCGTCGGCCCATCCGCGCCCACCAGACCGGCCCGGTCAATGGCAAACACCACCGGCAAGTTCTGGATGGCGACATCGTGAATCAGCTGATCGTAAGCACGCTGCAAAAAGGTCGAATAAATCGCCACCACAGGCTTCAAGCCGTCGCAGGCCGCGCCTGCGGCGAAGGTGACGGCGTGTTGCTCGGCAATACCGACATCAAAATAACGTTCGGGATATTCCTGTGAAAAACGCACCAATCCCGAGCCTTCGCGCATCGCCGGAGTAACGCCGATCAAGCGGGAATCCTGCGCTGCCATATCGCACAACCAATCACCAAATATTTGCGTATAGGCTGGTTTTCCAACCGGCTTGGCGACAATGCCTTTTTCCGGATCGAATTTTCCAACACCGTGGTACAGAATCGGATCTTCTTCGGCCACTTTGTAACCGGCGCCCTTGCGAGTCACCACGTGCAGAAATTGCGGGCCGTCCAGTTGTTTGATGTTGTTCAGCGTGGTAATCAAGACATCCAGATCGTGGCCGTCGATCGGGCCGATATAATTAAATCCGAATTCTTCAAACAAAGTACCCGGTGTCACCATGCCTTTGACATGTTCTTCGGCGCGTTTAGCCAGTTCCAGCACCGGTGGAACGACTCCCAGCACTTTCTCACCGGCGCGCCGTGCCGTGGCGTAGAAACGTCCCGACATCAGCTTGGCCAGATAATTGTTCAATGCACCGACCGGCCGCGATATCGACATATCGTTGTCATTCAAAATAACCAGCAAATTGGCGTCCATCACACCGGCGTTGTTCAATGCTTCAAACGCCATCCCGGCGCTCATGGCGCCATCGCCGATGATCGCAATCGCGCGCCGGCCGGTATGATTCAGACGCGCGGCAACCGCCATGCCCAGCGCGGCACTGATCGAGGTGCTGGAATGCGCGGTACCGAAGGCATCGAATTCACTTTCGTCACGGCGCGGAAACCCGGCAATCCCGCCGTGCATGCGCAGCTTGCTCATGCCTTCGCGCCGTCCCGTCAGAATCTTGTGCGCGTAAGTCTGATGCCCCACATCCCAAACCAACTGGTCGTGCGGCGTATTAAAGACATAGTGCAACGCAACGGTTAATTCGACCGTACCCAGATTGGAGGACAAATGCCCGCCGGTTTTTGCTACCGATTCGACAAGAAAGTCACGGAGCTCATTGGCAAACTGCGGCAATTTCTTTTGCTCCAGTTCACGTAACTGGGATGGCGAGTTAATGGTATCTAACAGTGGATACATTCAAGACCTGAAAATAAAAAAGAAAGAAGAAAAACTTAGAATTTACGTTTAATTATAAAATCGGTTACCTGGCGCAATCTTGCCGCGGCTTCACCGAAACCATCCAGTGCTTGATCCGCATCGCGTTGCAATTTTTCCGCCAGCTCACGCGCCTGACTGATACCCAGAATACTGACATAGGTGGGCTTATTGTTTTCCGCGTCCTTACCGGCTGTTTTGCCCAATGTAGCGGTCGTCGCTTCGGCATCCAGCAAGTCGTCGACCACCTGAAATGCCAGACCGACACACTTGGCAAAATGATCCAGCTTGTTTAACTGTTCGTCAACCAAACGGCCGCTGCACCGCGCGCCCAGCATCACCGCCGCGCGAATCAATGCACCGGTCTTATGGATATGCATGAATTCCAACTCCGGCAGGCTTAGCATTTTACCGACGCTATCCAGATCAAATGCCTGCCCTCCCGCCATGCCACGCGAACCCGAAGCCAGCGCCAATTGCGCAATCATTTCCAGTTGTGCTTCCGGTGTATCCGCCAAACGCTTTTCCGCCAGCAGCTCAAAAGCCAGCGTTTGCAAACTATCGCCCGTCAACAGTGCGGTTGCTTCGTCAAATTCTATGTGACAAGTCGGTTTACCGCGCCGCAACACATCATCATCCATACACGGCAGGTCGTCATGCACCAACGAATAGGCATGGATTAATTCCACTGCTGCCGCGGCGACCGTTACGCGCTCTACATCCGCTGCCGCAAGCTCACCTGCCGCAAATGACAACAGCGGACGGACTCGTTTGCCGCCACCCAGCACGGAATAACGTATGGCTTTATGCAATCGTACCGGAACGCAATCGCTCGCGGGCAGTCTCGTATCCAGAAACGTTTCAATCCGTGCCTGACAACCGCTTGCCCAACTCTGAAAATCAACGCTCATCGCTATCGGATCTAGTGAAGTTTTTTAACATACCGGCTTCCAGCACACGCACCTGCTGTTGCGCGCCTTGCAGTTTATTTTGACAATATTGCAACAACTCCGCTCCCCGCTGATAGGCTGCCAGAGAAGCTTCCAATGACATCTGCCCCGCTTCCATGGCCGTCACGATTTTCTCCAATTCAGCCGACGCCGCCTCAAAGCTCTCCGGTTGCGATGGCGCAGCCTGTTTAGATGATTTGGTCATAAGACGCCAGCAAGAAACTCATATGCAGAATAATAAGTGGTTCAATTACAAAAAAACAGACAAAAATAACGCAATTAGCAGTATCAGGTCAATTCAAATTTAGAAATGGCCATCATCATACCTTCTTGAAGCCGGGGACAAGCACTCAAGAAGCCGCACAGATCACCGGTTACCTGTGATTGCAATTATCGCAGGAAAATTGACTGCGATTTCCCGATGACTTGTTTGCACTGTCAGCCGCGCACTGGTAATCATATTGATCCATGCATATTACTATGGCAAGATACGGGCCTTGGATGGCATCATCGAAACCGGTAAGCATATGTGATGAAATAAAAATGGCCGCTTGCCTATTTTGATCGCCACACCCGCTTATTTCAGCAATATTCTTGGTAGCGGTTCGCAGTATAAGAACCTATTCTATTTTTTCTAACGCACATTAATTGAGAATATCGTGAACGAAATCCTTGATCAAATCGCCTCATATTTTGAAACCGTGCCGCTATGGCCCTTTGTCTTATTCGGCTTGCTTGGGGTAGTGGCTATTATGGTCGATATCGTTAACCGCAAGCGCCGCGCCATGGCCATCGAAAATTTCCGCTATACCATCGAAATTGAATTGGCCGATATGTATCCGCAACATAAACGCTGGCCGCCCAACATTAACCATTACCTGACATCCCGGTTGCCGGAGATGTATCAAAATTTTGAAGTGCTGCGTGTTTTCATCCGGCAGGATCATTTACTCAAATACAACACGGATTGGAACAATTTTCGTGATTTCTGCCGCACACTTACCGATGAAAAAATTGCCGCAGCGGAACAGAACGCTACCGGCCAATCCGCCAGCAACGAACCCGATCCCAAAGCCGTTTTTCATCAACTGATAGCAAATTTACTGAAGCATACTGAAAAGTAGGAATTCCCGGTGCCGCCGGACAAAACAGCAAATCGGCATAAACTTATAATTCTTTTTCGCGGCACTATCATTAAAACGACACCGTTCACCTGCCATGACTCAACACGATAAGCCGGTCAATCCCAGAGTAACGGTGCGCCCGGTCATGTCTTACCGCGATATGGGTAAGTTTATCGAGGTGCCGTGGCATGTCTATGCGAACGACCCGATGTGGGTGCCGCCGCTACGTCTGGAGCGGCGTTTTCATTTTTCCCGCTTCAATCCCTATTTTAAGCATGGCGAATGGCAAGCCTGGGTCGCCTTTCAAAACGGTCAGCCGGTTGGGCGCATCAGCGCGCAAATCGATTCGCTGCATCAGGAACGCTATGGCGCCGACAGCGGCCACTTCGGCCTGCTGGAATGTATCGACGATGCGGAAGTTTTCGCTGCGTTACTGCTGCACGCGGAAGCCTGGCTCGCTTCACGGGAAATCCGCCGGGTCAGCGGCCCGTTTAACCTGTCGATCAACCAGGAATGCGGCATTCTGGTCGAAGGATTCGATACGCCGCCAGTGGTCATGATGCCGCATTCGCCGCGCTGGTATAGCCGTTTACTCGAAGCACAAGGCTATCTTCCGCAAAAGGATTTATTGGCTTACAAAGTCAAAGTCGATTTTGAAATACCGCGTGTCATGCAAGCAGTAATTAACCGGTTCTCGCCGAAAATCAAATTACGCACATTACAACGCGATCGATTCGATCAGGAAATGGAGACGCTGCGCGACATCTTTAACGATGCCTGGTCGGAAAATTGGGGTTTTATCCCATTTACGCGTGAAGAATTTGCTGAACTGGGCAGCAGCCTACGGCTGTTATTGCCCGACGACTATATTCAAATCGCCGAGGTCAACGGCGAACCGGCGGCATTTATGGTCGCACTGCCCAACCTCAACGAAGTGTTGATCGAACTCAACGGCAGTCTGTTTCCGTTCGGCTGGCTGAAACTAATCAATAAAGTCCGCAACCACCAAATCCACACTGGGCGCATTCCGCTGATGGGAGTGCGAAAAAAATATCATAATACTCCGGTCGGTTTGGCGCTGGCCTGCCTGGTCATCGATGCGCCCCGTCAAGTAGGCATGAAGCGGGGTGTCAAGGAAGTTGAGATGTCCTGGATATTGGAAGATAACATGGCGATGCGCGGCATCCTCGACAGCATTGGCAGCGAACAATACAAGCGCTACCGTATTTATGGAAAAACACTATGAGCGCTGAATCCCATCCGGCAGCGCAGCGGTTCGCCGCGGTGGTTCTAGCTGCCGACCGCACCGGCAAAGATCCCATTACGTTGCATACCGGCTCGGCCTGCAAGGCTTTCGCACCGGTGGGCGGGGTACCGATGATTATTCGCGTTTTGGATACATTGAAGGCTTGCGATCTGATCTCCAGCGTCATCTTGTGCGGGCCTCCCGAATCGCTGCACGATCGCTGCCCGGAATTAAAGCAGCGTATCGCTTCCGGGCAGGTGACCTGGCTGCCGAATCTGGATTCTCCCAGCCGCAGCGCTGATCGCGGCCTCAGCCACATACCGCTCGACACACCGGTATTATTAACCACGGCCGATCATGCCTTACTCACTCCCGGCATCGTGCGCAGTTTTTTACAGAATGCCCTGACCATGCAGTGCGATGCCGCGGTAGGCGCCGTCAGCGGGCAAGCCATCGCCGATGCATTCCCCGGTTGCAAGCGCACCATTATCCGTTTGCGCGATGGCGGATTCCGCGGCTGCAATCTGTATGCATTCAACCCGCAAGGGCGCGCACTGGTCGGATTCTGGCAGCAAGCCGAAGATTTGCGCAAACGTCCGTGGCGGTTGATCGGACAGGTGTTGGGATTCAACGCAGTATTGTTATATGTCTTTGGACTGCTCACATCGCAACGCGCTTTAGCTGCGGTATCGGAAAAATCCGGGGTCAACATCCAGCTGGTTATGCTGGACGATCCTCGCGCCGGTATCGATGTCGACAAGGTTGAAGATTTAATGCTGGCGGAAGCAATCCTCGGCCGGAAAACCGGTTCCGAAGGCAGCACTGATCCATCTTGAACAATATTCACCTGTATTCCCGATGATATTCGCCTTATTGTCAGTCAATAACTGATCAAACCGATGTATGAAATTAATTGAACGGTATATCGCGCGCGAAATATCACTGCCTTTCACGGTAGTTATCCTTGTTTTGGTCGGTCTATTCGCCAGTTTCATCAGCGCCCGGCTGTTAGCAGGCGCCGTAACGGAAACCTTGGGCGTTTCCGCGCTGCTCAAGCTGGTATTCTTAAAAACGCTGATCGCGCTGGAAGTATTAATCCCCATTGCCCTCTATATTTCGGTCATCATCGGCCTCGGCAGGCTCAGCAAAGATCAGGAACTCAACATCATCCGCACGATGGGGGTCAGCGGCACGCGCATTGTACTCACGGTATTGACGGTAGCAATACCGGTTGGCCTTATCAGCGGCATGCTGTCATCGTATGTGCGCCCGTGGGCCTATGCCGAAAGCTATATGCTCGATGCGCAAGCGGAAGCGGAACTCAACACCAATCGTTTCCAAGCCGGGCGTTTTTATGGCAGTGAAAAAACCGGCCGGGTTGTGTATGTGCGCAGCAAAAACGACGCTGACAAGGAAATGCAGAATATTTTTCACTACATCAAGAAAAAAGAAGGCAGCGAAATTGTCATTGCCAAGCAGGCCCGTCAGATTCAACCGGCAACTAAGGAAGAAAGACCGCACATTCTGTTATCCGACGGCGTAGTGTACGAGTTGAGTAAAACAGCCAATATCGACGATGTCATACAGTTCGAGAAGATGACTTATTTCATCGACAACGACTATGTGCTGAATTACCGGCGCAAGGCAGCCGCCACTCGCACCTTATGGGAATCCACGCAGCCGCGTGACATCGCGGAACTGCAATGGCGGCTTTCCCGCCCGCTCTCGGCGATTCTAATGGCTTTGATCGCGGTGACATTCATTCGTATCTCGCCGCGCCAGGATAAAACCGAGCGAACCTACATCGCCGCCGCCCTGGTTTTCGCCGCCTATTACAATCTCAGCGGATTGGCCAGATCCTGGGTTGAACAAAGTGTGGTCGGCAGCATACCGGGTGTCTGGTGGCTGGATCTGCTAATGCTGACAGGACTCGGTATGTACGCATTGTTATCAAACAAAAAACAGCTCTTCGCGCGCCCGCAATGATTATTTATCGCTACATTGCCTACCAGGTCCTGATCGGCTTCGTGATGTCCACCGCCGTCCTGCTGCCATTATTCAGTTTCTTCGACCTATTGGATCAACTGGATGACGTGGGTAGAGGAACTTACCGCGCCCAAGACGCGTTCCTCTACACAGCCATGATATTGCCGCGCCGGTTTATTCAGATCGCACCTTTTATCGCATCTCTCGGCACGGTGGTTGCGTTGGGAAAACTAGCGGTCAATTCGGAATTGATCGCCATGCGGATTGCCGGCGTTTCCCCGTTGCAGATCAGCTTCGCGCCGTTGAGCGTTGGTATTGCGCTACTGTTGCTTGTCGCCATCCTGGAACAATTTGTCGCGCCGCAACTGCAACAAAAAGCCATCACCAATCGCGCCATCGCGCTGGAACAAAGCGCGGAACTAGGCAAGAACCTGGGGATCTGGACGCGCAACGAGCATAACATTCTGCGCATCGGCATGATCGTGCACAACAAACGCGCGGCCGATATCGAGATTCTGCATCTGAACGCGGAAGATCGCCTGCTCTCGCATACCGTTGCTGAATATGCCGACATTGTGGAAGATCAAGTCTGGGAACTCAGCAATGCAGTAATCAGAACATTCCACGACGACGGCCGGATCTCGGTGAATCATGCCAGTTCGATCCGATGGCCTTCCTTCGTCAATCCGGAAGATATTGCAACATTGACCAAGCCGCCGGAAAGCTTGTCGCCGCTGGAATTGGTACGGCATGTGGAATTTCTACGCAGCACCGGCCAGGAAGCCGATTCCTACGCCCTGGCGCTGTGGCGCAAGGCGGGCGGCGCGATAATGACGGTGGCCATGCTGCTACTATCGGTTCCGCTGGTGTTCGGATCGATCCGTTCCGGGCTGAGCAATAAGCTCATTCTCGCCGCGCTGATCGGCCTTGCGGTTTACTTGCTCGATCAAATTATCGCCAATGCCGGTCTGATCCTGCGCTTGAACCCCGCGCTCGTCGCTCTGGCGCCGGGATTGGCGTTGATCAGTCTGGCCATGCTCTGGTTACGCCGGACTTCTTAACAGCCGTGTATTAACTGCTGTTATTGTTACCGCAAAACATCTAAAATCTCATAGTTTGGCGTAACGTGTTGCACTTGAATAATCCTAATTCTCCATCACACATGTCGACTGCAACTTATATCTATTTTTTCGGTGAAAGTGAAATAACCATCTGGGGATTGACCGGACGCGAGCGCTTGCGGCGCATGCTGCAAACGCATAAGGACATCATACTGACCGATGACGTTGAAAAAATTCCCGTTACCGCTACCGCCCTATTCCTGAATTCCAATTTTCTATTCGATGCCCGGGTGCTTAGCGCATTGCTCGGCATGGATAAGAAAATCGCCTTGTATAGCGACGAAGGCTGCCCCGCGGCGATCCGCACCGACGGCAATTATGCGCCGCAATTGTTGCGCAATCTCAATAACAACAAGGATCAGAACTATAAATTCGCGCTGCTGACGATCCCGCGCGTTGGATTAAAAGATCTGCATATCGATTACCAGCAGAATCTAAAAAAGAAAGATCCGCCGTACATTCTGCCGGTCAGCGAAGCCAACCGTCCGTTACTGGAACAAGAGCTGTTTTCCGGATCGTATAAAGGCGTCACCGATCTGGTCACCAAATGGGTCTGGCCAGTACCGGCATTTTGGACCACGCATTTTTGCGTGCGCCACGGCTGGTCACCCAATCACGTGACCTATCTCAGCGTGGTGTTTGCCGTGCTGGCGGGATTGGCGTTCTGGGGGGGATTCTTCGGTATCGGATTACTGATGGGCTGGTTCATGACCTTTCTCGATACGGTGGATGGAAAACTGGCACGCGTCACGGTGACATCCAGCCGCTTCGGTGATGTCTTGGACCACGGCTTGGATATCATTCACCCACCGCTGTGGTATCTGGCTTGGGGATTGGGTCTGGAAGGCACAGCGACGCCGCTGGCTCCTTTGGGAATTCTAATGGGACTGATGTTTTTGGGATATGTCGGCGGACGGTTGTGCGAAGGCGCATTCCAGTTCTGGCTGGCGCACTTCGACATGTTCATCTGGCGCAAAATGGATTCTTTCAACCGCTTGATCACGGCCCGGCGCAATCCGAACCTGATTTTGCTCACGTATGGCTGGTTAAGCGGCCGCCCGGACATCGGATTGCTCTTAGTGGTGCTGTGGCACCTGGCTTCAACCGGCATTCTGCTCTGGCGCTTGGCCGATGGCTGGCAAACCAAACAAAAGGAAGGCTCGTTGCGTTCCTGGTTGCAGGATATCGATCCGGCGCGTGATCGCGAACAATGGGCAGTGAAAATTTTCACGCGCGCCCCGATCGATCTTAGAAAACCGTTTCCGCTTTCGTAACAGCTACATTTCATAACAATACCTGATGACGTTACAAGCGCGGATTGACCGTCTGAAAAGCGGAACAGCCAGAACCGGTTGTTTGCTCAACCCCATGGGCGGTCAGGTACGTAAGCGCAAACCGGCGATCCGGCAAGCGTTGGACGACATACCCGGCATGCTGGTGTGCGAAGCCAGTGATGCGATTACTTTCAAGAGCGCGATTGATCAATTGCTTCAGGCGGATATCGACTTACTGGTGATCGTAGCCGGTGACGGCACCACGCACGCCATCTTCAGCCATTTATTCGCAGCACGAGCCCCCGCTGACTGGCCGCTCATCACGATCATACCGGGCGGTACCACGAATATGACGCCGCTGGACCTGGGCGTGCGCGGCAAACCCGAACAAATCATCCGCCGCTTGCACACCTATTTGCGCAGACCATCCGCACCAAAACTGGTGCAACGCCCGGTATTGCGGATCGAACAGGCTGGCATGAGTCCGATTTATGGCATGTTCTTCGCTGTCGGATTGGTCGCGCGCGGCGTAAAATTTTCACGCAGCCCGGTCAAGCAAATCGGTATCACCGGCGGCATTTTCACCGCGATGATCATGCTGCGATCGTTGATCGGCATGCTCGCCAACATGATTCTGGGCCGTCAGCAAAGCGAATGGGCGCCGGTCAACATGACCCTGACGGAAGCCAGCAGACGGATTCACCAGGGCACTTATCTGTTTGCATTGGTCAGCGCGCTGGATTGCCTGTTATTGAATATCCGCCCGTACTGGGGAACAGAACCGGCGCCGTTGCATGTGACATTGGTCGATCAGCAACATAAGCGTCTGTGGCGCTCGGTATGGCCGATATTATCGGGTGGCGGCGCGGTGCTACAGGAAAAAGACGGCTACTACAGCCACAATACCGGCTCCTTATCGGTGCACATGGACGACGAATATATTGTCGACGGTGAATTGTACCGGTCGGTTAATCCGCAAGCGCCAATCAACATTACCGCTACCGATCCCGTGACATTTCTCGTGCTATAGCTATAGGATATCGCCATGACCAACCCTTTACTCTCAGCCACTGCGCAACTGCCCGCCGAATTGATCGATGAAGTTGCGGCGGAAAGCAAAAAAGCGGTTTCCGCCGATTTCGCCCCTTTGGTGGATGCGCTTATCATGCGCTTTGGCGAGTCGCTCGATGCCGTAATTCTCTATGGCTCCTGCCTGCACTCCGCCGTGAGCTTAGAAGAAGGCATCGTCGATCTGTATGTCGTCGTCGACAGCTATCACAAAGCGTATCCGGAGCGCTATTTGGCCACCCTCAATGCCTGGCTGGCGCCGAATGTATTTTATCTGGAAGTGCCGCATCAGGAAAAAACATTGCGCGCAAAATACGCCGTCATTTCCACCGCCGATTTTGCGCGCGGCGCGCAGTTCTGGTTTCATTCCTACATCTGGGCGCGCTTTGCGCAACCGTCACGGCTGCTGTATACGCGCAATGATGCGGTGCGGCAGCGTATTTATGCCGCATTGGCGCATTCCGTCATTACCTTTTTAAAATCCGGCGTGCCCGCGCTGGAAGCCGACACCCTGGATGTCGAGGAAATCTGGACTCGTTGCCTGATCCTCACCTACGCCGCTGAATTGCGCGCCGAAAATGAATCGCGCGCGCGTCATCTGGCACAAGCCAACCGGGATGCATTTACCCGCCTGACAGCCGCCGCCAGTCCGCTATTGACAGAAATCCTGGAAAAACAGGGAAACGGGCAGTACCGCTGCCTGACCCGTCCGGTCAGTCAACGGCAAGCATTGTTGCGCTGGCGGCTGCGCCGCTGGCAGGGCAGAGTCCTGTCGATCCTGCGCTTGGCCAAAGCTACGCTGACCTTCAGCAATAGCGTCGACTACGCCGCCTGGAAAATCGAGCGGCACACCGGTGTGCGCGTGGAAGTAACACCGCTGCTGCGCCGCCACCCTATTTTATGGGGCTTGAAAGTAGCCCGGCAATTATTACGGCGCGGCGTATTGCGCTGACGAACATCATCTGATTAACATAAACTTTCATTGGAGACACGCATGAATCCTGTCATTCGCTTATTTAGCCTGCCGGTATTGTTGATGCTGAGCGCTTGCACCACGATGTATCTCGAAGGCCTGGAAAAAGTCGGCATTCCCAAACGCGACGTGATGGTCTACCGCGTTGAGAAAGCGCGCGACACGCAGCAAGAAACCAAGGAACAGTTCAAGTCCGCCCTGGAACAATTCACCGCCGCGACGAATTTCCAAGGCGGCGATCTGGAAGCCACCTACAAAAAACTGAACGATGCTTATGAAGCCAGCGCCGGTAAGGCGGAAGAAGTCAGAAGCCGCATCGCCGATATCGAAAGCGTCTCGGAGGCGCTGTTTACCGAATGGAAGCAAGAGATCACGCAATACAGTAATGCATCGCTGCGGCAAAACAGCCAGAAAAAACTCGACGCCACCCAAGTGCACTACCGCCAGCTGATCGCATCGATGAAACAGGCAGAAGCCAAAATCGAACCCATCCTCACGGTGTTTCACGATCAGGTCATGTACCTCAAGCACAACCTCAATGCACGCGCGATCGCTTCGCTCAAAGGCGAATTGGGCAACATCAAATCGGATGTTTCGGTTTTGATCGCTTCGATGGAAAAATCCATCAATGAAGCGAATGCGTTCATCAGCACGATGGAAAATAAATGACACCGGCCACTCGCTTAAAGAGTCCAATGGGGTATCTGTGGCACTGAAACCGACCATTTATAAATTCAAAATCGCGCTGACCGACCTCAACCGCCAGTATTACGACACACTCAACCTGACCATCGCGCAGCATCCGTCCGAAACGCTGGAACGGATGATGGCGCGCATGCTCGCATACTGCCTTAATGCGCAGGAATGGCTGACTTTCACCAAAGGACTGAGCAGCGCCGAAGAACCCGATCTCTGGGCGCACACTCCGGATGGCCGGATTGCGCTCTGGATCGACGTCGGCGAACCCGCCCCCGAGCGCATCAAAAAAGCCACCCGGATCGCGCAAACCGTCAAGGTGTATAGCTTTAATTCCAAATCGAACATCTGGTGGATGCAGGAACAAGCAAAATTCAACGAACTGACTGCGTCCATTTACCAACTTCAATCACCGGATATTCAAGCATTGGCCAAGTTGGTGCAACGCACGATGGATATCTCCGTCACCATCAGCGAACAATCGGCTTATGTGGCGGCGGAAGCAGGGGAATGCGAGGTGGGATGGGTGGCTTTGCTAACCATCGATTAACCCGGCTTCAACAAGCTAATGGAATTGCTTAGCGACGTTACGTTAAGCCCTCGAGATGCGCTTTGAGTACCAGCGCATGGCTATGCTCCTTGTCCTTCGCACCGTACACGAGTGTAACCGGTCCACGACGCACATGCTCCGCGAGTTGTTCCACTGCTTCAGCATTATGGCGCAGCTCTGAAAAGTAACGATCGCTAAATTCGCTCCATTTTGCTGGATCGTGATCAAACCACTTCCGTAGGGATGTACTGGGGGCGATATCCTTGAGCCACAAATCAATGCGCGCCGAATCCTTGGAGACTCCCCGCGGCCAAAGCCGGTCTACCAAAACCCGGAATCCATCATCCGGCCCGGGCGGTTCATACGCACGTTTCAGCAAAATGACCATCGGCGGTTACTCCATGAATAATCACTGAATTAACATTTGTTTCAAATTCCCCCACACCGCGAAATATCAGCCGGTGGATTCAATCTATGCAAACCGTTTCCTCAATATGCCGGAACATCGAATTCGCTGAAAAGCTAAACCAATCCAGGGATTCTTCGTGGTGTGCGCCGATCACCATGCCGGTGGCTTCTTTATCCGGGTACAGCAACATCGTGATTGAACGGGCTTTGTGGCGGGTGCAGTCGAATTCGTACAAAGTTTTCACCGCATGATGCCCGCCTTTTTGCTTCTCAGCGTAACTGGACAACACCCAGATCTTCCTGAATTGACCGTCTTTCCGCAGAGTTCCGGGATCAAAATAGTGCGTTTCACCGGATTTCCCGGCAATATCCACGCTCACCCATTTGGCCTGCACGGGTAGCGCAGCTAGCAGTAAAACAAGTACCAATACACATTTTTTCATGATTAATCGCTATAATTGATTGTGCAATTTTATTTTCTTCTCCCCCAGAATCCCCACGCCGCAGGTCATTCCCACCGGGGCTTCTTCTTTGTTGCAGAAAGCAATAAATGCCGGTCATTTTGCCACTAAATAGTTTCCACTGTGGGTGTTTTCAACTATTCTTAGCATCCAGTCAGCCTCGTCATGGCAGCAATGAGAATTTATTTTGTGCGGACATTTTGCATCGTTTGACTGACTGCAAGAATTGCTTGTGTGCATTAAATCCGCCGGGTACTGGAAGTCTACCGCGTTATGAATAGCATTAATCTGGAGTTAAATATAATGGAAGAGTTGAATCAAGCCTGGGTCATGTTGAAGCTTGGCGGGATCATTATCGTTCCGCTGGCTTTACTGGCGATTGTCGCGCTGGCAATCATGTTCGAGAAAGCGTTTATCTACTGGCGCTACGCACGGTTATCCAGCGATTTGCTAAACCTGGTGGAAACCTATGGGTTCAAATGGAATGATCTGGAAAAAATACTTTCCGGATTGGACAGCCGCCACTATTACAAGCGTTTTTTCGAGGTCGTGATTTCCAACCGGCATCAACCGGCCTGGTGGACGGAATCGCGTGCCGCCGATGAAGCGCAGATTATCGAGGAAGCGCTGGCGCGCCGTCTCTGGGCTTTGGAAACCATCGTCACCGCCGCGCCGCTGCTGGGGCTGGTCGGTACCGTGGTCGGTATGATGCGCGCCTTCCAGGTGATCGGCAGCGAAGGCGTGGTGAATCCCACAGCGGTTACCGGCGGTGTGGCGGAAGCGCTGATTGCGACCGTGGTTGGGTTGGCGATTGCGCTGGTAGCGTTGTTCGGTTTCAATTACTTTTCCCGCTTGCAATCGCTGACGATGGATGAAATGGAACGCCTGGGTACGCGGCTGATCGACAACATCCGTCTGGATCAACAGAGCACTAGCAATGAAGCTCCGTAAATCGCGCACGGTTCAGAAAGGCAGAATCGAGATCATCCCGATGATCGACGTGATGTTTTTCTTGCTGGCGACATTCATGCTGGCTTCGTTATCGATGCAAAATCTGGATTCATTGCAGGTCGACCTGCCCGAAGGCCAGGCGGAAAAGCTCAGCGCGGAAAAACCGGCTACATTGACACTGACCAAAGACGGCAAAATCTATATCAATCAGACTGCGGTTACACTGGATACACTGGCCAACACGCTCAAACCGCTGCTGGCAGACTCCAAGCAAAAATTGATTGTGTCGGCGGATAACGAAGCGCCCCAGGGTATCGTCGTGCAAGCCATGCTGCGAGCCCGCGCCGCCGGTGCCCAGCATTTTCTGATTGCAGTGAAACACAAATAACGTACAAAGCATGGCCAGCTCCCGATCGAGAGAAATTCGCCTATGGTGGCCGTTGCCGCTGGCTGCGCTCGTCTGGGTACTGATTATCTGGGGTTTGGGATTTTTTCTGTCCATGCCGGAGGTGGAAATTGACACACCGCCGCCCATCGCCGCCAGTTTTATCGATCTGAGCGAAGACGAAAACGCCACCAGTTCGATGCCCGCATCCGCGCCCAGCCCGCCCCCGCCACAACCGGAAAAACCCAAAATCGAAGAACCCAAGCCCGCGCCCAAATCACCGCCGCTGCCTGCTCAGGCAAAGCCGCAAACCAAGCCCAAGGCAGCCGATAAACCCATAAAACCGAAAGCGCCCATTCCTGCGAAAGAAGTCGCAAAAACCAAAGCGCCGCCGCAACCGCCCGCCGATGCGCCGTCGGATCTTTCCGAATACATCAATCAATCCAAAGCACGCCGCCGCGCGGAAGGGCTTTTCGATACGCCGGATTCCGCTCCCGCCGCCACGGCCAAGCAACTGTCCGCGGATGAAATCCGCATGGCCAATATCCGGCGCAATCTGCAAAACCCCGGCACCAGCGGCATATTTCAGATTCTCCGTATCGGCCCGCGCACCGCCGATTTCTCATTTCGCGCCTGGACCACGGGGCAAAGCAATCCGCGCCTGCAAACGGTTCACGTCGAAGCCGGGCCGGATGGCAATGTCGAACTGGCCATTATCCGCCGCATGATTCAATTGATCCGCGAACATTACAAAGAAGATTTCAACTGGGAATCGCACCGCCTGCATCGTGTCGTGGTGTTATCTGCACGCGAGAAAGATACCGCGGGGCTGGAAGAATTTCTGATGCGCGAGTTCTTTATTAATCCTGTACGGTAAAGTCTGCCGGACTTAAGAAACACTCCCAATACGTCGTAACAATAAAATATGAGAAAGCTTCCGCGATCTCTATTTTTATTTACCTGGAATTAAACATTAAACTCTGATAGATAAATATTATCTACCTACCCGCCAGCCTTCATAGAATGATAAGCAATAGCACAATCGAAGTTTCCGTTAGTGACTTACAACTGGGAATGTTTGTCAGTGATCTTGATCGCCCCTGGCTTGAAACACCTTATCTGATTCAAGGCATTCTGATCCAGTCGCAGAATGACATTGACGAGCTTAAACGCTATTGCGCGCATGTTTACGTGGACATGGATAGAAGCGAGCCATTCATTGCGCAACAACGCGCGCCGCATGCCACCACTGCGCCGGATTCTTTGCTTCAGCAATCTCCAGGGCGACCCATGCCTCACGCCGATTCTCGCACTTCATCCAGCGCTACAAGCTGGCACCAGCCGCCAACAGGAACGCAAGAAGCCGAACCGCTGGATGTGCTGCGGCGCGTTAAAACCTATGCGGATATTTGCACGGCTGAACAAGAAATCCCGGCAGCAGTAAAGGCACATGACATTGCCTCCACTTTATTCAACGATATCAGTTTCAACCTTGAGCACGAAATCAAGATTGATATGCAGAAGGCTCATGAGGTCGTCGACACATTGTGTGAAAGCGTTATCCGTAACCCCGATGCAGCACTTTTACTGGCGCAGCTTAAAACCACTGGCAAAGCGCTTTACGATAGCGCGATCAAGACCTCGGTCCATCTGTTGGCGTTCGGGCGGCATCTTGGTCTGCCGCGTAAAGAACTGGCAATACTGGGTTTGGGCGGATTGCTGATGGATATCGGCAAATTACGCTTACCCAAAGCGATTCAAGCCAAAAGAAACATGTCGCTCACGCCGGATGAGCGCAAGCTGATGAAACGCCACATCGCCTATGGAGAAGAGATAGCTTCTCAGCTGAGTGATGCACCGGAAGAAGTCATTAAAATTATTCTTCAGCACCATGAGCGCGAGAACGGCAATGGCTACCCTTTCGGTTTGTACGCCAATCAACTACATGCTTATTCGCGCATGGCGGCTATCGTCGATTGCTATGAAGAGATCATCTGGGGAGAGCCCAGCATGCCGGGCATGAAACCATTCCAAGCCTTGAAGGAGCTCAAGGAAAATGCGCAAAACGGCCTCAATTATACTTTGGTGGAACAATTTGCCCAGTGTGTCGGCATGTTCCCGGTAGGCAGCCTGGTTGAGCTCAATACAGGCGAGATTGCCATCGTGCTCACGCATAATCGCACACAACGCTTTCTTCCTTGCATCATGATCATTTGCGATGCCGGAAAAAAACCCTACAGCACCCCGTTGACCCTGGACTTAAGAACCGCTGGAGCAAGCCCGAGCGGTATCCAGTATGCCATAGTCAATGATTTACCCCAGGGTGCTTATGGAATCGATCCCCAAAAATATTACTTATAAGCTGTTGCACTTACCGGCGCCGTGAATTTATGACTGTACTTGTTTATCAGGATTTCTTGCAACACGCTTCCCGCCAATTGGGCAGTGCCCACCCCAGCGGTCTACGCAGCGCGGTGCTGATCGTCAACTTTGAGCGGCTGGCGGAATTGGACGGCGTGCTTGGCTTTACCGTCGTCGACGACATTCTGCAACAAATCGCCGGTCAGCTCAGAAACGCTTTAAATCCGCGAGATCTGGTCGGTATAACCGGACGCTATCAATTGTGCTGTTTACTGGCCGATTTGCTCACCGATGCGCATGCCATGCTGGCTGCGCATAAAATTATCCGGATTTTGGCACAGCCTTTTGCATTTGGCAGAAGAAACATCATCCTTGCTCCGCGCATTGGCGTGGCTTTACCCGATGAAAGCAACCATACGCTCGATCAACTGATGAGCAGCGCCAGTTCGGCGGTACGTCAGGCAAAACTGGAGCAAGAGCCGATCAAGCTTTTTGTGGCCGAATTGCAAGACCCCTTGCTTTTTCATATCGATCTTTGGTCCGATCTGGGAAACGCCATCGAAACAGGCGGATTGCATTTGGGTTATCAACCGCAAATCGATATACCCAGCGGCAAGATCAAAGCAACCGAGGCGTTGCTGCGTTGGAATCACCCCAATCATGGACCGATTCGAACGGATAAATTAATCCAGATCGCGGAAGGAACCGCGCTCATGCCCAAACTCACTTTATGGGTTTTCCACACCGCGTTGAGAGAATGTGCTGAATATCGCAAGGCCGGATTACATGCCGGTATTTCGATTAACTTTTCCGCCGACGATCTGCGCGATCCGGAACTCACGGAACTGGTTGCGCAAGGCTTAGCCTTGTGGAATGTCCCGGCTGGCGATATCACCATCGAGCTGACCGAAACAGCGGTAATGGCCAGTCATGCTGGCACACTGGACACTTTGCATCAGCTTAAAAACATGGGCATAAAACTCGCCATGGACGATTTTGGAACGGGATATTCATCAATGGCGCGCATGTTGGATTTGCCTTTGGATGAAGTAAAAATCGATATGGTGTTTGTCCGGCATATGGCAACCCGCCATAAGCATGACCGTATCGTCGATTCCATGATCACTCTCGCGCACCGCCTGAATCTGTCGGTGGTTGCCGAAGGCGTGGAAGATCTTGCGACTTATCAGCGTCTACGAACATTAGGATGTGACGTCATTCAAGGCTACCTCATTGGCAAAGCCATGCCGTTGCCGGAGCTCATCAAAGCGGTCAATAATCAATCCTTCGATTTTTTGCGAACCTCGCCGCACACGGCAACTGAAAGCTGAATTGCGTTCTGCCGGATTAATCAAATCCCGGAATCTGGAATTCATCCCGGTCAGCAGACAAGTTTGCATGGCTGAAAAATTCTTCGCTTAATTTCGACACCGGCACATCCCGGCATTCCAGATTGGCAATCCGTTGCCCGTTCTTCTCCACCGCAACACCGTCCTTCGCGCCCCATCCCTTGCCGATCGCGGTATAGACAATGTAGTGATGCTGCCCGTTGATAAAACGCAGATAACCGCCGCCACCGCCTGCGAACATCAGTGTTCGCGCTTGCACGTACGACGCAGCCGGGGCGGCTTTCGTCAAACCGGGAAACACCAGCTCAGGTGCGCCTTTTAATCCGAAACGGTATTGCAGATAACCGCTATTGGCGGAAAAATCGTTCGATGCGCATACCGAAACCATTTTCTTGCCGAGCGAGCAAGAAAAGACGATTTGCTCCTGCGCGCTGCAATGCGATTCCCCGGCCCAAACGGGCACGGCAATCAAGCCGAGCAATCCGCCGATTAACGTAACCGTTTTCAAGCCAATAACGCGTAATATTGTTTGAAATGGTTAATCCGGTCATCCAGCCCCAGCGTTCCGCCATTCACTTTCTTGGTGATCCTGGTTACCACGTCATCGCTCGCGCCTTGATCGGCCAGATCATTGAGCGCTCTGGTACTCCAGAACCACGCCGCGGATAACAGCGGATATTTGGTTTTGACCCAATCCGGATTGGCGGCTACATCGTCGCCGATCGCCTTGGCAAGTGCGCTGTAATTATCTTTACCGGTTAGTTGAATATAGCCTCGGCCACGGTATTTATAGCCTTCTTTGCTGGCCTCGTCCCCGTTTCCCATGCGATTGGCATAAACGCGCGAAGCGATTTTCTCCGGTTGGCGGGCATAGCTATCCGCCAGATCGCCGGGAAAGTATTTTGAAAATACTTTTTTCAATCCATCGGCGGAATAATTCAGGTTTTCTTCCAAAGCTTTGAACTCTGCACTCTCGTGGGCGCATTGTGCGAGAAAATGCGCCAGACGCAAGGGTGAATCGATACCAAACTTGGCGGCGCAATCCGGGATTTGGACCAGCACGGTATCGGGAACATGGGTTTTCAGATTATCCAGGGGTAACATCTTCGCTCTCCCAAATGTTTAATAGTGAAATGACTGGTCGGCATACAATGAATTTGGTTGCTTCCGCATTATAATCACAATTTTATAACCGCAGCTTGTTATGCCGACGATTAAACCGCTCCCCGAATTATTGATTAACCAAATTGCCGCTGGCGAAGTGGTCGAACGCCCTGCGTCGGCGCTCAAGGAAATGCTGGAAAACAGTATTGACGCCGGCGCCAAAAAAATCACCGTGCAATTGCAGCAAGGCGGGGTGAAGCAAATTCGCGTCACGGATGACGGCAGCGGCATCGCCAAAGACGAATTATTGCTGGCGCTAACGCGCCACAGCACCAGCAAAATCAGCACACTCGAGGATTTACACCGGATCACCAGCTTGGGTTTTCGTGGCGAAGCACTCGCCAGTATCGCGGCCGTTTCCCGGTTGACCTTGACCAGCCGCCAAGCCGGGCAAAGCCATGCGTGGCAGATCGGCATTGAAGGCAAAGCGGTCTCGCAACCCGAGCCCGCCTCGCTGACCAGCGGAACAATGCTGGATGTCAATGATATGTACTTCAATATCCCCGCCCGGCGCAAATTCCTGAAATCCGAAGCCACCGAGTTCGCGCATTGCGACGAAACCTTCAAACGCCTGGCGCTATCGCAAGCCGGGATTGAATTCGTGCTGCAACATAACGGCAAAGTGCGCCGCCTGTTACGCGCCACCAGTTCCGCGCAACGGATCGCGGCGGTTCTGGGCGAAGAATTCGGGCAGACAGCGGCCCCGGTAGATGAACAATCCGCTGACATGCGCTTGCACGGTCTGGTGGCATTACCGGCTTATGCGCGGTCTTCACGCGACGCGCAGTATTTTTTTGTCAACAACCGCTTCGTCAGCGATAAATTGATTTCGCACGCATTGCGCGAGGCCTACCGCGATGTATTGCACCTGGACAAGCACCCGGCCTTTGCGCTGTTTCTGGAAATCGACCCGGAAAGCGTCGATGTCAATGTGCATCCCACCAAAACCGAAGTCCGCTTCCGCGAAGCGCGTGCATTGCATCAATTCATTTTTCACGCGATCAACAAAGCGCTCGCCACGCCCAACAGAACCATCAATACCGCTGAACCGGAACAACCAGCCCGGTCATTCCCTGCCTATCCTAAGACCGGTCAGGCACAATCCGCACCGGTGTCGCAACCAGGCAGTTTTTACGGCACCTTGTTTGGCGTGGAACCGCGCGCATACCCGGCCCCACCCGTCAACGTCTTAGTCACAACAGCGGAAAAATCCGGGCAACCGGTTGCAACGGAAGAAAAACAGGACAGCCACCCGCTCGGTTTCGCGCTGGGACAACTGCACGGCGTCTATATCCTGGCGCAGAATGCGCGCGGCTTGGTGGTTGTCGACATGCATGCGGCACACGAACGGATTATGTACGAACAACTCAAGCAGGCACTCGATCAGCATGAAATACTGATGCAGCCGCTGTTGATCCCGGTCGTTTTTCACGCCGGCAGCCTGGAGGTTGCCGTTGTTGAAGAAAATCACAGCACGCTGGAACAACTGGGGTTTGATATCGCGATCCTGTCACCCGCCACGCTGACCGTGCGCGCAGTTCCGACCACGCTGAAAGATGCCGATATCGCCCAGCTCGCCCGTGACATTCTGCGCGAAATCCGCGAATACGGCGCCAGCCAGATTCTTACCGCGAAACGCAATGAAATTCTCGCCACCATGGCTTGCCACGGCGCCATCCGCGCCAACCGCAGATTGACCCTCGAGGAAATGAACGCCTTGCTGCGCGATATGGAACAAACCGAACGTGCCGGTCAATGCAATCACGGCAGGCCGACGTGGTTTGAAACCAGTCTGGCTGATTTGGATAAGTTGTTTATGCGGGGGAAATGAAGCGATGCCGCCGATTCATATCTTTACGATACAAATCACTCACATTACGCTAACATCAGTGTGCTGGGAGAAGTTCTTTTTCTTGATACCGGACATTGAAAAAGGGGAAATAACATGAGTGTGAGCGCAAGTCGCGGAGATTTCTTTGCGGAGATGAAAGAATGGGCAAAAGTTAACGTGCTATGGATCGCCGCTCATGTGATCAACTTATTATTTGGCATAGCCATCTATATCTTTAAAATACTGGATGGCGAAAGCGGCATTCCCATTCTCCCAATCGTCATTTCCATGTGCATCGTCTTTGTGCATATCTTCACTTATCCGATTGAAGCGTTACCGGCGGAAGGATCGACGCAAGACGAAAGAAAAAGAATCGAAGACATCAGATCCCGGCAGCGCAATAAATGGATGATCTTTGCGTATAGTTTCATGTTGATATCACTGTTGCTGACTTTTTATCCTTTCATCAACCCGCTGTTCAGTTTTGTGGAAAAAACATCCGGTCAATCCGGCGGAACCGTTCAGCAGGAATCCACTGAACAAGAAAAGACAAAACCCGATGCAGGACGATACCTCAAAACATTGCGTGAACGGCCGATCGCTGTATTTGTCGGCTGCTCCTTGGATCCAAAAGCAAAAACCTTGCTTTGCTCCAAATCTGATGCCGAACCGGAAGGCGATGCTCAAAAAGCGCAAAATCCGGGAGGCGGAACTGCTGGCAAAGCATGGGTCATCAACATCGGCGGACATATCGACCAGTGCACTAAAGACGACGACCCAAATTTCGGCAAGTCGGTCACCTGCCAAGTAAAAGACGGCCTGCTCATCCCGCTCTATTTCATCATTATGGCGTTGATGGGCGGCAGTATCAGTCTCACCCGGCGGCTGCCGGAACTGCAAAAGCAAGCGGGCTCGGAGCACATCGCCACAGAACAGCAACCCAAACTAACGCAATACGAATTCCGCGAGCACCTGATCTTTCAGATGGTGCAGTATATCTCGGCGCCGTTTCTGGCAATCCTGGCGTATTATCTGATCGAACCGGGCAATATTACCAATTCGGTCGTGCTGGCCTTCACCGCCGGATTCGCATCGGAAACGATCCTGCTCATGGTGCGGTCGATCGCCAACAAAATCACCCCGGGAAGCGGCGAAGCACTACAATATGGCGCGATTGCCGGTGTCGTCACGATTCAAGACGCTGCCGCGAAGAAAGCGGAAGTATTTCTGACCGAATTACCGCAAATTCACTCGATTACCGACGAGCAAGGATTTTATGTGTTGAGTAACGTACCTGTCGGCGAGCATAGCATCAGCGTCAAATCGACCGACAATGAAGCGATTCTGAAAAAAGACACGGTAAAAATCGAACGCGCGCAAGCCATCGTGAAAAAGAATCTGACAATTGCCGTCGATGATGGAGGACAAAAATAACGGAATATTACGTTCCGTTATTTTCACCCGGAGCAATTCCGCCCGGATAACAAAAAACAACAATAAGGCTTTATGAGAAAAATATTCTTTGGTTTAACCCTGATGTTCGTCAGTACCGGCACAATGGCCGAATGGAACCGCATCAGCGAAAGCGACCGCAAAGGCGGTTCAGTTCTGTATAACGACCCGGCCTCGCTCCGCAAAGCAGCGGGCCGGGCTAAAATGGCGGTTCTATTCGATTACCCAACGCTGCAAAAAGCCGCTGGGGCGGAGTTTCTATCGGAAAAAATCCGGCGCGAATACAACTGCCAGGAAAAACAAATCCGCACCCTCGCCTACTCACTTTTCAGCTTGAACATGGAACACGGCGACCTAGTGCGCTCGTACAACCAGCCGCAGAAATGGGAAATGGTAAAGCAGGGCAGCACAGAGGAAATGGAGTGGAAGGTGGCGTGTAGTGAGTAAACTCGCGACACCGGAAAATTCCCGTCAATCAGCCGCTGGCACCGGGTCGGATCGTTTTCTATGCAACAGAGAAAAACGGAATTAATGGAAAGATCAAGATTCTTTCCAGCAGAAATTGCCCGGAACTGGTACCTTTTCACAAGCGAATACGGAATGCGCAGATTGAATTTTCAAATGAGCGCTGGTTTACATGGAGGCTTTGACGCTGAAAGATGCCATCCATGTGAATACAACAGTGAATGAAGAAAACATCGCGTACCCAGCCGACAGCAAGTTGGTGGTCAAGATCATCAACCGCCCGAACAAGATTGGCAAAGCACATAGTGTTTCCAGTGATGCACTTTCGTCAAGGAGTGTTTTTTTTCTGCAGCCAGTTAGGCCAATCAGTCTCAGTGACACCCGGTACTGGTCGTCCCCAGGTCTCGCCGCGGAAGGTATTGGATAGATGCCGGATGATCAATCGTTGCACCAGATTAACGTTCGGCAAAGTGGCATGAAAACCGGCAGTCGCCAGCATAGTTTTGTCTTGAATTTCCCATATGCTTAAATCATCCGGCGTCACACCCACCAATTGTTCACGAGGCAAAAAGCCGGGGCAGGCGCCCAGAAAAGGTACTATGCCATCGCCGGTATCCTCACTGTTCGCGCCCTGATCATTAGGATCAGGTAAGACAAAAACCGGTTGATTTTTTTTGAATTCAATTTTGGCATTGAGCGAGGTTTTGGCACCCAAACCGACAATCGCCAGCCAGCCACTCCGCCCGCCACTGATAAGTTCACTATTATTCAAGTCCAACCCATTAGCCGTTTGCGCCAGTTCTTTCGCATTGGTTAGAAAATTCTTTAACAGGTCTTTGGCTTCAATATCAGCACCAATGCGTCGAATGAATGAACCCATCGTATCAAGAATCGATTGTTGCCAATTATCGGCTTCGAACAAGTCAATGCTTTCGTCATTTTTGCCGGTGACTGCATTTTCAAAGTTAGGCAACAACTGATAAAGGGATGGCATCATCCTGGCGGTTTCTCGTTCGCGGTCGCGGGGTAACGGACCGGTGAGTTCACCCATGCCGGTGGTAACCTTGCGAATGGCATCGATTGAGCCTCTGAATGGCGTGGCGACAGTCACCACCTTGCCAACCTTAGTGGGTATTTTTTGCGTTTGGCATTGATGCAAATAGATCGTTAGTACCAAACCACCCATCGAATGCGCCACCAAATCGACCTGATTTGCTGAATCTTTTTTGTAGTGCGGCAGCAAATTGGTTCTAGCCAGGACTTCGTCGATAAACAAACCTAACTGTTCAGCGGTCTGAAAATTATCCTTGCGCCAATCGTAACCAAAAGCAAAAACAGGAGTTGGTTTTTCAGGTGTTTTGGTAAGATCATAACGCAAAGCCTCTACCAAATCGCCGTAAGCCAGCGGGAATGGATTTGTCGCCAATACTCTGGCGGGCTCTCTGGCTTCATAGCGTAGGTCATCGGGATGCAAGGTGATGCGTTCGTACTCCTTGCGCAACACCGCCGTCCATACCTCCTCCACTGAAATCGGATAATAATCAGCCAGCGAAGTGCCGGTAATACCGGGAATCACGATCACGGGATTTTGTGACACAACTTGCTCCTCATGGTTGGTGGGCTGTAGCGTAAAGATTCACCGAGACCGGATTGCATTGCTCCAGACAAACACCGTATCAGTTGACTGGATAATCGGCTTTGTTTGAAGTACCGCAGATTTTATTCACCGATTTCTCGCAACTTTTTTGGATCATACCGCGTTACCAGCCGGTTAGCAAAGGCTTAGCGGTTACCCATACAACCGCCGCTTCAACCCGCAACGATTCAGTATGATCGCGCTGATTTCCTCGATGGAAATGCGCGTGGTATCCAGATACGGAATATTGCACTGGCGAAACAACGATTCCTGCCATTGAATTTCCCGCTGGCATTGCGCCAGTGAGGCGTATTGACTGTCCGGGCGGCGTTCCTGGCGGATGAAGTGCAGTTGTTCGGGAATCAGCGTCAAGCCAAACAATTTACTTTTTACGTTTTCCAGCACGTCCGGTAACCGCATGACGGGCATGTCATCCGGCGTCAGCGGATAATTCGCTGCGGCGATACCGTATTGCAAGCCCAGATACAGGCAGGTTGGTGTTTTGCCGGAGCGCGAAACACCGGTCAGGACGATGTCGGCTTCGGCGAGATGTTTCGGATTGACGCCGTCGTCGTGCGCCAGCACGTAATTGATCGCGGCGATGCGCTTGAAATACGACGGATGATGCTCGACGCCATGCGAACGTCCGGCTTTTCGCACCGACGATTGATGCAATTCTTCCTCGACCGGATGGGTGAAGGTTTCAAAAAAATCGTAGACGCGGCAGTTTGCCTGTTTTATGACTGAGAGAATTTCCGGCTTCAACAAAGTGCTGAATACCAACGGACGGTAGCCATCGCGCCCGGCGGCTTGGTTAATCTGCATCAACACCGCTTTGGCTTTCTCAAGATCGTCCAGAAACGGCACGTTGATGGTCTCCCACTCGATACCGTCAAATTGCGTCAGCAAACTATGTCCGAGCGTTTCCGCAGTGATGCCGGTACGGTCTGATAAGTAGAAAACCGTGCGTTTTTGCTTCGTCATCGCTTGCTCAACTTAGCCAAATCCAGCCAGGTCTGCATCACCGAATCGGGATTCAACGATAGGCTGCCAATGCCTTGCTCATATAACCAAGCGGCGAAATCCGGATAATCCGACGGTCCTTGCCCGCAAATACCGATGTATTTGTCTTGCTTGCGGCATGCGTCGATGGCCATTGCCAGCAATTTCTTCACAGCCGGATTACGCTCGTCGAACACATGCGCGACCAGACTGGAGTCACGATCAACGCCGAGCGTGAGCTGCGTCATGTCGTTGGAACCGATCGAGAAACCATCGAAATGCTGCAAAAATGCTTCCGCCAGCAGGGCATTCGACGGAATCTCGCACATCATGATCACGCGTAAGCCGTTTTTACCACGCTCCAGCCCATGCGAAGCGAGCAACGCAACCACCTGTTCCGCTTCTTCCAAGGTGCGGCAAAACGGAATCATGATCTCGACGTTGGTCAACCCCATATCGTCGCGCACTTGGCGCAGCGCACGGCATTCCAGCGCAAAACAATCGCGGAACGCGGGCGCGAGATAGCGCGATGCGCCGCGAAAGCCGATCATCGGATTTTCTTCGTGCGGCTCGTAGCGGTCGCCCGCGAGCAAATTGGCGTACTCGTTGGATTTGAAATCGGAGGTGCGTACTATCACCGGGTGCGGATAAAACGCCGCCGCCAGGGTGGCGATGCCCTCGGTCAATTTGTCCACATAAAAACTGATGGGGTTCTGATAACCAGCGATGCGGCTAGCGATTTCCCGTTTCAAATCATCGGACAGTTGATCGAATTCCAGCAACGCCTTGGGATGGATGCCGATCATGTTGTTGATGATGAATTCCAGCCGGGCCAGCCCCACACCTTGATTCGGCATGCGCGAGAAAGAGAAAGCGTGCGACGGATTGCCGACATTCATCATGATTTTCAGCGGCAAGTCCGGCAATTTTCCGGCATCCGCAGTGGTATGTTCAAATGCCAGTAAACCGTCATACACATAACCGCTATCGCCTTCCGCACAGGAAACCGTGACTGCCGCGCCTTCCTTGATCTGCGCCGTGGCATCGCCGCAGCCGACCACGGCGGGAATGCCCATTTCGCGCGCGATAATCGCCGCGTGGCAAGTCCGTCCGCCACGATTGGTGACGATCGCCGAGGCGCGTTTCATAATCGGTTCCCAATCCGGGTCGGTCATGTCCGTCACCAAGACATCGCCGGGCTGGATTTGATGCATCTGATCAATCTTCGTGATCAGTCGCGCCGTTCCCTGACCGATCTTGCTGCCAATCGCACGTCCTTCGGCCAGCACGGCCCCTTTGCCCGTCAGCTTAAAGCGCTCCAGCACCAATGAAGAACGGCTTTCCACCGTTTCCGGCCGCGCCTGCACAATGTACAGTTGCCCATCCTGCCCGTCCAAAGCCCATTCGATATCCATCGGACGGCCATAATGCTGTTCGATGATCACCGCTTGCCGCGCCAGCGCTTCGACTTGCTCATTCGAAAGCGAAAAACGCATGCGCCGCGCGGTTTCAACATCGCGCGTCAACGTCAATGCAGCGCCGTCACTGTTTTTATCCGCGTACACCATCTCAATGGCTTTAGTGCCCAGCCGCCGCGACAAAATGGCAGGCTTCCCGGCGGCCAGTCCGGGCTTGTAGACATAGAATTCATCCGGATTGACGATGCCCTGCACAATGGTTTCACCCAATCCATACGCCACCGTGATGAAAACCGCCTCGCGAAAACCGGATTCGGTATCCAGCGTAAACATCACACCGCTGGCGCCGAGGTCGCTACGCACCATTTTCTGAATTCCGGCGGACAGATACACTTTGTCGTGCGGGAATCGCTGGTGCACGCGGTATGCAATTGCCCGGTCGTTATACAACGAAGCAAACACCACCTTGATGGCTGCGATGATTTGATCCAAGCCATGCACATTCAGCAACGTTTCCTGCTGCCCGGCAAACGATGCGTCGGCCAGATCCTCGGCAGTCGCCGACGAGCGCACCGCAAACGACACATTTTCGCCGCTATTGGCGGCCAATTTTTCATAAGCTTGCGATACCGCTTGCAGCAATGCATCCGGCAGCGCGGCATTCAGCACCCAGCCGCGTATCGCCTTACCGGCAGCGGATAGCGCTTGCGTGTCGTCGACATCCAAGCCGTTCAACAACTGATTGATGCGATCCGTCAGTCCATTGACATTCAAAAATTCCCGGTATGCCTCGGTGGTGGTAGCAAAACCCGCCGGTACATTAACACCGGCTTGCGCCAGATGACTGATCATCTCCCCCAGCGAAGCATTTTTTCCACCCACCAGGGCGACATCGTGCATCGTCAATTGATCAAACCAGGCGATATAGTGTGTCATTGGGAAACTCCTATCGGCGAATAATTAACAAGTAACTTTCCAGTAGACGGTTACGCAGCAAACTTAATGCTGGCTGTCTTTTAATAATGGGCAATGCCCGGAAATTGCATGACGGCATGATAAATCATCTAGGTAATCCGATGCCTGACGCAAATACTCCAAGAACGTCTGCGCTACAATCGATAACTGTTTACCGGATGGATAAGCAAAGTACCAGTCACGTTCAATTGGAAATCCATCAACATCGAGTATCGCCAGCTGCCCCATCGGCGCATCGAGTGTCAAAGTATGTCTGGATAAGACAGCGATACCCAGTCTACCGACAATAGCTTGCTTAATCGCTTCATTGCTTCCCAACTCCATGCGGACTTTCAATTTTTTATTTTGCTCTGAAAAAAAACGTTCTGTCGCCATTCTCGTTCCAGAACCCGGTTCGCGCATAATGAAGAGTTCATCGCAAATACGCTCAATGCTGATATTTTTTTCGCAAGACAAGGGATGATCGGCCGATGCCATAACAACCAGCGGATTGTCTAAAAACACTTCCGCTACGGCATCAACCGCATCCGGAACTTGGCCCAGAATGTAGAGATCGTCTTGATTGTTGGTTAATCGCTCCAAAACACGCTCACGGTTTGTCACTTTTAGCGCAACATCTATATTTGGATATTTCTGACAAAACATACCCAGCAAACGCGGCGTAAAATATTTCGCAGTAGTCACCACTGCGAGCCGGAGCTTGCCGGATTTCAGACCTTTCATATCCGATGCGATCATTTCAAAACGGGAGAAATGTTCAAAAATACCCAGACAAGTTTTATATAGCTCTTTTCCTGCATCCGTCAGATAGATTTTTTTACCAATTTGTTCAAACAATGGCAAGCCAATTTCATCCGTCAGTTTTTTGATTTGCATCGATACTGTCGGTTGTGTCAGAAACAATTCTTCGGCCGCACGCGTGAAGCTCTTCAATCGCGCGATCGCTTCGAATACCTCCAATTGTCGTATGGTGCTATGGCGCACGAGACTCTCCTTTCCATTTTAATCATAGACAAAATCTATCAATACCATTGTAACAATTGATTGTTATTTATGATTGAATGATTCTACTATAATTTTCACTCGCTGATAGCTACTTCATGACCAAAGTTTATAGCGTGTGCTTTCAATAACTTGGAGAAAATTATGGCTTCTGAAACTATGAAAGAAGGTAAAGAGCGTTACAAATCCGGTGTTATCCCTTACAAAAAAATGGGCTATTGGGAGCCCAGCTATGTCCCCAAAGATACGGACGTCATTGCGCTGTTTCGCATTACCCCTCAGCCAGGAGTAGATCATGAAGAAGCAGCGGCGGCAGTCGCGGGCGAATCATCTACAGCGACATGGACCGTGGTATGGACTGATCGACTAACTGCTTGTGAGCTCTATCGTGCTAAAGCATATAAGTCTGAGCTGGTACCAAACACTGGTCCGGGTACTAACAACGAGGCGCAATACTTCGCCTATATCGCCTATGATATAGATTTGTTCGAAGAAGGTTCGATCGCAAACTTAACCGCTTCCATTATTGGTAATGTGTTTGGCTTCAAAGCTGTCAAGGCGTTGCGTCTCGAAGATATGCGCATTCCCGTAGCTTACCTCAAAACCTTCCAAGGCCCTGCAACCGGTATCGTGGTTGAACGTGAGCGCTTGGATAAATTTGGCCGCCCATTACTTGGCGCTACCACCAAACCTAAATTAGGTCTCTCGGGCCGGAACTATGGCCGCGTGGTTTATGAGGGACTTAAAGGTGGCCTGGATTTCATGAAAGATGATGAGAATATCAACTCACAACCCTTTATGCATTGGCGCGATCGTTTCCTGTATTGCATGGAAGCAGTCAACAAGGCATCTGCCGCTACGGGTGAAGTCAAAGGGCATTATTTGAATGTTACGGCCGGCACCATGGAAGACATGTACGAAAGAGCCGAGTTTGCAAAATCTCTGGGGTCAGTCATCGTTATGATTGATTTGGTGATCGGCTATACCGCGATTCAGTCAATGGCAAAATGGGCGCGCAGGAACGACATGATATTGCATTTGCACCGCGCGGGTAATTCAACTTATTCTCGCCAAAAAAATCACGGCATGAATTTCCGCGTAATCTGTAAATGGATGCGTATGGCAGGTGTCGATCATATCCACGCAGGCACGGTTGTCGGTAAGCTGGAAGGTGATCCACTGATGATCAAAGGTTTTTACGATACTTTACGCGAAACACGTACTGAAAAAAGCCTGGAACATGGATTGTTCTTTGATCAAGACTGGGCATCATTGAATAAATGTATGCCGGTTGCTTCCGGCGGTATTCATGCCGGTCAGATGCATCAGTTGATCGATTACCTCGGCGAAGATGTGATACTGCAATTCGGTGGCGGTACCATTGGCCACCCTCAAGGCATTCAGGCTGGCGCAGTAGCAAACCGTGTAGCACTTGAAGCTATGATTATGGCGCGCAATGAAGGCCGGGATTACGTAAAAGAAGGCCCGCAAATTCTTGCAGATGCTGCGAAATGGTGCACGCCGCTTAAACAAGCATTGGATACGTGGAAAGACATCACCTTTAACTACGATTCCACGGATACCGCTGACTTTGTGCCATCCACAACTGCAAACGCTTAATCTTTTCAGGAGAAACAATCATGATGACCAATCACGGGAATTTACTCACACAGGGCCAATTCTCTTTTCTGCCTCCGTTGACCGACAAGCAAATTTCAGCACAGCTCAAATATGCGTTGAAAAATGGTTGGGCAATCGGCATTGAATACACTGACGACCCTCATCCACGCAATACCTATTGGGAAATGTTTGGCAACCCAATGTTTGATTTGAAAGATCCGGCAGGAATCTTGCTGGAAATCAATAGTTGCCGCAAAACTTTTCCAAACCACTATATCCGCGTGACTGCATTTAATTCGACACGCGGGGTGGAAAGTCCAACCATGTCGTACATTGTTAACCGGCCCAAGAAAGAACCAGGGTTTAGTTTAGTACGCCAGGAAGGTGCTGGACGAAGCGTTAGTTACACCATTCATTCCTATGCAACTGACAAGCCGGAAACTGAGCGCTACTAGCATAATAAAAACAAGGTATCTCTCTCCCTCATGGGGAGAGAGATACTAATAATACAAACAGTTACCAGAATAAAGGCATTAATATAATTAATGCATTTCACAATCTCCATCTCATGAGGCCTCAAAGAGTGATTAAACATGCCTAAGCAATCTAAAAACTTAACTTCATCCGAAGGTACATTAATTGATTTAGATGCAGAATTCCGCGAATCGAATATCCAGGAAGTACTGGATAAACTGGATCGTGAACTGATAGGTTTAATCCCTGTGAAGACTCGCATTCGCGAAACCGCCGCGTTGTTACTGGTCGATCGTGTTCGCAAAAAACTGGGACTATCTGCAGGTGCGCCCAGTCTACACATGTGCTTTACTGGCAATCCTGGTACCGGGAAAACGACTGTAGCTCTGCGCATGGCAGAAATCTTACACCGCCTCGGCTATGTGCGTGAAGGACACCTGGTTTCAGTGACCCGGGACGACTTGGTCGGTCAATATATTGGACATACCGCCCCCAAAACAAAAGAAGTGATAAAAAAAGCGATGGGGGGCGTTCTTTTCATCGATGAAGCTTATTACCTTTACAAACCAGAAAACGAACGTGATTATGGCGCAGAATCAATAGAAATTCTGTTGCAAACGATGGAAAATAATCGCGAAGACTTAGTCGTTATTTTGGCGGGTTACAAAGATCGTATGGATAAATTCTTCCATAGCAATCCCGGCATGCGCTCGCGCATAGCGCACCATATCGACTTTCCGGATTACGGTCCGGATGAGTTAGTTGCGATCGCTAAATTGATGTTAGAAAGCCAAAATTACTGTTTCAGTTCAGCCGGGGAAGAAGCATTTGGAAAATATATACGTCTGCGCATGAAGTCGGAGCATTTCGCCAATGCGCGCTCGGTTCGTAACGCGCTTGATCGTGCTCGCCTCCGCCAAGCAAATCGATTATTTTCCGGAACAAAGAAATCATTATCCAAAACTGATCTCATCACATTAGAAGCGGAAGATATTCTAGCGAGTCGTGTTTTTCTTGAAAGTACGTTGGATAGTGAACCGAATACAAAAAATAAAAAATAAAAAATAAAGACTCAAGACATATTTTCGATAGCGATGGAAACGCTGACACTACCCTGGCGCATCTTCCCAAAAACGATCGAAGCAGCATGTTATAACCGCGGGCGGCTTGCGCTGCTGCGATTAGGCTATCCACTGCGAGTTACATTACTGAAACATCGTGGATTAGAAGTCATCTTAGACAAGACTATGTGGCTATGTGTTGATAGCAATAAAGATGACCAGCCTATTCTGGCATGGCGCGAGTTTCAGATTCACGGACGACGTAACTTACATCTGCCGATTTCTTGTGAATTGTGGCTATACCATAGCTGTGCAGGTCTCATCATGGGCTCAGCGCTGGATGATTTGGATCAGGTACTTGAAAATTATGCATTGAAATAATTTTCTCACCCCCCTAAATTTCTGAGGATAAAAATGCCACTTGTAGATATGCGCGATATGTTGAATCATGCTTATCAAAACAACTACGCAATCGGTGGTTTTGGATTAGTAAGCCTGGATTTCCTGGAAGCTATTATCAAAGCAGCCGAATCCTGCCGTTCACCCGCCATTCTTAATATTTCCGAGCCGCTCTTCACAACGAACGATTTCAGATTAATCATTCCAGCAGTTGAACGCGCCGCACATCAGGCTAAAGTACCGGTAGCTATTCACTTTGACTATGCAAAAAAGCGTGAATCCATTGCCGAGGCTATTAACTTGGGATGCAATAGTGTCATGCTGGATGTTTCCTCAGAATCGTTTACCGGCAATATCGCTCAAACCAGCCGTGCCGCAGAATTAGCGCACGCATGTGGCGCTGCAATTGAGGGTATGCTTGGTTTTGCAGGTGGCACGGAAGGGGAAAACACGATCAATCACCTGGGCGAAGCTATTTATACTTCAGCCGAAGAAGCAAAAGCATATGTCAACCGTACCGGCATAGACTTTCTCGCCGTATCCATTGACACTCTGCATATCCGCCAGCACAACCGGATAAAACTCGATTTCAAACGTCTGAAACGAATTAATGATGCAATTGGAATTCCACTGGTGTTGCATGGCGGCAGCGGCTTGATTGAAGATCAGTATCATAAGCTAATCTTAAATGGCGTCGCCAAAATCAATTGCTATACAGAGCTTTCCGATATTGCGGCAGCAACCATTCATTCCAATATTAAAACGCGCGCCAGAAAAGGCTATATCGAGGTTCTCCACGGAGTAACAGAGAACCTATTTGAACAAATCAAGCAGTGGATGCATCTTTGGGGTTCTGCAGGCCGTGCAGCGGAAGTATTGATTCAGTGCCGTCCTTGGCAGCCCGCAGAACAGATTATCCTTTGCTACGTTGAAAGCCATCGCTTACGGCAATTGGATGCCCTGATCGAACAAAGCCGCAAAACTTTGACGGCTATTCCGGGTGTACGTCAAGTTTTCTCCGGCTGGGCGCCTTCTGAATTGAACCAGTATCGCTTATGCTGGCGTATTCAGCTATCCCATTCCGATGCCATTAACAACCTACAATCCCATCCGGAGTATATCTATTTTTTCAATCAATTATCCCGATCGATTGATCCTGAAAAAATCAGTATTACTTTTGCTCCGACTTTATCTAATACGGAATTTAGGTTTAAGGAATTAGTAGATGCATAACCTATGCTTGCACCTGGCTGTTAAAATCCTATCCTGGTCAAAACCGGGTTACATCCCATACGCCAAGTGCTGACTTGTGAAGCATAAAAATCAAGCTTCATTCACCGACAACCCTTCATTCCTGTCTTTCAGAACAACGCTGGTATTCAGAGAACTAGCGGTTTTAGGCCAGCGCGCGCCGCGCAATCTGTCCTTGCTCAACCACATCAGACACACGGCGTCGGATTGATTGCCGCCAAGAATTTGATAGGCATCGTCATCCTCACCGGCATAGAAACCTACATGACCTTTTCCGCTCGCCAGCGATTCGCGCCAGAACACCATGATAGCGCCCAGACGAGGATTGGTAGGGACGCCGAATTTTTCCCATTGCCGCGCACCCAGTGGATTTCCCGGCAATACTTCCTGCTGCAGGGTGGTTCCGACACAGTGCGCCACGAATAACCCGCACCACGGCACATCGTCACCGGCATAACTGATATCGAGATTCTTGGCCCAATCCATGATGTCAGGATTGTTCTTGTTGCCGAGCACTTCCTTCGTGCCCATTAAGTGCCGCGCTTCTTCAAACCAAGGGAGTAATGGGGCGTTCACCGGAATAGCCGACGGCGTACCGGAAAAAAGTGCTGCGGAAGTTTTCGGGCCCACGATACCATCCACTTCAAGCCCCTGGTGCTGCTGAAATTGCATCACTGCGGCGATGGTATTGCGTCCCCAGATGCCGTCGATCTCGCCCGGATCAAAACCTTTATTCTTCAGCGCTTGTTGAATTTGTTTGACTGCACTGCTTGCCATCATCCCTCCCGGAATTTCTATGAATTGAATACATAGCCCAGGGTGGAATTATGCAGTATTTCTTTCTATAGCTTCCACTTCTTACGTTTCCCGATCAGATCGGACAGATGATCGAGCAGTTCATCTTCTTTGTAAGGTTTGCCAAGAAATACGTCAACGCCCAGATCCTTGGCGATTTTCCGGTGTTTTTCCGCGGTGCGGGACGAGATGATGATCACCGGCATATGCGCCGTTGCGGGATTGTCACGCACTTTCCTGATCAATTCAAAACCGTTCATTTTCGGCATTTCCAAATCGATCAGCATGACATCCGGAATGGTTTCCTGAAGAATGTCGACCGCTTCCGCGCCATTCTTTGCGATCAGCACGTCGCAACCTTCGCGCTCCAGCAGGCGGCAGGTGACTTTGCGCACGGTCAGCGAATCGTCCACCACCATGACAGCGGGCGGCGTGGCTGTTTTCTTTTTCTTCGCTGGAGTCAGCGCGGTAACCGGCGTACTGAGCACTTTCTGCACATCACTGCGCTGCATCAGTTTTACCGGATTCAGGATCAGAATCACTTCACCGTCACCGGTAATGGTGGCGCCTTCCACGCCCGGCGCTTGCGCCAGTTGCGCGCCGATATTCTTCGCCACCACTTCGTTGCTGCCGAGCAATTCGTCGACATGGACCGCCAGATGCTGGGTACCGCTATGCAGGAACAAGACCTGACTGTGTTTGGCGGTTTCCGGCACAACGCCGGATTCGCCCAGCAAATGCGACAGATGTGCAAATGGATAGGTTTTTCCATTGTGGGTAACACAGTGATCCTGGTAAATTTTCTGCAACTTTTCCGCATCGAATTCACATTGCTGCTCGACAATAAAAGCGGGAATCGCGTAGGTTTGCTTGCCGGTGCGAACCATCAACGTTTGCGCGACCGATAAAGTCAGCGGCAGGTTAATCGTGAAAACCGTTCCCTGATTGGGAGTGGATTCCACGCTGATGCGCCCGCCCAGCATCGTAATCTCATTCTTGACGATATCCAGACCAATGCCGCGCCCCGCTATTCCCGTCACCGAATCGGTGGTCGACAAGCCGGGCATGAAAATCAGCGGCATCGTCTTGTCATCGTCGAGCACTGCATCGTTGCGAACCAAACCTAGCCGCTGCGCTTCCTCGCGGATGCGCGGCAAATTCAGACCGCGGCCATCGTCGCTCAACGTGATGGTCACTTCGTTACCTTCCTGACGCAACCGGATTTCGACTTGTCCGGCCTCGGATTTGGCCAGCCGCTGTCTTTCCTCCGGTTCTTCGATACCGTGGGCGATGGCGTTGCGCAGCAGGTGTTCCAGCGGCGGATTGATTTTCTCCAGCACATTGCGGTCAATCTCAACGTCAGCGCCATGAATCTCGAGACTGGCTTTTTTGCCCAAATCCTCGGCCACTTGCCGGGCGATACGGTAATAGCGTTCGGCATAGTTGCTGAACGGGATGGTACGGATTTGCAGCAACGATTGCTGCAACTGCCGGTTCATCACCGCTTGCTGCGCAACCGCTTCTTCAGCGGCAATCTGCGTAGTCCGCAAGCTTTTTTGCACGCTGATGATGTCATCGACGCTTTCCGCCATCAGCCGGGTCAATTCCTGGAAACGTGAAAAGCGGTCAAACTCGAGCGGATCAAACGCCGGTTCGCTTTCCTGTTGATGGGCAAGATGCGATTGCATTTGCGTTTCCGCTTGGATTTCCACTTCACGCATCTGATCGTGCAAGCGATGTGTGCTTTCCGTCAAATCCTGCAAGGATTGTTTGAAATTATTCAGCTGTGCCTCGATTTTTGAGCGCAGAATGCTGGCTTCTCCAGCATCGTTGACGAGGCGGTCAATCAGCTCGGAATTGATGCGCAGCAACGTTTTGGATTGCAGCAGCCCGGTTGTTTCGGCGGGCGGTTGCGCCAGTTCGGCGATCGCCACGGCCGCGGCAGTCAGCGCATCGTTTGACGGAACCGCAGCACCTTCATCGCGCTGAAGCTGTTCGATCTCGCCACTGATCGCATCAAATTCACTTTCCAGCTGATCCAGCGCGGCATCGGAGATATTGCGCTCGCGGAAAGCCGTTTCCACATGGCTTTCCATCGCATGAATCAATTCACCCAATTGCATGGCGCCCGCCATGCGCGCACTGCCTTTCAGGGTATGCAGTAAACGCAGCAATGCATGATGGATATCCTCGTCTTGCGGCAACATGCGCCACGCACGCAGTTTTGCGCCCATGCGCGGAATGATGTCGTGTGTTTCTTCCAGAAATACCGCAAGCAATTCCGGGTTGATCCGGTCAGCCGGTGCGACAGCGGGCGGTAGCTGTTCCGGCTGAGCCGGTTCGGCCGGAACCGCAGGTGCTTCGACGGTTTTGACGCGCGTCAGCAGTTCTTGCGCCACTCGCAGTAATGCGTCCGCATCAACCTCGGCAACGCCATGTTCGCGCAAATCGTCACACCATCCGCCATACGCCTGGCAAGCCCGGTCAACCAAGTCGAGCAGCGGATCGGAAGCGGATCTGTTTTCACTTAACCAAAGATTCAGCACTTGCTCCAGATTCCAAGCCACTTCACTCAAATCATCAAGCTTGACCATGCGGCCGCTGCCTTTCAAGGTGTGAAATCCGCGCCGCGCACTCGCCAGCGCTGCTTGATCGGTCGGATTGATGCGGCATTTGCGTACATCGCTGGCGATACCGGCCAGCACTTCACCCGCTTCTTCCAGGAAGATACCGAGCAACTCGGGATCGATAGCGGCACTCACCGCCGCAGCGGATGCGGTGTCTGCGCTTAGCGCGGCAGCAGGTGGCGTAGCCATTGGCACCGGCGAGGTTGCATTGGCCGGATTGGCTGCGATCTGGAACAGCTTGATGGCTTCCTCGACAATCTGCTGGCTATCGGGTTGCCCGCTGCGCAATGCTTCGATGTAGAAACCCAGGCTGCTCAATCCGTCGACGAGCAGAACTTGCTCGGTTTGGACAATCTCGTAGCCTGACTTTGACAGTTTCTCAACCAAACCGTAGCAAAGATGCAGCAGCGTGTGTGCACGCTCCAGATCCAGCATGACTAGCGTACCGGAGACTTGCTTGAATAAATCCGGCAACAGCGGCAATTCCGAACGTTGGGCGGGTTCAAAAAAGAATTTATCCAGAATGCTTTCGATGTGCGCCAGGTTGGTCAGAATCTCCTGCGCCACCTGCGCCAATAATTCTTTTTCCTGTGTTTTGCCATCCAGCACTTTGAATGTCGGCGCGGGCGGCAATTCGCCGATCTGGATATCGCCCGTCGTGATGCCGTGCAGACGGGAATCAATCACATCGATCTGGGAGGGCAGATCGTCCGGCAGCTTATAAAAATCGTCAATAATGCTTTCAACCAGCAGTAGTGCCGTGGCCATTTCCATCGCCAGCTCTTCACTCGTTTCCTGCGGATGATCGTGCAAGTACGTTACCGTATCGCCAATGGCATCGATCAATTTCACCAGCGGCGCACATTCCGTTTGCCGTGCTTGGTGGCTGAGCCAGTCCACGTATTCCAATAGCGAAACCAGGCTTTCCTGATGCCCGGCACAGAACTCGCGCCAGATATCGTTCGCCTGCATCAGCGTATCGCGCAACCTATCCAGTATCGGACGCAGCGTTTCCGCTTCTTCAAACGTCGGCGTATCTTGGTTCTTGGTTTGGCCGGGCCAAGTGTAACTGTGTTTGATCGCGTTAATGCGCGCGCTGTCCGATTCGCTGTGCGCGATGTGGCAGAGCAATTCGCGCATTAACATGGACGTGTTGCCGGTCGTACCCGCCGCCAAATGGCGGATGGTTTGCTCAATCTTTCCGCACAGGCGGCGAACCGGTAAATCGATTTGGCTGCTGTCCAGTTGCAGCAAATCTTCCAGAAAACCGGCCGTCACCCACCAGAATGCACGCGCATCGGTAGTTCCGGGAAACGCCTCGATTTTATCCGTCACGGCGGCCATTTGCCGCAAGCCGTCCTGATTCGATGGATCGCGCAACCACTTCAGCAAACCAGCTTGATACTCGGCGCCCAATTGTTTGGCCAGGATCTTGGTGGCAGCCGCATCGATATGCGCGGCTTCGGCTTTTAATGCCGGTGCAGCCGCCAAACGGGGGAAAAACAAGTCACTTTCGGGCGCGTTCTCAAAACCGTACACCTGCATCAAACCGCGATACGCCGGGAACAGCCGCAGCGGATTTTCTTCCGCACCATCGATCAATTCGTTCAAGTAGAACAGCAACGCCTTGGTGGATTGCTTCAGCGCATCGAATACCGGCGCACTGGGTTCAATTTTCTTACTGATCAGCGCTTCGACCAATTGCTGCATTTTCCCAGTCACGATGGAGATGCTGGTTAATCCCAGCATCTCCAGTAAACCGTCCAATTGATGAATATACTTGCGGCAATCTTTGATCAGATCGGCTTTATCGGGATGCCGACTGTATACCTCCAGGTTTTGATCGATCAGTGCGAAGACTTGGTCAATCCCGTCCTTGATCCCGATAATCGAAGCAATATTCAGTTTGGCTTGCGCGCTCATATTTTTGTACCATCAATCGATAGAGAAACCGGCACGGGCATCACACCTTGAAGTTCGATACCGATGCTTTCAGCTCGGACGCGAATCCTGCGATCTGTTTGATCGATCCTGTGGTTTTCAGCGTTCCTTGTGTCGTCTGCCGGGTAATATGAAGAATTTCTTCCATATTGGCAACTACCTTATGCGCCGCGCGTGTCTGCGTATTGGTCACGTCAAAAATATGCGTCACCAGCTGCGCCAGTTGCTTGGATACTTGTTCGATTTCTTCCAGCGCCCGGCCCGCCGCATCGGAGCGTTTCGCGCCTTTTGCCACGCCGAGCGTGCTGCGCTCCATCGCCGCGATGGCGTCCTGCGTATCGCCCTGAATGGTGACGATCAATTCGCTGATTTGCTTGCTGGCTTCCGCCGACCGTTCCGCCAGCCGCTGCACTTCTTGTGCGATCACGGTAAATCCGTGCCCCGCTTCACCGGCAGCGGTCGCTTGCAGCGCCGCGTTCAAAGCCAGCACATTGGTTTGGTCGGTGATGCCGGTGATCAAGGCGACAATCTCGCCGATCTCCTGCGAGCTTTCGCCAAGGCGCTTAATCCGTTTCGAGGTATCTTGAATGTGCGTGCGGATTTCGTTCATTCCGGCGATCGACTCACGCACCGCCAGCGTGCCTTTCTCCGCCGCGGCCAATGATTGTTTCGCGACTTTGGCCGATTCCGTCGCCATATCCGATATCTCACTGATCGATTCCGTCATGCCGACCACCGCCAAAGTGGTTTGTTCGATTCTATCCGTTTGTTGCTGTGCTGCGGTTAACAAACCGGACGAAACTTGCTGCGCTTGATGGGATGCTTTCACCACCAATGCGCCCGCCTGATTGACCTGCTCCACCAGTGTGTGCAATTCCTCGATGGTACTGTTGATGGCGTCGGCAATCGCACCGGTCATATGGTTGGTGATGTCGGTGCGCACCGTCAGATCGCCGTCGGCGATTTTTTTCATGTCGTCCAGCAGTGTCACAATCGCTTTTTGCGCTTTCTCGACTTCGTTGCGGTTGGCCAGATTCTGGTGATAGGCATTGCGCCGTACCGACCGGATTAGCAAGATCAATACCAACACGGCGCACGTAGCCAGGATCATCGCCAGCGTATTCAGCAGCAGCGCGGCATGATTGTTTTGCTGTTGTATTTCATCGTCGAGCGTTGCGGCTTGTTCCTGCATCCCAGCATGGCTGTTCACAATCTCGTCGATTGCGGATTCAATCGTCAGCGCGACAGGAATTTCCTTACGGATGATATGTAAATGCTCGTCAAATTTTCTCAACTGCGCATACGCATGCGATAACAGATCCTGGATCACTTCGTGCTTGCTGGAAATCGCGCCAAGACCATGATTGCCTTGACTCAGGGTTTGGATCATCGCGGCGACTTGCGCATGATCCTGCGCCAGTTGCGCAGTGATTTCCACCAGCGGCGCTTCGAGCGGCAGCAGGGTCTTCACATTTTTGGCCACGGTGCGGGCGTGTATTTTGATCGTTTCCACGGTACGTATTTCTTGGGATAGATTTCCGGCTTCCGTCATGCGATTGATCAGTTCATCCATTCGTCTCGCCAACTGGCTGTGTGCATTATTGATCGCTTTGATGCTGTTGTTGAGCCGTATGAGAGGTTCCTGCTGATTCAGAATCAAATCGATCCTTTGGTCTTCCAGTTGCCAGTCTCTGAAATAAGTATGCAAGCCCGGCGCTAGTGAATCATCCGCAACCGCCACGGTTGTGCCGCGATACGAGCCGCCTTGCAATAACAGTGTAATGTCACGATTGAATTGCTGCCGACTATCGCGCAACCGGGCAAAAGCTTCTGCTTCGCCGAGCAGTGCCTGTTGTAAGGCATTGGCGATATGCGCATGCTGAATTTGCAACTGCGCGGCCAGCTCCGGCTGAATTGCATTCTGTCTGGCTTGACGCACACTGATGGTTAGCGTCATCAACAACAGCACGGTGAAAAACATCACGACGCCACCCAGCACCCAGCTGTTGTTCACAAGAGATGTATTTTTAGGAATATTTTTCTTTGCGGGCGCCGCAAGCAACGGCAACTTCTTACCTAACGCAACCAAACCGGTTGGCAATCCGAATTTAGAAAAATTGTCTTCCATTGTGCTCTCCAGCTTGAAGTCAGACTTTCTGAATGTCCGTTCTTTTTAAAAACAAACGGCATCAGACAGGGGAAATACCGGACGACAGCTTAACTGCTGGAGCGCGTAATCAAAGACAGGATAAGACCTGGAAAACAATGTTTTTTATGAATCTATCGAACTTAATATCAACAAATTCAAGAACAAACCACATCATTCAAGTGATTGCCGGGCAGTGCGAGAACAACCTGCTCGCGGCGTTTGAAATAAGAACGGACGAACTTGCGGTGATTCAGGTATAAAGAATATAGCCCAATCGTAGAATTCCAGACACAACAATCACCTTCTAAAGCGCTGCGTAATCAGCGCGTCCAGTCTTCGTCACCCAAGAAACAATTTATACGCGGGATTCTTAGTTTCATCCCAATAGTGGTAACCCAGCTGGTCAAGAAAAGCCCTGAAGCTGGATTTCTCTTCCGGCGGCACCTGGATGCCGATCAGCACGCGGCCATAATCGGCGCCGTGATTGCGGTAGTGAAACAAGCTGATATTCCAATTGTGGCTGAGGTTGTTGAGGAAGTTCATCAACGCGCCGGGACGATCGGGAAATTCAAAGCGGTAGATGATTTCATCCTTAACCGCCTGCGCCCGTCCACCGACCAGATGGCGCACATGCAACTTGGCCATTTCGTTGTTACTCATGTCTTCCGTGGCCAGTCCGCTTTGTTTTAACTCCTTGATCAATTGCTGCGTTTCTTCCTGATTGCGCACCGATACACCGACAAACACATGCGCCACCTTAGGATCGGCATAGCGGTAATTGAATTCGGTAATGCTCTTAGTGCCGAGTAAATTGCAGAATTTCTTGAAACTGCCGGGGTGCTCGGGAATCGCCACCGACATCACCGCCTCGCGCTGCTCGCCGATTTCCGCGCGTTCGGAAATGTGACGCAAGCGATCGAAATTCATATTGGCACCGGACGCGATCGCGACCAGCGTTTTATGCAGGATTTTCTCGCGCGCGACATACGCTTTGATACCGGCAATCGACAACGCGCCAGAAGGTTCCAGAATCGTACGCGTATCTTCGAACACATCCTTGACTGCCGCGCAAATGGCGTCGGTATCGACCAGAATCACTTCGTCGACCAGTTCACGGCATAAGCGGAAGGTTTCCTTGCCGACATGCCGCACCGCCACGCCATCGGCAAACAGCCCCACTTGCGCCAACTTGACCCGGCGGCCGCTTTGCAGCGAGCGGTACATCGCATCGGCGTCGACCGGCTCGACTCCGATGATTTTGATTTTCGGATACAGCCGTTTCGCATACGCCGCAATGCCGGAGATCAGACCACCGCCGCCGATTGGCACAAAAATGGCGTGAATCGGACCGGTATGCTGGCGCAGAATTTCCATGCCGACCGTCCCCTGCCCGGCGATCACATCCGGATCGTCGTACGGATGCACAAATGTAGCTTGTTCTTCCTTAGCCAATTGTATCGCGTGCTCATATGCATCGTTATATGAATCGCCATGCAAAGCCACCGTGGCACCATGCCCCATGACGGCATTCACCTTGATTTGCGGCGTCGTCACCGGCATCACGATGGTGGCGGAACAATTGAGCCTTTTCGCAGCCAGTGCTACGCCTTGCGCATGATTACCGGCGGAAGCGGCAATCACCCCGCGATTGCGCACCGCAGGTGTTAACTTGATCATTTTGTTATACGCACCTCGCAACTTGAACGAAAAAACCTGCTGCAAATCCTCCCGCTTCAACAACACCTGATTGTGAATACGCCCGGATAAATTGGCAGCAAGCTCCAACGGACTCTCGATCGCCACATCGTAAACCTGCGCGGTCAGTATTCTTTCAAGGTAATTGTTTTTCATGATGGGAAGTAAGTAAATCCAGGCGGATTTTAAGTTAGGAAACGCGACCGGATTTTAACATGATCAGGGATAGGATAAGTTTTGTTACGGCTACAAAATGTAGTCTAATTTTTAGAAAACAAAGAACGCACTCAACGAAAACAATGGCAATCAATAGAATGATTATCTGGTTAGAAAAGCTTTATGAATTCATTAAAATTCTTCCCCACACCTCCAGCTCATCCAATATCTGTCTTGTACTTATATCTGCCTTGTGTGCCTCTCGCAATAGCGCAATCTGCGCGGAAAATTCAGCAAAAGTAAGACTCCCGCCACTACCTTGCGTCAGACGCTGCACACGCATTTGCTCCCATCGTTCCATTTCATTCGGCGTCAAGGTTTCCGGCCAGTTGCGGGCGCGGTAGCGGAACAGCAGCTCGGGTAAACGTTTGTCATGAAAATCAAAGCGCATTTTGGCCAATTGTTTTGGTGAAGCACGCCGGATCTGGGCTAATGATGCGGCATCGGCACTGTCCAGAAAGCCGTCATACAAGGCCACATCGACATCGCCGGACGGCTCAAATGTATGGCTGGTGTACGCGGTTGCGACACGCTGGAAGAAATCAGGAGCTGCACTCAGGGTTTGCCAGTACCGGTAGCAGGCGTCCAGATCGAGCGCGATGCGTTCGGCGGCTTCATGATCCAGCGTATTACGTGGCGCCAGCGCCGGGCATTTGTTGATTTTCACCGACTTGACCGGCAGCCGCTGCATGCCTTCCGGCAAATCATCGTTGCGGGTAAACAGCAATTGACTCAGTTCGTCTGCATCAAGCGATAAAAACATTTCTGGATCGTGACGCAAGTCATACACCAGTATGCTGTTGTTGTTTCCCGGTTCGGTGATGAGCGGCATAACCAGCGACGTGCAGCCGGTCTTAGCCGGATACATGCGCGTGGTATGCAACACCGGGTTGTGTGTGATCAGATCAAGTTGCGCTGCCGCCTTGCGTTTATCGCGCAGTTGCAGCAGCCAGTCGTACAGGCGCGGTTGCTGCGTGCGCAGCAGACGTGCCAAGGCAATGGTGGCGCGCACGTCGGACAAAGCATCGTGCGCGGATTCGTGCGCGATGCCGTTGGCGGCCACCAAATGCTCCAGCTTGAAACTCGGTTGCCCGTCTTCATGCTGCGGCCAGGCGATTCCATTCGGGCGCAGCGCGTACGTCATGCGCACCAGATCAATGATGTCCCAGCGCGAATTGCCTTGCTGCCATTCACGCGCGTAAGGATCGTAAAAATTGCGATACAGCGTGAAGCGCGTGACTTCATCGTCGAACCGCAGCGAGTTGTACCCAACACCGCAGGTATTCGGTTGCGCAAACTCGGCATGAATGCGCGCAATGAACTCGGGTTCCAGCAATCCACGTTCATCGGCAAGCTGCGGTGTAATTCCGGTGAGCAGGCAAGCTTCCGGATGCGGCAGGTAATCGCGCGCCGGTTTGCAATAAATTACCAATGGCTCACCGATCTCGTTCAGCGCTTCATCGGTGCGCACGCCGGCAAACTGCGCGGGCCGGTCGCGCCTGGGATCGGCGCCGAAAGTTTCATAGTCATGCCAGTAAAATGTGATAGCCATGGGTGTGGGTGGATTTAGATGAAGGTGCCGGTAAAAAACTGGTTTGTTGCGCAATTATAGTGGTATCTTACGCAAAAATTTTCAAACCCAATCACAAGGATGACACAACATGGCAACAAAACTCATCAGTTCAGGCTCTACATTTGAGAAGGAAATCGGTTATTCGCGCGCTGTGGTCGCAGATAACTGGGTACTGGTATCCGGCACAACCGGTTTCGATTACAGCAAAATGACCATTTCCGATGATTTGCTGGAGCAAGCGGAGCAATGCTTCAAAAATATCGAAGCAGCGTTGCGGCAAGCAGGGTCAAGCATGAAAGAGGTGGTGCGCGTTACGTATGTATTCCCCAAGGCAGAGGATTTTGAGAAATGCTGGCCGGTGATGCGCAAGTACCTGGGCGATGTGAGACCATCTGCCATGATGCTGACTGCTGGGCTATCCGATCCGCGCATGAAAATCGAGATTCAGGTGACGGCGTATCGCAGTACCGGAGCTTAATGACATTTGTATTTCCTGATCGGGGAAAATAAAAAGGAGCGCTCGAATGGACGAGCGCTCTTTTTTGCGACTTATATTAGTACCACCGTACTTTGACTATCAATCCATTCCAAATCCAGATGAGCTTGCTGGCGCGCCGGATTGCGGTGCAAACGGTGAAGCATTACCCGCTGACGACGACCGCGAGGAAGGTGAAGCTGCACCCGAGGAAGATTGCGGCGCAAAAGGGGAATTGGACGGTGAAGCTCCCGGTGCCGTATTCGGTCTGGATTGAGTGGATGCCGGCTTCGACGCGCTACTGCCCTCGCCGGGTTTATAAATAAATTTCCAATCCCGGTAAGTTAACGCTTCTGAGAATTTAGCGTATTGCTCGGGAAATTTATCTTTCTTGATGGGTTTCTTTTCCGATAGGCTGTATACGCCGGTGATTCTCTTAGTGAGATTGGAACCTATACCCGGACTGCTGCTCGGCGCCGCATTGTTCGATGCTTGATTGGGTGTTGTGCTGCCGGATGTCTGGCCAGTATTGGGCATCAAGCTATTACCCGAGGGCTGGTTACTGCTCGATGCTTGATTACCACCCGCTACTGCATTATTCCCCGGCGTTGTATTCTGGCTGGCTGCCGGGCTGTTACCGGACACTGTATTACCGCCGGGCGGAGGCTCGTCAATGATGCCCCACTCCGCTGTATTGGTGATCGGGTCCATATAGATTTTACGCAAATGCCGTTTGATGGCCGGTGTGCGCTTATCCTCCAGCAACTCCTCCAAAGTTTCGGGAAATTGCTTAGTGCCGGTGTTGTAGTAGGACATAATCGCTTTGCGGAATTGCTCGCCCACATAAAGCAATTCGGCTTCTTTCTCGCGCTGCGCTTTTGCCTGCCATACCTGCCCCACTCCGGCCATGACAACACCCGCTAGAACGACCGAGAACAAGGCCCAAAGATAAACAAAACCGCTTTCCCGCCGTGGCATATCATGTGCACCGCAAGAATCCGAGCAAACCCCGGTCATTTACCATTCTTGATAGTACGAGCCATCCAGCGCTCTCCCCGAGTAGCCGCTATAAACATCATAGACACCTGATTCCGTTTCGTTCTTGGGAGGAACCTCGATCCAGGTTTTATCGCTTTCGGTGAAGGGATCTTTCGGCACGCTGCGCATATAGCGTTTGTCGACCAGCTCCGCCAAGTCAATGGGATATTTACCAAAGTCAGAATAGAATTGATCGATGGCATTGCGCATAATTCCCAAGTCCTGCCGTAACACGGCTTCTTTGGCTTTATCGATAGAATTAAAATACTTCGGCGCGACAATACTTAACAACGTCGCGATAATCGCCATAACCACCAGCAGTTCGATTAAGGTAAACCCTCTGAATTTGCGGGTTCCGGACAGGTTCATCATCACCACTCCCGGTAAGGAATGCCGTTCAGGCCTATGGCTTCCGAACGTGAATGCACATCAAAAACATCGTCGCCTTCCTTGGGACTGTCCCAGGGGCTTTCATAACTGCGCTTCCCCCAGGTATCCGCAGCCGGAGTCGCCGAAACACCGGCGACATCCAGTTCGACAAACAGTGGGTCAGCGGGCAAGCGGCGCAGGAAATAAATAATCTTCTTATCCGGACTCTTGACATCCGGCACCCCCATGAATAATTCCTCCAGCCGGGGTGGGTAACCCGATTCATCGGCCTTCTTGGTGATACGCCCTTCATCCGAAGCCTGCTTGTAGGCATCAATGGCCGTTCGTATCTGGCGCAATGCAACGCGTAACTCCTGCTCCTTCTCGCGTTTCACCATCAGCTCTCGTAATGGCAATGCGGCTGTCGCTAAAATAGCCATGATTGCCACCACGATCATTAATTCAATCAGCGTGAATCCTCTGTGCTTCACGGAAATTCTGGATGCAGCCATAAGCGGATTATTTAATATTGACACTGACCGGCGGCGGCGGTGTCACTTCGACCGCCTGACCATTTTCCATATCTTCCGCGTTGACATTCTGGATATTGATTTCTGTGGTACCCGGGTTTGCCGCAATCACCTTGAAGCGAAGCTGCGCCGCCAGACCGGAAGCCTGATCCTTACCTAATTTGATCACGCGTGTGCCTGACTTATCCCCACCGTCCAGCGCTTCCAGCGAACTGGCTTCATAATTCAACACTAAGTCTGAATTAACTGTCGCTTTTGCGCCAACCAGCCGCACACTGACAGAAAATTCTTTACCCAGTCCCACATTGGTCGGTGATTGCAGGGTAAGCGTAGGCGTTCCGGACGCGGAAGCTGCAACACTGGCAAATGGATTCGGTGGTGGTTCCTGGCCTTCGGCTGGCGGAGAAAAAGCATCCTGAAGCGCAGCTGCAACGCCACGTCCCGATCCAGCCGGTGCGATGGAAAGAGATTGCGCTGCTGTTTTCTTGATGGTAACGGGCAATTTACCCGCTTCGCTGGCCGTGCCAAAATGATATTCGTTTTCCAGATTGATCGGTCTTGGGATATTGCGAACAATACGAGGCGTAATCAGTAATACCACTTCATTTTTTGTTCTCTCAATATCTTGATTAGATGTTAAGCGATCCAATCCAGGAATATTTAATAATCCCATCAGACCACCAATCTTTCTTGTTTCCCGATTATCAATCAGTCCCGCTATAACTTGCGTTTCTCCATCTTTGATTGTTAGGATAGTTTCAGCATTGCGCGTTCCGACCCGAGGAGCGGTTGCACCATTAGGCCCTGGTATCGTTTCTAGAACTGAACTCACCTCCAAAGTAACCTTGAGTGTTACATCGTCGTTTAATCCAATACGCGGCTCAACATCCAACTTAACCCCGACATCGATAAATGTTGGTGTTGCAGTAACGATCGCGGTCACCCCAGGCTGTACGTTAGCGGAGAAAAAAGGTTGCTTGGTACCCACATGAATTTTTGCTTTCTCCCGGTTATTTACTCGTACCCTGGGATTTGCCAATATATCTCCCGTCGAAAGGTTCTGCAAAAAATCAATTTTTGCTTGACTAGTCATACCGAAACTCTTAAGTCCAGAAAAGCCAAAGTTACTGAGTAGAGCCGCCGGAGCACCAAGAACTGCTTGTCCAGCATAATTAAATTGCATCGACTGGGGAAAATTGGGTCCCAATACAAATTTATTAGTGCGCGAAACATCCAAAATCATGACTTCGAGCATAACTTCGGGCTCGGCATAATCATTCAGGCTCACCAATCGTTCGGTTAAACGAATGGCCTCCAGTGTATCGCGCATAATAAACAGATTAAGTTGTTCATTGACATAGATATCTTTGGCTTTAACGATACCTCTGACCATCGCAACCATCTGTTTGACATCGGTATGCGCCACTTGAAAGCTGCGCACGACTAGTTCTTGATAATCTTTCAGCTTCGCCGGTGTATTGGGATAAATCAATAACGAATTACTATTGAGCACCTTGTATGCTAATTGATTGGTCGCAAGGATCAACTTCAATATATCTTCAATCGTATTTTGCCGGACAAATATGGATATTTTGGTATCTTGCCTGATGTCTTTATCAAAAACAAAATTGATGCCCGCGGTCCGCGACATCAGTTCAAATACAGTTTTCAAATCAGTGTCTTTGAATTCCATCGTCACCGCTTTCTTGAAAGCGGATTCCAATGCCAAATCAGTGACCTCAGGCCGTGTCAGCCGCAAATTGATTTCTGAAATCAATTGACGCGCATGTAATTGCTGCGGATTCTCTTGTAAGATAGCTCGCACGAGCGTTTCAGCTTGCGCAAGCTCGCCGCGTGCCAATAGAGCTTTAGCGGAATCAACTCTGGCAATGTGGCGGCGTTCCAATGCAATCAATTCGAGGCCTTCCTTAGCGCGCTCATTGAATGGATACAGATTTAAAATGCGTTGAAATGCTTGTTCTGCACTCTCCAGATCACCGGATAAGCGCAGGCTCTCGGCTTCAAACTGAAGTTTACCTATCACTTCTTCGCGCAGGCGTATTGATACTGTCTGTATTTCTTGATTCGCAGGTTCCTCACGTTGCGCTTGTTCCAATTTTGCCATGCCGTTTTCAAATTGGCCCTGCGCTACCAGCTTTTTCCCCTCGTCAAATGCTTTGTTCCGGGTAAAGAATGTTTGGTTATTGATTGCGCACCCTGCAGTAGTCGCGAGCAAAATAATGAGGATATAAATTCTCCAGCTTTTCATCGGAACGTTCCTGCGATTTTATTGTTAATAGTGAGCGTCTGCTTTATGTTGAGCGGTAGATAAGTGACGGCAATTGTACTGTCATTGATCGAATCCAGCCGGTATTTGTCGTTAATTTTTCCGCCGATCTTGGTAATGAAATTTTCTCCCGACTGCGACAGAAAAACCCAAGTTTCGTCGTCCGTAATAGCCTTGCCGCTATACTTGAACTGTAGCGGCGGTGCTGTGGGCGCGGGAGGAGGCGCGGCTTTTTTTATTTGCTCAGCCAGCGCAGCTTGCTGCTCGAAGCTGACTGGCGGTTGTTTTGGCGTCCATGTCGTGGATGCAAACAATTCTCCCGCCAAAGGATTGAATTTCCGCTGTCCAAGTTTACCGATATCCAGCAGCTCCGTGCTGCTTTCTTGATTTTTTGCCCGGTCTCTGCTCATGCTCGCTGTCTTTACCGGTTGCACGGTTTCTACGATATCCGTCGATGTCTCTTCCTCTTCAACCAGTATCACAGCGATTAATGTGGCTAGCAATGCGCCACCTAACATCAATTTCCGCTTTTTCTCAGCTTGATCCATTGCGCTTATTTGTTCAAGTACAGGTTAATTTCAAGGCGGACTTCAAGCTTGTCGGAAGTTATATTTTCCCGTTTAAGCGCAACCGCGGAAATAGCCATGACAGGAACCTTTTCCAGCGCTTCCGCCATAAAAGCGCGAATTTGCGGATAACGCCCTTTTACCGGCAATATCATCTCGTAACGAGCCAAACGCGCGTCATTCTCATTCATCAAGCGATATTCGCTGCTGCTCAGATCAACGCCATGCTTTTTAGCCAATTGCACCAATTCACGAATCCAGAAAGGCGATGAGTCGATACGCGGGAAGAAATCATAAAATACTTGCAATGCCTGATCACTACTTAATTTTTTCCCGCCTTCCATTTCTCCCGGCGACTGCTTCGCTAACTCTTGCAGTTGCAGCGTTTCAGCGCGTTCCTTCAGCTTTTGCAGATCGGAGTCTTGCGGCAAAACCGCCGAAAAGAAATAAATACCGGCAACAACAATCAGACCCAGGCCGATTTTTCCAATCGTACCGAGGCGGCCTGCCTGCCAGCGCAGTTGCAGCATCAAACGGTCGAGTTGTGTTTGGATTGTCGCGGTCTTCAAGAAACTTGCATCCATGCAGCAGTCAGAAGAAAAATAATGGGCCGGTGCGGATTATCTTGTTTAACTTTGTAGTTTAGCAAATGCACATTCTCAAAAACCAGCTCACGTTCAAGCGCTTCGACAAAATCGAGCAGTTCGGACATGCTCTTCGCTTCACCGCTGAGACGCAGTGTCCGGCTGGCCACATTCGGCTGCAAGGATAACAAGGCGATCTCTTCCGTTGCCGCATGTTCGATAGCATCGAATAAAGTTTCCCAAGGCAAATTGATCTGATCCAGTATTGCATTGGCCTGCGTAATTTCCTTGCGGATTTCCTGGCTGAATTCTTTTATCCGCGGGGTTGACCGTGCGCGCGGCGCAGCTTTCTGCTGCTGTTGTTTCTCCAGCCGCTCGACCCGGTTTGTCCAGTGATTCACTTCTTCAGTCACCTGGCGGAATTGCAGCAGCACACCGGCAAGCACGAGCAGTCCGATCAGCAGGATGGAAAAATCGATATGCGGAACGGATTGTCCGCGATCCGGGAACTTAAGTCTCAAGCGTGGCATCGATTTACCCCGTCATCATCAACCGGCCCGGATGGATAATGCGGCAATACCGGTATTTTCCCGACCGGCATCGGAACAACGCACCATCCGCACTGTTCCGGCAGCGTCAAATCCGCCTGTTCCGGCGCAAACACATGAACCAGCTCAATCGCTTCCTTACTTCCGGTCAAAATAGCTTCCTGATCCAAGGCCGCAAGCAACTCAGCCGCGACATTGTGCAAAATGCGCTGATTGCGGATGCTGTGCCAGCTTCCATTAATCAGCACAGCCAAGCAAATACGTCCGGCTTCAATGACTGCAAAATAGGTTTTATTGCCATCCAGCAGTTTTTGCCAGCGATCATAAACAGACGCAAAATAAGGCTCGATCTCTTTAAGTGTGCAACGGCACCGCGCCGCCATCTCTTCCAGTTGCACCATCAAATCGCGCGGAATTGCGGCGCACACCGCACCGCTCAGCGGAGTCCATTCGCTCACGCTCAGCGCCCACGAATTCACCCGTTCCGCATACACTTCACGCATGCGGAAAGCGGCATAGGAGCTCACTTCTTCCGGTGTTGCGATTTCCGCTTGCGGCAGCAGGGCAACATACCGTACAAAATGATTGGATAGCGTAACACTCAATTGCGCTCCAGCCGCATCCATCAAATGTTTTTCCAACTGCTGCACAGCGGCCTGCCAAACCAGCGCATCTTGCGCAGGCTCGCACCACACGGTAACCTTGGCTGACTGTACCGGTTTGAAACCGCGCGTTGAACGCACCAGGTCGATTCGTCCAGGCGCCAGGAAGACCTGTATTTGATCACGCCACAATGGTGACACGATTGGCCTCCTCTAAACTAGTTAATCCTTGCCTGACCATATCCAAAGCAGCCTCCCGCAGGAATCGGGTGCCATTGTTCCTGGCTGCTTCCTTGATGCGGCGTATCGGCTCCTGCGCTACGATCAACTCACGAATCTCATCGTTCAGAATCAGAATCTCGGCAATTGCATTTCTTCCCCGGTAACCGCTGCCACGGCACTGGCCGCAACCTCGTCCGCTACGAAACTTGAATTGATCCGCTTCGTCGATGGGAATTCCGGATTCTTCGATTAGCTTATCATCCGGGCGCTCATCGACCGAGCAGTGCGGACATAACAAACGCACCAGCCGTTGCGCGGCGATTCCGTTCAGCGCGGACACGAAACTGTAAGGATCCACGCCCATATGCGAAAACCGGCCGATGACATCAAATACGTTATTGGCGTGCACAGTGGTAAAAACCAAGTGGCCGGTCAGCGCCGCCTGGATGGCGATCTGCGCCGTTTCCGAGTCGCGAATTTCGCCCACCATGATCTTATCCGGATCGTGCCGCAGAATTGAACGCAAGCCGCGCGCAAACGTCAGTCCTTTTTTCTCATTCACCGGGATTTGCAGCACACCCGGAAGCTGATACTCGATCGGATCTTCGATGGTAATAATTTTATCGCTGCCTTTATTCACTTCGGAAATCGCGGCGTAGAGCGATGTCGTTTTACCGCTTCCGGTCGGCCCGGTAACCAGCAGCATGCCATACGGTTCCGAACTCAGACGGCGAATACTGGCAATCGCCGTCTGATTAAAACCCAATTGGTTTAACGTCAACCCCTCAATCTGATCGGATAATGCTTGCCGGTCAAGAATCCGCAAAACCGCATCCTCACCGAAAATACTCGGCATGATGGAAACCCGGAAATCGATCTCCCGCCCCTGGATGGAAATTTTAAAACGGCCGTCCTGCGGCACGCGGCGTTCGGCAATATCCAGCTCGGACATCACTTTAATCCGGGAAATGACTTGCTCGGCCAAGTCCGCGCCTTGTATCACGCCGATCGAGCTTAGCACGCCATCGATACGGTATTTGATCGACAGTGCGCCTGCCGTCATTTCCAAATGAATATCGCTGGCTTGAGACTTATGCGCGTCATACAAGGTGGAATGCACCAAGCGCACCACCTGGCTGGTACCTTCATTGATGCTTTTTAACGATAAATCCTCAATACCGCTTTGTATTTTATCCAGCTCTGTGGAAGGCAGCACTTGATCCATGGCGCGCATGGTCTTTTCCTGCTGAGCAAAAAAAGCGCTCAAATCAGCGGGATGTACCAAATACCACTCCGCAGCGACAGCAAAACGTTCTTCCGCCCATGCCCGTAATTTTGTCGAGAATGGATTACTGACTGCCAGCAGATAGTCTTGTTCGCGGCGGAATAAAACACATTCATGCATCATGGCTTCGGAAAACGAAAGCACATCAAAAGCGGGACTGAGCGCGTGAATCGCTTTCATGTCCAATACCGGCATATGCAACAACTGGCCGAGCTGCTGCATAAGCTCATCGGGCGTATAACCGCCTTTTTCTTCCAGAACCTGAATGACGGAAACATTCTGTTCGAGCGCTTTTTGCTGCGCATCGGCTAGATGGTTGATCTCCATCGACGGTTTGTTTACGGTTTGTACCTGCGCTTCGATCAATTGATACTTCCCGCCAATTCAAATATGGGCATATACATGAGAATAATAATCCCGCCGATCACAATACCGATGACCGCCATCAGCAATGGCTCTATCAATTTGGTTGTCCATTCGACCCAACGCGCAATTTCCTCATCGTGAAAATTACCGATCCGTTCCATCATATCGCCCATTAAACCCGTTCTCTCACCCACGCGGAGCATACGATTGCCCACTGCTGTCGTCAGTCCTTCCAATTCCATCGCGCTGGAAATCGTTCTGCCTTCGCGGATATGCTTAGCCGCGGCTGCAACTTTGGGGCGGAAATGCGCTTGCAATAAACCGCTGACCATGTCCAGCGCTTGCGTGATGGGAATACCGCCGCGCAGCAGCATACCCAACGTCTTGTAGAAGCGCGCCAGCTGATACACTCGCATGCGTTCGCCGATCGCCGGAATGCGCCACAGGAGCTGCATGACACTGGCACGAAAGGTTGACCGGCTAACTGTATACCCTGTCGCAATCAACAGCGCCAGCGCAGCAATGGCCAATTCCCAGCCGCGTTCATGAACGAATTGGCCCCATTTAATCAGCAACAACGAAAGCCAAGGCAAATCGCTGCCCATATCATCATAAATTGCACTAAATTTAGGTACCACAAAAACCATCAGAAAAATCGACACCAGAAAACCGATCACCAATAACAGCACCGGATAAATCGACGCGCCAACGAGTTTTTTGCGCACAAACTCCATCTGTGTCTGATAGGTGATAAAACGGGTCAGCGCTTCCGCAAGATCGCCGGTCCGTTCGCTGGCGCGGACCGTGGCGATATAGAGCGGCGGAAATGCTTGCGGAAATTCTTGCAGCGCTTGTGAGAATGTCACACCCTCATACAATCGATCCAAGATATTCTGGATAATTTTACGGTTACTACTATCCTGCTCTTTCTCGAGCAGCGTTTCGATGCTCTCGACCAAACTTAAACCGGCAATCTGCAATGACAGCAATTCCTGGCTGAAGTGAACCAGCGGAAAATGGCTCTTCGCTTTTAGCGAAAAACCCGAGAAGCTGCGCCGTATGCTTAGAACCATACCGCCTTGTTCAACCACCTGGCGGCGAGCTTCTTCCTCGCTGTTCGCTTCCAGTTCAAGATGCACGGTGCCTTGCCCGGACATGACGGCTTTCACTTCATAACGCATGCGCGGAATTTACCAGTTGGTAATATCAGCCGCCTCACCCTCACCGCCAGGCTGTCCATCCTTGCCGTAAGAGAGCAAATCAAACTCGGAACGTTCACCCGGATACTTGTACACATACGGGCGGCCCCAGGGATCGGCTGGCGGCAGCTTGGACAGGTAAGGCCCTTGCCAGCGCGCCTCATTATTGGGGCGCGTAACCAGCGCGGTCAAGCCTTGCTCCGTGCCCGGATAGCTCCCCACATCCAAACGGTATTGATGCAACGCCTTTTCCAGTGCATCGATTTGCGCTTGCGCCATTTTTATTTCCGATTTGCCGACTTGCGAAAAGTACTTAGGCCCGACATAGGCAGCCAGCAAACCGATGATAACCATGACCACGAGTAATTCGAGCAGTGTGAAGCCGCGTACTGCTTTTGCCTTTTGTTGCTCAACCAATTGCACCATATTTGTCCTCTAACAAAAAATACTGATCTCTAATGGATTAGCCTATCAATTCAGCTTCAAATCTTGTATGGTAAGTTGCCCGTATGACAGGGTCAAGACGGAATATCACACCTGTACTGCGGAATTCCGGCAATTCAGCAGCCTTAGCGCCGGAGAATCGCCCACCACCGGCCGATATTGAGTAGCGCCATGAGCGAAGCGGATACATAAGTCCACGCTGCGGCGCGCAGAATCCTGCGTGCATGCGGCTCGTCACCTTGAATGAGATACTTGCCTTGCTCCAGCATGGGTAACGCCCGGGCGAAACTGGCATGCAATTCCATCGGCAGCGTCACCATATGCACGACTACTGCGCTCCCCAACGTCAACAAGCCACCAGCAAGAAACAGAGCACCCGCTACCGGTGCACGCAGGCCCACTGCGACAATTGGTGCGATCATCAAAATCACCGCGCCTAACTTTTCCGCCGGAGCGGCTATTTGCACCAGGCGGGTCCGCCATTTTAGCGGCAAGTAACCATCGCGGTCCTGGATGGCGTGCCCAACTTCATGCGCCGCAACCGTAATTGCCGTGAGCGATTTGCCATTAAATTTATCCGCGGTCAGACGCACTGCTTTTGCGATCGGATCATAGTGATCACCCTGTTCCGTCACTTCGACCTTCACCGTCTGCAAATTGGCCCAATCGAGCAAAATACGCGCCAGCTCAGCGCCGGTACCCGGATAACGATCTTCAGGATGGCTGTATTTTGCCAGGGTGTGCTTAACCCAGTAAGACGGGCCCACAATGAGCGCAGCGATAACGATAACAAGTATTAAATAAAGCATAGACTTGAGATATCAGCACGAATAATTGGTTCCACACAAGACCTGCCCGCCATTTCATATACGCCCGGAAATATCTCTTGTTAATCAAGTATCAGGAGAATACTACTGAATTATACCGCTTGCTTCAAAGATAAACTCAGAAATAAAGTATCGCATTGAGTTACTGAGACTACCGGTAAATCGATTATTTCGATTTACCGATCAGCACAATCAAATGGCGTCATTTATTTGATCAATCGGATCAAACCTATCGCCAGCCCTATTTTATTCAGCATCAATCAATGGTTTAACGCCGGAACGAATGATCGATTCAGTCAATGTTGGAATACAAAGCTCAATAAACCGGTACGCATAGCTACGCAGATAATGATTACGCCGCACCGAAACAAACGTGGTATTCATTTCAAACAGGTATTCACTTTCAAGCTTGACTAATGTTTCATCTCTCCTGGGAGAAAATGCCACAGAAGCAATAATGCCGATACCCAATCCCAACTTTACGTAAGTTTTAATCACGTCAGCATCCAAAGCGGACATAGCGATATCCGGTATTAATCCTGCCTTGGCAAATACTTGATCGATACGGGACCGCCCGGTTAAACCTTGGTGGTAGGTAATTATCGGAAACTCAGCAATGGCTTCCAGCGTAAGCGGCTGTAGCGATTGCAAAGGGTGCCCCGCAGGAACGATGACTGTATGCTGCCACGTATAATAGGGAAAAGACACTAAATCAGCCGCATTCTCCAACGCTTCCGTCGCTATGCCGATATCGGCCTCGCCGTTGATCAGCATTGATAATATCTCCCCTGGCCTGGATTCATGAAGTATCAGCTGAACTTTGGGAAATATTTTCTTGAACTCTGTCACCACGGGCGGTAACGCATATTGTGCTTGCGTATGCGTAGTCGCGATAATTAATTGCCCTTGATCATAGCTGCTGAATTGCTCGGCCAAACGCTTGATATTTTTGGTGTCGAATAAAATGCGCTCGACAATTTTCACCAATTCCTTGCCGGGTTCTGTCAGACCAATCAGCCGCTTCCCCTTACGAATGAAGAGTTCAATATTCAATTCGTCTTCGAGATCCTTGATATGCTTACTCACACCGGATTGTGATGTAAACAAAGCATTGGCTACCTCGGTCAGATTATAATTCTGCCGGACCGTTTCATTAATAATTCGAAGTTGTTGGAAATTCATTTCCTATCTCTCAGCTATTTAATCATCAACATGCATGCGATTTCCGCAGTAAGCGGCTTCGTGTATTCCGGCAAATCATCCATCGAGTCATCGAACAAGCCGGAAAGCAGGAATTCGCACCGGAAAAATCAACCAGTAAGTGTTTCCACAAACACAGTATGGCATGCGGTATTTAGCAAACATTGCAGCGTCTCCGGAAAACCAGGACGTGCCGTTTGCTGCTATCACAAAAAACTACCCGGAGGGATTGGCTCACTTCGATACCAAACGCTTACCACGGCTCAAAAGCGGAATAAGGCATTCTGCGGCGATACCGCCTGCTATGGCCATCGATGATTTATCCCGGGCATTGTACGACGCTATCCGGCCAGACAAAACACCGGATTCCGCAGCCGCCTTCTTAAACCAAGTTATCACAGAATATCTTTATGCGACGGCATCGTATTTATTCTGACAAGGGTACGGAATACAAATACAAAAGCATGCTTCAGCATGCACTTGTTTATTTTTGCACAACCAATGAGATTTATTCGGGTACGGTGGTCTTAAACCCATGGCAAGATCGAGCGGGTTATCGGAAAAATCAGGGATATGTGGCATAAAAACTATTTTGGCATTACGAAATGAAAGTAAGATCGCTTGAATAACAGCAGGCGCCTGTGTTACCAGAGCGCCTGCCGAAATAACTTCAGCTTGATTACGGTGCAGGTGGTTCAACCAGTTGCAATGGCGCGGTGGAATTACCGAAACGTGTTCCATGAGCACGGAATGCATCCAGTGTTGCATTGCCGGTTTCGGGAAACTCGGCCGGATCAAGCACTGTGCCTGCTACGGTTGTAATCACCGCAGGGTCTTTCGCTTTATTGATGAATGCGTTAGCCAGCGCGAGTTGGTCGCCGGTCACGCTTTTACGTAAGTTGACCGAAGCCTGGAAGAAATAATCGTACTGGCCTGAAATCGCTTGTTGCTTGTCGAAAGCAGTACCGGCCGGATTTGTAGCTCTTGCGCCGTTAATGGCCACGAATCGCCATTTGCTTGTTACGGATGGCGCGTTTTCCAAGCCTAGAATACCGATTCCATAAGCGCCTTTGTTGAATACATTGTCAAGCGCACCGGGCACGTTGCCTGCGCTGGGTTCGGTACGCACGGCATATGCGGCAAAATTAACAATATCGCCAATACCGGCTTCGGCCCCTTGGTTTGCCGGAGAAATGGCGCCGCTAAACGCCGATCCACCCGGATTATTCAGGAAATACTGATTTGCGGCTGCCTTAGCACCAGAACCGGCATTGCGGTCAATCAGTATGACCGGCTTGTCCAGCGCTTCCAGACCCTGCACTTGAGTCCAATTCGTGATGGTACCCGAGAGAATACCGGCAATTTCGGCTTTACTCAGTCCATTATCCAAGCTGGCTGGGCGGTGACCGGCCAGCGTTGCTGCCACGAGAGCGTCGGCGAGATTGTTTGTTGCGGCAATCCCGTTCACCACGTTATAAAGCGGCGTTTGAACTAATTGAGCTAATTGGCCAGCAGTCAGCGCGCTGGCGCCAGCAGGCAGATTCGAACCGGTAAAAATCGCCAGCTCCAGATTTGCCAAACCAACGGCCGGTCTTTGACCCGGTACAAAAGTTGATAAATTGGTAATCTTGAAAGTTGGGTTTGCGAGACCGGTGGAGGTTATATTGTTTTGAATCTGATAGTAATTGGTCAACGGTGGATTCGGTGTAACCAGCGGAGCGATTCCGTTAGCGAACACGCCACCCAGGGAACGATAAGCAACGATCCAGTTCTGACCCGCCAGACTGCCTACCGATACGGTACCGGCTACTGCGCGGAACGATCTGCCCTTGGCGGGAGGAGCGCCGGTATCATCAGTAATGTATGACACTGAACCTGCGGTGAACAGTTTGGAGGCTATGGTTTCAAATACACCGTTTTGCTCCGCGCCACCACCGACATAGAGAACGTGTGCAGGCGGTATTGCGTTGATTTCATCCACACTGAGGGCGTAGGCCTGAGTGGATAACATCATGCTGAGAGACGCGATAATATGTCCGAATTTCAGTTTCATTTTAATATTCCTTAAAAATGAGTTATGCACCGGGTGATTTTGCAGTTTTTCAGACAAAATCACCCTCACACCGGCATCCACGGATACCAGTTTCTTCAATAAAACGGAGTAATGCGCTGCGGAGAAACTAAGACACGATTCCTGCGCGGCGGCGGACTGTTACGCCCATCAAACCAAGGCCAACCAAGAGCATGGCCCAAGTATCCGCTTCCGGCACAGGAGAAATAGGTGAGATTGAGAGTAATCCATCGTTGGTCAGTGTTACGGTTCCCAGTAAATCCGTTGTTATTCTGGTAAGGCTGACCACTCCCCCACTCGGCGATTTCGTTATGTTTGCTTCATAGAAATTGAGGGTTTCGCCCAGCGCTCCGGTGGTATCGAATTTCGCTTTACCACTCCAGTTACTGCCAATGGAAATTTCATACGACGCAAAGTCGGTTGGGCCTTCTTTTAAATGCACCGTGGAAGGTTGGCCGCCAAAGCCGAAGACTGTTCCATCCCCGCCATTGCTTGCATTAATAAACGAATTGTAATTGACATTCCATTGGTTCAACTGAGCATTGGTTGTGCCATTGCCGTTGGTGCCAATATCCAAACCGTTGGCTGCCGTAGTCAGAAAACTTCTAAGATCGCCATCGATAACACTGGTATCACCGGCAGTGACAGCCCATCTGATATCAGCAAAGTGAGCTGAACCTACGCCAGCCAGAAAAGTATTCCAGTTGGTATCCAGTGCGAGATTAAAATTGAGGGGAGTAAACAATGGAATGGATGCAGAGTAGTCATCTCTGCGGCTGCCTGTATCCAGGGTAAAAGAATAACCGCTTACGGACTCATAGGCGCTGAACAATAATGAACTGCTTCCACCGGCACTTTGATCACCATTAAAAGCCGCGAATGCAGGACCTGATACAGCCAGGGCTAACACTGCCCCTAGATACTTAGTTTTACGATATCTCATTTAGACTCTCCTTGATTTCGATTAACAGAAAAAACCAGACTGCAATGACCTCCGGGATAGCTCATCAATGTGAACAAGATATTCGCATTAGAAAAATGAGTGGACTCCATCCCTGAACCCTTGCAGCTACCTCATACAGTTTCCTGTGCTTGCAGTGTAGTAACTATTAAAAAATTCCACAAAGAAGAAAAAATTGTTAAGTTATGAAGTTTATTCATATAAAAGACCTGCACGGCCAAAGCGGCGGCAAACGAGATGAAATGAGAAGTACATGGAACTCAGCAACCGGTATCCATTCAACAATCCGCGTCGGTCATCAATGCAGCAAGATGAAGCGTATCCGGAGACTGCATCACCCTACGTGTATAAAGCCGCTATAATCATGGAACACAAGCCCGAATGGCGAGAAAATGATTAAAGATCAGATGGATACCGGCTTAAGCAATGCAGAAGCAGTCATTCTGTTAAAGCAGCACGGCGCAAACGAGATTAAACCTGTCAAGCAGCGCAACATCCTCGTGCAGTTTCTCGCCCATTTCTACAATCCACTGGTATTGATACTGCTCGCCGCAGTGAGCATTTCAGCGCTGAACGGCGATGAAGTGAGCGCATTCATTATTGGCATCATTATTCTCATGAGTGTCACGTTGGATTTCATTCAGGAGTACCGTGCCGGTCAGGCGGCGGCAAAACTGGCGGCACAAGTCGCTGTAACCGCCACGGTACTGCGGGACGGGAAATTATCCGAGATTCCGGTTGCGCAGTTAGTGCCGGGCGATATCATTGCCTTATCGGCGGGCGATCTGGTTCCGGCCGACGGGCAATTGCTCGACGCCAAGGATTTGTTTATCAATCAATCGCAACTCACCGGTGAGGCCTATCCGGTTGAGAAACATGCCGATGCACCGGCCAGCGCCGATCCCTGGGACTTGGAAGCAAAAGCTGCGGTATTCATGGGCAGTACGGTGATCAGTGGCACAGCCCGGGCCAGAATCACCCGCACGGGACAAACGACAGCGCTGGGGCAAATCGCCGACAGCCTCGAGAAGAAACCGCCACCCACCTCATTCGAGCTCGGCATACGCCAGTTCGGCATGTTGATCATGCGCTTTACCTTCCTGCTGGTGCTGTTCACCTTGCTGGTCAATATCGTGATGCACCGCCCCTTACTCGAGTCTTTCCTGTTTGCCGTGGCCTTGGCAGTAGGACTCACACCGGAATTATTGCCCATGGTGGTATCGGTCACGCTCACACGCGGCGCATTGCGCATGGCCGCATTGAACGTGATCGTCAAGCGGCCATCGGCGATTCAGGACATGGGCGCGATGGATATCCTCTGCACCGATAAGACCGGCACGCTGACCGAAGCGAAAATCCATCTGGAACATCACGTCAATGCACTGGGTCAAGGCTCCCAGCGGGTATTGGAACTTGCCTATTTGAACAGTTATTTTGAAAGCGGCCTGAAAAGCCCGCTCGATGACGCCATCTTGCTGCACCACGACGTAGCGATTGAGGGCTGGAGCAAAATTGATGAAGTACCGTTTGATTTCGAGCGCCGCCGCGTATCCGTACTGGTAGAGCGTGAAGAAACCCGGATACTGGCCGTCAAAGGGGCTCCCGAAGACATCCTGAACCTTTGCACTCAGTATGAAGATGAAACCGGCGCCATTGTTTCGCTGGATGAAACCGTACGGCAATCGATTACTCAACTGCTCGACCAATTCGGCAATGATGGTTTTCGCGTCTTGGCTATTGCTTGGCGCGAGGTCGCGCCGGATCATCCCCATGCTGTCGTAACCGACGAAAGCGAACTGGTATTTGCCGGTCTTGCGGCTTTTCTCGATCCGCCCAAAATCAGCGCCGGACCGGTTTTAACCGCACTACAGGCGAGCGGTGTGCAAGTCAAGATTTTAACCGGGGATAATGAACGGGTAACGCGCTACATTTGCAACCAGCTGAATCTGCCGGTTACCGGCGTGCTGACCGGCAATGACATCGCCGCCATGCAAGACGATGCGTTGCTCGCCCGGGTGGAAGAAGTCAATCTGTTTTGCCGCGTCAATCCGGCGCAAAAGAATCGCGTGTTGCTGGCGCTCAAGGCACGCAAACATGTTGTCGGTTATCTGGGCGACGGCATCAACGACGCGCCTTCACTACATACCGCCGACATCGGCATTTCAGTGGACGGCGCGGTCGATGTGGCCAAGCAGGCTGCGTCCATGATCATGCTGGAACACGATCTGAAAGTCTTGCATGCAGGTGTGATGGAAGGACGTCGCACCTTCGGTAATGTGATGAAATACATCATGATGGCGACCAGCTCGAACTTCGGTAACATGTTCAGCATGGCCGCATCGACGCTCTTCTTGCCGTTCCTGCCGCTGCTGCCGTTGCAAATCCTGCTGAACAATTTGCTGTACGATCTTTCCGAAATCACCTTACCGATGGACAATGTCGATGAGGAAGATCTGGCGCAACCAAGCCAATGGGACATGAATTTTATCCGCAATTTCATGATGACCATCGGCCCTATCAGCTCGATATTCGATTTCGTTACGTTCTATCTGCTGATCACCGTATTTGAGGCGGACGAAACCCTGTTCCGCACCGGCTGGTTTGTAGAGTCGATCGCCACGCAAGTACTGGTCATTTTCATCATCAGAACCCGGCGCAACCCCTTGCACAGCCACCCCAACCGCTGGTTAACGATCACTTCGCTCAGTATCGTCGCCATCGCCATGCTGCTCCCCATCAGCCCGATGGCGCATTACCTGGGCTTCACAGCACTGCCATTGATGTTCTTCGGACTGCTGGCTGTTTTGATCGTTACTTATCTGTTGACAGTGGAATACTGTAAACAATGGTTCTATAAGCGCCTGAACAAATCCCGGAACAACCCGGCCGTGCCATAGGATAGCTGATAGAACACCCGCAACCGTTGTCCGTTTTCTCTGGAAAGACGGTGATTCTTTATAGCCATTAAAAAAGCACATTTTGTTTGGGTCTTAGGAAGTTAAAGCGGGTTTAAACGTAATAATTTGAGAATCTGATGATAGAGATTATCACGGCGATGATTAAAACGAAATTCGGTTTCTTTCAAATGCAAATAAAAGGTATGTTCAGGAACACCATTGAACTTTGCCAAACGCCTTTTTGCAAAGCTCCAGAAAGATTCAATGCCGTTGATATGCCGCTCGCCACTGGCGAATTCATTGTTGCCATGACAAACCCTGAAGTGCTTATCAAAACCAATATCGACCAGCCCGTCATATCCGCGCCAGCCATCAGAATGGATGATGGTATCGGGTGCTACATGCCCACGGATAATAGCTTGTAACGTGGCTTTGGAGCAATCAGGAACAATCTCCGTATATACCTTCCCTTGGCGTTTCAGAACGCCAAAGACAATGGTTTTACCATAAGCGCCTCGACCTTTTTTGCCTCTGACACGCTGCGCGCCAAAATAAGATTCATCAACTTCCACAGCACCTTGAAGCGGCGATTCAAGTTCGCAGCAGTAGGCAATTTTTTGCCGCACTTTGAGGTAAATCGTATTGACGGATCGGATAGAAATACCGGTCAATTGCGCGGTACTTGTAGCGGTAAAATCCAAAACAAAATAGCGAATAAGTTGTCTGAATTTAGCTTCTCCAATCCGAGAACGGAAATAGTATCTATTTTTAACATTCATCTCAGTAAGTTAACACACTTCCGTAAGTGCTTAACTTCCTAAGACCCTTTGTTTTAATTTCCAACGTGATAATCTTCACCTTATGCCACCTCAAGCGATGTTTATAGCCCAATCCGCACTGACTGCCCACTCAATCGATTTCTTGCCTTTTCATGTTCAGTAACAATCAGCCGGTTTCCTATCGTCATTATATTTTTCAGCTGCTTGCGCTCGCTGTTTTGTACTTTGTATTTGGCCATATCAGCTTTTTGATCTCTGTTTCGCATTTCATTGTCACACCGGTTTTCTTTGTCGCGGAAGGTATTGCACTGGCTGCCGCCATCTTGCTTGGACGCAAGGTCTGGCCGGGCGTTTTCGTTGGGCAACTGGCACTCGCTTTGAGCAGCGGACTGGAGTTTCCACCCGCGCTGGCGATATCCGCAGTCAACAGCTTTGAAGCCGTAATTGCGGCGGCTTTATTCAAGCGCTGGAAACTGGATCCAACGCTCACTAGGGTGCATGACCTCAGCCGGCTGGTTGCCATGATCTTTTTAGTGCTGCAACCAATTAGCGCCACCTTCGGAACGATCGCGCTGTCATTCTTCAATGTCATCCAGGAATCACAGAACTACTTCCAGGCATGGGCATATTGGTGGTTTGGCAACTGCTTGGGACAATTGCTGGTAACGCCGTTTTTGCTGATTTTGTTTTCTTCGCGCGGCCGCAGCATCAGCATCTGGCAATCCATGCGCAAAGCGATCGTGCCGGTTATCTTGATGCTGCCCGCCACATGGCTGGTTTTCGGTAATTCCACTTTCAGCGGCATTTCCCTCGCATTGGTGATTTATGTTCCCTTGTTGTTATGGATTGCGATTAAAAGTGAATTAGCCGTCGTATCGCTGATATGCAGTGTCATCACCGTACTGGCGCTATTTGAAACAGCGCGCAAATTCGGCCCTTTTGTCGTGGATGATTATCCGCAGATCTTCGACATGAATATCTTCATTTTGGGTATTTCGCTCACGGCGCAATTTGTCAGCGTGCTATTCACCGAGCGTAACCAGGTGGAAGCAGAGTTGCGCAAAAGCGAAGCCAGACTTTATGCGATTATCGATACCTCCCCCATACCCAAGGCAATCAACGACGATCAGCAGAATATCACCTTCCTGAACAAAGCATTTGTGCAGACATTTGGCTATACCTTGGACGATATTCCAACGTTAGCGGACTGGTGGCCCAGGGCCTATCCGGACCCAGCATACCGCCAGCGGGTAGAAACCACATGGAATCAGCATCTGGAACAAGCATCGCGAGACAATACCAGTTTTGCTCCGCTCGACGTCATTATCCGCTGCAAAGACGGTTCTCTGCGCAGTGTTATCGCAACCGCCTCACCGCTTGAATCCGGAACATCCGCTAAGAGTTATTTGATCACCTTGGTGGACATCACATTGCGCAAGAATCTTGAGACTCAGCTCATCAAAAGCCATAAATTTCTCGAGGATTTATCCAATAGTATTCCTGGCTTTATTTACCAGTTCCAGCTTTTTCCGGACGGGCGGAATTGTGTGCCGTATGCCAGCAAAGGAATAACCGGGATCCTCGGTGTATCGCCGGAAAGCATTACCACGGATGCATCGGCCATTTTTTCCATCATTCATTCCGAGGACATCGAAACATTTAACCGGTCGATTCAGGAATCCGCCGCTACATTGACCGATTGGCACGCTGATTTCCGCGTCATGACCGCACAAAATGAGATCCGGTGGATACACGCGCACTCAAAACCCGAGAAACAAGCTGACGGCAGTATTATCTGGAATGGCTACGCCAGCGATATCACCGAATTAAAAAATATATCGCTGAAATTTGAAGCCTTACTGGAACTCGCCAGCGATGGCGTTCACATTCTCGATGAAGATGGCAATATCGTGGAATTCAGCCACGCCTTTGCCAAGATGCTGGGCTATTCCAACGAAGAAACCGCCCGCCTCAATGTGATGGATTGGGATGCAATGATTCCCAAAGATAAACTGATTGCGGCAGTCCGTGAAGTCTCGAAGACACCGCGTGTTTTTGAAACGCTGCACCGGCGTAAAGACGGCACGATCATGAATGTTGAAATCAACGCCAGCAGACTGGAGGTCACGGGAAAAATACTGATTTACGCTTCGTCACGCGACATTACCGGCCGCAAGCAGCACGAAAAAGAACAGGAATATCAACGCTTGCGCTTATCCAATATCATTGAAGGAACGCACATCGGCACCTGGGAATGGAACGTGCAAACCGGGGAAGTCATTTTCAATCAGCGCTGGGCCGAAATACTCGGCTATACCCTCGAGGAACTTGCCCCGACATCGATTGAAACCTGGCAGAAGTATGCGCACCCGGATGATTTGCAGCAATCCGAAACGCTTCTCAAAGATCACTTCGCCGGAAAAATTCCTTTTTACGAATGTGAAGCCCGTATGCGTCACAAAGCAGGACATTGGATTTGGGTGCTGGATCGCGGCAAAGTATCCAGCTGGACCGCCGATGGCAAACCGCTCATGATGTTCGGCACCCATCAGGACATCACCGAACGGAAAGAGCGTGAAACCATGCTGATCGAAGCGCGCCAGCAAGCGGAGGCCGCCAGTAACGCCAAAACCCGCTTCTTGGCGATGATGTCGCATGAAATCCGCACGCCGATGAATGCCGTGCTGGGCATGGCGTATTTATTAAGCAAAACCACCTTGGATCCGCGCCAAAGCGGGTATCTGCGCAATATTGAAGGCTCCTCCAATATTTTATTGGGCGTTATCAATGACATTCTGGATTATTCCAAAATCGAAGCCAACAAAATTGAATTGGATCATATCGCTTTCGATTTGAACACGATTCTGGAAAACCTGTCCGCCATTGCTTCAATCGCTGCAAAAGACAAAACCATCGACGTGCTTTTTTATGTCGAACCCAATGTACCCCGGCAGTTTATCGGCGATCCGCTGAGGCTCAGCCAGATTTTCGTGAACCTTATCAACAATGCGATCAAGTTTACCGATCGCGGCGAAGTCATCATCCGCATCGCCATCGCTCCGGCTGACGATGCCGATATCGCCACACTGGTTTTCAGCATCACCGATAGCGGTATCGGCATGACGCCCGGGCAAATGGCGCATCTGTTCCAAGCATTTACCCAAGCCGACTCATCCATCTCGCGGCGGTTCGGCGGTACCGGCCTGGGTTTGTCGATTTCATACCGGCTGGCGCAGTTGATGGGAGGCAATATCGTGGCCGAAAGCGAACATGGCGAGGGCAGCCGGTTTCATTGCACGGTTCAGTTACACTACAAAAATCAGCACCGGGAACCTTGGGTGACCATTCCCGCTCACTTGCAATCACTTAAGGTAATGATCATTGACGACCGTGCGGTCACACGCGGCGTCATCGCGGAAATTGTTCACTCCATGGGCTGGAGCGCGGTTGCTGTGGATAACAGCACGGCATCGCTCAGAATGTTCGCCGATCCCAGTCAGGTGCCGTTTGATTTGCTGTTGTTGATGACACGCTTAACCGATACGAATTATCGCGACACCATCCATGCGATAGAAGCTGCATTACCTGCGTCACGCCGTCCCAAGATCATAGTGATGAGCAATAATATCGATCCCGCGTTCTCGAATCAGTTTGAAGCCAATAGCACCATCAACGTGCTGATTAAACCTTTCACACCGCTGAATCTGCTGGATACCGTTGCCGCTTTGTTTAGCGAAACCGCACACCAGCAAGCGCACCAGCAAGCCATACCCGGCCAGCAGCAATTCAGCGGCGCCCATATCCTGATCGTGGAGGATAATGAATTCAATCAACTGCTGATCACTGAGTTGTTAACAAGCTGGGGTATCAAGGTGAGTCTGGCACAAAATGGCGTGGAATGCCTGGATTTACTGAAAACAACCGAATCTCCGTTCGATCTGATTTTCATGGATATCCAAATGCCGGAAATGGACGGGTTGGAAGCAACCCGGCGTATCCGCCAGGAATTGCATCTGACCAACATCCCGATTGTCGCTTTGACCGCCAATATCATGGAACACAATCAACAGGAGTTCCTGGCAATTGGCATGAATGCTTACCTGCCCAAACCTTTCGATCCCAATCAGCTCATTCAAGTTTTGGGTCAGTTTTTGCAACCCGGCGGGCAAAAAACGCCAACCTGATTGCAGCGTCCCTTAATTTTCATCCAGCAACGCTTCCACCAGTTTCGCTTCTATCTCCAAATATTGTGTATTGCTGTTACGCGCAGCGGATGGTTCCTGCCAAGCCGGGTTTTGGCGTAATGCGCTGGTCAGTTTGGTCCAGTTTGCGGGCAATTTCTCGCTATCGGCTTTGTCCACATGCAGCCTGTCCTGCGCGGCATGACCACGGTGCATCAGTTTTTTCAGCAGATGCTTCTGACGCAAATACAAGACTTGCAGCGTGGTTTCGTCGGCACACTGCCATTGCGTGCCTTTGACCGTCGCTTTGATCTCGTCGCCATAGCGTTTGAAGGTCGACCAGCCGGCACCGGCGATTGCGCCTAACGCGCTGGCTGCGCCCAGACTCATGCCGCCGACCATCAAGTCAATTCCGGCGCCCGCCGCAGCGCCTTTAGCCGCGGCGCTGCCGAGATCCAATCCGTACGCTTTGAGGATGCCGGGCGCAAAAATATCCAGTTGCCATTGTCCGTTACTGACCGGTATTTTTTGGATGGCAACGTCTTTTTCCGAAAAATTGAAAATGGCTAACAGATCGTGCAGGCAATGCTGCTCGGCCTTACGGACAAAATCGTGCAGCCGGTCTTCAACCAGCGAATGCGCAATCAAATTATTCTGCGCGGACTTACTTTCACGGTAGCAAGCGACCGTGACAATCAATCCGGCAATCCGCTTGGCACCCGACAAACACAGCTGATTCCATAATTGGGCGCGGTAATCGATCAGCTTCTGCAGCCGGTCGTAGTGAGATTCCACCAGCGTTTGCATCTTCTGATACAAACGCTTCTCCGCTTCAAACGTAAACGCGACGGTATCGAATTCCAGCGTGGCGTGCATGCGGAAAGCCGCCAGATGCTCACGCCATTTCGCCAGTTCCCGGTCATGCTCGGCGATAAAGTTAAAAACCGGAATAATCGGTTTACTGACCTGCGTCAGGATTTCCAATTCCAGCCGGTATTTTTCCAGGAAAGGCTCGCGCACATCGATGATGTAGAGCAGGATATCGCTGCGCAATACCTGGCGGATCACTTTCGCTTCTTGTTCCAGCGGGTCGTTGACCGTTACTTGCGCAATAAACTGTTCCAGAATCTGGGTAGGAGACAACGATTTCGCTTTGGCTTGCAGCTTCTTGATATGCGCAAACAAAGCCCGGGAATCCTCCAGACCGGGCGTGTCATACAACTTCAGAATCGCTTCATTGTCGGCGGATATCGTTGCTTGCTCGACATGCCGGGTGGTACCCGCGCCATCTTCGATGACACCGAATTCAGTGCTGCGCAGCATGGTGCGGATCAGCGATGTCTTGCCGGTATTGGTATGCCCGACGACGGCGATGTTCAGCAATGAATCCGCTTGCGGATGCTGAGGGTTAGGGATGTTCATGATTTACCGGGTGATGACATGTTCTGCCGGAATACCGCAGACTTCCGCCAGACGGAACCAGGCGAATTCGCGCGCGCTGGTCACCGGCGCCGATGGTTTACTCAACAGGATCAGCCACGGCTTAGCATTGCTGCCGTCGACCAGCTCCTTGATCAACCGCTGCACGCCGCGATCGGGTAAACGGTGCGCCGCCACGCCCAGCAGCAACGGACCGTTGAGATTCTTTATCAATGTCATGGCCTCATCATGCGATTCCTGATCGACGATATTCAAGCGGCAGACAACAGATTCCGGCCAGTGCGTGGCATCGTCCAGCTCAATGCCGAAGGCTTGCGCATTGGCCGGAATAGCGACATTCTCCGGCGGCCGGACAACTTCCGCCGGTCTCATACCGGCCTGCGGATCGGCATCGATGACTTGCGCTTTCACGTCGCGCGCCATCAGACGTTGACGCAATTCAATGTAATAGGGTAAGTACAGATCGAGCCTGAAGCGGCTCTCACTCCACTGCTGCATGAGCCAGGAAAACCCAAGCAGTAACAGACGCGGGAAAATACCGTACACCAGCAAAGCGCCAATCAAGAAAACCGCCCACGCGGTGCGCGTTTCCGCGTCTTGTTTGCCTGTCCCGATACGGCTGGCAATCGTCTGAGGGTTATCCGGAATTTTTAATCCCATCGCTTCCAATGGCGCGCCAAGGATTTCCGTGAGTCTCGGCAACGTGCTATCCGGCAGCAATGTGGTGCCCCAAATGAAGTTATATTGCCTGGCCAGCATGAGCAAAATCAGCAACACCAGACCGGCGGTTAAATAAGTCAGCCAGAATTGATGCGTCAAAACACTGATACGCCATTTGCCCACCGTGCCGGTTAAACAACTTTCCCACCACGCATGCGATGCCAGCGATGCAACCGCCGGCTCTTTTTTGTGCCGGTAAGGCAGCCAACTGGCCAACTGCGCCACGATGCCGCTGCTCAAGCTTTGCAAATTCAAGACAATGCCCGCCAACCACAGCAATAGCGAAATCATGTTGAATCCCAGCAGCACCGCCAGCAACCAGTAGATATTCAATGTGGAAGATTCGCTGACCGCCTGGCTGGCTGCCAATCCACCCAAAGTCAGCGCAGCAATCAGACAGATCCAGCGCGCCCGGGTAAATTGCTTACGTGGTTGCTGCAATACATCATCCAGCGCGTTATCGCGGATCAGGTGCTTGGCGCGCTGCGCCAGGCGATGAATAAATTCCGTATAGTTGAAGTCACCGGCCGTAGAACCCGGCATATTTTTAATGCCTTCGTACGACAGCTCACCGGCTTTGGCAGACTCGATTTTGCGCAATTGTTCAATGCGCACCAAATCAGCGAAGGTATGTTTGTTTACAGACATGAAAGAGTCCATTCCGGCAGAATGTCCACTCGGATTTCACAATGGGCGATAGCGTTATGTTTCACAGGTAACAAAAAAAGATTTATCCGGATTTTCAGCAAAAAATTTGCTGCAAAACAAGCTAAAATCCGTTATCAGATCGTTCAAAAATTATGCAGGGAAATTCCATGAAGCCGGTTGCAATATTCAGACATATACCCATCGAAGGGCCTGGCTATTTTGCCACATTTCTCGACAACAATCATATTCCGTGGCGTCTGATCAAAATCGACGCCGGAGAACAACCGCCCGCCAGCATCGATGGATTCAGCGGTCTGGTGTTCATGGGCGGAACGATGAGCGTCAATGACGACTTACCGTGGATCGAGCAGGAATTAACATTAATCCGCCAAGCGATTGCTCAAGACGTTCCGGTACTGGGCCATTGTCTGGGCGGTCAACTCATGGCCAAAGCCTTGGATGGCGTGGTCAGCGCCAACCCGGTCAAGGAAATGGGCTGGGGCGAAGTTACCGTGCCGGATAATCCGGTTGCCCGCGCATGGTTCGGCGATCTGACAACTTTCAATTCATTCCACTGGCACGGCGAGGCGTTCACCATCCCGCAAGGCGCCACGTGCATTCTGTTCAGTCCCTACTGTGAAAATCAAGCATTTGCACTCGGCATGCACCTCGGTATGCAATGCCACGTCGAAATGACCGAACGGCTGGTCATCGACTGGTGCAGTGTCGGCGCGGAAGAACTCGCCAGCCTGAACGAACCGTCGGTGCAATCGCTGGAAGAAATTGAGAAGAATTTACCGGAACGTGTAGCGGCGTTAAATGTAGTAGCTGAGCGGCTGTACCGGAAATGGATTGTGAATTTGAAATAGCTATCTGATGATTTCAATCAATCCAACATATGCTCACCCAGCAGCAATTTCAAAAACTTCTCTCGCGTTACACTGGATGAATCGCGGTAAAGTTTGTATTTCGCATGCTGATCCGGTTGCTCCGGGTTGATTTCGATGCCCCAGAGCGGGGCGGTTGTTGTCGGCAAATTGGAATAGCGCACATCGACCAATACATTCGGTTGTTCCGGGCGGATAGCAAGGAATCCGGCGGAGAAATGACTGAAGCGCGCGATATCCTGAGCCAGCACTGATGAAACCGGCAGATCGCTCAAATCGCGCTCCAGCACAAATTTTTCAATCGATTCTCCTGGATAGATGCGCGGCTCGGAAAACAAACCGGCGCGGATGGCATTCACATACAGTTTGCCCTCAAATTCGTAGATGGATCGCCACAGTACCAGATTGCCAAGCGTTGGCTTGACCAGCAATTGTTCCGCACGATGCCCTCTTTCCGCAATTAATGTTTCCGCAATGGTTTCAGCGCGGTGCAATTGCATCCATCCGAACGACAAATAGATCGCTGCAAGCAACAATCCGATCCGCGCTGCGGCATGACTGTATTTCCTGAAAGCAATCACCCCGGCGATCAACAAGATTAACGTGAAAGCCGGATCCAGCACCGAAATGATATTCAACGCCACCCGTGCATCGCTGACCGGCCAGAGCAGATTGGTGCCATAACTGGTAAACGCATCCAGCACGCCACTCAAGCAATAACCGAGAAAGGTAAACAGATACAGCCGCGCAAAAGGCAGGCGTTTGCGCAAAAACGGCCAGAACAGCAGCGCGACAATCAAAGCGCCGAGCGGCACGAAAAAAAGCGAATGCGTGAAATGCCGGTGAAATTCGATATTCAACAGCGGATCGTTCTCCGATTGAATCAGAATATCGACATCCGCCGCAATACCGGCAACAAAGCCTATGCCGGTTGCGATGCGTGCTTCCTGTTGTTTCGCGCCCGACTGCGCCATCGTGGCGCCGAGGAGTCCTTGGGTCAATAAATCCATAGTGTCGTAACGATAGTGAATAAAAAAATCTCTTCTGCAGAAGATGCGTAGTATAAAAGAGGCGCGTGATCCTTTACGATTTTTCGCGCAAACACAGTAAAACATAAAATACTGCAAGGCAATACAGTTGTGATATCGTGTTAAAGCGTTGAAACGAAGCTAATCAGACCTGTATTAATCGAACTAAAAGTCAATTCAATGCTTGCGATCCTATGCAATTGATACCATGGAAAAACTCTTAAAGACCGGATTCCTGATCCTGATCAGTCTCGCCATTTTTGCCGGGGCAGGTCTTTATGTTTTCCGCAATCAGTTACTGGAAACCTTGATCGGCCAGCAGTTGAATAAGCAGGGCTTACCGCTGCAATCCATTGCCGATTTGGATCTCTCATTCAATACTTTCCGTTTGAAGGGGTTGTCGGCAGGTAAAAATAAAGAGTTGCGCTTGGAAAACATGCTCGTGGCGTGGAATGTGCCGGATCTGCTTGCCGGTAAGCCAATCTCAGTTGAGATCAGCGGTTTGAACGTAGCATTCGACCTGAACGCGGCGCACCCGTTGTTGAGTTCCACTACCCCCATGACTGCCGCACCTGAGAAAAGTATCAGTCTTCCCTGGTTGCCAAATTTTTCACTCAAGGACTCCGCGATTCATCTGCGTTCAACAGCAGGTGAAACGACCATCGCGCTATCCGGCGGCATTGCGCAAAACCAGCCGGATGCACAAACGATTCGCTTGAGTGTAATCGTCTCGGGTTCGCTTGCGCACAGCAAAAGCTTGCTGACAGCGATGCTGGATAGAAAGGGAAATATTCAAGGCAAGTTCGCGATCTCTGAAGGTATGCTGGGACTGCCCGAAGCGAGCATCTCCAGTTTCTCGGGCGAAGCGGCATTTTCGTTCGCGGCATTGCAGTTACAGCATATCCAAACCGAATTCACATTAACCGGCATCAAACTGCCGGGAAAAGCAATCGTAAAACCCGCATCCGATTCCGCTGATAAAAATCCGGTGACGCCAGCGTTAGGGGATACAACCATCGATCGCATGACCCTGAAGGGCGATATCCGCGCGTCAGCACAATCATTGACAGGATCGCTGGATCTCGACGCCGACGGCGGTCAATATGCCGCGGAACCGCTCAAAGTTCAGCAATTCTCTGTTTCTTTGCCCGTGCAGATCACGTCCAACCGGGATAATTGGCAAGTTGCATTGCGCAATCCGGGGCAGATCACTTTTGGTAAGATCGATTCCGGCACGCCTGTGCATTTGCTGAATGCACTCAAGTTTTCCATTCCCCAAGTGAATTTGGAATTGGCAAAAAACTCGCAGGGTTGGTCACTTGCACACGATATCGCAATAATTCCTGGCAACCTGAACGTGCGTGTCGATCGCACGGAATCCTCCGCTATTGAAGCGCAGATTCATCCCGGAAAAATAACCCTGACCGGAAAACTCGGTGCCGGCACCGGCTACCAAGGGCGATTTACCATCAACGATGCAGGCTTCACATTGCCGCAATCCGATCTGCAATTGAAGGATTTTTCCGCCACCGTGCATCTAAATGATGCCGAGATCGGCACTGCCGCGGATTTTGCCATTGCCCGGCTGCAACACCTGGCACCCGAACCGTTATTTGCTGCGTTGTCCATCTCAGGCAGTATCCGCAATGAAGCGTCAGCTGGAGAACCAGCCGTGTATGCGCTAAACATAACGGGCGGCGTGCCGGATTTACGCTATTTAAAAATCAGCGGCCGTCATGCGCTCGCGAGTGGCGATGGCACGCTAGTAGCGGAATTTATTCCTGTCCGTTTCTCACCGGAGGGTTTGCAACCCAGCGTACTCTCTCCCGTTCTTGCACAGCTTGAGGATGCCAGCGGACATCTCGGCGCCAACGTTCAATTCAAATGGTCCAAGGAAGGTGTGCAGAACAGTCAGGCTGCATTTGAATTACGTAACTTATCGTTTACCCGTGAAAATACAAAACTCAGCGATCTGAATGTCAGTCTTAATTTGGTGGATCTGTTATCTCCCCGCACCCCGCCGCACCAGACGGTCACAATCCGGCGGATTGACGCCGGTGTTCCGCTGGAAAATTTGCTGGTCTCCTATCATATCGTAGGCACCAGCCCGCCCCGCATCGCCATCGAACAAGCACAATTCTCCGTGCTGGAGGGTACAATTGCCGTGGTACCTACCGTCATCGACCCGGCCGCGACACGTTCCGATACTTTGATCCGCATCAGCAACATCGACCTGGAAACCCTCTTTAATGTCATTAAGGTTGACGGATTGACGGGAAGCGGTCATTTGGACGGTCAGATTCCGCTGACATTGGCAGAAAATCAAGTGACCATCACCAATGGCCACCTTGCAGCGCAAGCTCCGGGGATTTTGCGCTTCAAATCGGCAAAAGCCTCAAAAATGATGGCTTCCGCCGGTAAGGAAATGAATTTATTACTGCAAGCGGCGCAGGATTTTCACTACACCGAACTGTCGCTGGATCTGGACAAATCGGTTACGCACGATCTGGTAGCCAAACTGTCGTTGTTGGGGAATAATCCCAAGGTGAAAGACGGACAGGCATTCCGTTTGAATATCAAGCTCGAAACGGATATCGATAAAATTCTGCAAACGATTAATCAGGGCTACAACTTATCGCATGAAATTCTGCGCGGCTCATTAAGGTTCCATTAAGTCCGCCCGCGTTAAATTGAACCCATGGAACACAGTATGCTAATTATCGGATTCCCAGTCAGAGTGGAGCGCGGGAATCCATCAGAAAAGGAGTGCAATCATGCGCAAAATTGATCGAATAACCAACGCGACATTAATCAAAGTCATCCTGATCCTATACTGCCTGACGATCACTGCATGCGCGCCGACCGTTAAAGTGGAGCCACCGCAAGAACCGATCACAATTAATCTCAATATCAAGCTGGATGCCGACATCCGGGTAAAGCTTGAAGAGCAAGCCAAAAAAGATATCGCGGCCAATCCTGGCATCTTCTGATATCAACGAGACGAGGAGAACACTATGCAGCGTACTGCACACATGACAGTTAAAAAACCTTTCGCAAAAATCGGCCAAGCCATGCTGCTGGCATTCCTGCTTAACGCGCTACCCGCCTGGGCCGATTCCATCGAGAATCTGCGTGCATCGGGCGCAGTCGGCGAAAGTTACGATGGCTATGTCGTCGCGCGCCAACCCAGCGCCCGTGGAGAAGCGGATGAGATTAATGCAAAACGCCGATCGATTTACCAGGAAAAAGCCACCGCTCAGGGAATCGATATCGAACAAGTCGGTAAAGTTTATGCTGAAGAAATCATTCGCAAAGTCCCATCCGGAACTTGGATTCAGCTAAATGGGCAGTGGAAACAGAAATAGCAGGCCGTACAAATTGCATTACCGTTAAAACCGGCCAACATCATTCGCGAGTACTGACGCTAAAAATCATTGTTCTATTTTTACCGGCGTCAGGTGCTCGCAGTCCAGACTAAAGAGATTCATCCGTTATCCCCCATCAACCGGCTGACTTCGGCATACCAGCTGCAATGACGATAAGGCTCGGCACGCAACAACTCTTTGTAGTTATCCGGTAAATTATGCGCAATCGCCCGGAATTCCTGCTTATCCTGTTCCGTAGTGATGGTCGGGCCGATAAACGGGGTTTTGTTGCGGCGTAAATTCAAGTTGAATGATGGCTGGTGCGGCAAGTCAAAAAATAGAACCATGTCTTTTAACACTGTTTCCCGTTTGAGATCGGCGTCGACATCGATAAAAAACACGCGGTCTCGCCAATGATTATCGCGGAGCAACTGCATCGCCCGGTGTTCGATTTCCAGCCATTGCAACAAATAAAACTGAAAACGGCTGAGTGTGCCCGGGTAGTGCCGGAACAATGCTTCATGCCCGGTTAAAGCCCAGCGGAACAAACGTTCACCGGTATCGCTGGTATATTCCGCAAACGGCAGATGCAACCGGCGTATAGCCTGTTCGCGCACATATTCGCTTTTTGCCACGAGTAATGGATTTCGTACCAGATGAATAAAACCGGGATTGCGCAGCAGGTTTCCGGCATGGCGGTTAAACGCTTTCACAAAAGCATGATTCGATTCAAAATAAAACGGTTGCTGGCGATCCGTGATAAAACGGCATTTGCGTTCCAGCACAGGGATTAATGCGTTGTCGTTATTCTGCGTATTCCATTCAATGGGTTTGCCGAACAACGTGGGATTACCCGGTGTGAAGTAAGGCTCGTGCGTGCTGTAACAGTGCGTAATATTCTTCGAGAAAAAATCGGCGAGATAGCTGGTACCCGAACGGCCGCTGGCGAGGGCGAATAGTACAAGCTGAGTGTTATTCATAGCCTCGTCGGCGAACTATCCAGTAGTACCATAAACACCATGTTGACTCTTAACTGTATCAGACCGGAGCGTGATGAATCAGCTCTGCTCTTTATTTCAGAAACTTATCCTTGATAATCTGTGCAACAATCAATCCAGCGATCAATGCAATTACAGAATAAATAGTAATTTCTATTAAATCAGTCATTTGGCAAGGTATCCCATCTCAATCAATGCAAACGCAAGCATTTTATATGAGATACATGCATCCAATGGAAAAATATTCTCCGTACAAGATTCCTAAATTGGGAAATTCTTACCGCTGATTGACACCAGCTGAAATTATTCTCAAAATCGCGGCGCACGTTGATGGCGAAACATCTAATGGCATGCAAAAAGCACCTCTGTGGCATGAAGCGTGTGCCATGGCATTAGGATTGGATGATAAAATGCCGTGAAGCTACGCTTATAATAATAAGTGCGTATCTGCCACAAAACAGGAAGCATTGATGTTGATCGCAACGGATTTGTTACTTTAATTTAAGATTAATTTTTATAGGCTTAATACATATGAAGAAATTACTTTTTGTTGTTCTGATTTCCTTGGTGTTTACAAACAACCTGTACGCGAAAGGTAGCAAAGGCAGTAAAGGCAGCGTATCAAAAGCGCCAGTGAGCTCTAAACCGGCCGCACAACAAAAACAAGCGAATACGAACCAACCTGCGCCAGCTCAACAGCCAGCGCAAGCAGCTAACGCCAATGCACCAGCTGCAGCACCGAATGCACAAGCTCAAAACCCATCCCTTTTGCAATCCGCAATGCCCGCATTAGTCGGTGGCGCAGTGGGAAGCTATATCGGCAGCAAATTGGCCAGTGATGGCGAGGATGCAAAAGCAGCGGAAGAAAGCGCGGAAAAAAAGGACGAGCAGTTTTTAAAATAATAAACCATAGCCGTTCGGCTTAACTTCACAAACCCGCAAAGCAAAGAGCGTTACCATTCTTCACAACAAAGAAAGGTAACGCTCGAACCAATGAACCCTGACGCTAAAAAACAACCTGATGAGCTTGCCGGAAAACAATGGCAGCTCATTCAGGAATTTTTAGCACCGCTCGCCCAGAGTCACATATTCCATCGGCTTGCTAAAGCTAAATAACGCCTTGTCCCAGCATGGCTTCAGCCACTTTGACAAAACCGGCGATATTGGCACCATCGACATAGTTGACGCTGCCATCGGCTTTGGTTCCGTATTTCAGACAGGATTTATGGATCGCTTGCATGATTTCTTTCAGGCGCGCATCAACTTCCTCGCGCGTCCACGATATCCGCATGGCATTCTGGCTCATTTCCAAGCCTGACGTTGCAACACCGCCTGCATTACTGGCTTTGCCCGGCGCATAGAGCACTTTGTTGTGCAGGAAACATTCGACAGCTTCCGCGGTCGATGGCATGTTGGCGCCTTCAGCCACGCAAATCACGCCATTCTTCACTAGCGCCCGCGCATCGTCACCGTTCAATTCATTCTGTGTTGCACAAGGCAATGCCACTTGGACGGGCACATGCCAGGGTTTCGCACCGGGTAGATAGGTGACATTGACCCGTTTGGCATATTCATCGAGACGGGCATACAGGTGATTTTTAACCTCGGCCAGAATCGCCAGCTTTTCGGGAGTGAAACCCGCTTCGTCGACGATCGTGCCGCTCGAATCGGATACGGTCACCACTTTGGCGCCCTGCGACATAGCTTTTTCCACGGCAAATTGCGCCACATTTCCCGAGCCGGAAACCGAAACGCGCATGCCTTCGAGGGAACGCCCTGCGTGTTGCAATATTTCCTGGGCAAAGTAAACCGTGCCGTAACCGGTTGCTTCCGGACGTATCAATGACCCGCCAAAACTCAACCCCTTACCGGTGAATACGCAATCCGCACGATTCGATAATTTCTTCATCATACCGGCCATGAAACCGACTTCCCGCCCGCCTACACCGATATCTCCGGCAGGAACATCGGTATCCGAACCAATATGGCGGAATAATTCGCTGATAAACGCCTGGCAGAAGCGCATGACTTCACCGGGGCTTTTACCTTTAGGATCGAAATCGGAACCGCCCTTACCGCCGCCCATCGGCAGCGTCGTCAAGGCATTCTTGAAGGTCTGTTCAAACGCCAGGAATTTAAGAATCGACAAATTAACCGAGGGATGAAACCGGATGCCGCCTTTGTAAGGTCCGATGGAAGAACTGTGCTGTATGCGATAACCGCGATTGACCCGGACTTCGCCGTGATCATCCACCCAGGACACCCGAAATATAATCACCCGCTCCGGCTCGACCAAGCGATCCAGCAAACCATGCTCGGCATAACGAGGATGCTCCAATATGAACGGCCACAAACTTTCAATCACTTCCGTGACCGCCTGCATATACTCTGGTTGGTTCGGATTGCGCCCTGCCACATCGGCGCTGAACTCTTGAAGACTTTTATATTTCATTTTATTTCCCCGGTAAGTAAAAGGTTATCAGCAAATGGCCCAATTTTGCCAAATTAATGTACAAGCTGCACTGTATTTTTATTAAAAAGATGGATTTTTACCGATGCTGCTTAATCTGAGTCATTTTTGCTCCTCCCTTGAGTATCATTTCTTCTCATTTTTAGAAGCGCGCGAACTCCCGAAAGTGTACCCATAGTCAGGAGCTACACCGCTATCGTTTTTCATGATGTGGTTGAATTGAGCTTTGGCGGCCAGTCCGCTGCAAATTCAACTGCAACAAGCGCTGCAAAATTTCCGCATCGGGCATGTCCGGCGTGTAGTCTTTCCAGCCGTAGGCTTGGGCGACGGCTTTATCGAGCGCTTGATGCGCGTTGGTCAACCAAGCCGGTTTAGCGTTGTATAAGTTAGTGAGGGTTCTTTTTTTTTAACTCGTCTTCATGTCCAGGTTTGGCAACCGGACGTTTTGGGAAACCTGCTTTTAGTTCTTTCGGGGTGATCACCCAATCGACCCATTCCGGCGGGTTAAGCCAGTTGCTGCGTAATTGGTTTAATTTGAAAGCAGCCTCGGCAATCGCCAAGGCTGCGGGGCGCTGGGATTCTTTTGCAATGATTGCTGGAATGGGAGCGTCGCACTCTCCAGCTCTTGCTTGATTGTCAGAGTCCTTGTAGCCCAGCGCTTGCTTTTCTTCGTCACTTCTGGGGTTGGTGTCGGCTGGAGTCAATCCTTCGGGAAACGGGAAGGTTTCGAAGCAAGTGGTGGGTGTGTAGCGTGGCCGATCTTCCAATGAAGTGCCCAAGCTCAACGACCATAATTCATGAAAACGAGAATGAAGGATACCGAAGGTGGTGTCGTCGGAACGTGCGATAGCAACCGTAGCGCTGTCCGGCAAAACTGCATGGTGTGCGAATATAAACAATCGATATTTGGAAACTCGAGGGGTAAGAATATACCGTTTGAAGGTGGCAAGTGCGGCACGCATTTCTGGACGTGGTCGCTGATGTAACCACCACTTTTCGTTTGCTCGTTCCTCTCGTTTATCTACGCGCAATGGCTTAATGTTTTCGGTAGCATACTGAAACGGTTGTTCAAACATAGCAGCATCTTGTTCCAGCATGCTAACACCAAAGTCAATTATCCAAGTATCTGAAGGACGACGCGTAATATCCATGCCGTTTGCCCACGGGCGTACAACATCACAATTTGGCTTACCGCTTGGATTGGGTTGTTTTAACCAGAGCCTGGCTGTGCCACCATCTATTTCCATTGGTCCGGTTTTTATTGATCCCTGAAATCCGATATCAACATTCTCTCTAAGGAGCTTAGCAAGTGTAAGGTTAAGTCCTGCTTCTGCGGTCAAATCAGCATGTATGGCTTCTACAGCTTTGCCGTCAAGTTTCGCTCCATCGAAATTACCAAAACATACCAGCGATACGCGCACCGCAGTACCGGCATCGAACCAATTTTCATCCGACCATGCTTCAAAAATATGTGCGCTCTGGCAAATATTATCCAGCACTACACGGTTAGCACCACCACGTATCGAGTTAGTGGATACCAGCCCGGCCGCTTTGGCTTGACCGTTCACAATTTGCCGCTGCGCCTTGTCGAACCAATAGCAGACTAAATCTGCACCACCGGGCACACGACCTTTGTAACAATCACGCAAAGTAGTCACGTAATCGTCGCCAAGTTCGCCGCGCATGATTTTATCGCCCAGAAACGGCGGATTGCCGATAATCACGTCCGCTTGCGGCCATTGCGCTTCCGTGCCATCGGCGTTGAGCAGCGCGTCGCGGTGCTGAATACCGTCCAGACTACTGAGGATCGGGTTTTTGTTGATTTTCCCGTCCGTTGCGCTGACTCCACTGAATGTCGCCGATCCACACGGTCACTCGTGCCAGTTCGGCGGCATATTCGTTGAATTCCAATCCAAGGACGTTGCCGGTGCCAGTTTCGATGGTGAGTTGCTTGCCCAAGCCGAGCGCCTCCGCGTCCAATTGAGCGATATGTTCCAAGTCCTTCAACGCGTGCATCGCCAAATAGAGGAAATTGCCCGAACCGCAAGCCGCATCCAATACGCGAAAATTGCGCAGACGCTCCAGATAACCGTGGTACAAGTCCGCTGCGGTTTTGCGGTGCTGTTTTTTGGCTGTAGCTGTTTTCACTTTGCTGGCCGTTGCCTGTATCGCCGTAATTTCAGCTTTAACGGCTTGCCATTCGGCGCTTAATGGCCGGGTGATCAGCGGTTCGATCAGTTTGTTGATGGTGGCGACATCGGTATAGTGCGCGCCCAGTTGCACCCGGCTATTGGGATCGAGGCCGCGTTCGAACAGAGTACCCAAAATGGTCGAATCGATTGCCCGCCAATCCCGTCCTTCAGCCGCTTGATACAAAATGTTCAGATCGGTTTCAGTCAGCGGCGGGACGGCTATGGTTTTGAACAAGCCGCCGTTGAACCAGGCGATATCGTCATTACCGTAGATACCGTCTTTTTTCTGCATTGCGGTAAACAGATTTTTAATCCGGCTTGCAGCTTTATTGGGATCCGCATGGGCGGCTTTGAGTATGCCGGTAAAAATTTCATGATCGCCCGTTGGGCTGGCATGCAGCAAGCCTTCATCCTCGGCGAACATACAGAATATGCACTGGGTCAGGAAATGCGCCACCTGTTGCGGCTCGATACCGCGTTCGCGCATGGTTTCCGCCAGTTCAGCAAACTGACCGGCGGCTTCGGCGGTAATTGCCGCATTGGTTTTCAGCGGTTTGAGTTTATCCGGATCGGTAAACACCCAACGCAAAATTTGCAGATTTTCCGGAGTACCAATCTCATGCAACAGAATGCAGCGCGGCTCATCCGGGTAACCGCGAAACGCGGTGTGGATTTCGATGCGCTCGCGGTCGCACACGATCAACAGCGGTGGATTGCCGAGATTGCCTGCATATTCGCGTAATTGCGCCAGTGCCGCTTTGAGATCGCGCCCGGGTTTCTTGTTTTCCCAGGCAAAACAGTCGAGTTTCCAGACATCCGCCCAACCTTGCCCGCCACCATCCTTGATTGCACCTTTTTCGTAGCAGAAATCACCCGAGCTACGCGGCTTTTCTATTCGCAATACGTCGCATAAATCTTCAATGTACGACTGCGCACCGGCTTTCTCGGTTAAATCGTTTTTAGTCCAGATTTTGATGAATTCTTCGGGTGTCATGAGGGGGCGCTGAGGTGTTGTCAGACTTGCTTTAAATGTTTGAGAATATACCAATTCAACCGGCAATAGAAACAATGTTTCCTGCTTGCCGGTCAAGCTTGGGTAGGTTCTGCGGAACAGAGAAATGCCGGTCTGAATTTTTATTCTTGATGCGGCTCTAAAAGCTTTCACGGAATCTTCGTTAAGCAATCAAACGGCTGATCATGAAAAAAATTCCCGCAGAAAAAATACCAATCTGATAAATTCAGACGACAAATTTATTGCTATCAAGGACCATCAAATGCGAGAAACGCGAATAATCATTGCCTGTTTACTGATTTCCACATCAGCGATCGCGGCGGATATGGATAACCGGCAAACCCTTACACTCACGGAAGGTCAGCGTAGTCACGTGCTGGAGGAAATGCGGGCATTGTTGTCGGGCACACGAGACATTCTGGCGGCGCTTTCGACGAATGACATGGCAGCAGTCTCCAGATACGCCCGTCCTTTGGGGTTGGGCATGGCGCACAAAGCCGAGGATCACCTCAAGAGTGTGCTACCCAGGGAATTCATGCAGCTCGGCATGTCCTTGCATCAGGATTTCGACCAAATTGCCGCGGATGCGGAATCCAAGAAGGACTCCAAACTCACGCTGCGGCAGTTGAGCGACGCCATGGCCAAATGCGTTGCCTGTCATGACGTCTATCAGATCAGTAAGGCACCGGCATCCGGACAACCGGTGCAAGCTAAGGAGCATGGGCACCATCATCATCCTTAGGGCTTAAAACAGACTCCAAGGAATATCCGGTTTTGCTGCGTTGAAATCAGATCCGAGTAGTCTTTGTGTTACTCAAAGCAATCGCACTTACTATACAAATAGCGGTCGAATCACCAATCATGAAAAAAATTTCCCGCAGAAAAATGATCCAGTTCGGTGTATTGAGCGGTCTAGCCAGTGCGCTTGGCATCAATGGTAGTTTTGCCAAAGCATGGGCGCTGATACCGACTCCCGATGAAACTGAAGGGCCGTTTTATCCGGTGAAAGATCAACAAGACAAAGATGCCGATTTAACGCAAATTAAGGGGCATACCGCCGTTGCGCAAGGCCAGCACATTGTGGTGAGCGGTCAAATTCAGGATGTTGCAGGGTATCCCGTTGTACAGGCCACATTGGATATTTGGCAGGCTGATGCCCACGGGCGGTACCATCATCCGCGCGATCCTAATCCAGTGCGTCCAGACGAAAATTTCCAAGGCTGGGCGGTCATCCGTAGCGACGAGAATGGCTTATTCCGCTTCAAGACGGTGATGCCCGGCGCTTATCCTGCCAGCAGATCGTGGATCCGTCCGCCGCACATTCATTTTAAGGTCTCAAAACCAGGCTTCCGTGTTCTGACGACGCAAATGTATTTTCCTGCTGAGAAGCTTAACCGCAGCGATTTATTGTTGAATGCAAAGTCCGAGCGGGAGCGAGCTGCGATGACGGCGCGGTTGGTCGCCAAGCAAGGCAATTTACCCGTTTACGAGTACAATATCGTTCTTGATTTACTTCGCCGATAAAATATGACAACCAAACACAACACATTGCTCATTCTGGGCTCCGGACCTGCCGGTTATACCGCCGCAGTCTATGCCGCGCGTGCAAATCTGAAACCGGTCTTGATCACCGGATTGGCGCAAGGCGGGCAATTGATGACGACTACCGATGTCGACAATTGGCCAGCCGATGCGATGGGCGTGCAAGGCCCGGAATTGATGGAACGGTTTCAGAAGCATGCCGAGCGCTTTCAAACCGAAATCATTTTTGACCATATCCATACCGCAAAACTGACGGAAAAACCGGTTACGCTGATTGGCGATCAAGGCACTTATACCTGCGATGCGCTCATTATCGCCACCGGCGCTTCCGCGCAATATCTCGGTCTGCCGTCGGAAGAAGCATTCATGGGGCGCGGCGTATCCGGTTGCGCGACCTGTGACGGTTTTTTCTATAAAGGACAGGACGTTGCCGTGATCGGCGGCGGTAATACCGCAGTGGAAGAGGCTCTTTATCTGGCCAACATCGCGCGCAGCGTGACGGTAGTGCACCGGCGCGATCAGTTCCGCTCGGAAAAGATTCTGATCGATAAGCTGATGGAAAAAGTCCGCAGCGGCAATATCAAGCTGGCATTGAATCATGTGCTGGAAGAAGTGCTCGGCGATCAATCCGGTGTGACCGGCATGCGCATCAAAAGCACGCAGGACAATGCCACACAGACGATCAACTTGCAGGGCGTATTCATCGCCATTGGCCATAAACCCAATACCGATATTTTCACCGGACAATTGGGCATGGAAAACGGCTACATCGTCACGCGCGGCGGCGGTCAAGGCAATGCGACAGCTACCAGCATCCCCGGTGTTTTTGCTGCGGGCGATGTGCAGGATCATATTTATCGCCAAGCAGTTACCAGCGCCGCGAGCGGCTGCATGGCGGCATTGGATGCGGAAAAATACCTCGATCATTTGAAATAACCGCATGCACCGGGAACCCTGCGGCAAGTAATCAGTGATATTGAATGAAGGACAAGAATTCCACGCAAGATGACGATGAAATGGCGCTATTTCACGCCGCGATGCGCGACGTAGCGCCGTTACCCGCCACCGGTACGGTCGTCCAGCATAAGCCTTCCGTCCCTCCGGTTCCCCGGAAAAGCAATCTGCAGGAACAGCTCGTCACAGCAGATGCACTCTCTGATCATATCGCCATCGAAATGGAAGCAGGTGATGATTGGTCCTATGTGCGCCCCGGTATGCCGCGTCTGACATTGCGGAAATTGCGGCGCGGTCACTGGCGGATCCAGGACAATCTCGATCTGCATGGGTTTACTCGTGACGAAGCCAGACAGGAATTAAGTATTTTCCTGGATGCTTGTTTGCAAAGTAAGTTTCGTTGTGTCCGCATCATTCACGGTAAAGGATTGAGCTCCAAGAATCGCGAACCGGTCCTGAAAACCCGGATTGGAAACTGGTTGCTGCAGCACGCGGATGTACTGGCTTTTTGCCAGGCTAGGGCGGAAGACGGCGGTGGCGGTGCGATCCTGGTTTTGCTTAAAAGCAAAGCATAGATTGATCGTGGCTCACCTTTACAGCGACGGACTGGATTCCTGCGGAAAAGCCTTTTCGTACTTGCTCTGGCACTGAATACAGCGTTGTGCGGATGGGTATACCAGCAAACGCTCAAACCCGATTTCATTGCCGCAATCGATACAATCGCCGAATTCCAGCTCGTTGAGATACTCCATCGACATTTCCAGCTCGCGCATCTCGTTGATCTGCCGGTCGATCAGTGCAGTATCGATGTCATCCGGGGTATCGTCCAAATATTCCGTCCGCTCAGAGTCACGAATATCGTTGGTGTGCGCCAACTCATTTTGAACCTCTTCCTGCAACGCAAGATATCGCTCATGGAGTGCGGTTTTTAACTGTGCTAACTGATCTTCTGTGAAATTTGCCATTCAGTCTCCTTTCGATTTTAGCTTCCATATATTGTCTGAGATGTAATTTTCAATCCTTGATCGAAGTCAAATGAACATGTCCCCATCACGGCTCTACCGGATCAAACCGCTTGTAAATGCTTCAAATCAGCGATCACTTCGGCAGAGTTACGGGCTGCACTCGCTGACAGATACATCCGTACGATTTTTCCCTGCGGATCGATCAAGAAGGTATTGCGCTGGGCAAATTTGATAATGCCCAAATTAATCAGGGAATGATAACGTGCCGCCGTTTCGGTTGTGGTATCGGCCAGCAACGGAAACTGCAGGTGAAACTTGTTAGCGAAATCAGCATGACTGTTTGTGTCATCGACACTCACGCCGACCACATCAGCGCCCAAATTCACCAATTCCTGCAAGCCGTCACGAAAAGCGCACGCTTGTTTGGTGCAACCGGGCGTATCGTCCTTAGGATAAAAATATAAGGCCAGCCATTTGCCGCGAAAGTCAGCCAAAGTGTGGGTTTTTCCATGCTGATCAGTCAATTTGAAATCGGGCGCAAGCTGACCCAACTCGAGTGACTTTCTATTCCTGGAGAAAAACCAGAACATGAATCCCAGCGTGAGGATTGATAGGGTAATAGTCAACCATTCCATGATATTGTCGTCCTTATTCGTTGTTATCCGGATGCCGCGGCGGCCAAGCCCATAGCCGTAATAATACAATAGCCAGTAACGTCAGCAGACTGGCGAACATAAATGCCGCCGCCGCGCTGTATACATGCCATATCACCCCGAACAATAGCCCCGCCGGGATGGCCGCGATACCACTGACCAGATGATACCAGCCAAAAGCGGTGCCGCGTTCGTCAGGCGAAGCATAATCGCTAATCAACGCGCGCTCGGCGCCCTCGCTCAAACCCATCAGCAAACCGTAAAAAACACTGATGATCCATAGCCCGCTGCTCGTTGTAGTCTGACTCAGCGCCAGAAACGATACTGCGAGCGCGGACCAGCCGATCAGAATCAATGCGCCACGGCCGAAATGATCGGCTAATTGCCCTCCCTGCGTGGAAGTAATCGCCTTGGCGAGATTGAGCGCCGCCCATAGCAGCAGTAATTCAACCACACCGATACCTAATTCATGACCAAATAGCAAAATAAAAGTTTCAGAAGCGCGTGCGAAGGTGAACAGCATCAGTACCCACAAGTAATGCTGCATCGGTGCAGACAAGCCAGACCAGCGCAATGGCGTAAGCACACGTTGCGCTGCTGCGGATGGAATTTGGCTGGCTGTGGTTTCTTTCACTCCCGCGCCCAAAAGCGCTACCGCGGCAAAGCCGGGTACTGCCGACCATAGAATCACTTCACTTAAACTTAAATCCGACCACGCCAGAATAGCCGCAGCCGCCAAAGCACCGGCAACCGCACCGGCATTATCCAATGCGCGATGAAAACCGAATGCATAGCCGCGTATCTGCGGCGGTGTCGCATCGGCGACCATCGCATCACGCGGCGCGCTGCGCAATCCCTTGCCAACCCGATCCACGCTCCGCAGCAATAATACAGTCAGCCAGGAACCCGCCAAGCCAAGGAGCGGACGCGCCAGATTGGAAAGCGTGTAGCCCGCCAACGCCAGCTTTTTACGCCGCCCGCTCATCACATCGGAATGCCGTCCCGCCCATAACTTCAGAAAACAGGCCAGTGCATCCGCAACCCCTTCGATCAATCCCAGCGCAATCGGCCCCGCAGCCAGTACAGTTGCCAGCAGAATCGGGATCAATGGCACCACGATATCGGATGCAAAGTCATTGAAAAAACTAACCAATCCGAGAACAACAACCGTCCTCGGGAGTTTTTCTGAGGTTTGCGGACTGGAAGGATCCGGCTGATCAGGTTTATTCATGGTGTGATATTAGCGTAAAATATCAAGTCCGCCCTGGTAGCTCAGTGGATAGAGCAACCCCCTCCTAAGGGGTAGGTCGCACGTTCGATTCGTGTTCAGGGCGCCATCAAAATCAATTAGTTAATTATATAACGATTATTTTCATCACTACTTTCTTGTTATTTGTAGCTGATTTGTAGCAGAATTTACTCAATACTCTAGTTGCCCTTCGGTACTATTTTTCGGAGGGACTCAGATATAAATCGATTATAGTGTATGCTCGTTCATAGCAGCTTTCTTTATAGAAACGTTTTTTCCTAAATACATAAAAACAGGAGGAAATCATGAAGACGATCAAGTCACTATTGAATGACTCATGGACGATAAAAATCTTTGTTGCGTTTGTAACCATTAATTTATTCTCCGGTTCCGTATCAGCCACAATGGTAAAAACCACAATTGCTGGGCACATAGCGAGCGTACCCGCAACTATCCCAACCAGCGTCGTAGCGGTCAACGATCCATTTGAGCTATTTTTTACTTTTGATGATTCGCTAGGTGTTGCTACCCCAGTTTATATCGGGGGCGATTTATACACCGTCGTGACTGATACTTTTTCCACAGGTATTACAGGCTGGTCAGGCTCCTTGCCGACCTACATTGCGTCATTAAGCTCAAACGATACTCAGATAGGCACAAAACAATCATGGTATCGACCGATCGACACGCTCCATCACGAAGAATGGTCTGTCTGGGGATTGACTATGATTACAAACTATCACAGTAATCCTGTTCCATCATATGGCTGGTTTCATTATGGTCAGCCAGATACGATTGGGCTCATAATCAATAGCATCACAACCAGCCCTATTCCAGAACCAAAAATCTACGCGATATTATTAGCAGGTTTATGCTTATTGGGGATCATGGCGCATCACAAAAACGAATCCACGACGTGATTATTTGTGAATTTGTTCAGAACAAAGCTTGCGCTCACTAGTTTTTCCTATAAACCCATCAGATTATTAGCCTTCTATAAACTGCAATTGTTTTAACTAATAATGGAACAAATCGCACAGAATGAAAATAGATATGCATCAGCACTGTAAGTAAAATCAAAATAAGGTGAAGATACAAAATGAGAAGATTGATTCTGCTAGTAGCGTTAGCTCTTATCCCTGGTTTATCACACGGACTATCTTTTGTTTATGATGGATTTGAATGTATTGGGGATGCATCCCCGGGCACAACAAAAAAACAAAGTCGTTTTGAAGTTATAGAAGAAATGGGAAGTGGTGCGTACCGCATTTTATTTACGGGAGGATTGCCACTATTCTCGAGTGGCGCTGGGCCATGTGTTGGAACTGCGTTTGGAGTAGAAACAACAGAAGCAAGTGATGGCAAGCAAGTAAAGAAAACCGATGCCCAGGCAATCGCCTATTTTACCGGATCACATCTAATCATCACTCTGACTACTTTGAATTCCTATGGCGACGGTCAAGTATTTGGGGGAGGGCTATTTATGTCCAGCATTGTATATCCGCAAACCTACACGTGGATATTTGAATTTGTTCCAGAGACCACATCATTCAAGCTGATAAGAAATATAGCTATTATGGACACAGTATCATCCATAGGTAGTGTGGAATCAGGAAAAGTAATGGGTACACTTACTGTAAATACACCATACACTGCTGTTCCAGGAACAGCTGTTGAATACTACATGGAGTAAAAATTTTTTATGGGCGCGGCTGGTCTGCACTAGACCAAATTATACTGTACAGCTACCAAATTGACTAAAGTAGCCGAACTGTACCAGTTGCATTCTATCTGTAGTAGTCAAAATCTGATTTGAACTATTGCAGTACAATTATGGTTTTCCCCCAACGTATGAACCATCGGGTGCCATACGTGGGGTTCCACCAACATATGAACCATCCGGTGCCATCTGTGGCACTCCACCAACATACGAACCATCCGGTGCCATCCGTGGCGTTCCACCGACATATGAGCCATCCGGCGCCATCTGTGGCACTCCACCAACGTATGAACCATCAGGAGCCATTCTCGGGGTACCACCAACATATGAACCATCAGGAGCCATTCGTGGGTTGCCGCCAACATACGAACTTTCGGGTGTTATTCCAGAAGGATTTATTTGCGATCTGAATCCATTATTCAATGGATAATTATAGCGATTCAAAGCACCTTGGCCAGCATAATAGGTTGTTACTCCAGCGGCGACTCCCAAGAGAGTGGCAACAACGAACTCATTAGCTGCTTCTTGCTGAAGTTGAGTTGGATGTTGACCAATAAGGTCGGATGGGGGAATAGCTTCACCCATAGCTTTTAGTGTTAATTTTGCATTTGAATCCCCGTAACGGCTTGCTTTTTTAAACCAGTATATTGCTTCATCCTTTCTATCAACCATAAGAAGCGATATGCCCAGATTATTCATTGAGCCTGGATCGCCACCCTTCGCAAGTTCAGCAAAGTGATACGATGCAGCAGCAAAATCCTTCCGATCAATCGCAGCAAGCCCTTCAATAAAAGATGGAGGAATTCCGCTTCTTATATGGTTTGATCCACACCCTTGCAGAATAACAATAACAAGAGTTATCAATAGCATACTCTTACATACTTTCATATCAACCTCTTCTACCAAGAATTGAATAAATTTAAGTTCTATCTGCGTTATTTTATTTCTGAATAAGGTTGCGCTCGAAAGTATGCCACCATTTCTCAAGTCCTTTTCTTACAGATTCGGGTGGAGGATTGTGCCCATATATGAAACTGTAACCTTTTATTTCCTCTGTAGGGTCTATTCGGAATGTAACTCGAACTGAAGATTTGTCATCTGCTTCAGGAGTTATCTGCACTTTAATGGTCACATAAAATTTCCCCCCTTCATCAAGATAATAAAAATTTGAGTAAAATTTCCCAACGTGATTAGCTGCTATCGCTTGCATCATAGGTTCCTCTATTGCTTTGATAGCTTTATATTCGTCAACAGTGAACGGAATTGGCGTCAGCGCTTGAGCAGTAAGTATTGAGTTATTACTTTCCTCTATAACTGTAAAACCAAGTTGGATTGCACTTTCTTTTGCAGCAATCCAGCAATCAATAGCCTTATTAGGATAGATTCTGGTTCCTTTTGAGGAGATAATTTTCTGATTTGCCTCTCCCCAAAATGAATTAATTTCATCCATTCCACTTTGCATTTGCTGCATGCTTACACAACCAGAAACTATTCCAAGCAAAATTACATTAAATATTATTCTTACAACAAATTTCATATTTTTATCTTAAGAGCTCACTGAGCTTCTTCCAAGTTCTGGATGATTGAATGCGCCGCCATTCAATCTCACAATCAATTCCTCTCTTTCGATCATGCAAAACTTTCAAAATATCTTCAATTGTCACATTCACACCTAATTTGGATTCCAGTTTCAGAAGTCGGTTTTTCAACATTGCCATCTTATATTAACCCATTAATCTATCAAGAAAATTCGACCACTATAATTTTTTGTTCGTTTACTTCAGCTTCATTGAGTTGTTGCTGCTGCTCCGGAGTCCATTCATCCTCAAATTTAATCATCACCAAGGGCATTTGCTCAGGTTTAATCATTTGTTCTAGTTTCATCAACCTATTTTTTATGTTCATTGGCTTGTTCCAATGCAGTTAAACGTTTCTCCAGTTCATCCATTTCTTTGATCCTTGCCAATGTACCTAGGCTAGTTAGTAGTGCGCTTCCTTGGCTTGGCGCAAGTGTTCCGTTAGCAACGGCCAGAATAATTGATTGTCCTTGCGTGGACAAATCGGCATCTACCGGAAAACTGATCTTTACGGATTGCTCCATTGATTTAACTGGTGGTATAACCCGCTCCAGTAATAACTTGGCTGCTTGCGGATCGCCTTCCTTAGCTTTAATGACTAGCTGCCCGATAATTTCCGGTAGATGCTGGGCAATGTTCTCCCTTAACCGTGCAACCTTTCCAGTACCGGGGCTTCGGCCACGTGGATTACCGCTTTCTCCTTTCTTCCAACGTCCACGCTCTTCTTTTGCTGCCGTCATTGCTTTTCTCCTGCTTTAACAAGCGAGAGCTCATTAGTCATAGTGGGTGAATTCTCAATTCTCTTCATAGTTCTCTCCCTTGAGAGAACTGGATTTCCATTGCTGGACAATGATTTAAGCTTCCACCTCTCCAGTTCTCTAGCCCTCTATTACACCCCCATAGAAAAGTATTTTTATACTTAGTAGAGAAAAACAGAGAGAATAGAGAATTATTACTTAAAACCCTTACCCAGTAACGCTTTCCCAGTTCTCTACTGTGAGAGAACTGGAGGAGAACTAGAGAACAGAGAAACATTTAGTCCCCCCATCTTCACAATACCTAATTTGACGAGTGTCTATTAAATAAATAATGACCTCGTCAACTTCTTTGGATTTTGCTTTCAACAACTTTGTTAATTTGCCGCGCGGCATTAAACCCTGTCGGCAATACCCCCCAAATTGTCTATCATGTGAGTAATTTATGGCATTCTTAATAAAATCCAATGCCCTCGCGGCCTGCTTCTGGAACGGGTTTTCTGCTAAATCCTTATCAAGCTTTTGTGCGAAAGCTTTGATTGATCCGTTAACATAACTCCATGCCCAGGTAACATGCTCTCGTTTAATAACCCCTCCGTCACCAATCGCAAGTAATCCAGCTACTCGAATCGTCTGTTCTTCTGCACGGCTCCACAAATTAGCAAATTGACCTGTTTCATTTAATTGTTCGGCGAATTGAATGAGCAAGTCGTGTGCACCATCTTCATAATCAATGACTGAAGTGTCAATAACGCGAATTGCTGCCATTTTTTGATTGAGTTCTTCACTTATCTGAGTATCTGGCTTTCGATTTATTGGATTTTCTTTATCGGCTTGAACAAATAGAATCCTATTCAGCAAACCGTTATCAATCATCCTGGGTGTAATGCCATCCAGCAGCTCAAGAGGTGTCGTGGTGCCGATCAAATTGATATAAGGCTTATCAATCTGGCCGATGTTTTGCTTTTTGTCAGCATAGGCCTTACCTGCAAAAAATGAGCGGCCCAGTCCGTACAAAGACATTAAGTCTTTGATCAAATCTTTTTGATGGACTGATCCACGCTCTGATAGCGCGGTTTGCAAATAAATGCCAAACTCATCAATGAGAATTAACGTTGACGGATTTCCTTCAAGAGAACGTAACAGTGCCGCGCCGCTTGCTATGCTCTCGTGAATACTTTCTCCCCAAAGCTCAAATCTCATTGAATCAATTAAACGTTTAATTGCTTTTCTAGGGTCTTCTTTTCCGCGTCCTGTATCGCCAATTAAGCATATATACAGATTCAAAGCTGTATCGCTTCCTCCTGCATAAGCTTTATTACTATTCAAATACGATATGACAATCAAAGCACCAGCAATGGCGAAAGCTTTAATGGGCATGCGACTGCTTTGGAAAATATATTCCGCAATTTCTCCAACGAGTCCGGGCGGGTATTCCGGACTAGAGACTAACCCCCCTTCCGCTACCGGCTGTTCATTGAATTCAGGTGACGAAGGCAGATCATTAGCTACTGGGGCAGCCTTCCAGGCGCTGCGCAATGTTGCCGTAACCTCCGAAGGCTCAAGACCAATTCTGCTGGCTGCATCTTCCAGTTTACTTGTCACATGATACTCATCCAATCTGCCCGTCTTAACGAATCCATAAGCACGATATGCCACTTTGTTCAGTGTATCGTTACGATTTCCTTTAAAGGCTGACTGAAGTTGGATTAGAAGTCTATCAAACTCTATTACTGCATAAAAATCATCCTGTACGCATGGCATCGATCCAATTGGCGCGGACTTGTTCGGGGTTCTTACAGTATTGATCCAGTCTTGCAGCTCTTTAGCGGAATACCGTTTATCTGAGTTAAACACCTCTCGCACCATGAATGGGTGTCCCTTCTGATGCAGGAACCCAGGAACGCGCATAACGCGAGGCAGGTCACATATTTTTGGGTCAGTACCGAGTAGGGTAGCCAAAGCCTTCTGGTGCGGTTTAAATTCACCCAGGGGGAGCGTGTCTTCTATTATCCAATAGGCATGGTGTTTCCCGAGAGACGACTCAATTACTATAGACGGGGCTAAAGGGAGATTATAAAAAGTGCGGTTAAAGTCTTCCGTATCAAAATCTGCAAATACTGCGCGTACCCGAACTACATTGCCCGCAGCTCTTCCTTTACCGTCGGTTTCATTGACGGTAAAGAATACGCCAGCGCCCTGGCGATTAAGTTCTTCTAGCTCCGCTCGACAATCCTCTAAAGTGCCATGCATGACCTTAACCAGACTGCCGCTTTTGTCCGCATCCCCGAAGGTTTGAAAGGTATGTATCTTACCCAAAGCATCCGGAATAGAATCAGCTTGACTAATTACTTGATCTTGAATATTATTTGCTATGCAATAAGCTTCAAAACTACTCGCCTCGTGCCTGCCAGCATTTGGGGCGTTTTCATTTGTGATCATTATTCACCGCCAGATAGCAAATTTCTGATTTCGCTAACATTCCACGCCAGACGGCCATTTATACGCACCGGTCGCAGCGCTCCATTTTCAAGGCAAGCCCAGGCACGTAAGGTTTGGGGTCTTCGATTCAAATAAAACGCTGCGGCGTCTGTTGGAACTGTTGGCCGGGTTACCGATTCAAGTGGCGGGAATATTTGTTGATTATGCGAAGCGAGTGCTTCTGATGGGGTAAAATTTGTTTCCATTTTGAACCATCCTTTGCCTTTCGGCGCTGTTGAGATGGTTCATGTTTATATATATGTTTTGTAAGAATAAAAATATGGGAATAAATAGAAACCTAGATAATAATTAGGTTCCGTTTTTCTGAACATCCTCTGTTTGTACTGGTTATCGGAAATTTTCACCAGAATCCTTAGTGAAAATTACAGAATCAATTTTTCCTATATTTTCCACGCATAAATCTGTCCAATATTTAGCTTCAATGGATGGTGTTCGGCCATTTCTAAACCCATACCCAGCAGCCTTAAGCCATTCTTTGAATGTACTCAAAGATGTATTGAACATATTCCTTCTCGATTTTTCTTTTGCAATTCGCTTGCAAGCATCATGTAAATCTCCAGCATTACCCGGCAAACTATCAGGATTAATATTTTTTCCTTCAGTAAGAATTTTGATAATTTCCTTTAAAATTGCCGCATTCTTTTCGACACTTTTCGGTCTCCCTGCACTTTTATTTATCGCAGATTTCAATTGCTTGAATTCTTGTTTTTTATTTGAATTTTGGTAAACCAGAAGCCCTGCAAGTTCAACTTCTCGCGCCTCAAGTTCTTTTATTTTGGCATCAATTATTATTTGTTCACTAGCAATTCCATTTGGATTACGTCTTTCCCAATTAAAAATTTGATCAGGAGTAGATTGTCGCTCTAACTCCCAGTCGTGGTATTGATTTACTGTTTCTTTATAGTCTGGCTGCATCATGGCATCAAAATCACGTGCCATTTGCTTACGTTGTTCTGTCGAAATTTCATCCCATTTCTGGAAAATATCAACATAAGCAATATTCATTCTTATTTCTTGCGGCAAATCTGAGAACTTTGTTTCCAGACATGGCGTTATAGTTTCTATTAATTTCTCTGACGCTGCTTTTTCTCGATGCTTCGGAGAATAATGAAAATCGTATAGCGCTGCTAAATACTCGCGCTGTAGCTTAGAAAGCTTATCCCATATACTTACATTAGCAGAAATATCAATATTGGGTTTTTCTATCCATTTTTGATTAAGCTTATTTTGTAAATCAATAGGTAAAGCGGAGAATTGAGATTCTAAGAGGGGGGCGATTTGATCAAGTAGCGGTATATACATCATAACATTCCATGTCAGTCATGCATAAATGTAGTTACGTTTATAGCTGCACTACATGCAACCCTGTTTGCTTCGGCACAATCTCAATTCCGGCCTCTTGTAAAATCCATTGCTCAATTTTGACATGCCACAAGTGCAGCAAATCCAGTTCGCGTTGTATGTAATGCTTCTCAGCAATTGCACTTGGTTTGTGTCCCATAATCTGCGCAACGATTCCCGCAGGCACTTCTACCCACTCAGATAGGGTGCCAAAAGAACGGCGCAAACCATGCAAGGATAATGCAGGAAGTGCTGCGACGGTCAATGCCTTATTATGAGGGTTGCGCGGCTCTTCCAACCTGCCAGATGCAGCAGAAGGACTACTAAAAACAAATTCATTGCGTCGAGGCAATACAGCTATTAAATGTTCTACATAAGGCGTTAGTGGAATTACTCGCAGCCCTTCTACCTTATCCCTAATGGTCATGCTCTTCCACTTAAAATCCACATCTTGCCATTGCAAACTCGCCAATTCATTACGACGCGCTCCGGTCAATAATAAAGATTGTAGGTATGCTGATATAACAGGATTATTAATTTTTTTTACGGCTTCAAACCAAGGGCGGATTTGCGCGCGTCTCAGGCTATCGTTCTTTTTTGTTTTTGGGGCAGGCACCAATCTCTTTATACTTTCGGTATGACACGCATCAGGATGCACAATAGCGCTATATTCATCATTTTTTGTGCACCATGTAATAAAGGCGCGCAAAAAACGAAATGCTTTGGCAGCAGAGGTAGGAGCCTGGGCAACTTCCTTCTTTAGCCATGCTGAAACGGCATTGACATCAAGGTCAATAAGGCGCATCGACATAAAAGGCACTAGCATGCCAGGACGTGTCGTTTCCGATTCATTTGGGCGGCGTCCGCGTTTACGCTTGACTCCACCAGCCTGTACAAAATAGGCATGATGTGCCCTATGCCTGTCTCCCCATTCTAGCTTTCCGTCTTTAATAGATGCACTGCGTTCTTTAATATATGCGCCCCATGCTTCAGCAACAGTCACAGATTCACGCACATTCTGTATCAGCAGCGCAGCAGCTTCCTTTTCCTTGGCTAGTTTTTCGGTTTCCTTGGCAGCTTCATCCTGAGCTCTTACTTCACGCGGGTCTTTACCTTGATCTATCAAGATTTGTAAGCGGCGAGCTTCAATTTGCGCGGCGTCAATGCTCCATACGCTCACTTCCCCGATAGTTAAACGCATGGTTTTACCTTTAACTTTCGATTCAAAAATATAGCGCTTGCGAGTTGAACCAGCTGTTGCACGAACGGCCAAACCATGCACTTCTGCGCACCATAAAAAAGCCTGCGCCTTGCCTGCGGCACATTGAAAATCTTCGATACGCCCGGCTGTCAATTTAACTTTCGCCACAATTACCACTCCATCTTTGATCGATATCTTGTAGCTGATTTGTAGCTACAATTGCAGTATATAGCGGAATATTTATCAACACAACAAATGATAGAGAAATTACTAACTAATTGATAGTTTAATAATTTGTTGCTATTATGAAATGGTAATCAACAGTTATAAATGCGGTAAATCACCCCCTCCTAAGGGGTAGGTCGCACGTTCGATTCGTGTTCAGGGCGCCATGAGCAGCACATAATCAACATGCGCCCTAAAAACGATGAGATCAATTATATCCGGTTGGTTGATGTTTGATTAAACTGTGCTAATCACCATCCAGCTAGCGCATCCGCACAGTTATACCGGATTCAGGTGGTAAAAGAAGAAGTAGACTAACAGATTCAAAATCACGAATTTCGCGCTCTGTTCTTATGTAATTGCCAGATGCGCAATGCCCGAATTGAGATCCTGCGATTTGGCTTCAGCGCCTTCCAGCTTAATTTGCAGGCGCAGTTCATTCATTGAATCCGCGTTACGCAATGCGTCTTCATAACTGATTTTTCCCGCTTCATACAGTTCGAATAGCGCCATATCGAAGGTTTGCATGCCGAGTTCGCGGGATTTTTTCATGATGTCTTTGATCTGGTGAACATTTCCCTTGAAAATCAAATCCGCGATCAGGGGCGAATTAAGCAGCACCTCGATCGCGGCAACTCGCCCTTTGCTGTCTTTGGCCGGTATCAACCGTTGTGCAACGAGGGATCGCAAATTCAGCGATAAATCCATCAGCAACTGTGCCCGGCGTTCTTCCGGAAAGAAATTGATGATCCGGTCCAACGCCTGGTTGGCGCTGTTGGCGTGCAGCGTGCCCATGCACAGATGACCGGTTTCGGCGAAGGCAATCGCATGCTCCATGGTTTCACGGTCGCGGATCTCGCCGATGAGAATGGCATCCGGCGCTTGCCGCAAGGTGTTTTTCAGTGCCGCTTCCCACGATTCGGTATCGACGCCGACTTCGCGCTGCGTAATGACGCAGTTGATATGTTCGTGCACATATTCGACCGGGTCTTCGATGGTGATGATATGGCCGTAGCTATTTTTATTGCGATGCCCGATCAATGCGGCCATGGATGTGGATTTTCCCGAGCCGGTGCCGCCGACAAAAATGACCAGGCCGCGTTTGCTCATCACCACTTCTTTCAGCACTTGCGGCAACCCCAAATCGTCAAATTCGGGGATTTTTGTGGTAATGGTACGCAGCACCAAACCAACCCTTTGTTGCTGCACAAAAGCATTAACCCGGAACCGCCCGATCCCTGCGGGACTGATCGCGAAGTTGCATTCCTTGGTAGCATCGAACTCGGCCGCCTGTTTGTCGTTCATGATCGCGCGCGCGAGCATTTCGGTATGTTGCATGCTCAAGGATTGTTGCGATACCGGTGTCATTTTTCCGTCAATCTTCATTGCCGGTGGAAAACCGGCGGTAATAAACAAATCGGAGGCTTTCTTGCTGAGCATTAAGCGCAGTAAATCCGACATAAATTTTGATGCTTGTTCCTTATCCATAATGTACTCCCGGAATACAACTCAACCGAATTGGCCGATCAACTCTTGAAATTATCTTTATTCGCCGCTTTTGCTCGAGCTTCGGGCATCGAAATCACATTGCGTTTCACCAGATCGGTGAGATTTTGATCCAACGTTTGCATGCCGACATTTTGACCAGTTTGAATCGCCGAATACATTTGTGCAACTTTTCCTTCCCGTATCAGATTACGGATTGCCGGTGTGCCAATCATGATCTCATGCGCCGCCACGCGGCTTTTGCCGTCCTTGGTTCGCAACAATGCTTGAGAAATTACCGCACGTAACGACTCGGACAGCATTGCACGAATCATTTCCTTTTCTTCGGCAGGGAAAACATCGATGATACGATCAATCGTTTTAGCGGCGGAACTGGTATGCAATGTGCCGAAAACCAAGTGACCAGTCTCGGCCGCCGTCATCGCCAAGCGGATGGTCTCCAGGTCACGTAACTCACCGACCAGAATAATATCCGGATCTTCCCGCAAGGCTGAGCGCAAGGCATTCGAGAAACTCAGGGTATCTCTTCCCACTTCACGCTGATTAATCAGACACTTCTTGCTCTCATGCACAAACTCGATGGGATCTTCAAGAGTCAGGATATGCCCATAATCATTTTCGTTGATGTCGTTAATCATCGCCGCCAATGTAGTTGACTTGCCAGAACCGGTGGGGCCTGTCACCAAAACCACACCGCGCGGTTGTTTGGCAATTTCAGCAAATATTTTGGGCGCTTTGAGATCCTCCAGGCTCAATACTTTTGACGGGATCGTCCGCATCACTGCGGCGGCGCCGCGTTGCGTATTGAATGCATTGACACGAAAACGGGCGAGATTCGGCACCGCAAAAGAAAAATCACACTCCAAATGTTCTTCATAAAATTTTCTCTGACCGTCGTTCATAATGTCGTACACCATCGCATGTACTTCCTTATGCCCCATCTCCGGTAGATTGATGCGGCGGATCTCGCCATGCACCCGGATCATGGGTGGCATTCCGGCCGATAAGTGCAAGTCCGAAGCGCTATTTTTAACGACAAATGCAAGCAACTCTACGATATTCATAGTGACACCCTCTTGTGACAATACAAAATGCAACGTGAAACATTTGAATAACAATTAATAGGCTGTGAGGATCAGAACCCGAATCAACCCGCTTGTTAACGGACGAGGTCAATAAAAAATTGAATGCGTCTGATTTAGAAATTCAGGCTTCTTCAGATCAGCAGATAAGCATTACATCGATTTCTATGCCGTCTGGTTGACGGCATCGCTGATCCGGTGAGCCCAGGCTGTAGCTTCCAGTTCCAATCGGGTGAATTCTTCCATGCTGAGAAATCCCAGTTCCAACAGCATCGTTGAAACTATTTCGGATTCACCTTTCTCATACGCTTCGATCAATGCGAGTTGATATCCAAGCGATCCGCGGCGCGTCAGCAAGGCTTCGCTCATGTCTTTTTGTATACTCAGGGTGCCCACAAGCTCGGACATCTCGATTCCCAGCAATGTATCCAGCAATGACAAAACACCGACCATAAACGCACGATCCTGGTGGTTTTTATCATGTGGGCGATCCGCGATGGCAATTGACTCCAATAGTTTGCCCCGCACGGTTGCGGTTTGCATCAAGGCATCGGAAGTACCGCCATCCCTTTGCTTGGCGGCGTAAAGCAGAATCTGCACCCAGCGTTGCAACTGCTTGCGGCCCAGAATCATAATGGCCCGTTTGATCGAGTTAATCGTGCTCGGCAAGCCGTTGGCCGCTGAATTCACCATGCGCAGCAGGTTATAGCTCAAACCGGGCTGGTATTTGAGTTCGTTTTCAATATCACCCACCTCACTGTCTCTGACCACCAGCAATAAAAGCTTCAGCAGGGATAGTTTGGATGGATCGATCCGTTTTCCCGAAATAATCTCCGGTTTTGCAAAATAGAATCCTTGCAACATCTGAAAATTCAGCGCAATGCAGTTTCTGGCAATTTCCTGGCTTTCAACTTTCTCGGCTAACAGCAGCACCGGCCAGCACCTTAATCGCTTCACCAGACTCAGCAAATCCTGCTGGCTCAGTGCCGTAATATTGATCTTCACCACATTAATGAGCGGCATGATGCGATCAAATCGCGCATCCAGGTGGGTCACATTGGAAAGCGCTAGCTGATAGCCTTTTTGCTTCAGAAAGGAACAGCGTTGAATGATCTCATCGTTAATTTCCACGCTTCTTAAAATTTCCAGCACGACATGTTTCTTGGGCAGCATGCAAATGGTATCGTTAAGCAGCAACTTGTCATCCACCTTAATAAAACCGCGCCGCTTACCAATGACATTCTCTATGCCTAACTGCCCATAGGTATCGATAATGACATTTGCGGAAGCTGCGGAGTTATCGGTTATCGAAACGACATTGTGTTGATCGGAGCGGAATAAAAGCTCATATGCCACCAAATTTTGTTTGTTATCAAGGATCGGCAATCTGCCGAGATAAACTTCCATCCCATCTGCTCCTGTAACTTTACGCTGTCCTGCTGATTTTTGTTTATCGTCCCGGATAGGATCAACTTGAGCTTTTGTTTTATGGAAATAACATGATGAAATAATTCAATTAATATGAAACTTTATAATGCCATGATCACTAGCGTATGGCGTTGAATACTTCGATGACTTGCAATTTCGCCACCGTCATTACCGACTCGACAATTTCAGCCGATAAGCCCAGAAAACTCCAAGCCTGAAGTGCACGATCGGAGATAGTTTCTTCGTGCTCTACCGGTTGGTTGGTACAAGGTTGAATATAACTGGCAATATTGACTGCCGCACACAATGTGCTGGCGTCATACTGGAATTCCTTTTCTTGCATCGGATTGAATTGATATTCAACCATCTTGCAGATATTGACCGGCAGTTTCCATTGCTTTAGAAGTTCGGCGCCCAGTTGCGCATGGGTAAAACCGAAGATCTTGCGTTCCGCCTGAATTGCCGCGTCTTCGCCTTGATTCATGCAGCTCAATACTTTGGCCGATTCCTTCGGATATTGGCTGAAAAGAATTAATCGCCCCACGCCATGCAACAATCCGGCGATAAAAAAACGCTCCCGGCTGTCGACACTGGAAGCCAATAAGCGCGCAGTAACTCCGCAGGTGATACTGTGATTCCAGAAGGTATCCATGTCCACCAGATCGGGGGGAATGTCCTTGAATGTGGAGGTCACAGATGTGGCAAGAACCAGATTGCGCAGTTCTTTATGCCCGATAATGGCAATCGCTTTTAAAACGGTTTCCACTTTTCCAGAAAAACCAAAATAGCTGCTATTGGCAAATTTCAGTATCTTGGCCGTCAATGCGGGGTCGCTTGCAATAACACGCTCCAGCTCAGTATTGGTTGCTTCTCCGGAGTCGATCAGATCATTCACTCGAACCACAACATCCGGCAAGGAAAAAATTGAGCGAACGTTAGTCACTATCGTGCGTGGATCATCCATTCAGGTCTCTGTTAAGAAAAATTAGGGTCTTAGGAAGTTAAACACTTACTAAGATTAAACTAAAACCGGAAGGGTTACGCTGACGATTAAACGGGGAAAACTATCGGATTTCGTCGGGAAGGATTAGTGGGACGGGAAGTGTATTGCAAAATACTTTATTTCTTGGCGGCAATAAGCGCCTGATATTTTGCTTGCAATTGTTCCTTACTTTCAATCACAGCGGGATTGGGTGAAATACAATCAACCGGACATACTTCCACGCATTGCGGCTCGTTATAATGTCCGACACACTCGGTGCACAAGGCCGGATTGATCCGGTAAATTTCCTCACCTTGGGAAATGGCGCCATTCGGGCACTCGGGCTCACAAACATCGCAGTTGATACACTCATCGGTAATGATTAATGCCATTTAATTCTCACAAAACTATTGATTAACAATCTTCTCGCGCAGCTTTTGTGCCACCAAGGGATGTACAAATGCATCCGCATTCCCGCCCAACGAAGCGATTTCACGCACCATGGTGGCGGAAATAAACATATATTGTTCGGATGGGGTCATGAATAAAGTCTCGACATCGGGATACAAGCCGCGATTCATTCCCGCCATCTGGAATTCGTATTCAAAGTCTGACGCCGCGCGCAAACCGCGCAAAATGACACGCGCATTCTGCTGTTGTAGAAAATTCATCAACAAGCCGGAAAAGGGCATAATCGTGACATTGGCACAGCCGGACAAGACTTCCTGCGCCATGTCCACGCGCTCTTCCAATGTGAAAAACGGCTTCTTGCTGCTGCTTACGGCTACCGCCACCACCACTTGATCAAACAAACGCGCGGCTCGCCGGACCAGGTCCTCATGTCCTCGGGTTATCGGATCAAAGGTACCGGGATAAATCGCTTTATCCATGCTGCGCCAGCTCCAGCAGCTGGCAATGCACACTGCCGGCTCTTGTGTTACGCCTTACCTGCCATTGCGCATCCGCAGTCCAATTGCCTTTGGCTTCAGCATAAACCAGTCCGCCCGTTTCAAGATGACATGGCAATAAAGGCAGCAATTCCGGCAACAACGCCAGACGGTAAGGAGGGTCGAGAAAAATAACATCAAATTTCCGCGTATCCGACTTCAAAAAATTCATCGCATTCATCATCACCAGTTCAATCTGAGTTGCTTGCAATTTTTCCTTATTTTCCCGCAACATGCGATAGATTCCCGCATCCGCATCCACCATCACCACCGATGCCGCACCGCGAGATGCTGCCTCGAAACCTAGCGCCCCGCTTCCGGCAAATAAATCGAGACAACGCATGCCGCTTAAATCTTGTCCCAGCCAATTAAACAGCGTTTCACGGATCCGATCGGCGGTGGGTCTTAAATCGGGATGCTCGGGAAAAGCCAGTAAACGGCTGCGCCACTGACCGCCGATGATACGAATTTTTCCCCGGGTTAAAGCCATCGGCACAAATCTTATTCGATTGCACCCACGATCACAGTCACCATACCGTCAGGCTGAATCCGGCGTTGAAATGCCTGCCGGATCTGTTCGGTGGTAACTGCCTCAACGGCTTCCAAGTAATCCGTCAAATAGGTCATCGGCAAACGATAAAAACCGATCACGGACAGAAAACCCAATATTTTGCTATTGCTGTCGATACGCAGCGGGAAGCCGCCGATAATATTTTGCTTCGCCGCCGTTAATTCATCCTCGGTTGGACCTTGAGCGACAAAATCTTTCAGTACTTTGTGCGTCAAAGCCAATGCTTCTTCCGACTGTTCCTTTTTGGTTTGCAAACCGATCTGAAACGGTCCTTGCTCCTGATAAGGAGAAAAGAAACTATACACACTGTAAGCCAAGCCGCGCTTCTGGCGGATCTCTTCCATCAGGCGCGAAACAAATCCGCCGCCGCCCAGAATGTGGTTGCCGACCAGCAGGGGAAAATAATCCGGATCGCTGCGCCGCAGTCCCGGATAGGCCAGCTGGATATGACTTTGCGTTGCAGGATGGGGAATTCTTTTTATCCCCGCTGCCGGGATTGATACCGGTGCAATCCCTGTCTTCGCGCCATCGGCAGGTAAATTGCCGGTGAGTGATTCCGCAAGCGCTGCCGCGTCAAGCCGGGTGATGTCGCCCATGATGGCGATCACGGCATTCTTGGCGACATAATAAGAACGGTAAAAAGTCAGTAGATCCACACGCTGCAACCGGTTCAACGGCTCAATCTCACCCATCTCATTGAATCCGTAAGGGTGATCGCCATAGAGCATTTTCATCAATTCACGATCACCGATGTAATCCGGTTTGGTGCTGGACTCTTTGATACTGGCAATGATTCTGGCTTTTTCCCGCACCACAACGTCTTGCGGAAATTCCGGATGCTGAATAATCCGCGCCAATATATCGAGCGCCTGTTTGCGTTCCCGCTCACTGCTCAAGGTGCGCAAAGCAATACCGGCACGATCGCGATCGAAATGGTTCTTCATTTGCGCACCGACATCGGCCAGCGCGGTCGCAATCTGGTCTTCCGTTAAGCCACCCGCGCCAAGGCTGAGCATATGCTGCACCAGACTGGCGCGGCCGGATTGACCGGCGCTATCCGTACTGCTACCGGCGGCAAATTCAACGCTGATATCCAATATGGGCAAATCATGATTCTCGACAAAATACACCCGCGCGCCGGAAGCTGTTTGCCAGTATTGGATCGGCAATGTGGCCCAGGCCCATTGCGCGTAAAGACTGAACAGCACAATAAAAATGAATCGTTTTATTTGCACCCCAATACCTCCCGCAGTGCGTTCACTAAAAGTAAATAAGGAAAATCCATATTCCGATTAACCGCTATTGCGCAAACCGGCGGTTACACCATTGATGGTCAGATGAATGGAACGTTTAACTTCCTCGCTATCCTCACCCGAGCGGTAACGGCGTAACAATTCCACCTGCAAGTGATTGAGCGGATCAATATACGGTGTTCTATTGCGGATACTGCGCGCTAACGTCGGATTATCCTGTAGCAACTCGGTATGGCCGGTCACGGCGAATAACCATTTCTGACTTCTTGACCATTCATCTTTGATGCGGCCGAAAATCTGCTCGCGTAACGCCTCATCTTCGACCAATTCCGCATAACGGGAGGCAATACCCATGTCCGTCTTGGCCAGCACCATATCCATATTCGACAACAATGTTTGCATGAACGGCCATTCCCGGTACATCTCCTGCAATAACGCCAACCCTTGACCATTCTGATCCTGATGATTGACAAAAGCTTCCACCGCATGACCAAACCCATACCATCCCGGCAGCATCATCCGGCTTAAACTCCAGCTGAATACCCAGGGAATCGCGCGTAAATCTTCAATCGCATCGGAATTCTTACGCGACGGCGGCCTGCTGCCAATGTGCAGCCCCGACATTTCCCGGATCGGTGTGGACTCCAGAAAGAATTGCTTAAACCCCTCCGTTTCGTATACCAAATCACGATACGCCGCAAAAGAGCCGGATGCCAGTTTTTCCATCGCACGGTAATAGCGATCCGCATTCGCGCCCAGCGAATCATGACCCAGCAGTGTCGCTTCCATTGTCGCAGCCACCAGCGTCTCGAGATTTCGCCGTCCGATTTCAGGTTCGGCGTATTTACTGCTGATCACCTCGCCTTGCTCGGTAACGCGGATTTGACCGTTCACACTGCCCGGCGGTTGCGCCAGAATACTTTGATAGCTGGGTCCGCCCCCTCGGCCTACCGTGCCGCCGCGGCCATGAAACAGACGCAGCTCCACTTTGTGTTTGGCAAAAACTTTGGTCAGCTCGATTTCGGCTTTATAAATTTCCCAGTTCGACGTGATAAAACCGCCGTCTTTGTTACTATCCGAGTAACCGAGCATGACTTCTTGCACATTGCCGCGCGAAACCAGCAGCTGGCGATAGTATGGCGTCGAGAATAATTGATCCATAATTTCGCCGCAAACTCGTAAATCCGAGATCGTTTCGAACAATGGAATAATATTCAGGTGCAGTTGCGGGGTTTCACCGCTTTGCAACAGACCGACTTGCTGCAGCAGATAAGCGACTTCCAGAACATTGATAATGCTGGTTGTCATGGAAATAATGTAATTCGGCAGTGCGGCCCCTCCAAACCGGCGGTGAATGTCAGCAGCACAGTGCAAAATGCGCAATTCCGATTGCGCCAATTCGGAAAAGCCGTCATAAGTGGCGAGTATCGGCCGGGATTGACCGATTTCATTCAGCAGCCATGCGGTGCGTTGTTTTTCATCGAGTTGTGCGTAGCCGCTCTTGCCGGTGTGATGCTGGAATAATTCGCTGACCACTTGCTCGTGAATTTTGCTGTGTTGCCGCATATCCAGCGGAGTTAAATGAAATCCGAACACATCCGCGGCGCGGCGCAAATTGCGTAATGCTCCGCGAGCAATCCAGGCGGATTTGTGCTGTTTCAATGAGGCAATGATGGTATCGAGATCGCGCAAAAACTCTGCGCAGTCGGCATAAGGTTCCCTCTTTTCCGCCGAGCTGAGTTGCAAGACTTGGTGCCCGAATTGTCTGGCGGTTGCAACCAAACGCGCACCGATACTAAGAAAAATCCGCCGATAGGGCTCATCGGATCGATTAGGAATATCGGGTGCGGTAGCCACCAATTTCTTGACATCATCACTGACTTCAACCAATTGCTCGGTCAAACTCATCGAGCGGCCAATTTTTTGTGCCGCATCAATGTAATAGTCCAGTGCGACCGATGATTGACGTTCAACCGCCCGCAACATGACATCATGTGTAACAAAAGGATTGCCGTCGCGATCGCCGCCGATCCAGCTGCCGATGCGTAAAAATGAGGAAACCGCAGGAATTTCGCTTTGATTTAAACGACGTTCGAGAAAATCCTCAATTTTTGCATAGATATAAGGGATTTCGGCCAAGAACGTATAACTGTAAAAAGTCAAACCGTTTTCGATTTCATCGTTAACCGATAACCGGCTTGGCCGCAGCATGCGCGTTTGCCACAGAATTTCAATGGTTGCCCGTAAATTTTCTTCATTATGACGCAATTCGTTGGGTGTCAGCTCCGTCCGCGCCCGTTCTCTTAACAACCGCTCAATGGTGAGCTGACAGTCCAATATACTGCGCCGCTGCACTTCTGTCGGATGCGCTGTTAGAACCGGCGAGACGACGGCTTTCTTAAAGAAATCGAAAAGGATAGCGGGGGCATTGTTGCTGCTGGTTAGCACACGTTCAAGCGCCAGCGTCAAACTGCCTTCCTGCAGCGGGGATTCTGCGCGCAAATGCGCACGCCGCCGCCGGTTGTGATGAACATCTTCGGCGATATTGGAAAGCAATGAAAAATAACTGAAGGCGCGAACAACAGGCAAGGCGTTCTCATCGCTCAAACGGTTAAGTATCGCATCCAGCTCCTCACGCGCCTTGGGGTCCTGATCTCGATGAAAACGAATCGCGGTCTGGCGTATATTCTCGACCAGTTCAAAAGCGCTGTCACCGTCTTGCTCCCGCAGCGTATCGCCCAGCATGCGCCCGAGAAAGCGGATGTCCTCACGCAATGGTAAGTCTTTATCATTCACCAATTTATTATTGGCACTATTATTCCCTGAATCAGCAGCGCTCATCGCATTACATACCCACGATCAAAAAAGAATCCGGCGCGCGCTTGCAACACGCAAAGTCCGTACCGGCCATGCTAAAATAATCATCATACAAAATTTTTTGTAATTTTTTCATTTTATACTATTAATGCCCAACTCACTTTTATCTCCACAGAAAATCGTCATTGCATCGCGGGAAAGTTTACTCGCTATGTGGCAAGCCAAATTTATCCAAAAACGTCTCGGCGAATTATACCCGCAAACTGAAGTCAGCATACTTGGGATGACAACACGCGGCGATCAAATACTGGATCAGTCCTTAGCAAAAATTGGTGGAAAAGGCCTGTTCATTAAAGAGCTCGAACAGGCATTGGAAGACGGCCGGGCCGACATCGCGGTGCATTCGATGAAAGATATGCCAATGAATGTGCCGGAAGGATTTGCGCTGGCCGCCATAACGGAGCGGGAAGATCCGCGC